>NZ_JBODRZ010000003.1:2596330-3245413 GCF_050632895.1 Leifsonia sp. L25 | reverse complement strand
ACGGACACGGTACCGTCGTCGGGCGAGGCAGCCGCGTCGACCGTGCTGGAACGCTGCGCGGGCTCAGCCGCCCACGTGTTGTTCCACCGCGTGGACGCCTCGCCCGACTCCGCTGCGCTTGACTCCGCTGCGCTCGACTCCGCTGAGCTCGACTCCGCTGAGCTCGACTCCGCTGCCCGCGACTCCCGCGCGCGCACGCCCTGCACACCGGGAAGCTCCGCCACGGGCCGCACCACCCCCGGCTCGGCCGACCGCTCCCGCTTGGGCGCCGCCCCCGTGCGGCGCAACGGCGTCACCGGAGCCACATGCTCGGACCCCGAAGCTCCCACAGCTCCATCGTCGGAAGACTCAGAAGGAAACCTCACGACCACGACAGCTCCCTCCTCGTTCTTCTCCCGCTGATGTCACTGCCGTCTGTTCTCGCCCCGAGCCGACTCTCGCCGAGGCCGCCGTCACGCCCCCTTGCGAGCCTGCAGCTTCTTCTCCAGCGAGTCCACGTTGTCGGCCTCCACGGGCGCCGCCGCCGCGTTCGGGTCTGCGATCACGCCGAGCTTGATGAGGATCTTCTTCTCGATCTCGGCGGCGATATCAGCGTTCGCGATCAGGAAGTTGCGCGAGTTCTCCTTGCCCTGGCCGAGCTGGTCGCCCTCGTACGTGTACCAGGCGCCCGACTTCTTGACGATGCCGTGCTCCACACCGAAGTCGATGAGGCTGCCCTCGCGCGAGATGCCGACGCCGTAGAGGATGTCGAACTCCGCCTGCTTGAAGGGCGGCGCCATCTTGTTCTTGACGATCTTGACGCGGGTGCGGTTGCCCACCGCCTCGGTGCCGTCCTTCAAGGTCTCGATACGACGGATGTCAAGGCGGACCGACGCATAGAACTTGAGGGCCTTACCGCCGGCGGTCGTCTCCGGGCTGCCGAAGAAGACGCCGATCTTCTCGCGGAGCTGGTTGATGAAGATCATCGTGGTGTTGGTGGAGCTCAGCGCGCCGGTCAGCTTGCGGAGGGCCTGCGACATGAGCCGGGCCTGGAGGCCGACGTGCGAGTCGCCCATCTCGCCCTCGATCTCCGCGCGGGGCACCAGAGCAGCGACCGAGTCGATGACGACGAGGTCGATCGAGCCGGAGCGGACCAGCATGTCGGCGATCTCGAGCGCCTGCTCACCGGTGTCCGGCTGCGAGACGAGGAGGGCGTCGATGTCGACGCCGAGCTTGCGTGCGTACTCCGGGTCGAGCGCGTGCTCGGCGTCGATGAAGGCCGCGATGCCGCCGGCCCGCTGGGCGTTGGCGATGGCGTGCAGCGTCAGCGTGGTCTTACCGGAGGACTCCGGACCGTAGATCTCGACGATGCGACCGCGGGGCAGACCCCCGATGCCGAGGGCGACGTCGAGCGCGATCGACCCGGTGGGGACGACCTCGACGGGGGCGCGCTCGTCGCTGCCCAGTCGCATGACCGAGCCCTTGCCGAACTGACGGTCGATCTGGGCGAGCGCGGTCTCGAGCGCCTTCTCGCGGTCTGCGGGTGATGGCATTGCGGTTCTCCTTCGTGGGCTTCGCTGACGAGTTCGACTGTATGGCCGACCGCCGACACTCCGGGTGTCGTCCGATGGATCCGTGGACAACTCGTTTTCGATTGCTGCCTGTGCAGGAGTCTACGCACATCCGAACATATCTTCGAGCGCTCCGACCCGGCGTGTCGCTGCGCGATTCGTCACGAATGTGGGGTTTGCGCGCGCCAATCGCGACATTCGTCACGAATGTCACCGCGCGGGTCTTGGCGCGATTCGGCACGAATGTCGACTCCGAGCGGCGCATTCGCGACATTCGGCACGAATGTCGACTCCGAGGGACGCTCAGCGCTTGGGCGCCGGCATTCCCGCGCCGTACCAGTGCGACTGCGGCACGCCGGTCTCGCGGCACAGCGCGAGCCAGACCTCGCGCGCCGGGATGCCGGCGCCCAGCGCGTCCTGCGCCGTGCGGCCGCCGAGCTCCCCGAGCACGAGGTCCGACAGGAGCGCTTGTCCGTATCCCGAGCCGAACTCGTCGACGACGGCGCGCTGGAACTCGCTCAACTTCATGGGTTCACCTTAAACGAGCGACGCCCCGCATGCTGCGGGGCGCCCTCGGGAATGTCGTGGGTGGTTCAGCGGGAGACGAGGTTCGCGTCCAGAGCGGAGACGAAGTCGTCGGGGATGGTGTCGGGGATGCCCGGCTCGAGCCCTTCGAGCACCGCGATGCGGTCGCCGACCTCGCGCATGATGACGGAGACCGGGGTCTCCAGGGCGTCGGCCACCGAAGCGAGGATCTCGCTCGAGGCCTCTTTCTGACCGCGCTCGACCTCGCTCAGGTAGCCGAGGGCGACACTCGCCTTGCTCGCGACCTGACGCAGGGTGCGGCCCTTCTGCAGGCGGAAGTCCCTGAGCACGTCGCCGATTTCCTGACGTACAAGAATCATTTCGGAGCCTCCTTCTTCTACCCTGCCGACGTATCGAATGGATGCCAACTGTACCGCATCCATGTCAGTCACGATATCCGCGACGACTGGGCTTTCGTTGTGAATGCAAGGAGTTGTAACCGAACGGAAACACCAGCTATTCCCTGGCCACCGGGCGGGTCCGGAAGCACCCCCGAAGGGGTGTCAGCGCTCCACGATCCCGAGCTCCACAGCCAGTTCGCGCACCGCCCGCGTGACCGTCTGCGACCGGATGGACTGCCGGTCCCCCGCCAGCCTCAGCTCGGAGGACCGGACTCCCGACGCCGACGCGACGCCCACGTAGACCGTGCCCACCGCGCGGCCGCCCTGCGGGTCCGGGCCGGCCACACCGGTCGTCGAGACGCCGAGGTCGGCGGGACGCCCGTCGACGGCGAGCCGCTCCCGCACCCCGGCGGCGAGCTGGCGCGCGACCTCCGCGTCGACCGGCCCCTCGCGCTGCAGGAGCTCGGCGTCCACACCGAGCAGCGTGTGCTTCAGCTCCGTCGCGTAGACCACCGCAGCGCCGAGCACCGCGGCGGAGGCGCCGGGGACGCGGGTGAGTTCCGCCGCGAGGCCTCCCCGGTCAGCGACTCGGCCACGGCGATCGTCTGGCGGCGCTCGATGAGTATGCGCACCACCCGGAAGGTGAGGTCGGCCGCTGCGACGTCGTCAGGCCCCGACACGCGTGGCCCTCCGACCGCGGTAGGCCTGCCAGAGGTAGTCGAAGCCGGTCACGACGGTGAGGATGATGGCCGCGGTCATCAGGATGCCGTTCACCCAGAAGATCCAGTCGCCGAAGATCGTCCAGAGCGGGAAGAGCGCGAACGAGATCGCCACCGACTGCACGATGGTCTTGATCTTGCCGCCGCGGGAGGCCGCGATCACGCCCTGGCGGATGACCACGAACCGGTAGACGGTGATGCCGATCTCGCGCACGAGGATGACGATGGTGACCCACCAGGGCAGCTCGTTCAGGATCGACAGCGACACCAGCGCGCCGCCGGTCAGCACCTTGTCGGCGATCGGGTCGAGCAGCTTGCCGAGGTCGGTCACCGTGTTGTTGCGTCGCGCGATCGCGCCGTCGACCCCGTCGGTGGCGATGGCGAGCACGAACAGCACCGCCGCCGTCCAGCGCAGCGGGCCGTCGTGGCCGGCGTCGGCGAGCAGCATCCAGATGAACAACGGCGCGAGGAGGATGCGCACCACCGTGATCAGGTTGGGCACGTTCCAGTTGCTCGCGCGGTTCGTCCTGCCGTCCGCCGCGGCCGGCGGAGGCGTGTCGGGCACCGACATCGCGGTCTACTCCCTGCCGGTCAGTTGCCAGGCGTCCTCGTCCGAGTCGCCGTCCACCTCAGGATAGCCCTCGGACATCGCCGCGACGGGGTCCGCTCCGTAGCGGTCGCCGTCGTCGTGCGCGTCCGCGACCGGCTGCCCGGCCGGCGCGGGCGCTGCGGCGGGCCGCGACTGCGGCTCCTCCCCGCGGAGGCGCGCCATCACCTGCCCGAGCTGCTCCGCCGTCACGAGCACGTCGCGGGCCTTCGAACCTTCCGAGGGCCCGACGATCTCGCGGGACTCGAGGAGGTCCATGAGCCGTCCCGCCTTGGCGAAGCCGACGCGGAGCTTGCGCTGGAGCATCGACGTGGAGCCGAACTGCGACGAGACGACGAGCTCGGCCGCCGCCAGCAGCAGCTCGAGGTCGTCACCGATGTCGGAGTCGATCTGCTTCTTCTCCGCGCCCGCCGTCACGTCCTGCCGGTACTCGGGTCGCGCCTGCCGCGTGACGTGGTTCACGACCTTCTGGATTTCATCCTCGTTCACCCACGCACCCTGCACACGCACCGCCTTGGAGGCGCCCATCGGCAGGAAGAGCGCGTCGCCCTGGCCGATGAGCTTGTCGGCGCCCGGCTGGTCGAGGATGACCCGCGAGTCGGTGACGCTGGTCACCGCGAACGCGAGCCGGGAGGGCACGTTGGCCTTGATGAGGCCGGTCACGACGTCCACGGACGGGCGCTGCGTCGCGAGCACCAGGTGGATGCCGGAGGCGCGGGCGAGCTGGGTGATGCGGACGATGGAGTCCTCGACGTCGCGCGGGGCGACCATCATCAGGTCGGCGAGCTCGTCCACGACCACGAGCAGGTACGGGTAGGGCTTGAGCTTGCGCTCGCTGCCCTCCGGAAGCACGATCTCGTTGTTGACCACGGCCTTGTTGAAGTCGTCGATGTGGCGGAAGCCGAAGCTCGCGAGGTCGTCGTACCGCATGTCCATCTCTTTGACGACCCACTGGAGCGCTTCGGCGGCCTTCTTCGGGTTCGTGATGATGGGCGTGATGAGGTGCGGGACTCCGCCGTAGATGGTGAGCTCGACGCGCTTCGGGTCGATGAGCACCATGCGGACCTCGGACGGCTTCGCGCGCATGAGAAGGCTGGTGATCATCGAGTTGACGAAGCTCGACTTTCCGGAACCGGTCGAGCCGGCCACCAGGAGGTGCGGCATCTTGGCGAGGTTCGCGACCACGAACCCGCCGCCGACGTCCTTGCCGATGCCGATGGTCATGGGGTGGACGCTCTTGGCGGCCGCCGGCGAGCGGAGGATGTCGCCGAGCGAGACGATCTCACGGTCGCTGTTCGGGATCTCGACGCCGATGGCGGACTTGCCGGGGATCGGCGAGAGGATGCGGACCTCGTTGCTCGCGACCGCGTAGGAGAGGTTCTTGCTGAGCGCAGTGACCCGCTCCACCTTGACCCCGGGGCCGAGCTCGATCTCGTACTGGGTGACTGTCGGGCCTCGGGAGTACCCGGTCACCCTGGCGTCGACGCCGAACTGGGTCAGCACCTCGGTGATGGCCGCGACGATCTCCTCGTTCGCGCTGGAGCGCGTCTTGGCCGGCGTGCCTGCCGAGAGCATCGTGGCCGAGGGGAGGTTGTAGGGCGCGGTCGGCTGCGCGACCTCGTCGACGGCGACCGTCTCGTCGAAGTCGTCGGCGGCGGCCTGGAAGCCCGGCAGCACGGCCGGAGCCGTCGGCAGGGGCGCAGCCGCAGCGGTCGGCGGCACCTCGCCGGTGAAGCGCTGGAGCACGGACTCCGCGTTGGCGAGCTCGCTGAGCACCTCGGTGTTGTAGTGGTCGCTCGACGGGTCCGGCTCGAGCGGGGAGGCGAACTCGCCCTTGCCCCGCGCGGGGGCGCCGAACACGTCCGTGAGGTCTGCGGGCGCCTCGTAGTCCGGGTCCTCCTCGCGCTGGGACGTGTTGCGCCGCCACCAGGGCAGCGCGGTCTCGCCCTCCGACTCGTCCAGGCCGTCGAGCTCGACCTGCTCGGTGCGCTGGTTCTTGCGCTCGTCCTTGGCCTCCTGGCGCTCCTCCTCGGTGGGGAGCTGTGCACCGAACAGGTAGGCGTACAGCTCGCGGATGCGCGCGGGCAGCTTGTTGGGCGGCGTCTTGGTGATGATGAAGAGGCTCAGGATCAGCAGCAGGATGATGACCGCTGCGGCGCCGTAGGGCGTGATCAGCCAGGAGAGCGGGGCGGCGATGAGCCAGCCCAGCATTCCGCCGGCCTGGGCGAGCGCGGCGACGCCGTCGGTGGGCGACGGGTGGTGACTGAACAGGTGGCAGAGCCCGGAGACCATCAGCAGCAGGATGCCGAGGCCGATCCCGATGCGCGTGTTGTCGTGCACGGAGCTGGGATGCCGGAACAGCCAGGCCGCGAAGACCACCATGATGACCGGGAGCGCGAACGCGACCCGGCCGAAGAGGAGGCCGAAGGTCCAGGAGTCGAGCGTGCGCGCGACCTGGTCGTTGATCAGGAACCATTCGACGACGACCCCGGCGATGGCGAGCAGCACGAGGAAGAACGGGAAGCCGTCGCGCCGCTCCTCCTTGCTCAGCTTCTCGGGCCCGAGCGCGCGGAACGCCCCTCCGGTGAGGTGCGCCAGCCCCATCCACGCACGGACGAGCGGGCTCGGCGCGTCGTCGGCGGCCGGGTATGCGACGGTCTTCTGATTCTGCGTCTTCGTCGGGGTCTTGGCGGCCGTCTTGCGCGCCGTCGAGCCGCCGCGACCGGACCCCCGGGCGGACGAAGTCGACTTGGTGCTCGTAGCCATAGGTTCAACGCTACTTCGCACCCCCGGCAGGGGGACGGATCACGCGCTGAATTGGGGAAAATCGGCGACGGCGCGCGGGCTGTGACGGACCCGCCTGGAAGGGAGGCCTGTGGAGGAACGGGCGCTCAACGCACCGCGCGCACCATCGTGTCCGCCGTCGCGCGCGCCTGCACAGTCACGTAGCCCTCGCTCACGTAGAGCCGCTGGGCGAAGTTGGCACGCTCGACGCTCAGGCTCAGCCGGGCGGCGCCGGCGACGGCGGCCTGCCTCCCGAGCTCCTGGAGCAGCGCGCGGCCGACGCCCTGCGCGCGCCACTGCGCGTTGACGCCGAGGGTCAGTTCCGGGACGCCGACGGCGACGAAACCCTTGCCGGGCGCGTCCGCGGGGAACAACCGTGCCCAACAGGCGCCCACCGCCGCGCCGTGGGCGTCCTCCGCGACACAGCCGAAATCCCCCGGCCGCTTCCAGCCGGCGACATAGCGCAGCACGCTCGGGTCCTCCAGGACGGCGACGCGCGGGCGCGCCCGGGAGGCGTTCCAGTTCGCGGCCTCCACCAGCATGTCCGAGAGGATGCGCGCGTCCTCCCGGTTCGCGGGGCGGATCCGGAACCCTGTCATGGCTGAACGCTACTCGCCGGGATGTTACGCGCGGGTTACAGAGCCCGCGCCGGAGGGCGGCACTCAGTACCGGATCGCATCGATCACCTTCACCCGCACCGCGACGAGCGCCGGCAGCAGCCCCGCGAGCGCCCCGACCGCGCTCGCCGCGACGAGGCCGAGCACGGCGGCCTCCACCGGGAACGGCGGCATGTCCGCGATCATCCCGCGGCCCATCTGCTGCTCCACCCACGGATTCTTCACGACCAGCACCGCCAGAGCGACGCCTGCCGCGCCGGCGACCACCGTGGCCATGACGCTCTCCATCATCACCGCGAAGAAGACCCGCGCGCTGGTCGCGCCGAAGCTGCGCCGCACACCGATCTCCCGGATGCGGTGCCGCACCGTCACCAGCGCGATATTGACGAGACCGAGCGTGCCGAGCACGAGGATGAGGACGGCGATGCCGCCGACGCCCAGCTTCAGGGGCAGCAGCGGATCCCCTCCCGGTACGCGAGATAGTCGCTCCGATCGACGTTCACCATGCCCGTCCCGAGCGCCTGGTCGAACTCTGAGGAGATCGCTGCGACCAGGGGCTTCGCGACCTCCGGGGGCACTCACGCCTCGAGCGAGGGCGGTCCGAAGACGGTCTGGGCGGCCGCGAGCCGGTCGACGCCGGAGTTCAGGACGATCGCAGCGGGGTCGTCGGCCGACTCGGGCGTCTTGACGACGCCGACGACGACCGCCACGACCTCCGTCTCGCCCTTCAGGACGACCCCCGGCGTCACATAAGCTCCATCTTACATGTAAGTGGTGATACTCCGGTCAGGCCTCGATGACGAGCGGCACGATCATCGGGCGGCGGCGGTAGCTGGTGTTCACCCAGCGGCCCACCGTGCGGCGGACCACCTGGGAGAGCGCGTGCGAGTCGCGGACACCGTTGTGCGCCGCGTCGGCGAGCGCCGCCGCGATCTTCGGCTTGACGGCGTCGAACACGGCGTCGTCCTCGGCGAAGCCGCGGGCGTGGATCTCCGGACCGGTGACGATGCGTCCGCTGGCGGCCTCCACCACCACGATGATCGAGATGAAGCCCTCCTCGCCCAGGATCCGGCGGTCCTTGAGGTCGGCGTCGGTGATCTCGCCGACGCTCGAGCCGTCGACGTAGACGAAGCCCAGGTCGAGCTGGCCGACCACGCGGGCGACGCCGTCGCGCAGGTCGACGACGGTGCCGTCCTCGGCCAGGATCGTGTTCTCCTCCGGCACGCCGGTGTCCATCGCGAGCCGGGCGTTGGCGACCAGGTGGCGGTACTCGCCGTGCACGGGCATGACGTTGCGGGGCTTCAGGATGTTGTAGCAGTAGAGCAGCTCGCCGGCGGCCGCGTGCCCGGAGACGTGCACCTTGGCGTTGCCCTTGTGCACGACGTTGGCCCCGAGCTTGGTCAGGCCGTCGATCACGCGGTAGACCGCGTTCTCGTTGCCCGGGATGAGACTGGAGGCCAGGATGACCGTGTCGCCGGGGCCGACCTCGATCTGGTGGTCGAGGTTCGCCATGCGCGCGAGCACCGCCATCGGCTCGCCCTGCGAACCGGTGGACATGTAGACGATCTCGTCGTCCGGGAGGTCCGCGGCCTTCTTGTAGTCGATCAGGACGCCCTCGGGCACCTTGAGGTACCCGAGCTCGGCGGCGATGGTCATGTTGCGCACCATCGAGCGGCCCAGCAGCGCGACCCGGCGGCCGTTGGCGGCGGCCGCGTCCAGCACCTGCTGAACGCGGTGCACGTGGCTGGAGAAGCTGGCCACGATCACGCGACGCGGGGCGCGGGCGATCACGTTGTCGAGCACCGGTCCGATGGAGCGCTCCAGCGGCGTGAAGCCGGGGACGTCGGCGTTGGTGGAGTCGGCCATGAACAGGTCGACGCCCTTCTCGCCCAGGCGGGCGAAGGCGCGGAGGTCGGTGATCCGGTCGTCGAGCGGGAGCTGGTCCATCTTGAAGTCGCCGGTGTGCAGCACCGTGCCGGCCTGCGTCGTGATGGCGACGGCGAGGGCGTCGGGGATGGAGTGGTTGACCGCCACGAACTCCAGGTCGAACGGGCCGAGCTGCTCGGTGCGCCCCTCCTTGACCGTGAGCGTGTACGGCTGGATGCGGTGCTCCTTGAGCTTCGCCTCCACGAGCGCGAGGGTCAGCCCGGAGCCGATCAGCGGGATGTCGGCGCGCAGCTTGAGCAGGTAGGGCACCGCGCCGATGTGGTCCTCGTGGCCGTGCGTCAGCACCACGCCGAGCACGTCGCCGAGACGGTCGCGGACCGGCGCGAAGTCGGGCAGGATCAGGTCGACGCCCGGCTGGTCCTGCTCGGGGAACAGGACGCCGCAGTCGACGATGAGGAGCTTGCCTTCGTATTCGAAGACGGTCATGTTGCGGCCGATCTCGCCGAGACCGCCGGTGGGGATGATACGGAGCGTTCCCGGTTCGAGGGCGGGAGGCGCGGAGACGAGGTTGGGCATGTGCCCTCCAATGTAGGGATGTATACGTGCGTCCGGGCTGGTGCCCGGGGTGGTGCGGACCGCTGAGCGGCCTTAGCGTGTGGCCCCGGCGATCTTGGGCAGAGCGCCGCCGGCGGCGGCGTTGCGATCGGGGCGGAAGTTGGAGAAGTCGGCGCCGGGGATGTCGCGGACGAGGTCGAGCTCGTCCTCGATCTGTGCGGCCTCCCACTCCTCCGGGCCGACCAGCGGGAGGCGGACCCGCGGGCTGGAGATGCGGCCCAGCCCGTGCAGGATGTACTTGGCCGCGACCGTGCCCGGCACGTGCGTCATGACGGCGCGGACCAGCGGCTCCAGCTTCTGGTGGGCCGCGGTGGCCGTGGTCAGGTCGCCCGCGTTGACCGCGTCGACGATCTGGCGGTAGGGCGTGGCGGTGATGTTCGCCGTCACCCCGATGAGGCCCGTGGCACCGATCGCCAGGTGCGGGAGCACGTTGGCGTCGTCGCCCGAGAAGTACATCAGGTCGGTCTGGTTGAGCACCCGGCTGACTTCGCTGAAGTCGCCCTTCGCATCCTTGATGGCGAGCACGTTGGGGTGCTTGGCGATGCGCAGGATGGTCTCGTACTTGATCGGGATGCCGGTGCGGCCCGGGATGTCGTAGAGGATGACGGGCAGATCGGTGGAGTCCGCGATCATGCGGAAGTGCGTGAGGACGCCGGCCTGGGTCGGCTTGTTGTAATACGGAGTGACGATCATCACGCCGTCGGCGCCGGCCTTCTCGCTCTGCTTGTAGAGCTGGATGGCGTGCGCGGTCTCGTTGGAGCCTCCGCCCGTGATGATCTTGGCGCGGCCGGCCGCGACGTCCTTGCCCACCTCGACCAGACGCAGCTTCTCCGCGTCGGTGAGGGTCGAGGTCTCGCCCGTGGTGCCGGTGACGACGATGCCGTCGGCGCCCGCGACGATCACGTCGTCCATGTGCTTCTCCACGCCGGCCCAGTCGACCTCGCCGTCGGCGGTGAAGGGCGTGACCAGGGCGACGAGCACCTGGCCGAAGGGGTTCGCGGGAGCAGCCATGAGATCAAGGCTATCGGGTCGGGCCCGGCGACCGCCTCCCCGTCGGCCGATCCGTGGAGAGCCGGTGCCGACACCGGAGCTGTGGAGGACCACCCGCCGTCATCTTCGTTCACACTGCCTTCAGTCGGCCGCGCGGCGCGCGTATCGTCGCCCTCACCATGTCAGCATCCTCCGCCCTCCTCGTCCTGATCGCCCTGGTCGCCGTCGCGACGGCGGCCGGCGTCGTCTGGCGCGTCCGCACCGGCCGGGTCCGCTCGGCGCGGGCCGACCGTGTGACCGCCGCCGAGGTGGGCGCGGGCGGACTCGGCTCGCGCGCGACGCTCGTCCAGTTCTCCACCGCGTTCTGCGCCCAGTGCCCATCGACCGCGCGCGTGCTGAACGGCGTCGCGGGCGAGCACGACGGGGTCGAGCACCTGGACGTCGACCTGACGGTCCGCCCCGAGCTCGCCCGCCGGTTCGGCGTGCTGCAGACCCCGACCACCCTGCTGCTCGACGCCCGCGGCACCGTCCGCGGTCGGATCGCCGGGGCCGCGCGGCCCGGCGACGTGCGCAGCGCCCTCGACCGCATCCTGACGGAGTGACCATGACCGAGAACCCGAGCACCGCCCGACCCCGCGCAACAGGCGTCGACCCGCGCTCACCGCGGTTCGGCGCCGCGATCACGGCCATCCTGCTGCTGATCGACCTCTTCCTCGCCCTCACCGGCGCGACCGTCGCGGCCGCTGTCCTGCTGCTCCTGATCGCCCTGCTGTTCGCCTGGGGAGCGTTCGCGGGTGTGCGCCGCCATCCGTACGGCCTCCTGTACCGCGTCGCGGTCCGCCCCGCCTCGCGGCGCCGACCGAGCTGGAGGACCCGGCGCCGCCGACCTTCGCGCAGGCCGTCGGGCTCGTCGTCACCGGTCTCGGCCTCCTGCTGTTCGTGCTCGGTGTGCCCGCCGCGCTGCCGATCGCCGCCGCGCTCGCGTTCCTGGCGGCCTTCCTGAACGCCGCGTTCGGGTACTGCCTGGGCTGCCAGATCTACCTGCTGCTCGTGCGGGCCGGCGTCATCCGGAGGGGCGTGAGCACGGCTTGACCGCCGAAACCGGGAATCCCCCGAGCGGGGGTCGGCGCGCCGGGGGCCGCCAGTAGTCTGGTCGCACCCGCGCGCACTCCGCGGCGGGAACAACAGGAGGTCTCATGGCAGTCACCAGCGAATCCACCACGGTCTGGACCGGCGATCTGAAGTCCGGTTCGGGGACGGTCTCGCTCGACTCGTCGGGTGCGGCCACGCTCTCGGTGAACTGGAAGGCGCGCTCGGAAGGCGGCGCGGAGACGTCCACGCCCGAGGAACTGCTGGGCGCGGCGCACTCGGCCTGCTTCTCGATGGCGTTCTCGAACGTCCTCGCGGCCGCCTTCGGCACGGCGCCCGAGAGCATCCGCACCACCGCCGCGGTGACCTTCGACCCCGCGCAGGGCATCACCGGCAGCCACCTCCTCGTCGAGGCGAGCGTTCCCGGGCTCGGCGAGGAGGACTTCCAGCGCCTCGCCGACGAGGCGAAGCGCACCTGCCCGGTTTCGCGGGCGCTCGTCGGCATCCCGATCACGATCGAAGCCACGCTGGCCTGAGCCGATGCGCGTGCTCGTAGCCGGCGCGTCCGGCATGATCGGCACCGCGCTCGTCCGCGCACTGCGGGCGGAGGGTCACGACGCTCTCCGCCTGGTGCGGCGGGAGCCGGCCGCCGCGGACGAGCGCGCCTGGGCGCCTTCGGCGCGCAGCATCGACCTGCGGCTGCTGGACGAGGCGGACGCCGTGGTGAACCTCTCCGGAGCCTCGCTCAACCGGTTGCCCTGGACGGCGGCGCACAAGCGGCGCATCCTCGACTCGCGCCTGGCCGCGACGGGCACGCTCGCGGACGGGATGCGCCAGGCCGCGAACCCGCCCGGCGTGTTCGTCAGCGGTGCGGCGGTCGGCTATTACGGCGACCGGCCGGGGCAGACCCTGACCGAGGACTCCGCCCAGGGCGTCGGCTTCCTCTCGGACGTGGTGGAGGCCTGGGAGACCGCGGCACACCTCGCGCCCACAGGGACCCGCGTCGCCACCATCCGCACCGGCGTGGTCGTCGGGCCCGGCGGCGCGATGGCGCCGCTGCTGCCGCTCGCGAAGCTCGGGCTCCTCGGGCCGATCGCGGGGGGCCGCCAGCACTGGCCGTGGGTGAGCCTGCGCGACGAGGCTGCCGCGATCGTGCACCTCCTGACCTCCCGACTGAGTGGGCCCGTCAACCTCGTCGGACCCGAGCCTGCGACCGCCGGCGAGGTGCTGCGGGCGCTCGCGCGGGCGGTGCACCGCCCGTACGGCCTCCCACTGCCGAGGCCGGTCGTGAACCTTGCACTCGGTGAGGCCGGACGCGAGCTGTTGCTCGCGGATCAGCGGGTGCTGCCTCAGCGCCTGCTGGACGACGGGTTCGCGTTCCAGGACAGCACGGTGCGGGACGCCATGGCGCGGCTCGTTGAGCGGACGGCTTAGCGCGCCGTCCGCTCTTGCGCCCGGTACAGCCCGATCGCCTGCCGGAGCGCCGCGCGCGCCCGGCGGCGGTCGCCGCTCGCGTCGTACGCGAGCCCGAGCCGGAACCAGGCGCGCCAGCTCTCGGGCGAGGCCTCCACCTCGGCTTTGAACTGCGGGAACTCCGCGTCGGCGGCGTCGCGCAGCGGGCGGCCGGAGGCGCGGTGCGGGAGGTCGTCGACCGGCAGCGTACCCTCGGCCGCCATCAGCTTGACGAGCCTCTCGGTGCGGGCGCCGAACAGCAGCTCCCTGATCAGGGCCCACGCCGCGATCAGCCCGATCACGATCAGTGCGACGCTCATCGCGATCCCGACGGCCGACCCCGAGGCGAACAGGAGGACCGCGCGCTGGAAGACCAGCACGAGGTACACCACGAGCAGCAGCGCCATGAACAGCGCCGAGAGACGGTTGCGCATCGGGCGGCCTACACCTCGCGGACGGTCGGGCGCGGCGGCTCCCCGTCCGGCTCGGCGATGCCGAGGTCGACCAGTTTGTCCAGGCCGACCAGCACACCGGTCGTCGTCGCGGCGGCGCGGAGCGCGAGCAGGATTCCGGCCTCGTAGGCGTCCTGCCCGATCGTGTCATGACGGATGGTCAGGGTCTCCCCCGCCCCGCCGAAGATCACCTGTTGCTGGGCGGCGACGCCGCGCATGCGGAGGCTGTGGATCGGGACGCTGCCGACCTGCTGGCCGCGAGCCCGCTGGTCGGTGTGCGGAGCGTCCACCGGGCCGCGCTGCAGCCGGGCGGCCGCGATCAGCTCGGCGGTCCGCACCGCGGTGCCGGAGGGCGAGTCGACCTTGCCCGTGCCGTGCGTCTCGACGATCTCGATGGAGTCGAAGAACCGCGCGGCGACGGTCGCGAACGCGGTGCCGAGCGCCGAGCCGAGGGAGAAGTTCGGAATGACGACGGCGCCCGCGCCCTCGTGCTCGGCCACCCTGCGCTCCAGGTCCAGGATGCGGTCGGCCGACCAGCCGGAGGTCCCGACCAGGACGTTGAGGCCGTGGTCGACGGCGAAGGCGACGATCCCCGGGCTGACCTGCGGAAGGGTCATGTCCACCAGCACGTCGGCGCCGAGCATGGCGTCGAGCGGGGTGCGGGAGTCGAGTGCGGCCACCAGCTCCAGGTCGTCGGCCGCCTCGATGAGGCGGACCGCCACGGATCCGAGCTTGCCGGTCGCCCCGGCCACGGCCACGCGAATAGTCACCCGTCCACCCTACCTGGCGAGCGCATTCGGCCCGAATGTCGCGTCTCGCGCCGCGGGAGTCGACATTCGGCACGAATGCCGGCCGAAGCTACGCTGGAGCGATGGTGTCCTTTGCCGATGTCTCCGTCACCGACGCGACCGCCCACCGGATGCTCGCGGACTACTTCGCCGAGCGCGCCGAGACCTTCCCCGCCTCCCAGGGCGCGTACCGCACGACGTTCCCCGACCCGGGCCAGTTCGTCCCGCCGGCGGGCGTCTTCCTGCTGGCGTACGACGACGGCGAGGCGGGCTGCGGCGGCGTCCGCGAGCTGCCCGTCCCGCTGTCCGAGACCGAGGACGGCGAGCAGATCGTCCGCTACGAGATCAAGCACCTCTGGGTCGCGCCCGCGCACCGCGGTCAGGGCCTCGGGCGCGCCATTCTCGCCGAGCTGGAGCACCGCGCCCGCGGGTTCGGCGCCACCGAGGTCGTCCTCGACACCAACGCCTCCTTGGAGGCCGCCGGCGGCCTCTACCGCTCGCACGGCTACGAGAGCATCCAGCCCTACAACGACAACCCCAACGCGACCGACTGGTTCCGCAAGCGCCTCACGTAAGCAGCCATCGCTTCCTCACTTTCTCCCGCCCGCGCCCGGCGTGTCGCGGGAGGAAGTGAGGAACGGATGGCTGCTAGACCGGCTGTAGCTCGGGGAGGCCGGTGCGCAGCTCGACGGGGAGGTGACCGAGGTCGTTGTGCACCACGAGCACGGGAGGCTTGGCCGAGCGCACGCGGATGATGGTCAGGCCGCAATTGGCCTGGTTGAGGCCGAGCCAGCGCCACGCGGGCGCGTCGAACACGTGCCGGACGAACCAGCCGATCACGAAGTTGTGGGTCACCAGCAGGTCGTGCCGGTCGCCCATCGCGGGCGTCAGGAACTCGTGGACCGCGTCGTCCATCTGGGCCCGGCCCGCGTCGATCTCGGCCTCGGTGACGGGGCCGAAGAACGACTCGAACACCTTGGGCATGTCGGGCGTCGGCCCGGACGGGATGCAGTCGAACAGCAGGCTGGACGGCTCCGGCACCACGGCGGGCATCCGCTCGGCGATGATCGAGGCCGTCTGCTCCGCGCGCACGAGCGGCGAGTGGTACATCCCCGTCAACGGCAGACCGCTCAGCCGGTCGGCGATGAGCTGCGCCTGGCGCTTGCCACGCGGCGAGAGCGGGCCGTCGGGCAGTCCGTGCTCGGCGTCCTGCTGCTCGCCGTGACGCACGAGGTAAAGGTAATGGGGCACCGGTAGACCTTTCGATGTAACGGGAAGGGAGACAGGCGGTCAGGCCACGAGGCCCGCGAAGACGTCGTCGTCGACGCCACCCACCGCGGAGATCGAGACCGGGCGGTCGGCCAGGTCCCGTGCGAGTTCTCGGACGTCCCCGGCGGTGACGAGGTGGAGCCGCCGGAGGCTCTCGTCGAGGTCGGCGAACTCCCCCAGGCTGATCTCGGCCCGGCCGAGCCGCGACATCCGGGTGTCCGAGTCCTCCAGCGCGAGGGCCGCACCGCCGGAGAGCTGCCCGACGGCGCGGCGGAGCTCATCCGCCGTCACCCCGCCGTCGGCGAGGCGGTGCAGCTCGGAGAGCATCAACTCGGCCACCTGCCGGGCCTTCGCGGGGGCGCAGGCGGAGAACAGCCCGAAGACCCCGGCGTCGGAGTAGGAGCCGGAGAACGAGTAGACGGCGTAGGCCAGCCCGCGCTTCTCGCGGACCTCCTGGAACAGCCGGCTCGACATCCCGCCGCCGAGGATGGAGTTGAGGACGCTCATCGTTGTGCGGCGCTCGTCGGTCGCGACGATGCCGGGCATGCCGATGATGAGGTTGGCCTGCTCGATCGGCCGGGAGACGGTGACGAGCGGGGCGCCGCGCTCGACGGTCGCGGCTGCGGTCGGGCGGCGGTCGACCGGGGCGGCCTCCTCGTCCCGGTCCCAGCCGGCGGCGTCGAGCGCGCGTTGCACGCCCGCCACGAGCACGTCGTGGTCGACGGCGCCCGCAGCTGTCACGACCAGGTCGCGCGGCCGGTAGTTGGCCCGGTAGTGGCTCCAGACGGCATCGCGGGTGGCGGCGCGGATGGTGTCGGGGCGTCCGCCGATCGGCCGCCCGAGCGGGTGGGCGCCGAGCACGGCGGTGAAGAGCCGCTCGTTGGCGACGTCGGCCGGGTCGTCCTCGGCCATCGACAGCTCTTCGAGGATGACGCCGCGCTCGTTCTCGAACTCGGTGGGGTCGAGCACGGACGAGGTGAGCATGTCGCCGATGACCTCCACCGCCATGGGGAGGTCGCGGTCCTGCACCTTGGCGTAGTAGCAGGTGTACTCCTTGGCCGTCATGGCGTTGTGCTCGCCGCCGACCGAGTCGAAGGACACCGCGATGTCGAGGGCGGTGCGCGTGCGTGTGCCCTTGAACAGGAGGTGCTCGAGGAAGTGCGTGGAGCCCAGGCTGCCCGCCACGTCGGCGACCTCGTCGCGCGAGCCCACGGCCACCCAGTAGCCCAGGGTCGCGCTGCGCGCGCCGGGCACCTGCTCGCTCAGAATGCGGACGCCGTTCGGCAAGATCGTGCGGCGGACGAGGGCTTCACCGGAAGCGGCGAAAGCGAGGTCGGCCAAACCGAGCGGGAGGTCGACTGCGCTGTTCATCCCCTCAACCCTACGCCAGCGGTCGATCGAGCGCGGAGACTGGGAAATTGAGGACAAACAGACTAGTCTGTCTACCACTATACTGAAGTGACCACCCCGACCGGTCGTCCCCCCTCGGACCGGTCGGGGGGTCTCAGAGACGAGCGGAGGCCACAGCCTCCCGGAGAGAGGAGACGACCAGATGGTCGTTAGTGCCCGCGCCACCATCCGGCCGCCCGCACCGTCGAAGATCAAGATCCTCGCGACCGCCGACGAACTCTTCTACCAGGAGGGCATCCACACGGTCGGCGTCGACCGCATCATCGCAGGCGCCCGAGTGACGAAGGCGACGTTCTACAAGCACTTCCGCTCCAAGGACCTCCTGATCATCGCCTACGTCGAGGGCCGCGACCGCCAGGTGCGCGAATGGTTCGCCGAGAAGGAGGCCGAGCTCTCCGACCCGACGGCGATCGCCCGCGCGCTCGTGGAATCCATCAACGCCGAGGCGGTGCGCCCCGGCTTCCGCGGCGACCCGTTCATCAACGCCGCCGCGCAGTTCGCGGACGAGAACCACCCGGTGCGCGTCGCCGTGACCGCGCACCGGGACTGGTACGCCAAGCACATCGAGGAGCTGTTCCGCCAGATCGGTCACCCGCGACCGGGCGACGCGGCGGACGACCTCATCCTCGCGCGCGACGGCGCACTGGCCGGCGGCTACGTGGGCGACCCGATCGCCGCGGGCGCAGCCCTGCATCGCGCGCTCGACCGCATCCTCGCCGAGAAGTAGCCGGTCGGTGACTCCGGAGGTTCGCCGGGCCACGCGCGTGTCGTCTCCGTGACTCCGGAGACCCGGCCTGTTTCGCGGGATGGCGGCTACTCGGAGACGCGGTCGAGGTCGAGCATCTGGGCGCGGGTGAGGCGGATGCCCGCGGCGGCCATCAGGCCGTCGACCTGCTCGGGACGGCTGGCGCTCGCCACCGGGGCCACGATCGTGCGCTTGGCGAGCAGCCAGGCGATCGAGACGCTCGCCGGGGACACGCCGTGCTCGGCGGCGATCCGGTCGAGCACCGCCAGGACGCGCATGCCCTTGCGGTTGACGTACGCGGAGGCGCGCACGCTGCGGGCGTCGGCGCTGAGGTCCGACTTGGACCGGTACTTGCCGGTGAGGAAGCCGTTGGCCAGCGCGTAGTACGGCATGACGGCGAGGCCTTGCGCGGCTGCGACGATGCGCAGCGCGCTCTCGAACTCGGCGCGGTGCATGAGGTTGTACTGCGTCTGGATGGCGACGAACTTCGGCAGGCCGGCCGACGCCATCACCCGCGCCTCGATGAGGCGATCCGCGCTGAAGTTGGACGCGCCGAGGTAGCGGACCTTGCCCGTCTCGATGAGCCACTCCGCGGTCGCGAGGCTGTCCTCCAGCGGCACGTCAGGGTCGTCGTCGTGGAAGTACAGCAGGTCGATGTGGTCGGTCTGCAGGCGCTCGAGGGATGCCTCCACGGCGCGCACGATGCTCACGGAGCCGAGGCCGGGGTTCTCGTGGTGGCGACCGACTTTGGTCGCGACCACCAGGTCGTCGCGGTTGCCGCGCTCGCGCATCCACTTGCCGATGAGAACCTCGCTGCGGCCGCCGACGTAGCTGTCGGCCGTGTCGATGAAGTCGCCGCCGCGCGAGGCGAAGCGGTCGAGGATCGCGAGCGAGGTGTCGCCGTCGGCCGTCCAGCCGAAGACGCTCGCGCCGAGCGACAGCGGGTACACCGCGAGGTCGCTCTCGCCGATGCGGCGCGGGGCGATGATCGAGAGCGGGCCGGTGCGCTCGAGGCCGGAGTCGATGTCGAGCGGGCCGCCGGTGTCGGTGGACGGCTCGGCGTAGGTGGACGGCCCGGCGTAGGACGGCCCGGCGTAGGCGGACGGCCCGGCGTAGGCGGATGGGCCGGTGTAAGTGGACGGCCCGGTGTACGTGGCGGGCGCCGTGTCAGTGGGCCGCTCGGCGGCGGTCGGCGACGCAGCCGCGACGGTGGGCGGCGTGTCGGCGGCGGCCTGCGCGGGCGACGCGGGAGCGGGCTCGCCAGCGCGCCGCTGCGAGGTCGCCGCCTGCGACGCGGGCGCCGAACCCGACGCGCCGTCAGCGTCCGCCGCGACCGCTGCGGCGGGGGTGCGAAGGCCGACGCTCTCGAGGAGGCGAAGGGGAAGGATCTGTGGCATCTCGTCCCCCTTCCAGCCGTTCGAGCGGGTGTTCACGCGGACGATCGATTCGTGGCTCGAATCGATTCGATGGTGCTCTTCTCTGGAACGTTAAGGGCAGAGTACGGCATGCCGCCGACACGGCACGACCAAACCGGTGAACGGCGTAAAAATCGTTCATCACAGTTTCATCACGACGGGCTAGTCGCCCTCCGGAGCACCGCTCTGGCGTGTGAAAGCACGGGTCCGTCGACCATCCGGCCGTTGTGCCGGAACACTCCCCCGCCCGCCGCTCTGGCGGCCTCCAGCAGTTCCACGGCCTCCGCCACTTGGGCGTCGTCCGGCCGGTACGCGGCCCGCACGGTCTCCACCTGCGACGGGTGGATGCACGCGGTCGCGGCGAACCCGACGGAGACCGCGTCCTCGGCCTCAGCGGCGAGCCCGTCGAGGTCCGCGATGTCGAGGTGAACCGTGTCGACGGCGGGTTTCCCCGCCGCTCCGGCGGCCAGCAGCACCGCCGAGCGGGCGTGCGCCGCCACATCGCGGTAGCGGCCGTCCGGGTGGCGGCTCGACGTGCCGCCGAGCGAGGCGACCAGGTCCTCCGCGCCCCACATCAGTGCGACGACCTCCTCCGCGGCCGCGAGCTCCCCCGCAGCCACCACGCCGGCCGCGGTCTCGCACAGGGCGATCACGTGCAGACCGTCGAGGGCGGCGAGGTCGGCCGCGCGCTCCGCCTTCGGCAGCATCACGGCCGTGTAGGGCGTGAGCGAGAGGGCCGCGAGGTCGGCGGCCTGGTCGTCGCTGCCGGCCGGATTGACCCGCACGATCACCCGGGCGGGGTCGAGGTCGGAGGCGGCGAGCGCCTCCCGGGCCGCCGGCCGTCGCGCGGGGTCGACGGCGTCCTCCAGGTCGAGGATGACCGCGTCCGACCGCTCCAGCGCCTTGGCGTACCGGTCGGGCCGGTCGGCCGGGCAGAACAGCAGCGCCGGGCCCCACGGGAATCCGCCGGCAGCGGGGAACGGCGTCATGCGTCGCTCGTCCCGAGGTGGGCGTCGCGGCACCACACCATCACCTGCCGGATCGCGGTGGCGACGACGACGCCGTCCTGGTTGCGGCCGGTGTGCTCCAACGTCACGATCCCCTGGCCGGGGCGGGAGGCCGACAGCCGCTTGGCCGTCACCGTCGTCTCCGAGTAGAGCGTGTCGCCGTGGTACAGCGGGTGCGGGAAGGACACCTCCGAGAAGCCGAGGTTCGCGACGATCGTGCCCTGCGTGAGCTGGGCGACCGACGCGCCGACGATCGTCGCGAGCGTCCACATCGAGTTCATCAGCCGCTCGCCGAACGGCTGCCGCGCCGACCACGCGGCGTCCAAGTGAAGGGCCTGCGTGTTCATCGTCAGCGTGGTGAAGAGGACGTTGTCGGCCTCGGTCACCGTGCGGCCCGGCCGGTGCAGGTAGCGGGTCTCCAGCTCGAACTCCTCGTAGTAGAGGCCGCGCTGCTCGACTTCCTTCATGACGCCGCCTCCAGCTCCACCGCGAGCGGCGCTCCCGTCGCGGCCACGACCTCGTCGACCGTCACGCCCGGCGCGGTCTCGCGCAGGACGAGTCCGTCCGGCGCCACGTCGATCACCGCGAGGTCGGTGATGATGCGGTCCACACAGCCGGTGCCGGTGAGCGGGAGGCTGCACTCGGCGAGGATCTTCGGCCGGCCCTCCTTGTCGACGTGCTCCATCATCACGATCAGCCGCTTGGCTCCGAACACCAGGTCCATCGCGCCGCCCATGCCTTTGACCATCTTGCCGGGGATCATCCAGTTGGCCAGGTCGCCGGTCGCCGAGACCTCCATCGCGCCGAGCACCGCGACATCGACGTGGCCGCCGCGGACCATGCCGAACGACAGCGACGAGTCGAAGTACGCCGCGCCGCGCTTGACGGTGACAGTCTCCTTGCCCGCGTTGATCAGGTCGGGGTCGACGTCGGCGTCGGCCGGGTAAGGGCCGACGCCGAGCACGCCGTTCTCGGAGTGCAGGATGACCTCCACGCCCTCCGGGATGTAGTTCGGGATGAGCGTCGGCATGCCGATGCCGAGGTTGACGTACTGGCCGTTCTCCAGCTCCTGCGCCACGCGGGCGGCGAGCTCGGTGCGGGTGAGGCTCATCGGGCGTTCCCTTCCGGGGTGGTGGCGGGTGCGGTTGCGCCGGGCGCGGCGACTGTGCGCCGCTCGATCCGCTTCTCGACGTCGGGCGCGTGCACCACGCGCTGGACGAAGATCCCCGGCAGGTGCACCTCCCCCGGGGCGAGCTCGCCGGGCTCGACCAGCTCCTCCACCTCGGCGATCGTGATGCGGCCCGCCATCGCGGCGAGCGGGTTGAAGTTCATCGCCGCGGCGTGGAAGACCAGGTTGCCGTGCCGGTCGCCCTTCGCCGCGTGCACGAGCGCGAAGTCGGGGCGCAGCGAGCGTTCCAGCACGTAGGACGCGCCGTCGAACTCGCGCACCTCCTTCGGCTCGCTCGCGACCGCGATCGAGCCGTCCTCGTTGTAGCGGCGCGGGAGTCCGCCGAGCGCGATCTGCGTGCCGACGCCCGCCGGAGTGTAGAAGGCCGGGATGCCCGCGCCGCCGGCCCGCAGCTTCTCCGCGAGCGTGCCCTGCGGGGTCAGCTCCACCTCCAGCTCGCCGGAGAGGAACTGCCGCGCGAACTCCTTGTTCTCGCCGACGTACGAGCTGATCATCTTGCGGATGCGGCGCCGGCCGAGCAGGAGGCCGAGCCCCCAGTCGTCCACGCCGCAGTTGTTGCTGACCACCTCCAGGTCGGTCGTGCCGGCCTCCAGCAGCGCCTGGATGAGCGCGCTCGGGATGCCGCACAGGCCGAAGCCGCCCACGGCCAGGCTGGCGCCGCTCGGGATGTCGGCCACCGCCTCCCCCGCACTCCCCACTGTCTTATCGATCACGCTGAATCTCCCCTGTCTCTAACCGCCGAGTACGCGAAAAGTACCGCCCAAACCGCCGAGTCGCCAGATTATCCACGTACTCGGCGGTTGGGACGGGTCAGGCTTCGAAGCCGAGGGCTCGCGAGATGATCATGAGCTGGACTTCGGTGGTGCCTTCGCCGATTTCGAGGATCTTCGAGTCGCGGTAGTGGCGCGCGACCGGGCTCTCGTTGAGGAAGCCGTAGCCGCCGAAGATCTGGGTCGCGTCGCGGGCGTTGTCCATCGCGGCCTCGCTGCCGACCAGCTTGGCGATGGAGGCTTCCATCTTGAACGGGACGCCCGCGATCAGCTTGAACGCCGCGTCGTAGTACGCCAGCCGAGCGGCGTGCACGCGGGCCTGCATCCGCGCGATCTTGAAGGCGATGTGCTGGTTGGAGCCGATCGACCGGCCGAAGACGTTGCGCGACTTCGCATAGCGAACCGCCTCCTCCAGGCAGCCCTGCGCGGCGCCGGTGCAGAGCGCGGCGAAGGCGACCCGGCCCTCGTCGAGGGTCTGGAGGAAGTTGGCGTACCCGCGGCCGCGCTCGCCGAGGAGGTTGGCCTCCGGGACGTGCACGTCGGTGAGCGTCAGCGGGTGGGTGTCGGAGGTGTGCCAGCCGACCTTGTCGTAGACGGGCTCCGCGACGAAACCGGGGGTGCCGCTCGGGACGATGATCGCCGACAGCTCCTTCTTGATCGAGCCGTCCGTGCGCCGCTCCTCGCCGGTCACCGCGGTGATGGTGACGAGCTTCGTGATCTCCGAGCCGGAGTTGGTGATGAACTGCTTCGTGCCGTTGAGGATCCACTCGCCGTCGCGCAGGATCGCCGTGGTCTTGGTGCCGCCGGCGTCCGAGCCGGCGTCCGCCTCCGTCAGCCCGAACCCGGCGAGCGCCTCGCCGCGCGCCAGCATCGGCAGCCACTCCTGCTTCTGCTCCTCGCTGCCGCTGCGGAAGATCGGCATCGCGCCGAGACCGACACCGGCCTCCAGTGTCACGCCGATGGACTGGTCCACCCGGCCGAGCTGCTCGACGGCGAGGCAGAGCGAGAGGTAGTCCTTGCCCTGGCCGCCGTACTCGACCGGGAACGGGAGGCCGAACAGCCCCATCCGGCCCATCTCGGCGATGATGTCGTAGGGGAGGCTGCGCTTGGTGTCGTACTCGTACGCGGCGGGCGCGACGACGGTGTCGGCGAAGTCGCGGACCTCGTCGCGGAGCCGGCGCTGCTCATCGGTGAGCTCGAAGCCGGCGACATCGAGGTCGGCCGGGCGTGGCATCTGCATGGTCATCGGAGATTCCTGTCTGTTGTGGTGACGGTCCCTGCCACGGCGTGCTCGCCGTGGGATGTGGCGGCCGATTCTGTCGGCTCGGGGGTGTCCGCCGGGCTCGGCGGGACGTTCGGGGTGGTGGAGGCGTCGTCCGGCGCGGGCGCAGGGGTCTCGAGCGCGCCGGTCTCGGGCGCGTCCACGACGGCCACGAGCTGGTCGAGCTTCACGAGGTCGCCTGGCGCGACCTTCACCGTCACGGTGCCGGCGATGGGGGCGACCAGTCGGTGCTCCATCTTCATGGCCTCGACGACGGCGACGGTGTCGCCGGCCGCGACCTCCGTGCCCGACGCGACCGGGACGGCCACGACCGTGCCGGGCATGGGCGAGCGCACCTCCGGATGCGCGGCCGCCTCGCCGCGCTCACGGGCGGCGAGCGTCGCGGCCAGCCGCTCGGCGGGCGTCCGCAGCCGCAGGGCTCGGGACCGGCCGCCGTGCGCGAGCCAGACGGTGGCGCCGTCGCGGGCCGCGTCGAAGCGGGTGACCACGCCGTCGAGGTCGAGCACGACGGTCTCCGGCTCGCCGGGTGCGCCGGACTGCACCGCGATCCGGGCGGTGTGCTCGTGCAGCTCGCCCTCCGATCCCGGCAGGATCACACGCTCGCCGTGGACGTGAACGGTCCTGCCGTCCACGTCGTACCGGACGGGACGTGCCGATCCGAGCCGCCATCCGCTCGGCGCGCCCCACAGCGCTCCGACGCCGCCCGGCGCGGATGTCTCCCGCTCCCGGTGTGCCAGCAGCGCCGCCGCGGCCAGCTCAGCGATGGAGGCCGGGACCGGCTCCAGGGCGGAGAACCGCCGGTCGATCAGCGTGGTGTCCATGCCGCCCGCGCGGACGTCCTCGTCGGCCAGGAGGTCGCGCAGCCAGGCGATGTTGCTCACGAGGCCCAGTACCGCGGTGCCGGCGAGCGCGCGGTCGAGCCGGGCGAGTGCGCCGGCGCGATCGGGAGCCCAGGCGATCACCTTGGCGAGCATCGGGTCGTAGTCGGTGACGACGCGCGTCCCGGCGGCCAGGCCGCTGTCGACGCGCACGCCGTCGCCGGTCGGCTCGCGCAAGGCGAGCACCGCGCCGTCGCCGGGCAGGAAGTCGCGTTCGGGGTTCTCGGCGTACACGCGCGCCTCCACGGCGTGGCCGGAGAGCCGGATGTCGTCCTGCTCGAAGCCCAGCGGCTCCCCCGCCGCGACGCGGAGCTGCCACTCGACCAGGTCCACGCCCGTCACCAGCTCGGTCACCGGGTGCTCGACCTGGAGCCGGGTGTTCATCTCCATGAAGAAGAACTCGTCGGGTCGCTCGGCGGAGACCAGGAACTCGACGGTACCGGCTCCGACGTAGCCGACGCTCGCCGCGACCCGGCAGGCGGCCTCGCCGATCCGGGCGCGCGTCGCGGCGTCGAGCAGGGGCGACGGCGCCTCCTCGACCACCTTCTGGTGGCGGCGCTGGAGGGAGCACTCGCGCTCGCCGAGATGGACCACCGCGCCGTGCCGGTCGGCGACGATCTGCACCTCGATGTGCCGCGGCGACTCCACCAACCGCTCCAGGAAGAGCGTGTCGTCGCCGAAGGCCGCGGCCGCGACGCGACGGGCCGCGCGCAGCGCCTCGGGGAGGTCGGCGGCCGTGTGCACCGCCTGCATCCCCTTGCCGCCGCCGCCCGCGGAGGGCTTGACCAGCACGGGATAGCCGATGCGCTCGGCGGCCGCGACGAGCTCGTCGTCGCCGAGGCCGGGCTCCGCGATGCCGGGGATGGTCGGGACGCCGGAGCGGCCGACCTCCTGCTTGGCCGAGATCTTGTCGCCCATGACCTCGAGCGCGTGGACGCCGGGGCCGACGAACACGATGCCCGCGGCCTCGCACGCCTCGGCGAGCGCGGCGTTCTCGGAGAGGAAGCCGTAGCCGGGGTGCACCGCCGCGGCGCCCGTGCGGCGCGCGGCGTCGACGATGGCGTCCACCGAAAGGTAGCTGTCGCGGGCGGGCGCCGGCCCGATGCGCACCGCGGTGTCGGCGAGACGGACGTGCGGCGCGTCGCGGTCGGCGTCGCTGAAGACGGCGACGGAGCGGATGCCGAGACGGCGCAGCGTACGGATGACACGGCAGGCGATCTCGCCGCGATTCGCCACCAGGACGGATTCGAACGGGACGGAGGAGTAGTCGGTCATCGTCATCACATCCGGAAGAGGCCGAAGGCCGTGTCGGGCAGCGGCGCGCGGGAGCAGACGTCGAGCGCCAGCCCCAGCACCGTGCGGGTGTCGGCGGGGTCGATCACGCCGTCGTCCCACAGCCGCGCCGTGGAGTAGTAGGGGTTGCCCTGGTCCTCGTACTGCGCGGCGATGGGCGCACGGAAGGCCGCCTCGTCCTCCGAGCTCCACTCCTCGCCGCGCGCGTCGAGCTGGTCGCGCTTGACGGTGGCGAGAACGCTGGCCGCCTGCTGGCCGCCCATGACCGAGATGCGGGAGGCCGGCCACATCCAGAGGAACCGCGGCGAGTAGGCCCGGCCGCACATCGAGTAGTTGCCCGCGCCGAACGAGCCGCCGATCACGACGGTGAGCTTCGGGACACGGGTGGTGGCGACCGCGGTGACCATCTTCGCGCCGTTCTTGGCGATGCCGCCGGCCTCGTAGTCGCGTCCGACCATGAAGCCGGAGATGTTCTGCAGGAACACCAGCGGGATCCCGCGCTGGTCGCACAGCTCGATGAAGTGCGCGCCCTTGAGCGCCGACTCGCTGAACAGCACGCCGTTGTTCGCGACGATGCCGACGGGGTGCCCGTGGATGTGCGCGAAGCCGGTCACGAGGGTGGTGCCGTATTCGGGCTTGAACTCGCTGAACTCCCCCGCGTCCACCAGCCGGGAGATGACCTCGTGCACGTCGTAAGGCGCCTGAACGTCGACCGGGACGACGCTGTAGAGCTCCTCCTGGTCGGCGATCGCCGCGCGCGTGGCCAGCACCTCCCAGGCGGGAGCGGCGGGCTGCGGGAGGGTCGCGACGATCTCGCGGACGATCCCGAGCGCGTGCGCGTCGTCCTCCGCGAGGTGGTCCACGACCCCGGAGGTGCGGGCGTGGAGGTCGCCGCCGCCGAGCTCCTCGGCCGTGACGATCTCGCCGATCGCGGCCTTCACCAGCGGGGGGCCGCCGAGGAAGATGGTGCCCTGGTTGCGGACGATCACCGTCTCGTCGCTCATCGCGGGCACGTACGCGCCGCCGGCGGTGCAGGAGCCGAGCACCGCGGCGATCTGCGGGATCTTCGCCGCCGACAGCCGGGACTGGTTGTAGAAGATGCGGCCGAAGTGGTCGCGGTCGGGGAAAACCTCGTCCTGCATCGGCAGGAAGGCGCCTCCCGAGTCGACCAGGTAGACGCACGGGAGGTTGTTCTCCAGCGCGATCTCCTGCGCGCGCAGGTGCTTCTTGACGGTCATCGGGTAGTAGGTGCCGCCCTTCACCGTCGCGTCGTTGCAGACGATCATCACGTGGCGGCCTTCGACCAGGCCGATGCCGGCGATGACGCCCGCGGCCGGGCTCTCGTCGCCGTACATCCCGGTCGCGGCCAGCGGCGCGATCTCGAGGAAGGGACTGCCCTCGTCGAGCAGCGCGTCGATGCGGTCGCGCGGCAGCAGCTTGCCGCGGGCGACGTGGCGCTCGCGGGCGCGCTCCGGGCCGCCGGCCGCGGCGACGGCGAGTCGCTTGCGGAGGTCGGCGACCAGCGCGCGCTGGGCGGCGTCGTTCCCGGCCGGCGCGCTCGCGCCGGCGGGGGTGCTCTGGTCGGGCATCGTGCTCAGGGCAGGCATCGTGCTCCCGTGTCCTCATCGACATGAGTTAGTGGTCACTAACTCGAATTTAGGTTAGTGTTCGTTAACCCGAATGTCCAGCCCCGCACCTGGGAGTCCTATCGAGATGACCGAGACCGTACCGGCCGACCCGCTCGCGCGGCCGACCCAGCGCAGCCAGGCGAAGGCCGACCGGCGCGCAGCGCTGCTGGCGGCGGCGGCCGGCAAGTTCGCCGAGCGCGGCTTCAACGGCGTCTCGATCGAAGACCTGGGCGCCGCCGCCGGAGTCAGCGGGCCGGCAGTGTACCGGCACTTCGCGTCCAAGCAGGCCGTGCTCGCCGCCCTCCTGGTCGGCGTCAGCGAGAACCTGCTCGACGGCGGCGCCGCGGTCGAGCGGGAGGCCGCCGACCCCGCAGGCGCACTGCGCGGGCTGATCGCGTTCCATGTGGACTTCGCGCTGACCGAGGCCGACACCATCCGCGTGCAGGACCGCGACCTCGACGCCCTCGCCCCGGAGGACCGCCGCGCCGTGCGCACCCTGCAACGCCGCTACATCGAGCTGTGGATGCGCGTGCTCGGCGAGCTGCACCCGTCGCTCGCCCCCGACGAGCTGCGCGTGCGCGTGCAGGCGACCTTCGGGCTGATCAACTCCACGCCGCACTCCGCACGCGCGGGCGCCGCCCACACGACCGACGCCTCCGTGCGTCCGGTGCTCGAACGAATGGCCTGGGCCGCGCTGACCTCGCGCTGACCTCCCGCCCGCCCGTTCCGCCTCTTCGGTACGACACCCGCGTGGACTAGAGTCCGAACACACGCCGGCGACGTCCCCGGCCGATCCGACGGGAGGCGACGTGGGCGACGACACTCCCCGGCTCAGGCTGCACCATCGCGTGCTGCGCACCCTCGGAGTCACGCTCGCCGTGCTGCTCGTCCTCGCCCTCCTCGCGGGCGGCCTGGCGGTGTGGACGGTCACCCTCTCCTTCCCGCAGACGTCCGGTTCGCTGCAGGTCAGCGGCCTGAGCGCGCCGGTGACCGTGACGCGCGACTCCGCCGGGGTCCCGCAGATCACGGCGCGCACGGCCGACGACCTCTTCCGCGCGCAAGGCTACGTCCACGCGCAGGACCGGTTCTGGGAGATGGACTTCCGCCGCCACGTCACCGCCGGCAGGCTCTCCGAGCTGTTCGGCGCCAGCGAGATCCCCACCGACACCTTCATCCGCACGCTCGGCTGGCACGATGTCGCCGAGCAGGAGGTGAAGCGGCTCGACACGACCTCGCTGCGCTACTACCAGGACTACGCCGACGGCGTGAACGCGTACCTCAACACGCACTCCGGCCCGAAGCTCTCGCTCGAGTACGCGATCCTCGGCATCCAGAACCCGGACTACCACCCCGATCAGTGGACCCCGGTCGACTCGGTGGCCTGGCTCAAGGCGATGGCGTGGGACCTCCGCTCCAACCTGGAGGACGAGATCGACCGTGCGCTCCTGGCCACCAAGCTGGCGCCCCAGCAGATCGCCGAGCTGCACCCCGGCTACGACTACAGCGCGCATCCGACGATCACGTCGCTCGGCGGCGGCTCGCCGACCACGGTCACGCCGGACGCCGCCCCGGGCGGCTCGGCGGCGTCCGCCTCCGCCGCGGCCGGTGACGCGGACGCGACGGCTGCACTCGCCGCCGTGCCCACCGCCCAGTACAGGAACCGGCTCGAACAGGTGGCCTCCAGCCTCGACGCCCTCCCGACCCTGATGGGCCCGGCCGGCGACGACATCGGGTCGAACTCCTGGGTCGTCTCCGGAGCCCACACCGCGACCGGGAAGCCGCTGCTCGCCAACGACCCGCACCTCGGCGTCGTGATGCCCTCGGTCTGGTACCAGGTCGGCCTGCACTGCGCGGTCGTCGACGCGCAGTGCCCGTTCGACGTCGCCGGCTTCAGCTTCTCCGGGCTGCCCGGCGTGATCATCGGCCACAACGACCGCATCGCCTGGGGGTTCACCAACCTCGGGCCGGACGTGGCCGACCTGTACGTCGAGAAAGTCACCGGCGACACGTACGAGTACGACGGCGCGCAGGTGCCGCTGACCATCCGGCGCGAGACGATCACGGTCGCGGGGGCCCGGACGTCCGGATCACCGTGCGCTCCACCCGGCACGGCCCGATCATCACCGACCTCAGCGACGGCTACGGCGTCATCGCGAAGGACCAGGCCGGGAAGCTCGGCGTCCCGGCTCAGGAGTTCCAGCTCTCCCTGCAGTGGACCGCGCTCACCCCGGGCCCGACGGCGGGCGCGATCTTCGCCTTCGACACAGCGCACGACTGGGCGGGCTTCCGGGCCGCCGCGGCGTCGTTCCAGGTGCCCTCCCAGAACCTCGTCTACGCCGACGTCGACGGCAACATCGGCTATCAGGCGCCCGGCCTCATCCCGGTGCGCGCGAAAGGCGACGGCACCGTCCCCGTGCCCGGCTGGACCAGCGAGTACGGCTGGATCGGGACGATCCCCTACGACCAGCTCCCCAGCCTGCTGAACCCGCCGAGCGGGTACATCGTGACAGCCAACAACGCCGCCGTCGGCCCGCAGTTCCCGGCGATGATCACGCAGGACTGGGACGCCGGCTACCGCGCGAACCAGATCCAGCTCCGGCTGACGAAGCTGCTGGGCGCGGGCCGCACGGTGACGTCGAAGGACATGTCCGCCATCCAGGCCGACACCTACGACGCCAACGCGGCCACGCTCGCTCCCCTGCTCATCGCCGTGGGCGCGAAAGCCGACCCGACCTCCGGCGTCGCCAAGGGCGCCGCGCTGCTGCGCGGCTGGAACTACCACGACGACGGCGACAGCGCCGCCGCGGCCTACTTCGCGGTGTTCTGGAAGAACCTGCTGGCCGACGCCTTCGGCCGCAAGCTCCCTGCCGACGCGCCCCCGACCGGCGGCGACCGCTGGTTCCAGGTCGTCCACGCGCTCGTGAAGCAGCCGGACTCGGCGTGGTGGGCGGACAGCCGCCTCGGCACGCTCGACCGCGACGACATGATCGAATACGCGGCGAACCAGGCCTGGAAGGAGACCCGGAGCGCCCTCGGCGGGGATCCGAAGAGCTGGCGCTGGGACCGCCTGCACACCCTCGAACTCACCAACGCGTCGTTCGGGTCGTCCGGCGTCGCGCCGATCGAGTGGCTGTTCGACCGCGGGCCCTTTCCACTCGGCGGCGGTTCGAGCGTCGTGGATGCGACCGCCTGGGACACCTCCGACGGCTACCAGGTCGACCGGGCGCCGTCGATGCGGATGGTGGTCGACGTCGGCGACTTCGACCGGAGCACCTGGATCAACCTCACGGGCGCGTCAGGGCACGCGTTCGACGCGCACTACGCCGACCAGGCGCGGCTGTGGGCGAACGGCGAGACGCGGCCGTGGCCGTTCACGGCCGACGCCGTGAAGGCGGCGGCGGAACAGACGCTCACGCTGAGGCCGTAGCGTCGGGCGTGGCTCAGCGCGCGGTCGGCCAGTTGCGCTCGGCGTCGCCGACGTAGAGCTGCTGCGGACGGCCGATCTTGGTGCTCGGGTCCTGGGTCATCTCGCGCCAGTGGGCGATCCAGCCCGGAAGGCGGCCGATCGCGAACAGGACGGTGAACATCCGGGTCGGGAAGCCCATCGCCTTGTAGATCACGCCGGTGTAGAAGTCGACGTTCGGGTAGAGGCGGCGGTCTACGAAGTACTGGTCGGCGAGCGCGACCTCCTCGAGCTCCTTCGCGATGTCGAGCAGCGGGTCGTGGACGCCGAGGGCGGCGAGCACCTCGTCTGCCGACTGCTTGACGAGCCGGGCGCGCGGGTCGAAGTTCTTGTAGACGCGGTGCCCGAAGCCCATCAGCTTGACGCCGGACTCCTTGTTCTTGACCCGCTCGACGAACTTCTGGACGCTCTCGCCGGAGTCGCGGATGTCCGCGAGCATCTGCAGGACGGCCTCATTCGCGCCGCCGTGCAGCGGACCGTAGAGGGCGTTGATGCCGGCCGAGACCGAGGCGAACAGGTTCGCCTGGGTGGAGCCGACGAGGCGGACGGTCGAGGTGGACGCGTTCTGCTCGTGGTCCTCGTGCAGGATGAGAAGCCGCTCCAGCGCCCGCGAGAGCACCGGGTTCACCTCGTACGGCTCGGCGAGGGTGCCGAAGTTGAGCCGGAGGAAGTTGTCCACGAAGCTCAGCGAGTTGTCCGGGTAGAGGAACGCCTGGCCGATGCTCTTCTTGTGCGCGTAGGCCGCGATCACGGGGAGCTTGGCGAGGAGGCGGATGGTCGAGAGCTCCACCTGCTCCGGATCGCTGACGCTGAGCGAGTCCTGGTAGAAGGTCGACAGAGCCGAGACGGCGCTGGAGAGCACGGACATCGGATGGGCGTCGTGCGGGAGGGCGCTGAAGAAGCGGCGGAGGTCCTCGTGCAGCAGCGTGTGGCGGCGAATGCGCTCGTCGAAGTCGGCGAGCTCCGCCGGCGTCGGCAACTCGCCGTGGATGAGCAGCCAGGCGACCTCGAGGAACGTCGAGTTCTCGGCGACCTGCTCGATCGGGTAGCCGCGGTAACGCAGGATGCCCGCGTCGCCGTCGATGTACGTGATGGCCGAACGCGTGGCGGCCGTGTTGACGAAGCCGTAGTCGAGGCTGGTGAGCCCGGTCTGCCGGGTCAGGCTGGAGAGGTCGATGCTCGACGCGCCCTGCGTGCTCGGCAGGATCGGGAACTCCGCGACACCGCCGGGATGGCTCAGGCGGGCGACGGCCGTCTCCTGGGCGGGTCCGCGCTGCTCCGCCAGCGGCTGAGTGGCAGTCCGATCGGTGCCGGCCTGCTCGATGCCGAGTCCGCTCACAACGCCTCCTGAGTGGGTTTGGGATGCTTCGCGTGCCGATCGTGGCGGCCACGCAGTGAAGCCGTGCTGGTACAGCCTAGCCAACCCGCGCGGCAACTGTCGCATCGGGCAAAGGCCGCCAGGGTCCTTTAGAGGGTGTCTCCAAAGGCGCGCAACCGGGAGGCCGCCGCCGCGATCCGCTCGTCGGTGGCCGTCAGCGACAGCCGGACGTGCTCGGGATAGTGGTCGCCGTAGAAGACCCCGGGCCCGGCCAGGATGCCGAGGTCTGCCAGCCGGCCGATGCTCTCCCAGGCGTCGCGTCCTTCGGTCGCCCAGAGGTAGAGCCCGGCCTCGCTGCGGTCGACGCGGAAGCCCGCGGCCTCCAGCGCCGGCTTCAGCAGCGCTCGCCGCGCCCGGTAGCGCTCGCGCTGCTCGGTCACGTGCGCGTCGTCGCCGAGCGCGACGACCATCGCGGCCTGCAGCGGCGACGGGAGCATGAGCCCGGCGTGCTTGCGCACCGTGGTGAGGCGCGCGATCAGCGCGCGGTCGCCCGCGATGAACGCAGCGCGGTAGCCCGCTAGGTTGGACTGCTTGCTCAGCGAGTAGACGGCGAGCACGCCGCTGCGATCGTCGCCGACCACGCGCGGGTCCAGCACGCTGGGCGTCGGTGCGGCGTCCCACGGGGCGTCCCAGCCGAGCTCGGCGTAGCACTCGTCACCCGCGACGACCGCGCCCAGCTCGCGGGCGCGGGCCACGGCCGCCCGCAGCTCCTCCGCCGACAGCACGCGGCCGTCGGGGTTGCCCGGGCTGTTCAGCCAGACCAGCCGGGTGTTCGCGGGCCAGTCCGCGGGGTCGTCGCTCGCCACGGCCTCCGCCCCCGCGAAGGCCGCGCCGATCGCGTAGGTCGGGTACGCGGCACGAGGGTGCACGACGGCATCCCCTCGCCGAGGCCGAGGAAGAACGGCAGGAAGGCGACGAGCTCCTTGGAGCCGATGGTCGGGAGGACGTCCTCGGGCGCGAGGCCGGGCACACCGCGGCGACGCTCGAACCACGCGGCGATCGCCTCGCGCAGCGCCGGCGTTCCGACGGTCTGCGGGTAGGCGTGCGCGTCGGTCGCCTCGGCGAGGGCCTGGCGGATCAGCGCGGGGGTCGGGTCGACGGGCGAGCCGATCGAGAGGTCCACCATCCCGGAGGCGTCGCCGAACGGCACAGCCGCTCGGGCGCGCGCCGCGTACGGCGCCATGAGGTCCCAGGGGTAGTCGGGCAGCTCTCCGAGCGCCACGTCAGCGCGCCACGTCAGTGCGCCTGCGGTGGCAGCGCGGTGATGAGCGGGTGGTCCTTCGCGATCACGCCGACCTTGGCGGCGCCGCCGGGCGAGCCGATGTCGTCGAAGAACTCCACGTTGGCCTTGTAGTAGTCGGCCCACTCCTCGGGGAGGTCGTCCTCGTAGTAGATCGCCTCGACAGGACAGACCGGCTCGCACGCGCCGCAGTCGACGCATTCGTCGGGATGGATGTACAGCGAGCGCTCGCCCTCGTAGATGCAGTCGACGGGACACTCGTCGATGCAGGCGCGGTCTTTCACATCGACGCACGGGAGGGCGATGACGTAGGTCACTGTGGTTCCGGTTCCCTTCGGACGGCGGGAGGCTGTCCCTCTAGCTTAGGCCGTTCCGGCCCGACGCGCCGCGCGCTTCACGTCCGGCCAGGAGACGACGAGCGCGGCGATGAGAATCGGCCCGACGAGCCAGATCTGCCCCCACAAGTTGTTCGGGATGAGCACCGAGCCGCCGGGGCTCTGCTGGGTGAAAAGCAGGATGACGGCGATCGCCCCGAGCGCCGCGCACAGCGCGGGCCAGCGGGCGTCGCCGAGCAGTCGGAGACCGACCAGCAGGGCGGTGTAGCTGAGCAGCGAGCCGATCAGCCCGAGCGGGACGGTGACGCCCCAATCGACCGTGAGCTGCTGCGCGACCGTGCCGATCCCGCCGAGCACCGCTCCCGCGACGACCAGGAGGATGGCGTTGACGATCCGGCTCAGCATGCTCGAATCCTAGCTGGACACATCGGCGGGACGTGTTCTAGAGTCGAACAGGTAAGGTTAGCCTTACCAACATTTCCCACCTCCACTCGAAGGTCCTCTGTGCTCGCGAACTATCTGATCGGCCTCCGCGAAGGCCTCGAAATGGCGCTCATCGTCACCATCCTCGTCGCGTACGTGGTCAAGGTCGGACGGAAGGACGTCCTCTCGAAGCTGTGGATCGGGGTCGGCGTCGCGCTCATCGTGCCGCTCGGGATCGGGGCGCTCCTCACCTGGGGCCCCTACGGTCTCAGCTTCGAGGCGCAGGAGATCGTCGGCGGCACGCTCTCGCTCATCGCCGTGGGTTTCGTCACCTGGATGATCTTCTGGATGGCCAAGACCGCCCGCAGCATGAAGTCCACCCTCCAGAACCGGCTCGACTCCGTCCTCGTCGGCGCGGGCTGGGGCGTCGTGATCCTCGCCATGCTGAGCGTGGGCCGCGAGGGCATCGAGACGGCGCTCTTCGTGTGGGCCACCGTCGCCAGCATCGGTGGCGGCTGGGAGCCGGTCATCGGCGCTGTCCTCGGCCTGATCACCGCCGCGGTGCTGGGCTTCCTCCTCTACCGTGGCATGGTGAAGATCAACCTCGGCTCGTTCTTCACCTGGACCGGCGCGTTCCTCATCCTCGTCGCCGGCGGCGTGCTCGCCTACGGCATCGGCGACCTCCAGGAGGCGGGCGTCATCCCCGGCGCGGGCGTCCACGCCTACGACATCAGCGGGCTCATCCCATCGTCGAGCTGGTACGGCACCGCGCTCGCGGGCATCCTCAACTTCAACCCGTCGCCGACCTGGCTGCAGGTCATCGCCTGGGCCGGCTACATGGTCGTGGTGACCTTCTTCTACGTGCGCCAGCACCGTGCGTCGCACGCCCGGCCGGCGTCCGCGTCCGCGGCGCCGTCGGCCCCGGCGCCGCGAACGCCCGTCCACTCCTGAACCACGGCCCCGCCGCCTCGCGGGGCGCCCACAGCATCCACCAGAGCAGAAAGCACAGCATCGCCATGCCCCGACCCCGTCACCTCGGCCCGATCGCCGGCACCCTGGCCGGCGCCGCCGCCGTCGCGCTCGCCCTCACCGGCTGCGTCCCCAACAGTGCCGTCGCCGAGGCGGAGGCCATCCAGGTCACGCTGACGGACGCCGCGTGCACGGTGAAGACCGCCGCCGCTCCCGCCGGCCCGATCACCTTCCAGGTCACCAACACGGGCTCCGACGTCAACGAGTTCGAGGTGCTCGCGCAGGACAAACTCCGGATCGCCGGCGAGAAGGAGAACATCGGCCCGGGCACCACGGTCAACTACGTCGTCCAGCTCACCGAGGGCAGCTATTTCACCGCGTGCAGGAAGGGCATGGTCGGCACCCCGACCTCGCTCGCGAAGTTCACCGTGACGAAGGGCTCCGCAGACACGAAGTCCGCCAGCGAGAGCGCGCAGGTCGCGCAGGCCGTGACCAACTACCTCAGCTACGTCAAGGACCAGTCCGGGCGGCTGCTCACCGCCACGAAGGCATTCGCGGCAGCCTACGAGGCCGGCGACGACACCGCCGCCCGCACCCAATACCCCGTCGCGCGGTCGTTCTACGAGCGGATCGAGCCGACCGCCGAGCAGTTCGGCGACATCGATCCGGCCCTCGACCTCCGCGAGGCCGACCTCGAGCAGGGCCAGGAGTGGACAGGCTGGCACCGCATCGAGAAGGACCTCTGGGCGCCCGCCGGCTTCACCGCCTCCGACGCCGCCGGCCGCACGGCCCTCGGCGCCCGGCTCGTCGCCGACACCCAGCGGCTGCACGACCTCGTCTCCGCGAAGGACTTCACCCTCACACTCGACCAGATCTCCAACGGCGCGGCCAGCCTGATGGAGGAGGTCTCGCGCACCAAGATCACGGGCGAGGAGGAGACCTTCTCGCACACCGACCTGTGGGACTTCCAGGCCAACGTGGAGGGCGCGGAGGTCGCCTACGGCAATGTCCGCGCTGTGCTGCTTGAGAAGGGCGCGACCGGGAAGGCCACGGCGAAGAAGCTCGACGGGGAGTTCGCCACGATCGACACGCTTCTCGCGCAGCACAAGGACGGCGACGGGTTCGTGAGTTACACGCAGCTCACCACCCCGCAGGTGAAGGAGCTCCAGGACTCCGTCAACGCGCTGAGCGAGCCGCTCAGCTTGCTCACGTCGATCCTGGTCAAGTAGCAGTGGCCGAGGGCACGACCTCCGCCGACCGTCCGGCGCCCGTCGAGGGTGCCACACGGTCCGGCCTGTCCCGGCGCGGGATGCTCGGCCTGGCCGGCGCCGCGGTCGGGGCCGGCGTGGTCGGGTTCGGAGCGGAGCGGCCGTGGGCCACGCGGTCGCCTCCTCCCCCGAGAGCACGACCTACCCGTTCTACGGCGCGAACCAGTCCGGCATCGTCACGCCCACCCAGGACCGTCTCCACTTCGCTTCCTTCGACGTCGCAGCCGGCCTCGGCCGGGACGGCCTGATCGAGCTGCTGCAGGACTGGACCGTCGCCGCCGCCCGGATGACGCAGGGCAAGCCCGCCGGGAAGCACGGCCCCGCCTCCGGCCCGTCGGACGCTCCCCCGGACGACACCGGCGAGGCGCTCGACCTCCCGCCCGGCGGCCTCACCCTCACGTTCGGCTTCGGCCCGACGCTGTTCACGGCCGCCGACGGAACCGACCGGTTCGGGATCGCCGCCCGGCGGCCGGCCGCGCTGGTCGACCTCCCGCACTTCCCCGGCGACGCGCTGCTCGACGGCCTCACCGGCGGCGACCTGTGCGTCCAGGCGTGCAGCGAGGACCCGCAGGTGGCCGTGCACGCCATCCGCAACCTCTCCCGCATCGCCTTCGGCCGCGCCGCCATCCGCTGGTCGCAGCTCGGTTTCGGGCGCACATCCTCCACCTCGCGCAGCCAGACCACCGCCCGCAATCTGTTCGGCTTCAAGGACGGCACCGCGAACATCAAGGCGGAGGACTCCTCGGTCGTGAACGATCAGGTCTGGGCCGACCGCGGCGACGGCGCGGCCTGGATGCACGGCGGCTCCTACCTCGTGGCGCGGAAGATCCGGATGGTCATCGAGACCTGGGACCGCCAGCAGCTCGGCGAGCAGGAGCGCATCGTCGGGCGGGACAAGGGCGAGGGTGCGCCGCTCTCCGGTGGAACGGAGTTCAGCGAGCCGAACTTCCTCGCGCTGTCATCGGCCGGGGGCACGAAGATCGACCCGGACTCGCACGTCCGCCTCGCGCACCCCACGATGAACGACGGCGCGCAGCTTCTCCGCCGCGGCTACAACTTCGTGGACGGCAACGACGAGCTCGGCCGGCTGAACGCGGGGCTGTTCTTCATCGCTTTCCAGCGCGATCCGCGGAAGCAGTTCATCCCCATCCAGAACCGGCTCGCGAAGAACGACCTGATGAACGAGTACCTCAAGCACGTCGGCTCCGCCGTGTTCGCGGTGCCGCCCGGCGCCCGCGAGGGCTCGTTCGTGGGCGCGGGCCTCTTCGCGTAACCACCCCGCACATTCGTCACGAATCCTTGGATTCGCCGCGCTTTTCGCGACATTCGTCACGAATCGCCGGCTTCAGCTACTTCCACATTCGTCACGAATCGCGGCAAACGCCGCGCTTTTCGCGACATTCGTCACGAATGTGCGCGGCGGCTAGGGCGTCGTGGTCGGCGACGGGGTCGCCACCGCGGCGCGCGATACCGAGTAGTTCGCGACCCAGCCGTTGTTGCCCGCGTCGCTGACGACGACGAGGACGCCGTAGTCGGCGTTCGCGAACGTCCCGGTCCCTCCGCCGTCCGGTCCCTGCGCGCCGAACTGGCCGTCGAAGCCGGCATCCATGAGCTGTTTCGCGATGTCCTGGTAGGCCTGCGCGTCCTTCACCTTGACGGTCACGTTCCAGACCTTGCCGTGGCCGCTGCCGACGCTCGCGCCGAACACGACCGCGCCCTTGTAGAGCGGAACCGACGTCGGGAAGTCGGACGGGACCTTGTTGCCGCCGAGGTCCACGTTGCCGCCCGTGACGTCCTTGACGACGGTCTGGAAGCTGCAGCCCGCGAGCGCCGGCGCGACCCCCAGCAAGAGGAGGGCCGCGACCGGGACCGCGAGCAGGCGGGAGCGTCTCATGAGTCGATTATGCGCGCCGCGGGAGCGGCAGGACGCGTTCAGGCGTCCTGACGCTTGAGGCGCGAGGCGGCGCGACCGCGAGCGGTGGCGTCGAGCTCGACCTTGCGGATTCGCACGGCCTCCGGGGTGACCTCGACGCACTCGTCCTCGCGGGCGAACTCCAGGCACTCCTCCAGCGTCAGCTGGCGCGAAGGCGTCATCGACTCGAAGTTGTCGGCCGTCGACTGACGCATGTTGGTCAGCTTCTTCTCCTTGGTGATGTTCACGTCCATGTCGTCCGAACGCGAGTTCTCACCGATGACCATGCCCTCGTAGACCTCCTCGGTGGGGTTCACGAAGAAGGTCATCCGCTCCTGGAGGGCGATGATGGCGAACAGGGTCACGACGCCGGAGCGGTCGGCCACGATGGAGCCGTTGCTCCGGGTCACGATCTGGCCGGCCCACTCGTCGTAGCCGTGCGAGATCGCGTTCGCGATGCCCGTGCCGCGGCTGATCGTCAGGAACTCGGTGCGGAAGCCGATGAGACCGCGCGACGGGACGATGAACTCCATGCGCACCCAGCCGGTGCCGTGGTTCGCCATGTTCTCCATGCGGCCCTTGCGGGCGGCGAGGAGCTGCGTGATCGCGCCGAGGTACTCCTCTGGAACATCGATCGTGAGGTGCTCGTACGGCTCGTACGTCTTGCCGTCGACCTTCTTGGTGACCACCTGCGGCTTGCCGACGGTCAGCTCGTAGCCTTCGCGCCGCATCTGCTCGACCAGGATGGCGAGCGCGAGCTCACCACGACCCTGGACCTCCCATGCGTCGGGGCGGCCGATGTCGAGCACGCGCAGCGAGACGTTGCCGATGAGCTCCCGGTCGAGGCGGTCCTTGACCATGCGGGCGGTGAGCTTGTGACCCTTGACCTTGCCGACCAGCGGGGAGGTGTTGGTGCCGATCGTCATCGAGATCGCGGGGTCGTCGACGTGGATCAGCGGAAGCGGGCGGATGTCGTCGGGGTCGGCGAGGGTGTCGCCGATCATGATGTCCGCGAAGCCGGCGACGGCGACGATGTCGCCGGGGCCCGCGCTCTCGGCCGGGTAGCGGTCCAGCGCCTTGGTGATCATCAGCTCGGTGACACGCACGTTGTGCACGTCGCCGTCGTGACGCACCCAGGCGACCGTCTGGCCCTTCCTGAGCGTGCCGTTGAAGATGCGCAGCAGCGCGAGGCGGCCGAGGAACGGCGAGGCGTCGAGGTTGGTGACGTGCGCCTGCAACGGCGCCTCGGGGTCGTAGGTCGGCGCGGGGATGTGCTCGAGAATGGCCTCGAAGAGCGGCTCGAGGTCCGCGTTGTCGGGCAGCTGGCCGTTCTCGGGACGGTTCAGGCTCGCGGCGCCGTTGCGCCCCGAGGCGTAGACCACCGGCACGTCGAGGATGGCGTCGAGGTCGAGGTCGGGCACGTCGTCGGCCAGATCGCTCGCGAGGCCGAGCAGGAGGTCCTGGCTCTCGTGCACGACCTCCTCGATGCGGGCGTCGGGACGGTCGGTCTTGTTGACGAGCAGGATGACCGGGAGCTTGGCCTCCAGCGCCTTGCGCAGCACGAAGCGGGTCTGCGGCAGCGGGCCCTCGGACGCGTCCACGAGGAGGACGACGCCGTCGACCATCGACAGGCCGCGCTCGACCTCGCCGCCGAAGTCGGCGTGACCCGGGGTGTCGATGACGTTGATCGTGATCGGGCCGTTCGGGGCGTGCTTGCCCTTGTAGGAGATCGCCGTGTTCTTGGCGAGGATCGTGATGCCCTTCTCACGCTCCAGCTCGTTGGAGTCCATGGCACGCTCTTCGACGTGCTCGTGGTCGCCGAACGAGTTGGTCTGCCGCAGCATGGCGTCGACCAGCGTGGTCTTGCCGTGGTCGACGTGGGCGACGATCGCGACATTGCGCAGATCGTCGCGGTGGGCGACGGCGTTCTCGGACATGCGTGAAGGCTCGACTCTCGTCAGGAAGTAAAAGGGGAACGGTCTATTCTATCCCAGCGCCGGGGTGCCCTCGTGAACGGCGCTCAGCCGAGCGGGATCGTCGCACCGGGGACGGCGTCGAGAAGGGCGCGCGTGTACTCCTGGCGCGGGGAGGCGAACACCTCCGCCGTCGACCCGTGCTCCACCAGCCGGCCCCTCCGCATCACGCAGACGTCGTCCGCCATCCGGCGCACCACGCCGAGGTCGTGCGTGATGAACAGGTAGGTCAGCTCCAGGTCGTCCTGGAGTTCCGCGAGAAGGTCGAGCACCTGCGCCTGGACCAGCACGTCGAGCGCCGACACCGCCTCGTCGAGCACGACGATGTCGGGGTTCAACGCCAGGGCCCGGGCGATGGCGACGCGCTGCCGCTGGCCGCCGGAGAGCTCGTTCGGGTAGCGGGCGGCGAAGGACGCCGGAAGCGCCACCCGGTCGAGCAGCTCGGCGACGCGCCGGCGGCGGAAGGCGCGATCGCCGACGCGGTGCACGGCGAGCGGTTCGGCGATGCTGGCGCCGACGCTGCGGAGCGGGTCGAGCGAGCCGTACGGGTCCTGGAACACCGGCTGCATCCGGCGGCGGAGGGCGAAGACCTGCCGGCCGTTCAGGACGCCGGTGTCCTGGCCGTCGACCGCGATGCGGCCTCCGCTCGGCTCCTCCAGCCGAAGGATCAGCTTCGCGACCGTGGACTTGCCCGAGCCAGACTCGCCGACGAGGGCGGTCGTCGTGCCTTTCGGCACCGCGAAGCTCACGCCGTCCACGGCGGTGAGGGCCGACGACCGGAGACCGCCGCCGTGCACCCGGTAGACCTTCGTGAGCCCGTTGACCGCGATCGCCGGGGTCGCCTCGGCCGCCGCCGCCATTCGCCGCTCGGTCGTGCGCAGCGGCCCCGCGGCGGCGCTCGGGGCTGCCTCCACGAGCCGGCGTGTGTACGGGTGCGCGGGATGCCGAAGGATCTCGCGGCTCGGGCCGGACTCCACGACCCGGCCCCGGTGCATCACCACGACGCGGTCGGCGCGCTCGGCCGCGAGCCCGAGGTCGTGCGTGATCAGGAGCACCGTGGTGCCGAGCTCGCGGGTGAGCGCACCGAGGTGGTCGAGGATGCCGCGCTGCACCGTGGCGTCGAGGGCGGAGGTCGGCTCGTCCGCGATCAGGAGGGTCGGGTCCCCGGAGAGGCCGATCCCGATCAGCGCGCGCTGGCGCATCCCGCCGGAGAACTGGTGCGGGAACTGGCGGAGCCGGGTGCCCGCGTCGGCGAGCCCGGCCCGCTCCAGCACCTCGATCGCCTGAGCGCGCACGGCACGGCGGCCGGAGGCGGCGCCGTTCGCGCGAATCGCCTCCTCCACCTGGAAGCCCACGCTCCAGACCGGGTTCAGGCTCGACATCGGGTCCTGAGGGACGAAGCCGATCGCGCGGCCGCGGACGTCCTCCAGCTCCCTTCGGCCGAGCGCGGTGAGGTCCACGCCGTCGAGCACGATCGAACCGCCGAGGATGCGGCCGGCGCCGGGAAGCAGCCCGATGATCGCCTGCGCGGTGGTGGACTTGCCCGAGCCGGACTCGCCGACGATCGCGACCGTCTCCCCGCGGTGGACGGTGAGGTCGACGCCTTCGACCGCGGTCGCGACGCCGCCGCGTGTGGCGAAACCGACCCGGAGGTCCGACACCACGAGGAGCGGCTCCTCGCTCACGCGGTCTGCTGCTGCGTTCATCGACGCGCCCTCGCCTTCGGGTCGAGCGCGTCTCTGACAACCTCGCCGAGCATGATGAAGCTCAGCACCGTGACCGAGAGCGCCAGGGACGGGTAGACGAGCGTCTGCGGCGCCGTCCGGATGTCGTTCTGGGCCTGGCTGATGTCGTTGCCCCACGACATCACGTCGCTCGGCAGCCCGACGCCGAGGAACGAGAGCGTCGCCTCCGCGACGATCGCGCCCGCGAGCGACAGCGTCGTCACGACGATGACGGGCGCGAGCGAGTTGGGGAGCACGTGGCGCAGCAGGATGTGGAACCGCGACAGTCCGAGGGCTTTCGCAGCCAGCACGTGGTCGGCCGTCCTGACCCGGAGCACCTCCGCTCGCAGCACCCGCGCCGTCGCGGGCCACGCGAACACCCCGATCGCGAGCGAGATGACCCAGACGTTCGCGAACTTCGCTAAGACGGACATGATCACGACCGCCGCCAGGATGTAGGGGATCGAGAAGAAGATGTCGCCGACCCGGGACAGCACCGCGTCGATCCACCCCCGTAGAAGCCCGCCAGCGCGCCGAAAACGATTCCGAGGACGGCCATCAACGCGGTGGCGATCACGCCGACCGACAGCGACGTGCCCGTGCCGTGGACGATGCGCGAATAGATATCGCAGCCCTGCTTGGTGAACCCGAGGGGTGACCGGGGGCCGGGCCGCCGTTGCTGTCGGCGAGCAGGCAGTCGTTGTTCGGAGCGGCCTGCGCGAAGAGTCCGGGAAACAGGGCGACGGCCGTGACCAGCATGATGAGGACGACCGAGCACCAGAACATCGGCCGGCGCCGCAGGTCGTCCCACGCGTCCGACCAAGGGTGGCGCGGCGGCCCGCGGCGGGTTCACGACGCATAGCGAATCCTCGGGTCGAGAACGGCGTACAGCAGGTCGACGATCACGTTGACCACGAGATAGAGCAGGACCATCACCGTCACGAACGAGACCACCGTCGGGCCCTCACCCCGGATGATCGCCTGGTAGAGCGTGCGGCCGACGCCGGGAACGTTGAAGATCCCTTCCGTCACCGTCGCGCCGACGAGCATCACTCCGAAGTCGGTGGCGAGAAAGGTTACGACGGGGATCAGCGAGTTGCGCAGCACATGGACGGGCACGATCCGGCTGCGCCTCAGACCCTTGGCCGCCGCGACGCGCACGAAGTCCATCCCGTCCGTGTCGATGACCGACGAACGGGTGAGGCGGACGATCTGGGCGAAGCTGAACGCCGCCATCGCGACAGCCGGGAGGATGAGGTCCTGGAGCGGCGCCCCGGGCCCCGCCGTCGGGCGCACCCAGCCGGGCCAGATCCCGAAGACGTATTGAAGCACGAAGGCGATCACGAAAATGGGCACCGAGATGAGCAGCAGACTCACGACGAGCGCGCTCGCGTCGAAGAACCGGCCCTTCCCGAGCCCGCTCACGAGTCCGACCGCGATGCCGAGCACCGTCTGGATCGCGAGGGCCAGCAGTGCGAGCCTCAGTGTGACCGGGAACGTGCGGGCGAGGATCTCGCTCACCGGCTCGCCGGAGAACGACGTGCCGAAGTCGCCGCGCAGGATGCCGCCGAGGTAGTGGAGGTACTGGACGATGAACGGTTGGTCGAGGAGGTATCGGCTGCGCAACTCCGCGAGCACGGCCGGGCTCGGCGTCCGGTCGCCGAACAGGGCGACGATCGGGTCCCCGGGCAGGGCGAACACCATGAAGTAGATCAGCAGCGTGGTGCCCAGCAGGACGGGGACGGCCTGCAGCAGCCGGAAGCCGAGGAAGCGGATCATCGCCGCTAGGACGCCGCGCGCTTGGTGATCTGCTCGTACAGCGGGACCAGGTTCCAGGCAAACGTGACGTGATCGACGGACGCGCTGAAGCCCCCAGTGACGTTCTGGTACCAGAGCGGGATGGCGGGGAGGTCGCGCAACAGGAGCTCCTGCGCCGCCCGGAAGTCGGCGTTCGCCGCCTCCACGTCCGCCTCGGCGAGACCCTTCGCCAGCAGCGCGTCGAACTCCGGGTTCGCATAGCCGGAGTCGTTGGACAGCGCACCCGTCCCGTACACCGGCCGGAGGAACGTGAGCAATCCCGGGTAGTCGCCCTGCCAGCCGGCGCGAAACGCGGAGTCGATCGTGTGATCGGTGATCGCAGTGCGGAGCTGTGCGAACGTCGGCGAGGCCTCCCCTTCGCGTCGATCCCGAGGGTGTTCTTGATGTTGTTCGCGACGGCGTCGACCCAGCTCTGGTGGCCGCCGTCGGCGTTGTAGGCGATGGTGAATGTGCCGGTCCACGGTGAGAGCGCGTCCGCGGCCGCCCAGAGCTGCTTGGCCCTCTTCGCGTCGTGGCCGAGCACGCCGGAGCCGTCGAGCCGGTCGGACCAGCCGGGGAGCGCCGGGGACGTGAAGTCCTTGGCCGGGGTCCGCGTGCCGTCGAAGATCACCTTCGTGATCTGCGGCCGGTCGATCGCCAGCGAGAGGGCCTGCCGGCGCAGCCTCCCTCCTCGCCCGCGAAGTGCGCGAGCCGCTCGGGGATGGCGACGTTCTGGAAGACCGCGGCGGGCTGGTTGACCGCCCGGCCGTCGAGATCTTTTTCGAAGGTCGTGATCGCGGCGTCGGGGATCGCGTCGAGCACGTCGAGCGTCCCCGACCTCAGGTCGGCGTACGCGGAGTCCAGCGACGCGTAGAACACGAAGCGGAGTCCGCCGTTCTTCGCCTTCCGCGGGCCGGTGTACGCGGGGTTCGCGACCAGGTCGATGCTCTCGTCGTGCTTCCAGGCCCTCGCGCTCGCGAGCTTGTACGGGCCGTTCCCGACGGGGTGGGCGCCGAAGGCCTTCAGGTCCTCGAAGGCGACGCTCGGCAGCGGGTAGAAGGCCGAGAAGCCTAGGCGGAGCGGGAAGTCGGACACCGGAGACGTCAGGTCGACGGTGAATTCCGTGTCGCTGACGATCGTGAGGCCGGTCAGCTCGCTGTCCGTCTCGCTGGAGAACCCCTCGATGTCTTCGAAGAACGAGTTCAGGAGCTGCGCGTTGCTCTTCCTGGCCCCATGGTTCCACGCGTCCACGAACGAGCGGGAGGTGACCTTCTCGCCGTTGCTGAAAGTGCGGTCGCCGTTGATGGTGACGACGAAGTGCTGCGAGTCGCTCGTCTCGATCGACCGCGCGACGTCGTTGACCGGCGTGCCGTCGGCCTGGTAAGCGAGCAGGCCGGAGAACACCGCGTCGATGATCTTGCCGCCACCGGCCTCGTTCGTGTTGGTCGGGATGAGCGGGTTCTGCGGCTCGCTGCCGTTGGCGATGACGATGGCGGTGGTGTCCGCGGTCGACGCGGTGTCGGGGCCGCTGCAGGCGGTGAGCACGAGCGCGCCGGCCGCGGCGAGTGCCGCGGCGGAGCGGCCGAGAAGTCTGATGGACACGTATTCCTCCTGGAGCCGGGGGTCGACTCCAGACCTTAGGGTTCATCGCCTGGCGTTGCAAGTTTTTCTTGTTAGATTGAAATTCACAATCTGACGCGATACCGTTGCCTGGTGCGAAACACACTTCCCTTCCGCAGGTCCGCGGCGTTCAGTGCAATGACGCTCGCGGCCCTGTCGGTGGGGTTCACCGGCGCCCCCGGTGCCGCATCCCCCGAGCGGTCCGAAAGGACCTCTGTCAGCGAGAGGCAGACGGTGGGATGCGGCGCCGGAGTCGTCGAGTCAAGCCGGTTGCGGTCGACAGCGGCCCCCGCGCTGTGCGAGGTATCACTGAGGCTGTAAGCGATCGCAAATGAAAAGTGGGCCGCGTCAGCTGACGCGGCCCACTTCTCATGATCGGCTTACAGCCCCTGCGCCACCGGCGGCTCGGGCTGCTGCGGCAGACCTTCGTTGACCGGGACGACCTCGTCAGAGCCTGCCGCCAGGAGTTCCAGGCGCAGGGCGCGGCGGGCGCGCTGCTGCTCGGGGTCGGGCAGCGGCACCGCGGCCAGGAGGCGCTGGGTGTAGGCCTCCTTCGGGTAGCGGAGGATCTCGTCGCGGGTGCCGACCTCCACCAGTGCGCCGTGGTGCATCACGGCGATGCGGTCGGCGAGGACATCGATGACGGCCAGGTCGTGGGTGATGAACAGGCACGCGAAGTTCATCTCCCTCTGAAGCTGCTGCATCAGCTCCAGCACGCGCGCCTGCACCGACACGTCGAGCGCACTCGTCGGCTCGTCGGCGATCAGGACCGTCGGCTTCAGCGACAGCGCCCGGGCGATGCCGACACGCTGCTTCTGGCCGCCCGACAGCTCGTGCGGGAAGCGGCTGCGGTAGGCCCGCGGCAGCTCGACGCTGTCCAGGAGGCGGTCGACCTCCTTCGCCAGGCCGGCGCCCTTCAGGCCCTTCGCCAGGCGCAGGGGCTCGCCGATAGAGTCGGCGATCTGCAGGCGAGGGTTCAGCGACGACGACGGGTCCTGGAAAACGATGCCCACGTTGCGGTGCAGCTTGCGGATCTCGTCGCGGTTCGCCTTGCTGATGTCCTGGTCGGCCACCACGAGCTTGCCCGAGTGGATCGGCAGCAGGCCGATCGCGGCGCGGCCGAGCGTCGTCTTGCCCGAGCCCGACTCGCCCACCAGTCCGACGACCTCGCCCTCGTGGATCTTGAGGTCGATGTCGGTCGCCGCGCGGAACGCGGGGACCCGGCCGTGCTTCGGGTACTCGATGGCGACCTTCTCGAAGTCGACGACGACCTTGCGCTTGTCCATCTCCGCCTCCTGGGCGGCCGCGGCGGCGATGCGCTCGTTGACGCGGATGCGCTCGGCGTACTCGGCGTCCGGGTTCTCGGTGCCGGCGGCGAGGGCGGCGGTCGTGTCGATCTCCTCGTCCTCGCGCTGGCCGAGGTGCGGCACGGCGTCGAGGAGCGCGATCGTGTACGGGTGCTTCGGAGCGTCGAAGACCTCCTTGACCGTGCCGGCCTCGACGATGTCGCCCTTGCGCATCACGACGATGTTGTCGGCCAGGTCGGCGACGACGCCCATGTCGTGCGTGATGAGCAGGATGGCGCTGTCGAGGCGGTCGCGGAGGCTGCGGATGAGCTCCAGGATCTCGGCCTGCACCGTCACGTCGAGCGCCGTGGTCGGCTCGTCGGCGATGAGCAGCTTCGGGTCGCAGGAGATCGACTGGGCGATCATCGCGCGCTGGCGCTGGCCGCCGGAGAGCTGGTGCGGGTACGAGTTGAACGCCTTCACCGGGTCCGGCAGCTCGACCATGTCGAGCAGTTCGAGCGCGCGCTCCTTGGCCTCGTGCGGCGACATGCCGAAGTGGATGCGCAGCGTCTCGACGATCTGGGAACCGACCGTGTAGACGGGGTTCAGAGCCGTCATCGGCTCCTGGAAGATCACCGCGACCTGGCGTCCGCGCACCCGGCGCATCTGCGGCGGGGTCAGGCCGGTGAGCTCGCGCCCCTCCAGCTTGATCGAGCCGCGGACGCGGGAGTTCTCGGGCAGGAGGTCGAGGATCGCCATCGAGCTCGCACTCTTGCCGGAGCCGGACTCGCCGACGATGGCCAGCACCTCGCCCGCCTTGATCCGGTAGTTCAGCTTCTTGGCCGCGGGCACCCAGACGTTGTCCACGCCGAAGTCGACGGACAGGTCGGTGACCTCGAGCACGGGGGCGCCGACGACGACCCCGGCCCCGCCGGTGGTGTTCTCGGTCATGATTCGTGGTTCCTTTCGGGGGCGCGCTCGGGCGAGGTGGAGACGCTGCGGGATGAGAGCATGGACCCATGCCCTTCGTCTCCCCCGCCGAGCGCGAGGTTTTCGTGTCCCGGTTCAACCGGGTCCTTGCCGTTCTGATCTGGGCGGCCGCTGCCGCCCTCGTCGTCGGCCTTCTGGTGAGCGTGCACGATATGCGCCTGCTCTACGTCGTGCCGTGCGCGCTGTTCGCGTTCATCGGCTGGGCGCTGCTCTGGCGTCCGCGGCTGGCGATCGGCGACGAGGGCATCGAGGTGATCAACGTCACGCGCACCGTGGACATCCCGTGGCAGGCGCTCATCCACGTGGACACCAAGTACGCGCTCACCCTCTACACGCCGGGACGCAGGTTCCCGGTGTGGTCCGCTCCCGCTCCCGGAACGGCGCGCACGCTGCGCGCCACCCGTCAGGAGACCGCCGGTCGCGTCGGCAAGCCGAACGTCGCGGACAGCGTGCGCCGTCCTGGCGACCTGCTGAACACCGAGTCCGGCGCCGCGGCCGAGGTGGTGCGGCGCCGCTGGACCCAGCTTCAGCAGAACGGGACGATCGACAGCGGCCTCGCGGACGAGACGCCCGTGACGGTCCGCTGGCACCTCGTCGCGCTGGCCGTGCTGACCGTTCTCGCGGTCGGCACGGTCGCCGCCCTGCTGGCGGCCTGAGGAGGCCACCAGCAGCGCAGCGCCGGCGGATGTCACAGCACGTCCTCCGCGAGGGCCACGCCCGTGCGGGGTCCGCCGAAGTCGTCCTCGCCGGGCTCCGGCTCCTCCTCGCGCATCTTGCGGAGGTTGAACCGGCGGTGGCGCGGGTCGAACGCGTCGCGCAGACCGTCGCCGACGAAGTTGACCAGCAGCGCAAGCGTCACGATGAACGCGCCGGGCCACCAGAACAGCCACGGACGGGTCTGGAAGGCCGACTCGTTCGAGCTGATCAGCAGGCCGAGCGAGACGTCCGGCGGCCGGATGCCGAAGCCGAGGAACGACAGCGCGGTCTCGAGCAGGATGGCCGAGGCCATGATGAGCGTCGAGGAGACGATGACGACGCCGATGGCGTTCGGCAGGATGTGCTTGAAGATGATCCGCATGTCCGACGCGCCGGCCACGCGGGCCGCCTCGACGAACTCGCGCTCACGCAGCGACAGGAACTCGCCCCGCACCAGACGGGCGATGCCCATCCAGGAGAAGAAGCCGAGCATCAACGCGAGGAAGAACGCTCCAAGACCGCCGAACATGTGGCCGACGACCGACCCGATCACTAGCGCGGGGATCACGATGAAGACGTCTGTGATGCGCATCAGGATCGCGTCGACGATTCCGCGGAAGTAACCCGCGATCGCGCCGACGACGACGCCCACCACGCTGGCGATCAGGCCGAGGACGACCATCACCAGCACCGAGTTCTGGATGCCGCGCATGGTCAGCGCGAAGTAGTCCTTGCCGATGCGGTCCTGGCCGAACGGGTGCTCGGCGCTCGGGGCGCCCTGGTTGACCTGGTCGTTCAGCGCGATGTAGTCGTACTTCCACCAGCCGTGGATCGGGCCGATGCCGATCGCGGAGATGGAGAACAGCACGATCAGGATGAAGAGGATCGCGCTGGCGACGGCGACCTTGTTGGACAGGAAGCGCTTCCAGATCAGCTTCCCCTGGCTGACGGGCGGGGAGCTCGGCTCCTGCAGCTCGTCGGCGATCATGGGTTCAGTGGTCGACATCAGCGGACCCTCACTCTCGGGTCGAGCGCGGCGTAGGCCAGGTCCGCGAGGAAGTTGAACAGGATGGCCATGATCGCGATGATCACGAAGTACGCCATGACCGGGTTCAGGTCGCCGCGGAACAGGCCGGCGTAGAACAGCGAACCCATGCCGGGGATGGCGAAGACCTTCTCCGTGATGATGGCGCCACCGAGCAGGGCGCCCACGTCGAACGCCACCAGCGTCGTGATCGGTATGAGCATGTTGCGGAAGGCGTGCCGCACCACGACGGTCCGCTCTGGGAGGCCCTTGGCCCGCGCCGTGCGGATGAAGTCCTGGTTGAGTACCTCGAGCATGCCGGCCCGCGAGTAGCGGGTGTAGGACGCGAACGAGATCAGCAGCAGCGCGATCGTGGGCAGGGCCAGGTGCGTGAAGGTGTCGAGGCCGGTCACCCACATGTCGCCGGTGAGGCCGGGGGTCGACGAGCCGACCGTCGCGATCGGGCGCCCGTTGGTGTCCTGGAAGTATGCCGGCCACGCCTGCATGAAGCGGTCGACGATGATCAGGAAACCGGAGACGACCGTGACGATGACGGCGACACGCATGTTCTGGCCGCGGTCGTAACCGCCGACGAGCCAGCCGATGAGGAGGCTGACGCCGATCGCGACGATGGCCAGGATCACGATCGTGGCCGGCGTCGAGATGTTGAACAGCCACTGCAGCCCGAAGTAGCAGACCAGCGACACGGCGCCGGCGATGCTCGCGGCGATCAGCGCGCGGCGGCTCTGCAGTCCGGCCGTCAACGCGGTCGCGCCGATGACGGTCCCGGCGATCAGGATGATCATCACGACCGGGCCGAGGCCCGGGTGCAGGAACCAGTTGGTGACGCTCATCAGCAGCAGCACACCCGCGGTGGCGACGCCGGAGACGGCGAATGTGACCGCACGTCGGCGCATGTCACCGCCGATCAGCGACTGCCAGATGAGTCCGGCCACCAATCCGATCAGCACCGCGACCCACCAGGGGATCGTCGGGTTGCCCAGGAAGTTGTTGAAGCCGATGGCCACGAACTCCTTGAGGAGGACGGCCACGAGGAACGCCGGGAGGGAGTACAGGAAGAAGCTGAGGAACGTGACGACGTTGTCGAGTCCGCTGTACTGCCGGAGGGCGGTGACGATACCGATCGTGACACCGAGCAGGATCGCGAGGATGAGCGCGACGGTGACCAGCTGAACGGTCGAGCCGAGCGCCTGCGGGAGGATGTCCACCACCTTCGCGTTCGAGATGGTCGAGCCCAGGTCGCACGAGTTCGCGAACGGGATGAGGCACTTGGCCGCGCCTCCCAGCCAGAGCAGCCACCGCAGGGGCGGGACCACGTCGAGCTGGAGGAGCTGGATACGCGCGTTGATGAGCTGCGTCTTGTTGGGGGAATTGCTGCTTCGCAGATCCTGGAGCGGGTCGGCGCTGTACGCGACCAGCATGTACATCAGGAACGAAGCGGCGATGATGATGAGCACTGAGACCAGGAGTCGTCTCAGGATGAAACTCGCCATAGGTTCAAAACCTTCACTGACAGGGCGCGCCATTGCGGGTTGGCGGCGAGGAGCTCGCCTGGCGCGATTCGGGGGGACGACCGGATCACGGCCGCCGACTACATGATAACGGGGCGCCGACTCGAAGCCGACGCCCCGTCGCAGCGGAGTGCCCGGGGGTCACCCGGGCACTCTTACTGTCGAGCGTTTACTTCGCGGTGGAGGACTTCACAGTCCACTGCCAGAAGTTCCAGAACGGGCCGTTCTGGTTGCCCATGTACTTCACGCCGTCGACGCGAGACGTGGCACCGAAGACACCCGGGAGCTGGAAGAGCGGCAGACCGTAGCCCTGCGAGAAGGCGGTCTTGTCGATCTTCATCTCCAGCGAGGTGAGCTTGCTGGTGTCGAGCGTCGTCTGGGTGGCCAGAGCGTCGTCGTTCGCCGCCGAGAAGCGGTTGTAGTTGCCGCCACCGGTAGTGGTGAACAGCTGCGGGATCTGCGAGGTGCCGGCGCCCGGGCTGATCCAGCCGAAGAGCGACGCGTCGTAGTTACCGCCCGGGAGGAGCTTGCTCCAGTCCGGCGAGCCGGCGTCGACGACCTTGAAGCCGGCCTTGGCGGCGGACGCCGAGATGGCCTGGAACTCGTCGACACGGTTCGGGTTGTTCGTGTTGTACAGGATGCGGACGGTCGGGGTCGCACCGGCGAGCAGCGTCTTGGCGCCCGCGATGTCCACCTTGTCGTACGCGGAGGAGCCGTTCTGCTTGACCGAGTCGCCGTACATCGGCTGCTGGTTCGGCAGCCAGATCTGCGAGTTCAGGACCTTCGCCTTCGGGTTCACCGGGGTGACGATCGAGTCGAGGATCTGCTGACGCGGGATCGTCTTGAGGAACGCCTCACGGACCTTCGGGTCGGCGAAGACCTGCGAACCGAAGTTCAGGTCGAGGTGGTCGTACGACGCCTGGTCGCCGGTCAGGACCTTCGCGCTGGTCTTCTTGAGAGCAGTCAGCGTGTCGGCCGAGGCCTGCGGGTTGATGATGTCGACCTCACCGTTCTGGAGAGCGGTGACCTGGGCGTTCGCGTCCGGGATGATGCGGAACACGATCTTGTCCACGGACGGCTTGAGGCCGCCGTCGTAGTACTTGTTCTGCGCCATGGTGAGCGACTGGCCCGGGGTCCACGACGACACGACGAACGGGCCGGAGGAGACCAGCAGGTCGGGGTCGGTCGGGAACGCGGTCACGTCGTAACCGGTGTTGACGAACTTCGCCGCCTTCTCCAGCGTCGCGTTCGGGGCGACCGGAGCGTCCGGGTTGCCCTTCGGCAGCGTCTTCAGCAGCTTGGTCAGGTCGGCGGCCGAGGACAGGCCCGCCTTCTTGGCCACGATGTGCGCCGGCTGTGCGATCGGGTTGACGAGCTCCCAGTCCACGTACGGCGTGGAGTACTTGAGCGTGATCGACGTGTTGTTGTCGCCCACGGTCGGGTAGTCGGTCGAGTCGATGCCCGCAGTCGAGCCCGCGATCGAGAAGTACTGCGTACCGCTCGTCACGTTGCCCTGGTTGTCGAACTTCGCGGAGTCGTAGTGACCGGAGGCGATGGCCCAGGCGAGGATCATGTCGTCAGCGGTGACGGGCTGGCCGTCGGACCACTTGTCGTTCTTGTTCAGGGTGTACTTGACCGTGAGCGGGTTGTCCGAGAGCTTCTCGAACTTTCCGAACTTGTTGTCGTGGACGATCTTGTAGTTGTTGTCGATGTACTGGAAGCCAGTACCGTACGACCCGTCCAGGTAGCCGACCTGGCCGTTGGTGTCCAGGTTGCCCTGCGGGGTCTGTGAGTTGAACGAGGTGAAGTCGTTCACGACAGCGACCGTCACGGTGCCGCCCTTGGCCGCGGACGAGGTCCCCGTGCTGCCGGTCGTGGTGCAGGCAGACAGCGCGAGCGCTGCAACGCCGGCGACGGCGACGGCGCTGACCGCGTACCTGACCTTTCTTCCCTTGATGTGCAATGTTCCTCCTGTGCGAAGTGTGCGGCAGCACGGGCATGCGAGAGCACCGTACCCCGCGGGATAAGAATGACCCTAGGTACGGTTGAGGGTGAATGCAAAATGGGGCTGGAAAACGTTACACAGTGGTAACTCAGTCGGTGGATTGTTGCGTCCACGCCACGGATTCGGTGGTCCTGGAGCGTGATACGCAAGAATCCGCGCGGTTCCGTCGGTCGATGCTCGGATTTCGTTGAGGCGTGTGCTCATCCCCGAGCCCTCCCGCGCCTGGCAGGATGCACATATGAGCACTGAAGCGGTCCGGCCGGGTCGAACCACGCCCGGTCTACCCACCTGGACCGGCGAGACGCCTGTCGCCCGCGGCGAGCGGCCACGGCTCTGGTGGGAGGTCGCGATCGTACTCGGGCTGTCGCTCGGCCAGTCCGCCGTCTACTCCATCGTCACGATCGTGGACCGGTCCACGCAGAGCACCCCCTGGCGAATCAGACCGCGCAGGTCAACCCGTCGCAATCCAGCCGGGAGGTCTTCGACTTCCTGTATCAGTTCCTCGGCAATGCGTTCCCGCTGTTCGCCGTGGCGCTGGTGATCTTCCTGCTCTGGCAGCCGCTGCGCACCGGCTTCCGCCGGATCGGCTTGGACCTCAGCCGCCCGGGCCGCGACCTCGGCGGCGGCCTGGTGCTCTTCCTGGTGATCGGCGTGCCCGGCATCCTGTTCTACGCGCTCGGCCGGGTGCTCGGTCTCACGGTGCAGGTGCAGGCGTCCCCGCTCGACACGCACTGGTGGACGGTACCGATCCTGATCTTCGCGGCGCTGCGGGCCGGCCTCCAGGAGGAGGTGATCGTCGTGGGCTACCTGTTCACGCGGCTGCGTCAGCTCGGCTGGGGACAGTTTCGGTGGGGGAAGTGGAACATCATCGTCGCCGCCGCACTGCTCCGCGGAAGCTACCACCTGTACCAGGGCTTCGGGCCGTTCGTCGGCAACGCGATCATGGGTGTCGTCTTCGGCTGGTGCTACACGCGCTGGGGCCGCGTGATGCCGCTCGTGGTCGCGCACGTCATCATCGACATCGTCTCCTTCGTCGGCTACCCGCTCGCCGTCGCCCTCTGGCCGCACATCTTCGGTTGACCGGCGGCGCTGCCCGGCCCGATCAGCCCTCCGGCCGGTCCCGCTCTCGCTGGTGCTCGTGGAGTCTCTCGAGTTCGCGTGCGTGGCGGGGCTGGAGCGCTCGGTGGTCCTCATCAAGGCGGGCGACCACGGCGGCGGCCGAGCGGATGTTCTCGTCCATGTCGTGTGCGAGCTGCGCGAAGACCGCCCTGAACCGGGGGTCGTCGGCAGCGCCCTGCCGGGCGAGTTCGTAGAAGCCCTCCTCCATCGACCGCATCCTCGACCGGTAGTACGAGACGTACTCGTCGGCCTGCTCGACCCGGCGCCGCGCGAGCGCGTCCTCCTCGCGGTGGGTCTCCTCCAACTCACCCCGTGTGCGGAACTCGCGGTGCGTCATGGGGTGATGCTGTCCACTGCGCGGGTGTAATCGTTCTTCGACGCGATGTGTTCGAGCCCCGCCGTCACCTTCTTCTCGACGGCACCGGAAAGCGCCGCTGCGACGTTCGCTCTGCCGAGGGTGACGTTCACCGCGATGACAGCTCCTTCCATGACCACCCGGTTGGCAGTCTTCACGACCCCGTACTGGGTGTGGACCACCGGCGGAAGGGTCGCATCCAACAGGCTCTTCGCCGCCTGATGGACGGCGCCATCGATCGCGTGGATGGTCGCATCCACCGTGCCCGATACATCCGTGACCGCCTCCTCGATGAGGTCACCCAGCCACGACATCACGAACCACCCATCGAACCCAGTGCATAGGCCTGCGCCCACCGCGCATCCTGTTCGACCGCGTTCTGGACCGTGTTCATCACCCCGTGCGAGATCCGCCCCACCGTGTCGATGTGGTCGTCCACGAGATCGTTCACCGCCGCGACCGCCTCCACGTCGATGTTCTGCTCCACCTGGAGACTGTGGGCTCTCACGCACTCCTCGATGTCCGCCTCCGTCACCCACGGATACAGTTGCGCGGCCAGGCTCTTCGCGTTGGTCAACGCCGTCGTCATCGCCGGAACGAGCCCGTTGTTCACGTCTTTGATGGTCTGCAGGTGAGTTACGACTCCCCCGACGCTCGACGCCAGCCCCAGCGCCGCCACCGTGTCCACTGCGACGACGAGACCCGATAACACCGCCCCCGTGGTGACCGCGCCGACCCCGTTGACCGTCGAGACGATCCCGTCCAGGACCCGCAGCGTCTGCCCCTGCCCGGGACTGGCGATATCCACCAGGTCCGCGATCTCCGCCACCGTGCGGCTTCTGCCGCCCGCACCCAGCATGGCACCCAACCGATCGAACGCGAACGCGGCGCCCAGATCGTGATGCTCGATGACGCCCTTCCACAGGTCGTCCTCGACGAAGACGCCGGCGCCCGTCCCGTGCCCCAGGACGTTCCCGACCAGGTCGAACTGGTTCACGTAGTTCGTCAGCACAGATCCACCCCGCTTGCGCTCCGCCTGGACCCACTCCTTCGCCTGCGCAGACAACGCATCCCACGGATCCGGACCGTTGAAGCTGGTCGACGGCCAATGCTTCTCCGCAGCGACATACAGTGCGAGGAACCCGCCGAGGGAGTGCCCCACCGTCTCGATCCGCGCCCCCGCATGCCCCTCCGCCGCGAGCCGCTGCTCCACCCGCTCAGCGAACTTCACCGCCTCCCGAACCTGAGTACCCTCCCCCGTCCGCCGCCCCACCACCGAGACCAAGTCCGCGACGACATCGGCGCGATCGTCGGGGTTCGTGCCCGCGAACGCGACGAAGACCTGCGAATAGTCCGGAACCCCGTCGACCACAGGGACCACCGCCATGCCCTGGAAACCGGTGCCCGGGTCGGTCCCGGTGTCGTACACCTGGAACTTCTGGTTGGTCATCTTGCCGCTGGTGTAGAACGAGTCGCCCTTCTTTCTGGGCGGATCCAGCTTCAGCGCGTCCACAACGTACGCCTCGTTCGCGATAGCGGCGTAGTCCTGGGCGCTCGTCATTCGATCACCTCCGATGAACCGTCGCTGAAGACCACAGTCACGGGGATCGGTCTCGAAGTTGGCGCTATGTCAGGCAAAGGATCGCCGCCCAGAACATGGATACCGATGATCTCCTGATACTCCTTGCCGGCAATCGTGACGACAACGTTGGCACACCAGTACGCACCGAGGCCCGGCTTACCGCCCTCCTGCGTGAAGCTGATCTTCTCCACACCGCCCTGCTGCTCGAGGAAAGCAATCGCGGCCTTCCTCTGGTTGGCGAGATTTGTCTCCGTGTTCACTTCTTTTCCTCCCCATGCGCACCCGCTCAGCCCGAGAACCAGGGCAGCCGCACTTATGAGGAGGGGCAGTGGTATGCGAGCCCTCATCACGAGCCGGTGCCGCATGCCAAGACACCTTTCATTCGGAGGCCGCCACGCCGACGCCGGCCACTTGAGGCAGACTAACACCATCCGTTTGCAATCACACCCAATAGAATTTCTATTGCAAGCATTTCGCCGCACAAACGCAACGGCCGAGCCACGGACGAATCCGTGGCTCGGCGGTTCGAGCGGTGTGATGGGGCGGAGACTAGGCGAACGCCTCCGGCGGCGGGCAGGCGCAGAAGAGGTTGCGGTCGCCGTAGGCCTGGTCGATGCGGCGCACCGGCGGCCAGTACTTGTTGCGGACGAGCGTGGGGACCGGGTAGACGGCCTGCTCGCGCGTGTAGGCGTGGTCCCAGTTGGAGGTCGCGATCGACTCCGCGGTGTGCGGTGCGTTCCGCAGCGGGTTGTCGTCGGCCGGCCAGTCACCCGCGGCGACCGCGTCGGCCTCGGCCTTGATCGCGACCATCGCGGTGACGAAGCGGTCGAGCTCGGCGAGGTCCTCGCTCTCGGTCGGCTCCACCATCAGCGTGCCCGCGACCGGGAACGACATGGTCGGCGCATGGAAGCCGAAGTCGATGAGGCGCTTGGCCACATCGTCCACGGTGACGCCGGTGCGCTCGGTGAGCGGCCGGACGTCGAGGATGCACTCGTGCGCGACCAGCCCGTTGTCGCCCGCGTACAGCACCGGGAAGTGCTCGCGCAGCTTCGCGGCGACGTAGTTGGCAGCCAGCACCGCGGCGCCGGTGGCGTCCGCCAGGCCCTGAGCGCCCATCATCCGGACGTACGCCCACGAGATCGGGAGGATGCTCGGGCTGCCGTACGGGGCCGCGGAGACCGGGGCGCCGCCGTGCTCGATCCGGCCGTCAGGACCGTCCGCGCCGACGAGCACGTGCGTGGCGTCCTGCGCGAGCGGGTGGCCGGGCAGGAACGGCGCGAGGTGCGCCTTCGCCGCCACCGGGCCCACGCCGGGGCCGCCGCCGCCGTGCGGGATGCAGAAGGTCTTGTGCAGGTTGAGGTGGCTGACGTCGCCGCCGAAGTCGCCGAACCGGGCGTAGCCGAGCAGCGCGTTCAGGTTGGCGCCGTCGACGTAGACCTGTCCCCCGGCCTCGTGCACCGCGGAGGTGATCGCGACGACTTCGTGCTCGTAGACGCCGTGCGTCGACGGGTACGTGATCATCAGCGCGGCGAGAGTGTCGGCGTTGGCCGCGATCTTCGCGCGCAGGTCGCCGAGGTCGACGTTCCCGAGTTCGTCCGTCGCGACCACGACGACGCTCATGCCGGCGAGCACGGCGGAGGCCGCGTTGGTGCCGTGCGCCGACTGCGGGATGAGGCAGACGGTGCGCTGGAGGTCGCCGCGCGAGCGGTGGTAGCCGCGGATCGCGAGGAGGCCGGCGAGCTCGCCCTGGCTGCCCGCGTTCGGCTGCAGCGACACGGTGTCGTAGCCGGTGACGTCGGCGAGCCAGCCCTCGAGCTGGTCGATGAGCTCGAGTGACCCGGCCACGTCCGCCGCGGGGGCGAACGGGTGCAGCGCGGCGAACTCGGGCCAGGTGACGGCCTCCATCTCGGTGGCCGCGTTGAGCTTCATCGTGCACGACCCCAGCGGGATCATGCCGCGGTCGAGCGCGTAGTCGCGGTCCTGGAGCTGACGGAGGTAGCGCATCATCGCCGTCTCCGAGTGGTGCGTGGAGAACACCGGGTGCGTGAGGAAGTCCGACGTGCGCGCGAGGGCTCCATCGAATGACGGCTCGGACCCGAACGCGAGCGCGGGCTCGCCGTCCACCGACCCGCCGAGCACCTCGATCAGGTCGCCGACCGGGAAGATGCCGTCGCGCAGATCGGCGGCGGTCTCTTCGTCGAGGCTCAGCGACACCAGGCCGGCGTCGATGGCGTGCAGCAGGAGGCCGCGCTCGTGGGCGCGCTCGACGACCGTGGCCGCGTCGTCCACCTCGACCACGAGGGTGTCGAAGAACGAGCGGGAGCGGACATCCACCCCGGAAGCGCGCAGCGCGTCGGCGAGCGCGACGGCCGAGAGGTGCACGTGGCGGCCGATCGCGCGCAGGCCGGCCGGGCCGTGGTAGACCGCGTACATCGCGGCCATGACAGCCAGCAGCACCTGGGCGGTGCAGATATTGGAGGTCGCCTTCTCCCGGCGGATGTGCTGCTCGCGGGTCTGCAGGGTGAGCCGGTAGGCGGGCTTGCCGATCGCGTCCTGCGAGACGCCGACCAGGCGGCCGGGGAGCTGGCGCTCCAGGCCCTTCCGGACCGCCATGTAGCCGGCGTGCGGGCCGCCGAAGCCCATCGGGACGCCGAAGCGCTGGCTGGTGCCGACCGCGACGTCGGCGCCGAGCTCGCCCGGCGAGGTGAGCTGGGTGAGGGCGAGAAGATCGGCGGCGGCCACGACGACGGCGCCCGCGGCCTTCGCGGCGGCGATGACGGCGGACGGGTCCCACACCCGCCCGGAGGCGCCGGGGTACTGCACGAACAGGCCGAACGCCTCCTGCAGCTCCGCGGCGTCGGCGGGCGTGGAGGCCAGGTCGAGCACGACCAGCTCGATGCCGACCGCCTCGGCGCGGTTGCGCAGCAGCGCCAGGGTCTGCGGGAAGGTGTCGGCGTCCACGACGAACGTCGCGCCGGCGGCTTTGGAAGCGCGGCGCGCCAGCAGCATGCCTTCGACGACGGCGGTGCCCTCGTCGAGCATGGAGGCGTTCGCGGTATCCAGGCCGGTCAGATCGGAGACCATCGTCTGGAAGTTGATCAGCGCCTCCAGGCGGCCCTGGGAGATCTCCGGCTGGTACGGCGTGTACGCGGTGTACCAGCCCGGGTTCTCCAGCACGTTGCGCTTGATCACCGCCGGGGTGATCGTGCCGTAGTAGCCGAGGCCGATCAGGCTGCGGTTCACGGTGTTGCGCGCGGCGAGCGCCCGCAGCTCGCGGAGCGCCGCGCGCTCGCTGATCGGGGCGGGCAGCGCGGAGACGCGCCCGGGCGCGATGCGGATGGAGTCCGGCACTGCGGCGGAGACGAGGGCCTCCACCGATTCGTACCCGAGGGCGGACAGCATGGATCGCTGCGCGTCCCCGTCGGTGCCGATGTGACGCGTCTGGAACTGGTCGCTCATGTCTAGCGGTTGCCTTACTCGCCCGTGAGGGCCTTGTACTCGTCGTAGGAGAGGAGGCCGTCGGGGAGGGCGGTGAAGGTCACCTTGATGAGCCAGCCCTCGCCGAACGGGTCGCTGTTGACCAGCTCGGGCGCGTCGACCACGGCCTGGTTGGCCTCGGCGACGGTGCCGTTCACGGGCGCGAAGAGCTCGCCGACCGACTTGGTCGACTCGATCTCGCCGACCACCCGGCCGGCAGCGACATCGCTGCCCTCCGCGGGGAGCTCGACGAACACGACGTCGCCCAGCTTCTCGGCCGCGTAGCTCGTGATGCCGACCGTCGCGGTGTCGCCCTCGACGAGGAGCCACTCGTGCTCGGCGGTGTACTTCAGGTCCTGCTCTGCGGCCATGGTCAGTGCTTCTTTCTGCTGTAGAAGGGGAGGGCGGTGACGGTGAAGGGGAGGCTGCTGCCGCGCACGTCGACGTGCAGCTCGGTGCCCGGCCGGGCGAACCTCGGTGCGACGTAGGCCATCGCGATCGGGACTCCGATGGTCGGCGAGAGTGCGCCCGAGGTCACGACCCCGACCTCCTCTTCGCCGCCGTCGACGGCCGGGGCGATGACCGGGTAGCCGGCGCGGGCGGCGCGCTTGCCCTGGCCCATCAGGCCGACCAGCACGCGTGCCTCGGCGTCGGGGCCCTCCTCGCTGGCGGCGCGCCCGACGAAGTCGGTGTCCTTGGCGAGGTTGACGATCCGGCCGAGACCGGCCTGGGCCGGCATGGTGTCGCGGCCCAGCTCGTGGCCGTAGAGCGGCATGCCGGCCTCCAGGCGCAGCGTGTCGCGGCTGGCCAGACCCGCGGGGACGAGGCCCTGCGCGGCTCCGGCCTCGAGGAGGGCGTCCCAGAGGGCGCGCGCGTTGTCCGGCGCGGTGTAGAGCTCGAACCCGTCCTCGCCGGTGTAGCCGGTGCGGGCGACGAGCACCGGGTGGGTCTCGAACTCGGCCGGGATGCTCCAGTAGTACTTGAGGTCGGTGACCCGCTGGGCGAAGTCGTCGCCCTCGAGGTGGAAGCCGGGGGTCGCCAGCACGACGCTCAGCGCCGCGGGTCCCTGCACGGCGATGAGCGCGATGTCGTCGCTCTCGTCGTAGACCTCCACGTCGAACGGCGCGGTGCGGTCGCGCAGCTCCTCGGCCACGGCCTCCCGGTTGGAGGCGTTGGCGACCACCATGTAGCGGTCGTCGCCGGTCCGGTAGACGACGAGGTCGTCCAGGATGCCGCCGGCGCGGGAGAGCAGCATGCTGTATTTCGCCTGGTCGAGAGCGAGCGACGACAGCTTGCCGGCGAGGGCGTAGTCGAGCGCCTGCCCGGCCTCCGGGCCGATGAGCACGATCTCGCCCATGTGCGACAGGTCGAAGAGACCGGCCGCGGTGCGGACCGCGTGGTGCTCGGCGAGGTCGCTGGAGTAGCGCACCGGCATCTGCCAGCCGGCGAAGTCGGTGAAGGACGCGCCCGCGGCGGTGTGGGCGTCGTGAAGCGGGGAGGTGCGCTCCGTCGCGGCGGTCGCTGCGGGGTGAGTCCCTGCGTCGTCGGTGTGGCTGTCGTGCGAGCTCATGAGTTCTCCGTTCGCCGGCCGTCGCCGGAGGGATGAACGGTAGCGCGCTGCGCGCTCCGTGTGAAGAACTCCCCTCTGTCATCCGGCCTGAGAGTTTCACCGCGACCGCTGCTGCGGGCGACGGCTTTCACCGTGGGCGAGGGCAAGTGCTGCCCTGCTTTTCAGAGTGGCCAGTCCGATGCGGTACGCGTACCTGAGAGATTGTCGGGGAGGATTGCTCCTTCGGTGCCGCCCGCTCGCGCGCGCGACTCTCCCGCATCGGCCTGAATGGCCCGGTATTCAGTTGACTCGGCCAGCATAACGGGTCCGCGCGGCGGGTGCGCGCGGACCCGAGTGTTGCCCGCCCGTTTGGTGTTCTGGTCATGTTGACACTAAGATGGTGCGCAACTTAGGGTCACTGTGACCTTTAGTCGGACGGGAGGCCCGCGATGGCCGAGCACGAACGCGCGAGTGCGATGCTCGCCGTGTCGACGGTCATCTTCGCGCTCCGCTCCGACGAGCTCACCGGAGGGCGAGCCCAGGTCTGGCTGCCGCTGGTGCGCCGCATCCGGGCCCCGTTCGAAGGGCGCTGGGCGCTTCCCGGGGGCCCGCTCCGGGTCGGCGAAGACCTGGCGTACGCCGCCGCCCGCACCCTCGCCGACACCACCGGCCTCGCCCCGCGCTACCTGGAGCAGCTCTACACGTTCGGCGACGCCGTCCGCTCCCCCGGCGACGAACGCGTCGTCTCCATCGTCTACTGGGCGCTCGTTGGCAGCGCGGAGGCCGAAGCGGCGACGGCCGGAGAGAACGTCGGCTGGTTCTCGGCCGACGACCTTCCCGAGCTGGCCTTCGACCACAACGTCATCGTCGAGTACGCCCTCTGGCGGCTGCGCACGAAGATGGAGTACTCGCGCATCGCCCACGCCTTCCTGGGCGAGCGCTTCACCCTCGCCCAGCTCCGCGAGGTGCACGAGGCGGTCCTCGGCCGCCCGCTCGACCCGGCGAACTTCCGGCGGACCATCGAGTCCTCCGGCGCCGTCGTCGCCACCGGCGACTACCTCACCGGCACGCGGCACCGGCCACCGCGGCTCTACCGCTACAACGACTCGATCGACCTCGCCGACGCGGGGCCGCTCCCCCGGCAGCAGCCTCCTTTCGGCGCCCGCCGCCAACGTCCCACCCCGGAAACACGTCCCACCCCGGAAAGCGAGCAGTCATGACCATCGCATCGGTCGACACCACCATCCAGCTCATCTCGAGCGGCAGCCTCGACGGCGCCACCTGCGCCCCCGAGCTGGTCGACGGGCCCTGGCTGTTCGACTCCGCCCCGCCCTCGTACGGCCCGGGCGCTTCGCAGGACGACCCGATCCCCGCCTTCGCCCCGAAGCAGGGCGAGCTGCCCGAGGAATACCGCACCGCGTCGAAGGAGGAGCTCGCCGGGCGCATCCGCGCCGCCAAGGCGACCCTCGGCGACCGCGTCGCAGTGATGGGCCACTTCTACCAGCGCGACGAGGTCGTGCAGTTCGCGGACTTCGTCGGCGACTCCTTCCAGCTCGCCAACTTCGCCAAGGCGCGCCCGGAGGCCGAGACGATCGTCTTCTGCGGCGTCCACTTCATGGCGGAGACCGCGGACATCGTGTCCCGGCCCGAGCAGAGCGTCATCCTCCCGAACCTCGCCGCCGGCTGCTCGATGGCCGACATGGCCGACCTCGACTCGGTGCAGGAGTGCTGGGAGGCCCTGGAGGACCTGTACGGCACCGAGCCGGACGCCGATGGACGCGTGCCGGTCATCCCGGTGACGTACATGAACTCGTCGGCGGCGCTCAAGGCGTTCTGCGGCGAGCACGGCGGCATCGTCTGCACGTCGTCCAACGCGGCGACCGTGCTGAAGTGGGCGTTCGAGCGCGGGCAGCGCGTGCTGTTCTTCCCGGACCAGCACCTCGGCCGCAACACCGCCAAGGCGATGGGCGTCCCGGTCGAGCGGATGCCGCTCTGGAACCCGCGCAAGCCGCTCGGCGGCAACGACGAGACGTCGCTGAGCGAGGCGCAGGTCATCCTGTGGCACGGCTTCTGCTCGGTGCACAAGCGCTTCACGGTCGGCCAGATCGAGCACGCGCGCGCCGAGTTCCCCGGCGTCCGGGTGATCGTGCACCCCGAGTGCCCGATGGAGGTCGTGGACGCCGCCGACGAATACGGCTCGACCGACTACATCGTCAAGGCGATCCAGGCGGCGCCCGCGGGCTCCACCTTCGCCATCGGCACCGAGATCAACCTCGTGCAGCGGCTGGCGGCGGAGTACCCGCAGCACACGATCTTCTGCCTCGACTCGGTGGTCTGCCCGTGCTCGACCATGTACCGCATCCACCCGGGCTACCTCGCCTGGGTACTGGAGGGCCTGGTGCGCGGCGAGGTCGTGAACCAGGTGCGCGTGGCCGACGAGGTCGCCGCGCCCGCCCGGGTGGCGCTCGAGCGCATGCTCGCCGCCCGGCCGGACACGACGATGGCGGCCTGACATGGCCCGCGTCGTCGTCGTCGGGAGCGGGATCGCCGGGCTCGTCGCCGCGCTGCGTGCGGCCGAGCGCCACGACGTGACGATCGTGACCAAGGGCGGCATCGCCGACGGCAGCACCCGGTACGCGCAGGGCGGGATCGCCGCAGCGGTGTTCTCCGACGACAGCGTGGCCGACCACGTCGCGGACACGCTGCGTGCGGGCGCGGGACTGAACGTCGTGGAGGCCGTGGAGGCGCTCTGCGGCGACGGGCCGGCGCGGGTGCGTGAGCTGATCGCGCTCGGCGTCGCGTTCGACCGCGACGCGACGGGACTCGCCCGCGGGCTGGAGGCGGCCCACTCGAGCGCGCGCGTGCTGCACGCGGGCGGCGACGCGACCGGCGCGGAGATCGAGCGGGCGCTCGACGCGGCTGTGCGCGCCGCCGGCATCCGCGTGGTGACCGGGGCGTTCCTCCGCGATGTGCTCGTGACGGACGGCGCGGCCTCCGGGGTCGCACTGCGGCTGGCGGACGGCACCGAGGCCGAGCTCGACGCCGACGCTGTCGTGCTGGCGACCGGAGGCTGGGGGCAGCTCTACGCGCACACGACCAACCCGGAGATCGCCACCGGCGACGGGGTGGCGGCCGCGTACCGGGCCGGCGCGCTGCTCGCCGACCTCGAGTTCACGCAGTTCCACCCGACGGCACTGCGGCTGCTGTCCGCGGACGGCGGCTCGCGCACCTTCCTGGTGTCGGAGGCGGTGCGCGGCGAGGGCGCGGTGCTCCGCAACGCGCGCGGCGAGCGGTTCATGCTGGACGTCCACCCGGACGCGGAGCTCGCGCCGCGCGACGTCGTCGCGCGCGGGATCGCCGTCGAGATGGCGGCTCAGGGCGGCCTCCCCGTCGTGCTCGACGCCACCGCGCTCGGCGCGGAGTTCCTCGCACACCGCTTCCCCACCATCGACGCCGCCTGCCGGGCCGCCGGGATCGATTGGTCCCGCGAACCGGTTCCGGTCACGCCCGCCGCGCACTACGCGATGGGCGGCGTGGTCACCGACATCCTCGGGCGCACGAGCGTCCCCGGCCTGTTCGCGGTCGGGGAGGTCGCCTGCACGGGCGCGCAGGGCGCCAACAGGCTGGCCTCGAACTCGCTGCTGGAGGGGCTGGTGTTCGCCCACCGCGCGGCGGAGACGATCGGCGAGCCGTGGGCCGAACTGCCCGACTGGGTCGCCGAGCCCGGCCCCGCAGCGTCGGCCGCGATCGAACTCCCGGAGGGCGCCGAGCCGTTCGACCGCGCGCGGCTCCAGTCCATCCTCTGGGCCGGCGCCGGCCTCCACCGCGACCGCGCCGGCCTCGAACGCGCCGCCCGCGAGCTCGCCGCCTTCCGGATGCCCGAGCCCGGCGAGGACGCGAACCTCCTTCAGCTCGGCCGCCTGGTCGTCGCCTCCGCCCTGTCGCGCGAGGAGTCGCGCGGCGCCCACTTCCGCTCCGACTTCCCGCTGCCGGCGACGGGTACGCCCCGCCACACCGTGCTCGCACCGCTGTCCGTTCCTACCGAGGTGACCGTTCCATGCTGACCCGCCAGACCATCCACGACGTCGTCCGAGCCGCTCTCGCCGAGGACGCGCCGTGGGGCGACCTGACCAGCGAGCTGCTCATTCCCGAAACGGCATATGCCACCGCGCGGCTTTCCGCGCGCGAGCCCGGCACGTTCTCCGGGGGCGCCGTCTTCGCCGCCGCGATGACGCTGACGGACCCCGCCATCGAGGTGGGACTGGCCGTTGCGGACGGCGACGCGTTCGAGGCGGGCGACACCCTCGCGACCGTGAGCGGCCCCGCCCGCTCGGTGCTGCAGGGCGAGCGCGTGGCCCTGAACTTCGTGCAGCGGATGTCCGGCATCGCGACGCTCACCGCATCGTTCGTCGCGGAGGTCGCCCACACCTCCGCCCGCATCGTGGACACCCGCAAGACCACGCCCGGCCTCCGCGCGTTCGAGCGGCACGCGGTGCGCAGCGGCGGCGGCCACAACCACCGCTACTCGCTGTCCGACGCGGTGATGGCCAAGGACAACCACCTCGCGATCCTCACCGCCCAATCCGGACTGTCGGTGACCGACGCCCTCCGCCGGGTGCGCTCCGAGCTGTCGCACACCACGCACCTGGAGGTCGAGGTGGACCGCATCGACCAGATCGAACCGGTGCTCGCCGCCGGGGTGGACACGATCATGCTCGACAACTTCACACTGGACGACCTGCGCGAGGGCGTCGCGATCGTCGGCGGCCGCGCGATCGTGGAGGCCAGCGGCAACGTCAGCCTCGCCACCGTGCGCGACATCGCCGAGACCGGCGTCGATGTGATCTCCTCGGGCGCGCTCACGCACAGCGTCCGCTCGCTCGACCTCGGCCTGGACGTGGTGCTGGAGAACGCATGACCGGGCTGTACCTCGACGCCGCCGCGACTTCCGCGGTGCGCCGCGAGGTCCTGGAGGCGATGTGGCCGTACCTCACCGGCGACTTCGGCAACCCGTCGAGCCACCACGCGGTCGGCGAGTCGGCGGCGCGCGCCCTGGCCGCCGCGCGCGCGACGGTCGCGGAGTGGCTGGGCTGCCGGGCGTCGGAGGTCGTGTTCACCTCGGGAGGCACCGAGGCCGACAACCTCGCGGTCAAGGGGATCGCGCTGGGCGCGCCCCGCGGCCGGCACCTGGTGACGACGCCGATCGAGCACGAGGCGGTGCTGGCCTCCGTCGACTACCTGGTGCGGGTGCACGGGTTCGAGGCGACGTTCGTTCCGGTCGGTCGCGACGGCCTGGTGTCCCCCGCCGACTTCGCCGCGGCGCTCCGGCCGGACACGACGCTCGCGAGCGTGATGCTCGCCAACAACGAAGTGGGCACCGTCCAGCCGGTCGCGGAGCTGGCGGCGTCGGCGCATGCGCTAGGCGTCCCCTTCCACACCGACGCGGTGCAGGCGGCGGGCTGGCTGCCGCTCGATGTCCGCGCGCTCGGGGTGGACGCGCTCAGCGTCTCCGGGCACAAGCTCGGCGCCCCCAAGGGGATCGGCGCGCTGTTCGTGCGCGGCCGGCTCCCGCTCGAGCCGGTGCTGCACGGCGGCGGCCAGGAGCGCGGGCGCCGATCCGGGACCGAGAACGTCGCAGGGGCGGTCGCGCTGGCGACGGCGGCCCGGCTGGCCATGCGCGACCGGGAGGCGAACGCCGCCCACGCGACGACCGCGCGCGACGCGTTCACGGCCGCGGTGCTGGCGCAGACACCCGGAGCGGAGCTGACCGGTCACCCCTCGTCGCGCCTGCCGGGGACGGCCTCCTTCGTCTTCCCCGGGACGAACGGCGAGACCGTGCTGCTGGAGCTGGAGCGGCGCGGGATCGTCTCCTCCAGCGGATCGGCCTGCGCCGCCGGCAGCGAGGACGCCTCGCACGTGCTCCTCGCGCTCGGCTACGACGAGGACATCGCCCGCACCGCGGTGCGCTTCTCCTGGAGCCCCGACATCACCGAAGCCGACCTCGTCGCCGTCGCCCCTGCCGTCGCCGACGCCGTCCGCGAAGTCCGCGGCCTCGCCTCCTGACCCCCTCCCGCCCGCCCGCCCAGCCGTCTCTTCCTCACTTTCTCCCGCAACACGCCGAGTGGAGGCGGGAGAAAGTGAGGAAGAGATGGCTGCGGTATTCCGGGTTACGCGGAGAGTGAACGGGGCGGTGAGTTCATCTGATCGAAACCCACGGTGTCGGGGGTCGCGGATAGTGTGGACCGGTGACTGAGAAGACCTCACCTGCGCCTCGCGCCGACGCCATCGACACCGAAGCGACCCGTCAGGCCGAGGGCGGGTCGCACAACGGCCAGCCGCGCATCGCGGCGCGCGATCAGCGCGTGATCTGGCTCCTGCTCTCCGCCACGTTCGTCGTGATCCTCAACGAGACGATCATGAGTGTCGCCATCCCCAAGCTGATGGACGACCTCCACATCGACGCACTCGCCGCGCAGTGGCTCTCGACCGCCTTCATGCTCACGATGGCGGTGGTCATCCCGATCACCGGCTTCCTGTTGCAGCGGTTCACCACCCGGCAGGCCTTCATCGCGGCGATGTCGCTGTTCTCGCTCGGCACGCTGGTCGCCGCCGTCGCGCCCGGGTTCAGCATCCTCGTCGTCGCCCGGGTGATCCAGGCATGCGGCACCGCCATCATGCTGCCGCTGCTGATGACCACCCTCATGACGCTGGTGCCGCCGGCGCTGCGCGGCCGCACGATGGGGAACGTCTCCATCGTCATCTCGGTCGCGCCCGCGATCGGCCCGACCATCTCGGGCGTCATCCTCAACTTCCTGGCGTGGCGCTGGATCTTCCTGATCGTGCTGCCGATCGCGCTCGTCATGCTGCTGATCGGCGCGAAATTCGTCGAGAACGTCACCGAGACCCGCAAGAGCCGGGTGGATGTGCTCTCGGTCATCCTGTCGGCGCTCGGCTTCGGCGGACTGGTCTACGGGCTGACGCTGAGCAGCGAGACCGGGCCGGCCGCCGCCGGCAACGGGCCGATGCTGTGGGGCTCGCTCGCCGTCGGCGTCGTCGCGCTCGCCGCGTTCATCACCCGGCAACTGCTCCTCCAGCGCACGGACCGCGCGCTGCTCGACCTCCGCACCTTCCGCAGCCCGATCTTCACGGCCGCGATCGTGCTGATGGCGATCACGACGGCGTCGCTGTTCGGCGTCATCATCGTGCTCCCGCTCTACCTTCAGCACGTGCTGCACCTCGACGTGCTCGGCACCGGCCTGCTCCTGCTGCCCGGCGGCCTGGTCATGGGGCTCGCCGCGCCGTTCGTCGGCCGTCTCTACGACCGGATCGGGCCGCGCCCGCTGGTGATCCCCGGAGCGATCCTGGTCAGCCTGGTGATGTGGGGGCTGACGATGGTGACCGAGACCACCCCGATCTACCTGGTGCTCGTCGCGCACATCACGATGAGCCTCGGCCTGGCGCTGATGTTCACGCCGCTCTTCACGGCCGGCCTCGGCGCGGTGCCTCCGCACCTGTACTCGCACGGCAGCGCGATCCTCGGCACCATCCAGCAGGTCGGCGGCGCGGCGGGCACGGCGCTGCTGGTCGCCGTGCTGTCGGCGCAGACCGCGACCCTCGCAGCGGGCGGAGCCTCGCTCGACGCGGCCACCGCGGGCGGGATCCGTGCGGCGTTCTTCGCGGCGGCGATCATCTCGCTGTTCGGGGTCGTCGGCTCGTTCTTCGTCGGCAAGCCGGCGGACGCGCCGTCCGAGGCGGCCTTCGCGCACTGAGCGGCCGCGCACGCCTCTGCGCTCGTCCGCTCTGGCACGCCCGGCCCGCCGGTGGCACGATGAATCCCGCGAGGTGCGAGGAGGACACATGACCATCATCCAGACCGTCGAACCCGGCGAGGCGACCGGCGACATCGCCGAGATCTACGCGAAGGACGAGCGCGACCTCGGCTACGTGGCCGAGTACACCCGCGTGATGGCGTCCAATCCCGAGGCGTACCGTGCTTGGGAGCAGCTCGTCCGGGCGATCATCGCCCAGCTCGGCGTACGGCGTTTCGAGCTCGTCACCCTCGCCGCCGCCGAGGGCACGCGCTCCCAGCACTGCCGCCTCGCGCACGGCCGCAAGACCCTCGCGGTCATGGACGCCGCCGACGTGGAGGCCGTCGCCCGCGACTTCCACGACGCCGGACTGAGCGAGGCCGAGGTCGCGATGATGGACTACGCGAAGCGGGTCAGCGAGGACTCCGCGTCCATGACCGATGCCGACTCCCTGCGGCTGCGTGAGCTCGGCTTCACGGACCGCGAGATCGTCGACATCACACTGGCCGCCGCGGCTCGCAACTACTTCAGCCGCGCCATCCAGGCGCTGGCCGTGTCGGTCGAAATCCCGCCCGGACTCGGCGACAGCCTCCGCGACGCGTTGCTGGCTCCGCTATGAGCGCCGAGGAGCTGAGGCCGGTCGAGGCGATGAGGCCGGTCGAGGAGATCGGGCCGATCGTTCGGGAGATCGTGCAGGACGTCACGCTCGCCAACCCGCGCCCGGTCGGCCGTATCCAGACGCGCCGCATCACGATGCAGCCGGACGTCGCCGGCGGCCTCCACCTCCACAACGGCCCGGTGGTGGGCTCGATCGAGCGCGGCTCGGCGTTCTACCAGGTCGAGGGCGGTGCGGTGGTCACTCTGGAGGCCGGCGACACCTTCTACGAGGAGGAGGGCGCCCGCATCGCCCGGTTCGACGCCGGACCCGAAGGGGTCGTCTTCCTCGCCCACTTCCCGGTCGGCACCCACGAGGAGCCGACCCTCACGATGCTGTAGGAGGTCTCGACATGGTCTACCGCGTCAAGCGCGTCTACGACCCGCCCGCCGTGGAGGACGGCCTCCGCGTGCTGGTCGACCGGCTCTGGCCGCGCGGCCTCACCAAGGAGAAGGCGAAGGTGGACCTCTGGCTCAAGGACGTCGCGCCGTCCACCGAGCTGCGGCGCTGGTTCCACCATGAGGCGCCCCTGTTCGACGAGTTCGTCGTGCGCTACGACGCCGAGCTCGACGCGAACCCGGCGGTGGCGCAGCTCCGCGAGCTGGGCGACACGCATCCCGTCGTCACGCTGCTCGTCGGCGCGCGCGACCCGGAACTGAATCAGGGGGTGGTGCTCGAGAAGTACCTCGAGCACCACCCCCGGTGACGGCAACCACAGCCGTCGACGCCGGCCACGCCCGGTTCAGACGGCCGGCGCCAGCTCCTCCACGGTCTCCTCGATCTGCTCCTGCGACGGCTCGTCCACCAGGAACCAGGTGTAGGCCGGGATGGTCAGGAAGGTCGGGAACTCCTCCGCGAGCGACACCTCCGCCAGCAGTTCGGCCGCATCGTCGAAGCGGTCCGCGACTCCCGCGGTGCGCGCGTCCGCGCTGAGCCGGATGCACTCCTCGGCCAGGATCCCGGCGACGAGCGCACGGTCGACCGGCGTTCCCTCGGCGGTGACGACCCGGTTCTCGATCCACTGCCGCAGCAGCGAGCGGGAGATCTCCGCGGTCGCGGCGTCCTCCATCAGCCCGTCGATCGCGACGGCTCCCGTGCCGCGCAGCCAGGCCTCGATGTAGCGGAGGGCGACCGAGACGTTCGAGCGCACTCCCGCGTCGGTGACCGTGCGACCGGCCGACGTGACGTCGAGGAGTTCGGCCGCCGTGACGTGCACGTCCTCGCGCAGCCGCTCGACCTGGTTCGGCCGGTCGCCGAGCACCGCGTCGAACTCGGCGAGCGCCGTCGGGATGAGGTCGGGATGCGCGACCCAGGTCCCGTCGAAGCCGTCGCCGGCCTCCCGGCGCTTGTCGTCGGCGACCTGCGCGAGGGCGCGCTCGGTCGCCTCGGCGTCGCGGCGGTTCGGGATGAAGGCGCTCATGCCGCCGATCGCGTGGGCGCCGCGCTTGTGGCACGTGGCGACCAGCAGCTCGGTGTACGCCCGCATGAACGGGACCGTCATCGTGATGCCGCTGCGGTCGCCGAACGCGAAGCGCTTGCCGCGGCCGAGGAAGGTCTTGATGATCGAGAAGATGTAGTCCCAGCGGCCGGCGTTGAGGCCGGCGCAGTGGTCGCGCAGTTCGTAGAGGATCTCCTCCATCTCGAACGCGGCCGGGATGGTCTCGATCAGGACCGTCGCCCGCACCGTGCCGACCGGCATCCCGATCCGCTGCTGGGCGAAGACGAAGATGTCGTTCCAGAGCCGCGCCTCCAGGTGCGACTCCAGCTTGGGCAGGTAGAAGTACGGTCCGCGGCAGGACGCGACCAGCTCCTCGGCGTTGTGCCAGAAGTACAGCCCGAAGTCGGTGAGGGAGGCGCTGGCCGGGGTGGTGCGCCCGGCCCGGTCGGTGAAGGCGAGGTGCTTCTCGACCAGGTGCCAGCCGCGCGGGCGCATCACGATGGTGGGCGTGTGCTCGTGCGGGGTGGTGACCCGGTAATCCTTGCCCTCGGGGCTGGTGAAGGCGAGCTGCCCGCGGACGGCGTCGAACAGTGTGCGCTGGCCGCCGACGACATTCGCCCAGGTGGGACTGGTGGCGTCCTCCTGGTCGGCGAGCCAGACGCGGGCTCCCGAGTTGAGGGCGTTGATCGCCATCTTCGGGTCGGTCGGGCCGGTGATCTCCACACGGCGGTCCTCCAGGCCGGGGCCGGCGCCGGCGACGCGCCAGTGCGGGTCGTCGCGGATCACCTCGGTGGTGCTGAGGAAGCGCGGGTCGCGGCCGTTGCCTGCCTCCTCGCGACGACGTCGGCGCTCCTGCAGGAGTTCCTGGCGGCGGGCGGCGAAGGCCTGGTGCAGGTGGTCGACGAAGGCGAGCGCCTCCGGGGTCAGGATGTCGTCGGTCCCGTCGACGCGGGGCCCGGTGATCTCGATCATGGTCGTATCTCCTTCTCGTCTCCCCCGCCATCCGTTCCTCACTTTCTCCCGCCTCGCACTGCGTGTCGGCGCGAGAAAGTGAGGAAGCGATGGCTGGGGACGGGGGTGGGTGGGGTTAGAACTGGTGTTGTTCGGTGGAGTCGACTAGGGCGAGGGTGGCGCTTTCGGGGTTGAGCGCGGTCGCGATGCGGTCGAAGTAGCCGGTGCCGACCTCCCGCTGGTGGCGGGTGGCGGTGTATCCGGAGCTCTCGGAGGCGAATTCGGCCTCCTGGAGGTCCACGTACGCGCTCATCTGCCGGTCGGCGTAGTCCTTGGCGAGCGTGAACATGGAGTAGTTGAGGGCGTGGAAGCCCGCGAGGGTGATGAACTGGAACGCGTAGCCCATCGCCGCCAGCTCGCGCTGGAACCGGGCGATCGTCTCGTCGTCCAGGTGCTTGCGCCAGTTGAACGACGGCGAGCAGTTGTAGGCGAGCTTCTTGCCGGGGAACTCGGCGTGCACCGCCTCGGCGAAGCGGCGCGCAAGCTCCAGGTCCGGCTCGGCGGACTCCACCCAGAGCAGGTCGGCGTACGGCGCGTAGGCGAGGCCGCGGGCGATGACCGGCTCGATGCCGCCTGTCACCTCGTAGAAGCCTTCCGCCGTGCGCGTGCCGGTGAGGAACGGCCGGTCGCGCTCGTCGTGGTCGCTGGTCAGCAGCGTTGCCGCGAGCGAGTCTGTGCGGGCGATCACGATGGTGGGGACGCCCGCGACGTCTGCCGCGAGCCGCGCGGCGTTGAGGGTGCGGATGTGCTGTCCGGTCGGGACGAGCACCTTGCCGCCCATGTGGCCGCACTTCTTCTCGCTGGCGAGCTGGTCCTCCCAGTGCACGCCCGCGGCGCCGGCCTGGATCATGCTGTGCATGAGCTCGTACGCGTTGAGCGGGCCGCCGAAGCCGGCCTCCGCGTCGGCGACGATCGGCGCCATCCAGTCGGCCACCGGGCCGTCGGGGCCCTCGACCTGGCCGGCGCGCAGCAGCGCGTTGTTGATCCGGCGGACGACCGCGGGAACCGAGTTGGCCGGGTACAGGCTCTGGTCGGGGTAGGTCTGGCCGGACAGGTTGGCGTCGGCGGCGACCTGCCAGCCGGAGAGATAGATCGCCTCCAGGCCCGCGCGGACCTGCTGGACGGCCTGGTTGCCGGTGAGGGCGCCGAGCGCGGCGACCCACTGCGCGTCCGGGCCGCTGCCCTCGCGCTGGATGAGCTCCCAGAGCTTCTCGGCGCCGCGTCGGGCGAGTGTCTGCTCCTCGCGCACCGGGCCGCGGAGCGCCACGACGTCCTCGGCCGTGTAGTCGCGGCGGATGCCGGACCAGCGCGGGTCGGCGTCCCACTCGAGGCGGAGCTCGGCGGCGGTCTGCGTCGTGTCCCCGGGACGGGCTGCGGTGTTCATCGTGACCTCCATCGGTCGGATCGGATGACACGATCGTGGCCCGGCCGCAACACGTCCGGAGAGGATCCGTCGACAGAAATTCGCGGGTTCTTCTGTTTGCCAGAACTTCGCCGGAGTGTCAGCATGGCCTGCATGACCGACACCGCTGTCCGGATCGACGACGAGCCGATCGGAGCCGACGCGCTCACCCTCGGCCGGCGCGTGCGCGCATTCCGCCTCGAGAAGGCGATGACGCTGGAGGCCCTCGCCGCCGCGATCGACCGCGCGCCGTCCCAGGTGTCCGCGATCGAGAACGGCAACCGCGAGCCGCGCCTCGCCCAGCTCCGCGCCATCGCCGCCGCCCTCGGCGTGACCGTGGACGACCTCCTGGCCCCCGACGCCCCCGACGAGCGCGCAGCCCTGGAGATCGCGGTCGAGCGGGCGCAGCGCGGGCCGGTGTTCGGCGCGCTCGGGATCGACCCGGTGCGGGTGTCCAAGGCGGTCCCCGACGCGACGCTGCGGGCGATCCTGGCCCTGCACCAGGAGGTCGCGCGTCTCCACAAGGAGCGCGCGGCGACCCCGGAGGAGGCCCGCCGCGCCAACGCCGAGCTGCGTGCGACGATGCGCGCCCGCGACAACTACTTCGCCGACCTGGAGGCCATCGCCGCCGACCTCCTGACCGCGGTCGGCCACTCCGGAGGCCCGGTCTCGCACCAGACCGTTGCGGATATGGCCGACCGCCTCGGCTTCTCGCTGCACTACGTGGGCGACCTCCCGCACTCGACCCGGTCGGTGACCGACAAGCGCAACGGCCGCATCTACCTGCCGACCGAGCAGTCGGCCTCCCGCGACTCCCGCTCCCCCATCCTTCAGGCGTTCGCCTCCCAGCTCCTCGGTCACGACGAGCCCGGAAATTACGCCGACTTTCTGCGACAGCGGGTGGAGACCAACTACCTGACCGCGGCGCTGCTGCTGCCGGAGAAGGACGCCGTCGCGTTCCTCGCCGAGGCCAAGAACTTCCGCCGCATCTCGATGGAGGACCTCCGCGACGCCTTCGCGGTGTCGTACGAGACCGCCTGCCACCGGTTCACCAACCTGGCGACCGCGCGGCTCGGCATCCCGGTGCACTTCATGAAGGTGCACGAGTCGGGCACCATCATCAAGGCCTACGAGAACGACTCGGTCGCCTTCCCCTCAGACGCGCTCGGCGCGATCGAGGGCACGCCGGTCTGCCGGAGCTGGACCGCCCGGACGGTCTTCGACGTCGCCGACCGGTTCAGCCCGTACTACCAGTACACCGACACCCCGCGCGGGACGTTCTGGTGCACCTCCCGCATCGAGAAGGCCAAGGAGGGCGACTACTCGGTCAGCGTCGGCGTGCCGTTCGCGCACGTGAAATGGTTCCGCGGCCGCGAGACCACGCACCGGGCCGTGTCGCGCTGCCCCGACGAATCGTGCTGCCGCCGCCCGTCCGGCGCGCTCGCGGACCGCTGGGAGGGGATGGCGTGGCCGGCGGCCCGCACGCCCACGTCGCTGCTCGCGGCGCTGCCGACAGGGACGTTCCCCGGAGTGGACTCGACGGAGGTCTACGACTTCCTCGAGCGCCACGCGCCGACGGACTCCTGATGCGAATGCCGAAGGGCTGGGTCAAACGTCCTTGATCGTCCAGGACACCACGGTCGCCGCGTGGCTCGTGTCGGACATCGTGCAGACGACGACGATCCCTCCGGAGCCGGCGACGGGTTGTGCCGGGTGGACGCCGACCATCATGCGCGGCGCGCCGTCACCGAAGTCCTGGAAGGTGTCTCTGGACGCCAGGAACGGCTCGATGCTCGAACCCGGGTTCTTGGACACGTACTCGTCCTGCGCGACGGCCGCGCAGGCCTTCCATGCGGTCTGTTCGGCTGTCTCCGCCTCCCCGCTGGGCTCTACGGTGGGTGCGGCGGCCGGTGTCGTCGTGGGGGCCGCGACGTTCGTCGTCGCGGCGTTCGTGGGCGGCGCATCCGACGCGCATCCGCCCAGAGCGACCGACAGGAACACCGCGATAACGGCGGCCGCGACGGCCTGCCGATTTCCCCCAAGGTCATGGTTGGACCGTAGCAGAGGTCCGAGTCAGTCCAGCACGACCTCGCGCACCGCCACACCGTACGGGTCGAGCGCCAGGTCGCCCGACGCGTCGCCCGCGAGCGTCCGAAGCTCCCCGCCACGACCGGCCGCACCGTGACCGGTGTCGCGTGCTGCGACACGAACACCGCGAAGCGCCGCCCGTCGTCGTGCACCAGCGTGTCCACGAAGACCCGCGGGTCGTCGAGGCGCACGTCGCGCTCCACATCGGCCACCGAGGCCAGCGCGTCGTACAACCGCCAGGTGTCCTCGGGGTTGCTGCGCGCCCGCGCGGACGCGAAGTACTCCAGCGGATAAGTCGACAGCACCGCGCGGCCCGCGCCGTGCTCCTTCACCACGATCGCCGGGCGGCCGTGCGAGTCGACAGCGATGACGGTTCCGGAGGTCGCCCGCACCGGCAGGAACGTCCGACCGTTCTCGTTGCCGGCCACGGGGAACGTCAGCACCGTCCCGGCGGTCAGCGGCCCGAAGTCCATCACGAACCGGATCGTCGCCGTCTCGTCGGTCACCGGCTCGGCCAGACCGTACGCGCTCTGCAGGCGCACGCCGAAGAGCGCTTCGGTGTTCGTCCACCACGGCCCGCGCTGCACGCCGCTGTCGCCGTGCGAGTACGACGCGTACACGGTCGCTCCGTCGCGGGCCAGCTCCTCCAACTGCAGCCAGGAGGTCGCGCACAGCTGTTTGATCGACGGCAGCAGGTACAGGCCGTAGCCGACCGGGATGCCGCCGTCCTCCCGCTCGCGGACCACGGCGACCGGGATGTGCGCCTCGTGCGCCGCGAGGTACGCCTGCTCGCCGGTCGCCACGATGTGCGCCCGCTCGGCCTCGTTCGTGAACGGGTAGTCCGCCTCCAGGTGCGACGGCACGACGATCGCGGCGTCCACCGGCGTGCGGTTCGCGTTCGGGAGGTCGATGGCCGCGAGGTCGGCGGCGAACCGGGCCAGCTCGCGCAGCGGCGGCTTGGGCGCACCGTGACGGTCGGTGATGCCGAAGTGCATCTCGAACGGGTGGTGCGAGTAGGGCCGCTGGTCGGCGAGGTCGTCGTAGTCGCTGTTGTTCCACGCGATCCAGCCGGTCGCTCCGGCGAGCAGAGTCGTGTAGAGGAGCTGCCGGTAGTAGGAGGCCGCGCCCTCGTCGGAGACGAAGTCGCTGGTGAGGCCGAACTCCTCCATGATGACCGGGAGGCCGACAGCGGAGAGCTCCGCGATGTACGCCGCCTTGAGGTGCTGCCGGGTCTGGTCGGTCTCCATCCGGTAGACGTGCGGCCCGACGAAGTCGGTGAACCGCGCGAGGTCGCGCACCGAGAAGCCGTTGTCGTGACCGGTCGTCTCGATGCCCCAGGCCCCGTCGCCGACCGCGACCGGCTGCGTGCCGCCGCCGGCGCGGACGGCGTCGACCAGCAGGGAGGCCCAGGCGTCCACGATCGGCCGCGGCGCCTCCCCGCCGTAGATCGGCATCTCGTTGGTCAGCAGCCAGCCGGCCACTGCGGGATGCGCGGCGAACCGCGCCGTGAGCTCCCGCACGTACCAGGCCTGCCGCCCGACGAACCAGACGTCGCTGTAGAGGTCGCGCCCCTCCCGCCACGCCGGGTCCCAGTTCTCGCCCGACATGTGGCCGACCAGGAAGGTCGGCACCGTCGTCATCCCGGTCTCCGTGTGGGCATCCAGGAAGTCGGCGAAGTTCGCCAGACACTGCTCGTCGAGTGTGTCCGGGGTGGGATGGAAGTCCGGCCAGTAGAAGAACGACCGGGTCATGGTGAGGCCGTGATCGGCGAGCACTCGCAGTTCCTGACGGATGATCGCGGGGTCGTAGCGCTTCCACATGAGCGGGCCGCCGGTGCGCGACCAGAAGTTCGCTCCGAGCCAGACCACAGGGGTTCCGTCGACGGCGAGGAGGGGAGACGGGCGGTCCATGATTCCTTTCGGGGGCAGGTGTTCAGGTGCTGTCGCGGGTCACTTGACGGCGCCGGCGGTCAGGCCGGCCACGAAGCTCCGCTGCAGGATGAGGAACGCGACCACGATCGGGATCGACACGACGAGGGAGGCCGCCATGATCTGGTTCCAGTACACATTCGTCTGAGTCGAGTAGAGCTGCAGGCCGACCGCGAGCGTCCGGTTCTCGTCCGTCGTCATGACCGAGGCGAACAGCACTTCGCCCCAGCTCGTCATGAACGAGTAGATCGCGACCGCGATCAGGCCGGGCTTGGCAGCAGGCAGCACGACGTGCCAGAGCGCGCCCATCGGACCGGAGCCGTCGACCATCGCCGCCTCGTCCAGGTCCCGCGGGATGCCGTCGAAGTAGCCGGCGAGCATCCAGATGGCGAACGGCAGCGCGAACGTCAGGTAGGTGATCACCAGTCCCCAGCGGGTGCCGACGAGCTGGATGCCGACGGCTTGGTTGATGTTCACGAAGATGAGGAACAGCGGCAGCAGGAACAGCACGCCCGGGAACATCTGCGTGGACAGCACGGTCGTGGTGAAGATGCTGCGGCCCTTGAACCGGTACCGCGACACCGCGTAGGCGGCGAAGACGGCGATGATCAGGCTCAGGATGGTCGCGGCGCTGGCGACGATGACGCTGTTGACGAAGTACGACGCCAGCGGCACCGTCGACCACATGTCGATGAACGGCTGGAAGGTGATGTTCGTCGGCCACCAGGTGAAGGCGCCCTGCACGTCCGCCAGCGGCTTCACCGACGAGGTGATCATCACGTAGAGCGGCACCGCAGTGAACAGGGTCAGGAAGACCACGACGACCCAGCGGAAGACTTTGGACGAGACGGTCTCACGCATTGCGGTTCCTCCGGTTGAGCACGATCAGGTAGATGCCGGACACGATGAGCAGGAAGATCAGCAGCAGCACGCTCATCGCGGCTCCCGAGCCGAAGTTCCAGGTCAGGAACGACGCGTTGTAGATGTGGAACGAGATCAGGTCGCCCGCCGCGGGCTGCGCGTTGCCGAACAGCACATAGGGCGTGTTGAAGTCGTTGAACGTCCACAGGAACATCACCAGCAGCAGCACGGCGTTGACCGGCCGCAGCATCGGGAGGGTGATCGACCGCCACTGCCGGAACGGCTTCGCGCCGTCCACCGCCGACGCCTCGTAGACCTCGCCCGGGATGGACTGGAGGCCGGCCATCAGCATCAGGAAGGCGAACGGCCACAGCCGCCAGATCGCGACGATGACGATCGACCAGAACGCGTTGTCGCCGATCAGCCAGAACGGCTTCTGGCCCGGGAGGCCGAGGTTGTCGAACAGGAAGTGGTTGACCGCCCCGGTGTCCTTCTGGAGCATGAACTTCCACGTGATGATGCCCGCGTAGAGCGGCAACGCGTAGGGCACGAGGAAGAGGGTGCGGAAGAATCCGCGCCCGCGGAACCGGCCCTGCAGAGCGACGGCCGCGGCCATCCCGAGCGCCCAGGAGAGCCCGACCACGAGGATCGTGAAGCTGCAGGTGATGAGGAACGAGGTCAGCAGGCCGGCGCCGATGGACGTGTTGAAGTCCAGCGCGACCTGGTAGTTCTTGAGGCCGACGAACGGCGCCTCGCTCCAGTTGGCGATGAAGAACTTGGTGAGCTGCAGGAAGCTGATCCAGATGCCGGTGGCCATCGGGATGACGTGGATGAGCAACTCGAAGATGATGGCCGGCGCCAGCGGCACCAGCGGAAGCCACCAGCCCTTGGGCCGCTTGCGGCGGGTCTTGGCCGGTGCCGGCGCCTCGGCGGGGCTGGTCCGGACGGATGTCGTCGTCGACATGGAACTCCTTCGGTGGGTGCGGCGGCCGGGCGGGGGCGAATCCCGCCCGGCCGTCGCGGTGGGGCTAGGAACCTAGCCGCCGATCGACTGCTTCACCTGGTCCTGAGCCGTGCTCAGAGCCGACTTGATGTCGGAGTCGGAGACAGTGCCTCCGGTGGCGATCTTGGCGAACATGTCGTTCATGGCCTTGCCGACGGTGTTCTCGAACTGGTCCTCGGCCGGCACCAGCGGCAGCGGCTTGGACATCGTGTTGTAGATCTTCTGGAACGTGGCGGCCTCGTCCGCGTTGTCGGTGAAGTTCGGCTTGGCGCCGTTCAGCACCGGCAGCGTCGAGTAGGGCTTGCCGAGGGTGGACTGCACCGACGAGCTGGTCATGTACTTGACGAACTCGAGGGCGGCGTCCTTGTTCTTGGTGTTCTTGAAGATCGACAGGTTGATACCGGCGACGTGGCTGGCGATCTGCTTGCCGCCGTCCGGAGCCGGGAACGGCACGACGCCGTACTGGTCGGACTTCATCCCGTTGGCGACGATCGAGCTGTCCGCGTTGTTCTGGCTGAGGATCATCGCGACCTTGCCGGTGGCGAAGTCGTTCACCGCCTGCACGCCGTTGTCGTACTGGGCGTTGGAGGTGTTGACGACCTTGTCGGTCTGCATCAGATCGAGGTAGCGCTTGATGCCGTCGATGTTCGCCTGGCTGGTGAACGTCGGGTTGCCCTTGCCGTCGAACCAGGAGCCGCCGTTCTGCGCCGAGTTGATGAACGCGAAGTGCGCGTTCTCGGTGTAGCTGCCGGCCGCGAGCGAGAAGCCGTACTGCGTGCCGTTCGTCAGCTTCTTGGCGTCGGCGACGAGCTCCTCCCAGTTGGTGGGCGGCTGCACGCCGGCGTCGGTGAACATCTTCTTGTTGTAGTACAGGCCGTAGGCGAGACCGTAGAGCGGGACGCTCGTCACTGTCTTGCCCGGGGCGCCGCCGGTCTGCAGGGCGGTCTTCACGAACTTGTCGCTGCCTCCGATCGCCTTCATCTCGCTGTCGCCGAACGGCAGGAACGCGCCGGTCGCCTGCAGGGAGGCGGCCCAGGTGTTGCCGATGTTCAGGACGTCCGGGCCCTGGCCGGAGGTGACGGCGGTCTGGATGCGCGTCTGCAGGTCGTTCCAGCCGATCACCTCGAGCTTGACCTTCACCCCGGTCTGCTTGGTGAAGTCGTCGAGCACCGGCGTCAGGACCTGCTTGTCGTTGTCGAGGCTGGTGCCCTGGTTGCTCGCCCAGTACGTGATGGTCGACCCACTGGCCGACGATGTCGAACCACTGCTGCTGCAGCCCGCCGCCACGAGCGAGATCGTGGCCGCCAGCGCCGCGGCGGCGATGACGCGTTTCCTCATTGTGACTCCTTCGTCTCTTGATGGGCGCCGCCGCTCCGTCCCCAGGGAGCGCGCCGTGCGCCAGGGCGACTATAACTGAACCGGTTCAGTGACCTCAAGCGTTGACACCCCTGGTTTTGGGGGTATATCGGATACGTTTTCGAGGGCCCTGGTCAGGCCGCGAATCCGCTCGGCACGCGTGCTCAGGCGGAGACGCGGACGCTGGTCGATCGCACGACCAGCTCCGACGCGCGCGCGGTCCGCGTCGCCGTCGCGACCCCGGCGAGCTCGTCCAGCAGCATCCGGGTGGCGCGTCTGCCCTGCTCCTCCGGGAACCGTGCCAGCGCGGTCAGCGGACGCGAGCCGATCCGGCAGATCAGGGAGTCGTCCCAGCTGACGAGAGCCACATCGTCGCGTCCGGCCCGGCTGAGGGCGGCCTGCGCGCCGAGCGCGAGGAGGTCGTTGGAGGTGACCAGCGCGGACAGCGACCGGTCGCCCGCGTGCGCCGAGGCGATGCGCTCGCCGGCCTCCATCGAGTAGTCGGACGGCTCGGACGACGCATGCATCCCGAGCTCGGCCGCGAACCGCGCGATCGCATCGGCGCGCTCCTGCTCGTGCTCGAACTCGGCCGGCCCCTGGATATGGAGGATGCGGCGGTGCCCGAGCCCGTGCAGGTGGTCGACCAGGATGTGCGCGTCGCCCCACGCGTCGTAGAGCAGCACGCGCCCCGGCGCGACGCTCTCGTTGTTGCCGTGCAGCACGAACGCCAGCCCGAGCTGGTCGAGGAGCGCCGGCCGCGGATCGCCCACGGTGATGTCGAAGAGCATGACGCCGTCGACGCGCTGCTCGGCGCTCCAGCGGCGGTAGGCGGCGAGGTCCTGGCCGTTGGAGGGGCCGATCATGCGCAGCAGCAGCGACTGACCGCTCTCGGCGAGTTCGGCCTCCACACCGGCCAGCAGGCTCATGTAGTAGGGCTCCGTGCCGAGCAGCCCGGGATCGCGGCGCAGCACGATGCCGATCGCGTCGGACCGGGCGCGGGACAGCGCGCGGGCGCTGGAGCTGGGATGCCAGCCGAGCTCGTCGGCGAGGTCGAGAACGCGCCGCCGCGTCTCCTCGCTCACGCCGGGCTGGCCGTTGAGCGCATACGACACCGACGCTTTGGACAGTCCCAGCCGGTCGGCGAGGCCGCCGATCGTCACCCGGGTCGCTGACACCACGTCGTGCTCCTTCCGCGCCGACCGCTCCGCGCGGCCGATCGGGGAAAGAGTACATCGAACTGAAGCGGTTCAGACCGCGTGTCGGGCGGGCGGAGCCGCGCATCCGCGTCGGACGGTCTGCCCGGAGTCGGGTCGGATTCGCGACGGACATCCCGCGCGCAACCCGGCAGAATGGGCGGCACCAGCACCTCACCGGCACCGACAGCGCCGACGACCGCACCAGGAGGGCATCGCCGTGGCCTCAACCGTGTTCGAACGACAGGCACCACCGGCTGCCGTGGTGAGCCACGCGCTCGCCCCGGCCCGGCAGGCCGTGTTCTGGATCGAGGACGCCCCCGGCGACCGCTACCCGCGTTTCCGGGGCGACATCGAGTGCGACCTGGCCGTCGTCGGCGGCGGCTACACGGGCCTCTGGACCGCACTCCTCGCCAAGCGCGAGAACCCCTCCGCGCGCGTGGTGCTGCTGGAGGGGCGCCGGATCGGCTGGGCGGCCTCCGGGCGCAACGGCGGCTTCTGCGAGGCGAGTCTCACGCACGGCGACGAGAACGGCCGCGCCCGCTTCGGCCGGGAGTTCGACGAGCTGCAGCGGCTCGGGTCGGCGAACCTCGACGAGATCGAGGCGACCGTCGGCGAGCTGGGGCTGGACGCCGACTTCGAGCGCAACGGCGCGATCGACCTCGCGACCGAGCCGCACCAGGTCGAGTGGCTGCGGGAGGGCGCCGAAGGCGAGCACGCACGCTTCCTCGACCGGGAGGCGGTGCAGGCCGAGGTGCACTCCCCACCTATCTCGGCGGCCTCCTCCGCACCCGCGACTCGGCGCTCGTCCACCCCGCCAAGCTGGCCCGCGCGCTCGCCCGGGCCTGCGAGGCGGCCGGGGTCGAGCTGTTCGAGCGCTCGCCGGTGGAGGGCATCGCTGATGGCACCACGCTCTCCACGCCGGGGGCGTCGTGCGGTCGAAGCGCACGGCCCTCGCCCCGAACGTCTTCCCGAGTCTGCTCACGCGCAACCGGTTGGCGACGGTGCCGGTCTACGACTACGTGCTGATGACCGAGCCGCTGAGCGTGGAGCAGCTCGCGTCGATCGGATGGTCGGGCCGCCAGGGCCTCGGCGACTCGGCCAACCAGTTCCACTACTACCGGCTCACGCGCGACGACCGGATCCTGTTCGGCGGCTACGACGCCGTCTACCACTACGGCGGGCGCGTCCGCGAGCGGTACGAGGACCGGCCGGAGACCTTCCGGAAGCTGGCCGCGCACTTCTTCACGACCTTCCCGCAACTCGAAGGCCTCACCTTCACGCACCGCTGGGCCGGCGCGATCGACACCTGCAGCCGGTTCTGCGCGTTCTTCGGCACGGCCAGGCGCGGCACGGTCGCCTACGCGACCGGCTACACCGGGCTCGGCGTCGCGGCGACGCACTTCGGCGCCCAGGTCATGCTCGACCTGCTGGCGGGCCGGGAGACCCAGCGCACGCGCCTGGAGATGGTCCGCAGCCGCCCGCTGCCGTTCCCGCCCGAACCGGCGGCCTCCCTCGGCATCAACCTGACCCGCTGGTCCCTCGACCGGGCGGACCACCACGAGGGCCGCCGCAACCTGTTCCTCCGCACGCTCGACGCCGTCGGGCTGGGCTTCGACTCCTGACCGGCCCGCAGAACGTGCGCGAATAGCCACCGCGACCTTCGTGACGAATCGCGACTTCGGCCTTCGTGCCGAATGTCGCGAATGCGGCGGCGAAAGGCGACATTCGGGCCGAATGTGCGGGAGCGCCGGCCCGGCGCGTCAGCGTCGGATGCGGCGCGCGAGGACCGCCGCGTGCAGCGCGCCGATCGTCTCGCCGTCGTCCAGGTCCAGCCCCAGCAGGTCCTCGATGAGCGCGATCCGCTGGTAGAACACCGACCGGGAGAGGTGACTCGCCGCGGCGGCGCGCGTGCGGTTGCCCGGGTGGCTCAGGTAGGCGCGCAGCACCTCGATCAGGTCGCCGTCGTTGGCGAGGTCATGCTCGATGAGCGGGCGCAGCATCCGCTCGGCGTACTCCTGCAGCCGCGGGTCGTCGCCGAACGCGGTGACCAGGCGGAGCAGCGGTCGGCTCTCGGCGCGCTGCACGACGGCGTGCCTCCCTCGGCCGCCACCACCGCGCCCGGTCAGCTCCACGGCCTCCTCGACCGAGGACAGCAGCCCGGGGATGCCGTGCGCGTCCGAGCCGACGCCGACCACCGCGGCGTCCCCTGCCGCAAGCGCGTCGGCGACCGCGTCCGCGCCCGGCCGCCCCAAGCGCGACGACACGGCCACGACGAGGAGCCCTGGCGATGCGGGATGCGGCGCCGCGATGGCCTCCGACCCCGCCGTGCGCGCGGCCTCCAGGGCTGCGGCAGCCGCCTTGGCCTCCACCCGCCCCGACCGGGTGCGCACCGCCACACCGGCCAGCACGCGTTCGCCGACCGGGAACCCGGACGCCTCGAACCGCGCGGCCATGCCGCCGTCGCCCGCGAAGCGCCGCCCGAGCAGCGCCCCGAGCAGGGCGTCGTGGCTGCGCCGCGTCCACTCCTCCTCGTCGCGGTCGGCCAGGCGGCTGAGCGCCAGCGCGACGGCAGCCTGCTCCAGCACGCTCGACCGCCCGGCGGGATGCGGCTCGCCGGGGAGCGCGACCAGGTGGCCCCAACGCATCCCGCGGGCCTCCACCGGCGTGAGCGTCCAGCCCGGCTCCCCCGTCCCCTTGTGCGCGGCGCGCGAGCGCTGCTCCCAACGCTCCAGCTCGGCCTCGCCGTCGCCGACGTTCTCGGCGACGAGCACCTGATGGCCGGTGTCCTCCAGCACCACCGGGCAGCCCAGCACGCGCGCCGCCTGCGCCACGATGAAGTCGGCCGGACTGCCGCGGAGGCTCAGCCCGGTGAACAGCTCGCGGATCTCGTCCCTGGCCCGGAGCGCGACGGTCTGGTCGTCGATGATCCTGGCGTGCACCGCCTCGGTGACCGCGACGAAGCGCGCCTCGCGGTGCAGGACCACGAACGGGAGTCCCGCAGCCCGGAACTCCTCCAGCAGGGCCGCCGGCGCCTCCGGCGTGCGGGGGCCCAGCTCGAGGACGAGGCCCGCGATCTCCGCGTCCGCCAGGTCGCGGCCGAGCGCCCGCAGCGCGCGGGCGTCGCGCGGCCAGCCGAGGCCCGTCGCCAGCAGCAGCTCGCCGCCGGAGACCAGCCGCGCCACGTCCGCCGTCTCGGCGACATGCACCCAGCGCACGAGGGTGTCGAGCGCGCCCTCCCCGGCGAGGACCTCCGGCAGTGCGTCGGCCATCGGATCCATCCGCAGCACCTCGCGGACGGTCGGCAGAAGCATCCGCTCCGGCGCCGGACGAACTGTCTCGTCTTGTCCGAACGCCCGACGATCTGGCCTCATCGTTGGCTCCTCCGCTCTGTGATCATGGGGATTGCAAGCCTACTTCGCCGCCGGGCATTCCGTCCGGCGCAGCATCTCCAGGAGGATCCCGTGGCCCTCATCCGCCACTTCGTGAACGGCGAGGAGTCCGGCGACCCGGCCCGCCTCGGCCCCGTCTTCGACCCCGCCACCGGCGTCCGGCAGCACGACGTCGTACTCGCCAGCGCCGCCGAGACCGCGGCCGCGATCGCGGCGGCGAAGGCCGCACTCCCGGGCTGGCGCGCCACGAGCCTCACCAAGCGCGCCGACGTGATGTTCCGGCTCCGCCACCTCCTCACCGAGCGTCGCTCCGACCTCGCCGCGATCGTGACGAGCGAGCACGGCAAGGTGCTCTCCGACGCCGCGGGCGAGATCGGCCGCGGGCTCGAGAACGTCGAGTTCGCGTCCGGTCTGATCGACAAGCTCAAGGGCGAGTACAGCGAGCAGGTCTCCACCGGCGTCGACGTCCACAGCGTCAAGCAGCCGGTCGGTGTCGTCGCCTGCATCACGCCGTTCAACTTCCCGGTCATGGTGCCGCTGTGGATGGTCGCCAGCGCGATCGCCTGCGGCAACACCGTCGTCCTGAAGCCCTCCGAGAAGGACCCGTCGGCCTCGGTCTTCCTCGCCAAGCTGTTCGCCGAGGCCGGCCTGCCTGCGGGCGTGCTCAACGTCGTCCACGGGGACAAGGAGGCCGTCGACACCCTGCTCGACTCCCCGACGTCGCCGCCGTCTCCTTCGTCGGCTCCACGCCGATCGCCCGTTCGATCTACCAGCGCGCCGCCGCCAACGGCAAGCGCGTGCAGGCGCTCGGCGGGGCGAAGAACCACATGGTGGTCCTCGAGGACGCGGACATCGAGGCCGCGGCCGACGCCGCCGTCTCGGCCGCCTACGGCTCGGCCGGCGAGCGCTGCATGGCGGTCAGCGTGCTGGTCGCGGTCGGCGAGGCGGGCGACCGGCTCGTCCCGGCCATCCAGCGCCGGCTCGGCTCGCTCACGATCGGCCCCGGCACCGACCCGGCCAGCGACATGGGCCCGCTCATCACGCGCGAGCACCGCGACAAGGTCGCCTCCTACGTGGCGAAGGCCGCCGCGGAGGGTGCAACCGTCGTCGTGGACGGCACGGCGCAGGAGTTCGACAACGACGGCTTCTTCGTGGGGGTCAGCCTGGTCGACCACGTCACGCCGGGCACCGCGGTCTACGACGACGAGATCTTCGGACCGGTGCTCTCGGTCGTCCGCGTCGACACGTTCGAGGAGGCGGTCGCGCTCATCAACGCCAACCCGTACGGCAACGGCGTCGCGCTGTTCACGCGCGACGGCGGCGCCGCCCGGCAGTTCGAGTTCGACGTCGAGGTCGGCATGGTCGGCATCAACGTCCCGATCCCGGTGCCGATCGGCGCCTACTCGTTCGGCGGCTGGAAGAACTCCCTGTTCGGGGATTCGCACATCTACGGCCCCGAGTCGTTCCACTTCTATACGCGCAGCAAGGTCGTCACGACGCGCTGGCCCGACCCGGTGCACTCGAAGATCGAGCTCGCGTTCCCCGGCAACTCCTGAGCCGAAAGAAGCCAACGCAATGACCGACACCATCGACACCACCGTCCGCACGGGCTTCACCGACCGCCGCGGGGTCTCGCACTCTTTCGGGGACGCCGACGAAGAGACCCAGGTCCGCAGCGACGACCGCAGCCACGTCTTCCACTCCTGGAGCGCGCAGGCGCAGATCGCCCCGCTGCCGATCGCCGCGGGCGAGGGCTGCACGTTCTGGGACTACCAGGGCAACGCGTACCTCGACTTCAGCTCGCAGCTCGTCAACCTCAACCTCGGCCACCAGCATCCCGACCTCGTCGCCGCCATCCAGCAGCAGGCCGGACGCCTCGCGACCATCCAGCCCTCGATGGCGAACGATGTGCGCGGCGAGCTGGCCCGCCGGATCGCCCGCGTCGCGCCCGGGACGCTGAACCGGGTGTTCTTCACCAACGGCGGCGCCGACGCCAACGAGTACGCCGTCCGGATGGCCCGCCGGGTGACGGGACGGAGCAAGGTGCTGTCCATGTACCGCTCCTACCACGGCGGCACGGCGACAGCGATCTCGCTGACCGGCGACCCGCGCCGCTGGGCGAACGAGCCGAGCGACCCGTCCGTCGCGCACTTCTTCGGCCCGTACCTGTACCGTTCGGCGTTCCACGCCACCACACCGGAGGAGGAGACGCAGCGCGCGCTGGAGCACCTGGAGAGCGTCATCGTCCTGGAGGGCGCCGCGACCGTCGCCGCGATCATCATCGAGACGATCGTCGGGACGAACGGCGTGCTGATGCCACCGCCCGGCTACCTCGCCGGCGTGCGCGCGCTGTGCGACAGGTACGGCATCGTCTACATCGCCGACGAGGTGATGGTCGGCTTCGGCCGCGTCGGCGAGTGGTTCGCCGTCGACGCGTTCGACGTGGTGCCGGACCTGATCACCTTCGCGAAGGGGGTCAACTCAGGCTACGTACCGCTCGGCGGCGTGGTCATCTCGGACCCGATCGCGAACTTCTTCGACGACGTGTCGTTCCAGGGCGGCCTGACCTACTCGGGTCACCCGCTGGCCTGCGCGGCTGGGGTGGCGACGTTCGACGTGTTCGAGCGGGACGGCATCCTCGAGCGCGTGCGCGACCTCGGCGAGCGCGTCGTGGAGCCCGAGATCACCGCGTGGCTCGACCGGCACCCGTCGCTCGGCGAGGTCCGCGGCCGCGGCCTGTTCTGGGCGCTGGAGCTGGTGCGCGACCGAGAGACGCGTGAGCCGCTGGTGCCTTTCAACGCGGCCGGCGCGGACGCGGCCCCGATGGGCGAGGTCGCCGCGGCGTGCAAGGCGGCGGGCGTCTGGCCGTTCACGCACTTCAACCGCATCCACATCGCACCGCCGCTGGTGATCCAGGAGGACGAACTGCGCCGGGGCCTCGCCGCGATCGACGCCGCGCTCACGGTCGCCGACCGCTACGCCGCCTGATCCGCTGCGCCGCCTGATCCGCTGCGCCGCCTGACACGCTGCTCCGCGACACGAGGGGACGCGACACGCCGCTACGCCTACGGGATAGCGGCGTGTCGCGTCCCCTCTGCCGCCTGCGCGGGATGGGGCCGGACCGTCGGCCCTTCCGCGGGATATCGTGGCAGCATGAGTGAACCTGGGGACGGCCGCGTCGCGGTCTACATCGACTTCGACAACATCGTCATCTCGCGTTACGACCAGGTCCACGGCCGCGGTTCGTTCATGCGCGACCGGCAGAAGTCCGGCACGCAGCCGAAGCCGGCCTTCGTCGCGAAGCTCGCGGAGGCGCGCGTCGACCTCGGCGCGGTCATCGACTTCGCGTCCTCCTTCGGCACGCTGGTGCTCACCCGCGCGTACGCCGACTGGTCCGCCGCCGTGAACGCCGAGTACCGCGGGCAGCTCGTCGGCCGCGCCGTCGACCTGGTTCAGCTCTTCCCCGCCGCGGCCTACGCGAAGAACGGCGCGGACATCCGCCTGGCGGTCGACGCCGTGGAGGACCTGTTCCGGCTTCCCGAGCTCACCCACGTCGTCATCGTGGCGGGCGACTCCGACTACATTCCCCTGGCCCAGCGGATCAAGCGCCTCGGCCGGTACGTGATCGGCATCGGTGTCGCGGGCTCGACAGCACGTTCGCTCGCAGCCGCGTGCGACGAGTTCGTCAGCTACGACGACCTCCCGGGCATCGCCCGCGACGAGGCCGCGGAGACCGACGCCGCCGTCGCTGAGACGGCCGGCGGCGATACCGGAACGACCCCGGAGGCCTCGCCCGCAGGCAGCTCCCGCGGCCGTTCGGCCCGCGCCGCCTCCACCTCCATCGCCGCCGAGGCCGAGGCCGAGGCCGAGGCCGAGGCCGTCGCTGGCGGCGACGTCGCCGCCGTCGACCAGCCGGCGGAGCCCGCCAAGCGTCCCGCCCGCAAGCGCAAGGCCGCGACCCCCGAGGAGGAGCCCGAGGAGGAGACCGCCGAAGACCCCCAGGTCGTCGCCACCCGTCTCCTCGCCCGCGCGATGCAGCTCGGCCACGAGAAGGACGACAGCGAGTGGCTGCACTCCTCGTCGGTGAAGGGCCAGATGAAACGCATGGATCCGTCGTTCAGCGAGAAGGCCCTCGGCTACCGATCGTTCAGCGACTTCATCAAGTCCCGCAACTACCTGGTGGAGCTCGACGACAGCTCCACCGCGCAGGTGCTCCGGCTCGCCCCCGCCCGGTCGCGGCGGGTCCGGCACAGCGGTAAGGCGTCCGACACAGTTTCGGCGTCATGAGCCCCGGCGACGCGGGCCGGCCGGGCGATGCGGGCCGCGGCGCCGGCCGTGCGAGCAACGCCGACCGCCCCGGCGTCGTGACCGCCGTCGCCATCCTCTGCTGGCTGGTGGGAACAGTCGAGCTGATCCTCAGCGTGCTGCTCATCATCCTCGCGGCGATCCGTGGTGTCCTCCCCGCCGGCCAGACCGGGGAGATCCTGGTCTCCACGATCGGCTACCTGATCGTCGCGATCGCCTACATCGCGGTCGGGTTCGGCGTCTTCCGCGGGGCCGATCTCGCGCGCGTGATCGTGCTCCTCGCGAGCGTGGTGCACCTCGGCGTCGGCCTGTACACGGCACTCACCACGCAGCCGGTCGCCGGGATCCTCTCGATGGGACTCGCGGTCGCGATCGCGCTGCCGCTGTGGGTCGGCCGCGGCGCGACCTGGTTCGGCCACGGCCGCACGGGCACACCTGCGGCCTGATCGCGCACGCTTACCGAGCCTCCGCCCAGACTGACCGAGTTGACTGGGCGGCATGGCACGAGTGTGGTTGGCAGAGCAGTGGGGTTCCCCCGACACCTGGACGTTCGCGGAGCGGGAGGCTCCCCGTCCGGGACCGGGCGAGGTGACCATCCGGGTGCGCGCCGCGGGCGTCAATCCGGCGGACTACAAGCACGTCGCCGGGCCCCGTCCGGGTCTCGACCTCCCGGTCCCGATCGGCTACGAGGTGGCGGGCGAGCTGGTGGAGCTCGGCCCGGGCACCGAGTTGGCCTCGGGCGGCGGCGCACCCGGTGACGCGGTCGTGGCGTTCCGCATCCAGGGCGGGTACGCGACCGAGGTCACGGTCCCGGCGGCCGACGTCTTCGCCAAGCCGGCGGCGCTCTCCGACGAGGAGGCCGCCAACCTGCTGCTGGCCGGTGCCACGGCGGCGCAGATGATCGACGTCACGCACGTGGGCGCCGGGGACACCGTCCTGGTGCACGGCGCGTCCGGAGCGGTCGGCGTGAGCGTGCTGCAGCAGGCCGCCGAGCTCGGCGTGCACGTCATCGGCACCGCCGGCGAGGGCAGCTTCGCCCGGGTGCGGCGGTTCGGCGGCACTCCCGTCGCCTACGGCCCCGGGCTCGCCGACCGCGTCCGGGAGGCCGCGCAGGGCCCGATCGCCGCCGCGCTCGACACTGTCGGCACCGACGAGGCGGTGGACGTCTCCCTCGAGCTGGTGGAGGACCGGGACCGCATCGTCACGATCGTCGCTTCCGGGCGCGCTGAGACGGACGGCTTCCACGCGATCTTCGGCGCGCAGCCCGAGAGCGCCGCCTTCCGCGACGCCGTGCGGCCGAAACTGCTGGCGCTCGCGGCGGAGGGGCGGCTGCAGGTGCCGATCGCGCGCACGTATCCGCTCGCAGAGGCTCCGGAGGCGCTGCGGTTCCTCGCCGAGGGACACCCGGGAGGGAAGATCGCGCTGCTGCCGTGACACGCGAGCCTCGGTCGCAGGCTCCGACCCTCGGTCGCAGGCTCCCGCTCCACAACTCAGTGGTGGAACGCCACCCGGTCCGGCCCCGGCATCGGCGCCTTCAGCTCGTCGAGCTCCTGGACGCCCGTGCGGATCGCGTCCACCAGCCCGCCCGCGAGGTCGCGACTGAGCCCGTTGCGGACCACCGCGCGCTGCACGGTCACGTCGGTGAGCGCCTGCGGCATCGGGTAGGCGGGCACCAGCCAGCCGCGCGTCCGCAGCCGCATCGACAGGTCGTAGAGCGTCCAGGGCGCGTCATGGTCGGCCTTCACCTGCCACGCCGCGACCGGGATGTCGCTGCCGTCCGTCCAGATGTCGAAGCGTCCCAGCGCCCGCACCTCGTCGGCCAGGTACCGCGCGACGTCCCGTGAGGCCCTCTGCACGCGTTTGTAGCCGTCGAACCCGAGGCGCAGGAACTGGTAGTACTGCAGCAGCACCTGGGCGCCCGGGCGGGAGAAGTTGATCCCGAACGTCGGCATCTCACCGCCCAGGTAGCTCACCTTGAAGATCAGCTCCTCCGGCAGCAGGTCGGCCTCCCGCCAGACCACCCAGCCGATCCCGGGATACACCAGCCCGTACTTGTGCCCGGACGTGTTGATGGAGGCGACCCGCTCCAGCCGGAAGTCCCAGATGATGTCGGGCTGGATGAACGGCGCGACCATCGCCCCGGACGCGCCGTCGACGTGGATGGGGATGTCCAGGCCGGTCTTCTTCTGGATCGCGTCGAGCGCGTCGCTGATGGCCTGCACCGGCTCGTACATCCCGGTGTAGGTGACGCCCATGATCGCGACGACGCCGATCGTGTTCTCGTCCACGTACCGGTCGAGCCCGTCGCTGTCCAGCGTCTTGTGGTCCAGCGAGATGGGCACGAACCGCGGCTCGACCTCGAAGTAGTTGCAGAACTTCTCCCAGCACACCTGCACGGCGGCGCTCATCACGAGGTTGGGCTTCTCGGTGGACTGCCCGGCCGCGCGCCGCCGCTGCTGCCAGCGCCGCTTGAGCGCGAGGCCGCCCAGCATGCACGCCTCCGACGACCCGATGGTGGAGGTCCCGATCGACCGCGAGGGGTCCGGCGCGTTCCACAGCCCGGCGAGCATCCGCCAGCACCGCGTCTCGATGGCGGCGGTCTGCGGGTACTCGTCCTTGTCGACGATGTTCTTGTCGACCGCCTCCGAGTACAGCCGCCCGGCCTGATCCTCCATCCAGGTGCCGACGAAAGTGGCGAGGTTGAGCCGCGCGTTCCCGTCGAGCATCGCCTCGTCGTGCACCACCTGAAAGGCGGTGTCGGGCAGCGACTCCCCGTCCGGGAGCGTGAACCGCGCGAACTCGGTCGCCTCCCCGGGCCGGGAAAAGACGGGATTCAGACCGACGGGCTCCAGGGGGGACTCGTAACCGTGGCGCATGGGGCGAGCCTATGCCAGACGAGAGGGATGACGCAGGGTCGGGATGACGCAGGGTCGGGATGACGCAGGGCCGGGATGACGCGGGGCCGGCGGCTGATAGTTTCGCCGAAAGGAGACGCGGGGTCTCTCAGATCGGGGGTGGCGCCATGTCAGCCGGGACCGCGAGACGCTTCGCCGCTGCGGCCGCTGTGCTCGCCCCGACCGCCGTCGCCCTCTGCTTCCGCATCGCCTGGAGCTCCGACCTCCCGGAGACGATCGGAACGCACTGGTCGTCGGGTGGCCCCGCCGACCGCGCAACGCCGACCCACGACTTCTTCGCCGCGACGTTCGCCACCTCCGCGATCGCCGCACTCCTCGGCGCGACCGCGGCCCTGCTCACTCGCCTTCACCCGCTCGCCCGGCGCCTCGTCCTCCTCGCGACAGGCAGCGTCTCGGCGATCGCCGCGACGCAGTGGCTGGTGTCGACCGGGCTGACCATCCACGCCGGCGACCCCTACCAGGCCGTCCTCGGTGCGTGGATCCTCATCCCCTTCGGCGCCTTCGCCTACGGCGTCCCCCCACTGCTGCTGGCCCCGCCGCCCCGCCCGGCGCGCACCTCCGCCTGACGCTCACGGCCCGGCCGCAAGCGCTCAACACCGGTCGCCTATTCGACCTGCAGCTGCGTGCGCGCGGGCGACGGGCAGATCAGGAACGCGTGACCGTGGTCGCGTTCGATGACGTGCTGGTCGATCCGGCTGCCGCACAGCGGGCACGTCGCGGCTTCCGTCCTCGGTTCCTCCTGGCCGTAGGGGCCGAGCGGAGGCGGACCGAGGACCGGGAGCAGCTTGGCGTCCAGCCATTCGGCCGCTCGCTCGGCGCGAGTGCCGAGCCGGCCCTCCACCTTGTCCATGCTTCGATGGTAGGCCGGTCGAGGGCGTACGTGACTGCCTCGCAGCGGGTGCCCAGCAGCCCTACAGCGCTAGACGGGCCCCCGCCCTCCACGCTGTCCTCCGGCATGATCACCATGCCGCCGGTTCGCTGGCTCGTCTGCAGGAGCGCCTCCATCCAGCGCTCGTTGAGCGCGGGCGGACGGGAGCCGTTGAAGACGAACGCCAGGGGGATCTCGCGGCTGATCCAGAGGCTCATCCGGCCGCCGCCCTGCTCGACCGGGACCTCCCAGTTCAGCAGGAAGCTCTCGTGGCGGCGCAGCTTGGTGACCAGTGCGATCTTGACGTGCGAGAGCGTCCTGTCGTCGAACTCGTACTCGCGGCCCGCGCCGTAGACCAGTTTGCCCATCTCAGTCGGCCTGCTTCTTGGCGCGCGACGCGCGGTAGCTGCCCGCGGGGACTTCCTGGCGGATCTCCGCGCGCAGCGCGTCGTCCAGCATCAAGCCGCTGTTGCCGTTCGCCTTCTCGGTGAGGATGGCCAGCCACTCCCGGTTGAGTTCGGGGAGGGTGGGGTGGGTGAACGCGAACTGGAGGCTGATCGACGGGTCCAGCCAGATCGAGCGGAGCGTCGGCTCGGCGGCGCCTGTGCGGTCCGCCCAGATGAGCAGGAAGCCCTCCCGCCGGCGCAGCTTCGTGGCGATCACCGCCTGCAGGTGAGCGAGCACCCGGTCATCGAAGGTGAAGCCGTCGGCCCCGTCGTAGATCAGTGTTCCCATGGGTGTCCTCTCCGGCGTGTCCCGCCGATCTCACTTTCGCCGTCCGCCCGCGCGTCGTCAAGGTGTCGGCCCGGCGCGGCGTACCGTCTGGTCATGGACGCTCTCACGCGAACCATCAAAGCGGCGCTCCTCTACGAGGACGGCCACACCCTGGACAGTGTCGTGGTCGTGCCCCTGATCGGGGGTGTCCACCGGGCGAGATCCGAGTCGCCACTCTCTTCGCCGGCGCCCTCGCCTACGACGTCTACGAGCTGGACGACGACGAGGAGTTCTCGTCCATGCCCGCCTACCCCTACCGTTCGACGATCCCGCTGACCACGGCCGACCTCGACGGCTGACGGGCAGCCGATGCGGGAGGCCGCCCCGGGCGCGGGAGGCCATGCCCGCGCCGCGTAGGGTGGTCGGGTGACCGACGCACCGCCCGACAACACGCGCACGGGCTGGGCGGTGGCCTCCCTCAGCCTCGGCACCCTGCTCAACCCGCTGAACTCGTCGATGATCGCGGTGGCGCTCGTGCCGTTGCAGCGCGACTTCCAGGTGAGCGTCACGACGGTGACCTGGGTGATCACGTCCTTCTACCTGGCCTCCGCCGCCGGGCAGCCGCTGATGGGGCGGTTCGCCGACCGGTTCGGCCCGCGGCGGCTGTTCCTGTTCGGGATGCTCGTGGTCGTGCTGGCGTGCGCACTCACTCCCTTCTCGTCGTCGTTAGCCGCCGTCTGCGCCGGCCGGGTCGCGCTCGCGGTCGGGACCGCGACGGCCTTCCCGTCGGCGATCGCGATGCTCCGGACGGTCTCGGCGCACACACGCGTGGGGACGCCGCGGCTGCTCGGCCGCATCCAGATCGCCAACACCTCGGGGGCCGCGATCGGCCCCGTGCTGGGCGGCGCTCTGATCACGTTCCTCGGCTGGCAGGCGATCTTCTGGATCAACGTGCCGCTCGCCGTACTGGCCTTCCTCGGCGTGCGGTTCTTCGCCCCCGGGATGCAGCGCGCGAGCGCGTACCGCTGCGCCGGGTCGTGGCGGAGTCCGACGTTCCCGGCATCCTGCTCTTCATCGCGACGCTGACCGCGCTGCTGGTGTTCCTGCTCGACCTCCGGCCGCAGCCGCTCTGGTGGCTGCTGCCGCTGGTGCCGATCGCCGGCGCGCTCTTCGTCCGGCGCGAGCTGCGCACGGCGCACCCGTTCCTCGACCTGCGGCTGCTCGGCGCGAACCACCGGCTGCTGATGGTCTACCTGTGCTTCGCGGTGTTCAACACGGTCTACTACTCGGCGTTCTTCGGCCTCCCCCAGTACCTGCAGGAGCACGGCGGCTACTCGGCGGGCGCGACCGGGCTGCTGATGTTCCCGCTGGCGGCGGTGACGATCGCGGTCACCCCTCTGGCCGCGCGAGCGATCGAGGGCGTCGGGCTTCGGCCCACGCTGCTCACCGGGGCCGCGGCGCTGATCGGAGGGGCGGTGCTGCTCGGGTTCGCCGCCGCGACGACTGCACCGTGGGTGGTGCTGCTGATCACGGCGGCGCTCGGCATCCCGTACTGCGTGGTGAGCATCGGGATGAACCAGGCGCTTTACGCCGCCGCCCGACCGCAGGACGCGGGCGTGGCGGCGGGCATCTTCCAGACCTCGCGCTACGTGGGCGCGATCGTGGCGACGACGGTGCTCGGGCTGCTGTTCAGCACGGGGACCACCCCGGCGAGCTGGCTGGCGGCGGTCGGGGTGGCGAGCGCCCTGGCGGTGGTGCACCTGTGCCTGCTGGTGTTCGTGCGGCGGCGGTCCCAGCCGGGCGGGGCGCCAGGGGGTGCCACGGAGGCCGCGCCCTCCTAGACTCCGCCCATGAGCGGGAGGGCCACTGAACGGGAGCGCTCTGGGCGGCGGGAGCGCTCTGGGTCGCGGGAGCGCCCTGGGCCTCGGGAGCGCCCTGGGCCTCGGGAGCGCCCGGTGACCGGGAGCGCAGCATGAGCGGCTGGCTGCCCACAGGAGAGCTCGTTCCCCAGCTCGTCGCGCTGCTGCTCGCGTTCGTGCTGTCGGCGGTGATCGGCGTGGAGCGCGAACGCCAGTTCAAGAGCGCCGGGCTGCGCACTCACATCCTGGTGGGACTCGGGTCCGCGCTGTTCACGCTGGTGTCGGCCTTCGGCTTCACTGCGTTCGGCCTCCCCGCGACCGACCCGTCGCGGATCGCCGCGCAGATCGTGACCGGCATCGGGTTCGTCGGCGCCGGCGTGATCTTCGTGAACCGCGGCAACGTGGTCGGACTCACCACGGCGGCGTCCATCTGGATGACGGCGGCCGTCGGCATGGCGTGCGGCGCCGGGCTCCCCTGCTCGCGCTCGCCGGGACGGCCCTCCACCTCCTCGCGGTCGGCTCGCTTCCGACCGCCGAACGGCTGATCCGGCAGCGCGGGGAGAGCCGTCTCGTGGTGCGCGTCGACCCGTCCGGCGCGCCGCTCGGCGTCGTGATGGACCGGCTGACCGCGGACGGCATGCAGATGCGCGTGGACGACCTCCGTCGCCTCCCCGACCGGGACCTCGAGCTCGCCGTGCACATCCGCGGGACGCAGAAGGAGGCCGACCTCCTCCTCACCGAACTCGGCCGGATCGACGGGGTGGTGAGTGTGAAGGCCGGGCGCGTGAAGGGTTAGTCCGCCTGCTCGCCCGGCTGCTCGCCGTGCGCCGCCCCGACCCGCACGCAGCATCCGCCGGCCAGCGGCTCCAGCCACGCCTCCCGCCCGTCGCTCGCCCCGGCGCTCAGCGCGGACACGAACGCGGCGTTGGCGGAACAGATCACGTCGGTGTGGCGGCTCGACAGCCGGTGGAACGGACAGTTGGCGAGCACGTAGCCGCCCGCGCCGTCGTCCCTGGGGTCGTAGCCGAGCCCGTCGAGGCTGTCGGCCACCGGGCGCGAGGCGTCGCTGCGCGCCGTGCCGTGCTCGGCGGCGACGGCCAGCAGGCATTCACGGACGGGGCGGCCGGTGCTGTCCGAGCGTTCGACAGCGCCGGCGAGCAGTTCTCCGGCGAGGTCGTAGCGTCGCGGCGGCACGGAGGCGACGATCTCCTCGTGCGCGAGCGAGTAGAACTTCGCGGGCCGCCCGGAACCGGGGCCGCGCTTCTCGCCGCGGTGCCGGAACTCGGCGATCAGCACACCGGCGTCCACGAGCTTCTCCAGGTGGAATGCCGCCGTCGCGCGCGTCAGCCCGGTGCGCTCGGCCAGCTCGTCGCGGCCGAGGGGACTCCCTCCGCGGTCAGGATGCGGACCAGTTCGCGGCGCGCGGGCTCCGCGAGCGCCGCTACGGCCGCCACGTCGTCGTCGGTCATGCGGCCCATCCTATCTCTAAAAAAAGCAATTGTTGACAAAAGAATTGCGCCGACGTACTCTCGCCCCAGGAGCGACCCAGGGCCGCCCCGGAAGCACCCAGGCACGATGGAGGCACGATGACGCTGACCACAGAATCCCACGAGGACGAGGCTGCCCTCCGCTCGGTCGCCGACATCCTCCCCGAGCCGCTGGCCGGGCCGTGGCGCGGCGCCATCGACCGCCCGCGCGCGGAGGCCGCGATCGCCGAGCTCCTGCACGCCCTCGGCCGCGACACGACCGACCCGCAGCTCGCCGACACACCCCGCCGCGTCGCCGCCGCCTTCGCCGAACTGCTCGACGCCCCCGCACTGCGGCCGACGACGTTCCCCAACGACGAGGGCTACGACGACCTCGTGCTGGTGCGCGACATCCCGTTCACCTCGCTCTGCGCGCATCACCTGCTGCCCTTCCGCGGCGTCGCGCACGTCGGCTACCTCCCCGGCGACCGGCTGCTGGGGCTCTCCAAGCTGGCGCGCGCCGTCGAGCACTTCTCCCGCGACCTGCAGTTGCAGGAGCGGCTGACCGTGCAGATCGCCGACTACCTGGACGACGAACTGGAGCCGCGCGGCGTCGGCGTCGTCCTGGAGGCCGAGCATCTGTGCATGGCGGTCCGCGGCGTCCGCGCGCCGGGCGCGACGACCCGCACCTCCCGCTTCACCGGTGAGCTCGCCGGGATCGGCCCTCGGCGCTTCCTGGAGGGACGGGCCGAAGGATGACCGCGACCGACGACCTCCGCCGCGCAGGGGTGAGCATCTGGCTGGACGATCTCTCCCGCGGCGACCTCGTCTCAGGCAGGCTCGCGGAACTGATCCGCGAGCGCGACGTGACCGGCGTCACGACGAACCCGACCATCTTCGCGAAGGCGGTGGAGGACGAGCCTGACGCCTACGCCGGGCGGCTCGCCGAGCTGCGCGCGTCCGGCGCCGAACCACGGCAGGCCGCGCTCACACTGATCGGGGGCGACGTGCGGGAGGCGTGCGACGTCCTCCGCCCGGTGTTCGACGCCTCCGGCGGCGCGGACGGGTTCGTATCGATCGAGGTCACCCCGGAGGCCGCCCACGACACGGAAGCGACGCTTGCCGAGGTCCGGGAGTTGCGCGGACTCGTGGACCGTCCGAACGTCCTCGTCAAGATCCCCTCCACGGACGCGGGAGTGCGCGCACTGGAGGAGGCGACGGCTGAGGGCGCCTCCATCAACATGACGCTGCTGTTCGGGCTGGAGCGCTACGACCAGGTGATGGCCGCCTACCGCGCCGGCCTCGCCCGGGCTTCTGCCGCGGGGATCGCATTGGACGGCATCCGATCGGTCGCGTCGTTCTTCGTCTCGCGGGTGGACGTGGAGGTCGACAAGCGCCTGACCGCGATCGGCGGGCCGGCGGCGGACGGGCTCCGTGGCCTCGCCGCGGTCGCCAACGCGCGCTTGGCCTACTCCGCGTTCGAGGAGTCGCTGGCGCGGCCGGAGTGGCAGGCGCTCGCGGCAAGGGGCGCCCATCCGCAGCGGCCGCTGTGGGCATCCACCGGGGTGAAGGACCCGACGATGCGCGACACCCGCTACCTCGAAGAGCTGGTCGCCCCGGGGGTCGTGGACACGATCCCGGCGAAGACGCTGGAAGCCCTGTACGACCACGGCGTCGTCCGTCCGGACACGATCCGCGGCGGCTACGCCGAGTCGCGGGCGATCCTGGATGACCTGGAGGGGGCAGGCGTGCGCCTCGCGGACGTCACCGCGGAGCTCGAACGGGCCGGGGTCGACGCGTTCGGCGCCTCCTGGGCGCGTCTGGTCGCGGCGGTCGCGGGGTGAGTCGGCCTGAGCGGAACCGAGACAGGCGAGGCCTGCGGCATCCGTGGTGACGGAGCGTCCCGTGGAAGGTGGCGGGGCGCTCCGCCGTGAGGGCTAGCCCTCCTCGTCGGGTGCAGCGGCCTCCTCGGCCTCCTCGTGCTGCGCCTTCGGATAGTTCCCACTCCTCTGGTGGGTGCTGCGCACGAGGGGCGACTTGCCCTCCCGCTCGGAGCCCACGTAGGCTCCGACGACCTCGGTGTCGGGGCCGAGGTGCCCCTCACCTTCGGTGTACTGACCGTGAACGACGCGTTCTTCGGCTGTCTCGGGCTCGGCCTGGGTGTACCGGCCTTCGACCACGTCGCGGTCCTTCGCTTCGATCATGACGATCGCCTCCTTGGTTGCGACAGCGCAATTATCCCGCGATCGCAACCCCAGCGGTAGTGGTCGGGCAGCACTCGGAGGGTGTTCGCACGTGCGGCTCAGGACACGCACGGACGCGTCCGGGCGCCCACTGATGCGCGAGCGACTGGATGCACGGTAGAACTGGAGGGTGGACCACGAAGAACAGCACGCGGACGACGTCGACGCCGCCCTCCAGGCGGCCGACGTGATGATGCGGGTCGCCGCCCGCTCGGTCTCCGAAGTCGAGGACATCGTCACGTCGCCACAGCTCCGCGTGCTCGTGATGGTCGCCACCCGTGGACCGCAGACCCTCGGCGGCGTGGCCGCCGAGCTCGGCGTGCACGCCTCCAACGCCACCCGCACCTGCGAGAAGCTCGTGCGGCTGGGACTGGTCGAGCGGACGGAGGATCCGGACGACCGCCGCTTCGTCCGTGTGACCCTCACGTCGGAGGGCCGAGCGCTCGTCGAGCGCGTGATCGGCCATCGGCGTTCGGCGCTCGCCGAGGTGCTCGCGGAGATGGAGCCGGGCGAGCGGAACGCGGCGGCGGCGTCGTTCCGGGCGTTCGCGAACGCGGCGGGCGACCTCCCGAACGCGGACGGCCGGTTCACGCTGCTGCTCCCCGGGGCCGCGGCCGGCATCTAGCGGATCGCTCCGCCGGCCGATCACCCTGTTACCCGATCACTCCGGCGGGTCGGCGTCGCAGCGCGGGCACGGGCCGTCGCCGTCGCGCATCGCCCCGCACTCGGGGCAGACGGAGGCGAGCCAGCAGGCGGAGTCGCCGCCGACCTCCCACAGCTCCCAGGCGTCCACGTCGAAGGCGGACGCAGGCTCGGATCCGCCCGACTCCGTCTCCGCCTCGGCCGGAACCGTCGCGGCCGGAGCACTCCCGCGCGGCCCCAGCGGCTCCCCGATCCCGAAGTAGTGCCGGAAGCTGTACACGATCGGCTGCCACGCGAGTGGGTCGATGTGGTCGCCGTCCGCGACGATCCGATGGTCGGCGTGCACGCGCACGACCTCCGCCTCGGCGATCGCGTACTCCCCCGTGACCCCCGGCGTGATGCGGCGCACCTCCGCTTCGAGCTGGAGCAGGCACTCGGCGACACGCGGCGGGCCGACCAGGTCGGACGCCTGCGGCGTGAGGCCGGCGGCGGCGAACTTGTCGGCGCGGTGCGTGTAGCGTCCCGCCTTCGCCGCAGGGACCTCCGGGCGTCCGGTGAGGTCGGCGATGCGCTCCACCGCGGACCAGAGCGGCGGCGACGGGAAGCTCACGGTCACCTGCGGCCGCTCCTCGAGGTTCGCGAGCGTCTGCCCCTCGGTCTCGAGACCGAGTGCGAGCATCCGGCCGAGCGCCCAATACGACGATGCGGGCGCGAGGTTCGGGGTGCCGTCGTCGTTCAGCGAGGCGAGCAGGATGACCGGGGTGCCCGCGTAGAGGATGGGCGGGCTCACGACGCGGTGCGTGCGGGGCGGGTCAGCGCGCGTCATCCGGCACCCCCGCCGCGAGCTCGGCGAAGACGTCCGCGGCGTCGTCGAACCGGGAGAGCCCGGCGCTCTGCCCCATCCACAGCGACAGCAGCTCGGGCTGCCCCGCGGTCGACGCGGCACGACGGAACACGCCGGTGAGGATGTTCTGCAGCGGGAACGTCGCCCCGGCCCCACTGCTCTCGATCGCCCGGACGGCGAGGTTCGGGAGGCCGCGCGCGAGCCGGCCGCTCATTGCCCGGGTCAGCACCGTGTCGCCGGCGAGCGCCGCACGGATCCGCTCGCGGTGGATGGCGGGAGCCGCGGACTGCGCCGTCGCCAGGAAGACCGTCCCGGCCTGGACGCCGGACGCCCCCAGCGCGAACGCCGCCGCGACGCCGCGCCGGTCGGCGATGCCGCCGGCCGCGATCACGGGCACACTCACCGCGTCCACCACCTGCGGGATCAGCGAGAGGCCGCCGACGAGGCTGCGCTCGGGCTCCAGCAGGAACGACGGCCGGTGCCCGGCGGCCTCGGCGCCGGACGCGACGATCGCGTCGACGCCTCCGGCCTCCAGCGCGCGCGCCTCGGCGACCGTCGTCGCCGCGCCCATCACGAGGATGCCGCGCGTGTGGGCCTCCTCGACCACGGCGGGCGACGGGACGCCGAAGACGAAGCTCAGCGCGGCGGGGCGGGCGTCGAGCGCGGCCTCCAGCTGTTCGTCGAAGTCGGGCAGCGGCGCGACCGGCCACTCGGGAGGCCGCACGCCGGCCTGCGCGAAGAGCTCGGCCATCCCGCCGACGGCCCGGTCGAACTCCGCGCGGTCGAGCGCGGCGTGTTCGCCGGCCTCCCGGTGCGGCAGCCACAGGTTGAGCGCCACGGGACGGTCGGTGGCCTTCTGCAGTTCGGCGGCGACCGAGCGGATGCGCGCGCCGTCGTAGCCGTACAGCCCGTACGAGCCGAGGCCTCCCGCCTCGCTCACGGCCGCCGTCAGGGCGACGGACGACAGGCCGCCGAACGGGCCGAGGACGATCGGCGTGTCGATCCCCAGTGTGGTGCTCAGACTCATCCGCAGGACTCCAGCCTCAGAAGCGATGACGCCGCGAAATACAATTGCGTAATCGCAACTGTCGGCGTAACACTGATTATATCGGCGCACGATCCTCACCGGATGGGACCGCGGAGCGCCGGGACGCGCGCGTGCGCGCCCAGTGGATTTTCGTGCGGAGGTGCGGAAATGAGCGATGACACGATCCCCGTCCTGGTACGCGGATGGGGCCTCAAACGACGCGGAGGACTGTGGGGCGAATGCCTCGCCGAGTTCCTCGGGACGTTCGTCCTGATCGCGTTCGGCGACGGAGTGGTGGCGATGGCGGTCGCCGCACTCCCCGGGTCGGGCCGCACCGAGGGCCCGACGACCTTCTTCCTCGGCACAGGAGACTGGCTCCTGATCACCTGGGGCTGGGCGATGGCCGTCGTCTTCGGCGTCTACGTCGCCGGCGGCGTGAGCGGCGCGCACCTCAACCCCGCGGTGACGCTGGCCTTCGCGGTGCGGCGCGGCTTCGCGTGGGTCAAAGTGATCCCCTACATGGTGTCGCAACTCCTGGGCGCGTTCGTCGGCGCCGCGCTCGTGCTCGGGGTCTACGCGGCCGCGATCGGCGCGTTCGACACGGCGAGCAAGGGACCGAAGGTGAACGGCCACACGCTGGCCTCGTTCTCGATCTTCGCGACCTTCCCCGCCCCCTACTACAACGGCAACATGTGGGGACCGTTGTTCGACCAGGTCGTCGGGACGATGTTCCTGATCCTGCTGATCGCCGCCGTGATCGACCTGCGCAACACCGCGGTCCAGTCGAACCTCGGCCCGCTGATCGTCGGCTTCGCGGTCGCGGCCATCGGGATGTCGTACGGCGCTAACGCAGGCTACGCCATCAACCCGGCCCGTGACCTCGGGCCGCGGCTGCTCGCGTGGATCGCCGGGTGGGGAACCTGGCGGTGCCCGGCAACGGTCCGTGGTTCAGCGGCTACATGTGGGTGCCGATCCTCGGGCCGCTGATCGGCGGGGTGATCGGCGTGCTCGTGTACGACCTGTTCATCGGGGACATCCTGCACGCGCGGCTGGCGAAGGCCGGGGGCCCCGGGGCCGGCCGGGTGCCGGACCCCGCCGTCGCGGAGGCGGCCGCCGAGGCCGCGGAGGCGGCTGCCGTGCGACCGCCGGGACCGGACACCCCGGAAACGGACGCGGCCGTCGGTTCGAGGATGCGGCGGGGGCGCGACACCCGCTAGCGTTCGAGGCGTGGATGTGGACGTTCCGACCGCCGCCGGGCCCGGCCGGCTGGTCGTCGCGCCCGCGGAGCGTCCCCGCGCGCTGCTCTGGCTCGGCCACGGAGCGGGCGGCGGCATCGGCGCCGCCGACCTGACCGCGCTCGCGTCCGAACTGCCGGCCCTCGGCGTCACTGTCGCGCGCTACGAGCAGCCGTGGCGGGTCGCCGGGAAGAAGGTCGCCTCCCGTCCGGCCGCGCTCGACGCCGCCTGGCTGGAGACCGCCCCTGTGGTCGCGGAGCTCGCCGGGGGCCTCCCCGTGATCGTCGGCGGTCGCAGTGCCGGGGCGCGGGTCGCCTGCCGCACGGCCGATACGACCGGCGCCGCCGCGGTCGTGTGCCTGGCCTTCCCGCTCCATCCGCCCGGCCGTCCCGAGGCCTCGCGTCTGGATGAGCTGCTCACCCCGTCGGTCCCCGTACTGGTGCTGCAGGGCGACCGCGACACGTTCGGCGGCGCGGAGTCGCTGCGCGCCGAGCTGGCGGCCGCGCCCGGCGACCATGCGAACGTGCGGATCGCGCCCGTCGCGGGCGCCGACCACGGGATGAAGACGCTGAAGGCCTCCCCGCTCACCGCGCACGACGTGCGCGAGCTGGTGGTGTCCGCCACGGCGGGCTTCGTCGACGAGGTGGTGAGCTCCGCGGGGCGGTGAGCCCGCGCAGGAGTTCTGCTCCGAATCTCCTTCCCGACGGCATTGGGAAGGAGATTCTGCCTGTGTCGTCGCCATTTCTCCTGCGTAAAGAAATCGCTATTCAGTGTTGCTATCTACCAGTACTCGGCGTTACTATCTAGTGGTAGTCAACAGCACTGAGTAGTTGGAAAGGGGTGTCACGTGGGCAAGCAGACGACCGAGATGCTCAAGGGCACGCTCGAGGGCATCGTCCTCGCCATCCTGTCGGGCCGGGCCGCGTACGGCTACGAGATCACCTCGTGGCTGCGCGACCAGGGCTTCGAAGACATCGCCGAAGGCACCGTCTACGCCCTGCTCGTCAGGGTGGAGCAGCGGGGCCTCGTGGATGTCGAGAAAGTCCCGTCGGAGAAGGGGCCGCCCCGCAAGGTGTACTCGCTCAACGCGGCGGGACGCGAATACCTGGACGAGTTCTGGAGGACGTGGAGCTTCCTCGCAGAACGACTGGAACAGCTCCGAGACGGAGGAAACTGAAATGGCGCCGAAGTGGATCGAGCTGGTCACCGGATCGCTCGAGCAGAAGAAGCAGTACCGGCAGATCAAGAGCCGGCTGGACGCCCTCCCGGAGCCGTACAACGGCGTCGCGAAGGCGCTCAACCGCTACCTCATGTACAACGGCGGGATCGTCGACGGCGACACCATCCTCACGATGATGACCGACTTCGTCGAGCTCTGGGAGCGCGCGGCGGCCGACGACACCCCGGTCCGCGACATCGTCGGGGACGACCCGGTCGAGTTCGCCGAGGCCTTCGCCGCGGCCTACGTCGGCACCCGCTGGATCGACAAGGAGCGCGCCCGCCTCACCGAGGCCGTCGACGCGGCCGAACGCGAGCAGGAGAAGGAGTCATGAGCACGACCACCACGACCGGCCCCGCCATCCAGGTGCGCGGCCTCGAGAAGTCCTACAAAGACCTGCACGTGCTCCGCGGCGTCGACTTCGACGTCCAGCGCGGCAGCATCTTCGCCCTCCTCGGCTCGAACGGGGCCGGGAAGACCACTGCGGTGAAGATCCTCTCCACTCTGCTGCAGGCCGACAAGGGAACCGCGACGGTGAACGGGTTCGACGTGGCCCGCAAGCCGGACGACGTGCGCGACTCGATCAGCCTCACGGGCCAGTTCGCGGCGGTGGACGAGATCCTGAGCGGCCGGGAGAACCTCATCCTGGTCGCCCGGCTCCGCCACCTCAAGAACCCGGGAGGGATCGCGGACGAACTGCTGGCGCGCTTCGCGCTCACCGACGCGGGCGGCCGCAAGGTCGGCACGTACTCGGGCGGCATGCGCCGCCGGCTGGACATCGCGATGAGCCTCATCGGCCAGCCGCCGGTGGTGTTCCTCGACGAGCCGACCACCGGCCTCGACCCGCAGGCCCGCATCGAGGTGTGGGAGACCGTCAAGCGCCTCGCCGGCCGCGGCACGACCGTGCTGCTCACCACGCAGTACCTGGACGAGGCCGAGCAGCTCGCCGACCGCATCGCGATCCTCCACGAGGGCCGCATCATCGCGAACGGCACGCTCGCCGAGCTCAAGCAGCTCCTCCCGCCGGCGAAGGTCGAGTACGTGGAGAAGCAGCCCAGCCTGGAGGACGTGTTCCTCGCCATCGTCGGGCCGTCTGCCTCCGCCGCCGCCCCGGCCTCCCCCTCCACCGGATCCGCGGCCGCCGACACGCAGCCGTCGAAGGAGTCCTGATGTCCACCGCGAACTTCGTCGCAGACACCACCGTCCTCACCGGGCGGTCCATGAAGCACATCACGCGCAGCCTGGACACGATCATCACGGTCACCATCGTGCCGATCGCCCTCATGCTGCTGTTCGTGTTCGTGCTCGGCGGGGCCATCAACACCGGCCCCGACTCGGGCTCGTACGTGAACTACCTGCTCCCCGGGATCATGCTGATCACGATCGCGTCCGGCATCTCGTACACCTCGTACCGGCTGTTCATGGACCTCCAGGGCGGCATCTTCGAGCGCTTCCAGTCCATGCCGATCGCCCGGTCGAGCGTGCTCTGGGCCCACGTGCTCACCTCGCTGGTCGCCAACATGATCTCGGTCGTCCTGGTGGTCCTGGTCGCACTGCTGATCGGCTTCCGCACCGGGGCGAGCGTTCTCGCCTGGCTCGGGATCGCCGGCATCCTCGTGCTGTTCACCCTGGCGCTGACCTGGGTGGCCGTCATCGCCGGACTGTCGGCGAAGAGCGTGGACGGCGCGGGCGCGTTCGCCTACCCGCTGATCTTCCTCCCGTTCATCAGCTCGGCGTTCGTCCCCACGAACACGATGCCGGCCCCGGTCGCCTGGTTCGCCGAGCACCAGCCGGTGACGCCGATCGTGGACACGATCCGGGCGCTGTTCGCGCAGCAGCCGGTCACCGGGGACATCTGGATCGCCCTCGCCTGGTGCGTCGGCATCCTGGTCGTCGCCTACGGTTTCGCCGCCGCGATCTACCGGCGGCGGATCAGCCGGGGGTGAGTCCTCCGCCGTCGCCCCCGGCCCGCACGGCCGCCGGCCCCCTTCGGGTCGGCGGCCGTCGTGCGTGTCGGCCCTCGCTCAGCCGAGCTCCCGCCGCATCACCCACCGCACCGAGCCGCCCGAGTGCGCGTCCGTCTCCCGCAGCCGCGTGAACCCGTGCTTCTCGAACAGCTCGACGGTCCCGACGTAGCCGCTGATCACATCCACCCGCTCGCCGCGCGTCTCGACCGGGTAGCCCTCCAGCAGCCGCGCCCCGACGCCCGCGCGTGCTCCACCGCCCCGTCGAGGAGGTCGTGCATCAGCCCGCGCTTGCGGAACCCGCCGCGCACCACGAAGCAGACGATCGACCACGGGTCGAGCTCCTCGTCGAGGTGCGGGATGGTGCGCGAGTTCATCAGCCGCCGGTACGTGGACTTGGGCGCCACCGAGCACCAGCCCGCGACCTCCCGGTCGGCGTAGACCAGCACGCCCGGCCCCGGCTCGGTGGAGCACTCGTGGTGCATGTAGTCGATCCGTTCCGGCATCGGCAGGCGCGCATCCCGGTACGACATGCACACGCAGCCGCCGGCGCCGGCCGTGCGCGGCACCATGAACGTGGCGAAATCGTCCCAGCGGCCCGTCGCCGGGAGCACCTGGATGGCCATGCGGGCATGGTACCGTCCCGTGCCGACATCGCGGGCGTGTCCGGCCGGGCGCGCGCCGGACGCGGAGGGAGGATCGTGGGGTGCCGAGCGACCTCCTGATGCGCATCCACTCGCCCGAGTTCCAGGCCATGTCGGAGCGCGTCCTGCGCGCCACCGAACTGACCTCCCGGCTGAACGTCCTGCCGTTCGACGACGAGGCGGGCAAGGCGGCGCTGCTCTCGGAGATCCTGGGCGGCCCGCTGCCGGAGCGGGTGACGATCTACCCGCCGTTCTTCACCGACCACGGCCTGAACCTGGAGCTCTCGGAGCGGGTGTTCATCAACCAGAACTGCACCTTCCTGGATTACGCAGGCATCCGCCTGGCACCCCGCGTCCTGGTCGCGCCGCGGGTCACCTTCATCACGGTCGGCCACCCCGTCGACGTGGAGGACCGCCGGGTCTGGCTGACGGGAGGCCCGATCGACGTCGCCGAGAACGTGTGGATCGGCGCGGGGGCGACCATCCTCCCCGGCGTCAGCATCGGCCGGGACGCGGTGATCGCGGCGGGGGCGATCGTCGCGGAGGACGTGCCGGCGGGGACGCTGGTCGCGGGGCCGAAGGCGGCGGTGCTGCGGGAGTTCTGAGCGCCGCGCTTTTCGGGCGCCTGCCTATCCCCGCGGGCCTTCCGGCGGCGTAGGGTGCGGCACCATGAACAGCATCCCTTCCTCCCCGGCGGCACGGCCCGCCGCCCCGACCGCGCCGAACTCGCCGACTTCGCCGACCGCCTCCGCGGCCAGCTCGGCGGCCTCCCCGGCTTCGGCCAGTACCCCGGCACGATCGCCGCCCTCGACGCCGGCCACCTCGCCCGCACCCTCGGCACGGGCGCCGACCTCACCCTCGCCTCGGCGGTCGCGACCGGCGACGTCCTGTTCGCGCCGGACCTGAACCCGGCGTTCTTCTACTCATGGGACGTGCACCCCGGCCAACCGGCGGACTGGTTCCGCGTCTCGGTGCGTTTCACGCCCGCCGACTTCGGGATCACCGCGACGCGGTCGTACGACCTCGCCTGGGCGGTGGCGCCCTTCTTCCTCGACCTGGGGGCGGTGCTGACGGTGGAAGCGTCCGCGAACGCAGGGGTCGTGGCGCAGACGTGGACGCTGGACGCGCCGCAGGCCCGCTCACTGCACGTCGGGGTGGGGCCGATCGCGCCCGACGAGACCGTGCACGTCGACCTGGTGCGCGGAAGCACGAACGGGAGCTGGATCTGGCTGCACACGGTGATCGGGAATCCGCCGCTGACGACGGAGCCGTAGCGGGCGGGCGCCCGGAGGCGCCCGGGGAAAGGAGACGCTGCGAGAATTTCCTTCCGAACGGTGTTCGGAAGGAAATCTGAGCCGTCTCCTGCTCAGATTTCCTGCGGGAGTTGGCAGTGGCGGTCAGCTGCCGTACTCGGCGGACCAGAGCTCCTCGGCTTCGAGGGTCAGATCGATCGTCTGACGCAGGAGACCCCCATCGATGTCGACCTCAACAGGGTGTACCTGTCGTACTCTCCCAGCGGGGCGATCGCCGCCAGCTGCCACACGGCTGCGACGGGATCGTCCGACAGTTCGGTGCCGGCATCCGACTGCGGCTCCGCGACGCGGGCGATCACGCGTCGGACAACCGCTTCGGCCTCGGCCCGTAGTGGTGCGAGCGCCTCGGACCACTCCAGATCCGGCAGCATCGCCAGCTCGGCCCGAGGATACGGGTCGTCGTCGACCCAGCGCTCGACCGTGAACCGCCGGGTCCCCACGCCGACGATGAGCAGGTCCTGGGTGCCCGCGGCGGCGCTCACAAGACGCGCCATGGTCCCGACCGAGGAGCGCTGGTCGCCGCCCCCGGCTTCGGGTCCGCGCTCGATGAGGACGACGCCGAACTCGAACCCCGGCTCATCCTCGTCGAGCAATCGCCCGACCATCGTGAGATACCGCGGCTCGAACACCCGCAGCGGGATGGCCACGGAGGGGAACAGCACGGATCCGAGCGGGAACATCGGTGAGGCGGCCATACTCCAGTGAAGCACCGCGGGCATAGAGTGAACAGGTGCCCCGACCGCGCCCCGAGATCCCAGGAACGGGACAGGAGTCTGTGTGGGACTACCCGAGGCCGCCGCGCATCGAGCGCGTCACCGCGCCTGTCACGATCCGTCTGGGCGGGCAGCTCATCGTCGAAACCCGAGACGTCGTCCGCGTGCTCGAGACCAGCCATCCGCCGGTGTACTACCTCCCGATCGCGGACTTCGCGACCGGCGCGCTGGTCGACGCCGACGGTTCGTCGTTCTGCGAATTCAAGGGCACCGCACGATATCTCGACGTGCGCGGCGGAGGCGAGGTGCGATCCGCTTGCGCGTGGAACTACCCGCATCCGTCGCCCGGGTTCGAGCCGCTCCGAGACCGCGTCGCCGTCTACGCGCAGCAGATGGACGAGTGCACGGTCGACGGCGAGGTCGTCACGCCGCAGCCCGGAGGCTTCTACGGCGGCTGGATCACGAGTGCGGTCGTCGGGCCCTTCAAGGGGTCGCCCGGGTCACAGGGCTGGTGAACGCCGGGGATACCTACAGGTTGAACCGGAACCACCACGTAACGTTGGCGAAAAGCACAAGAGAGACGCTCCGTGAACCGGGCGAGGAGGGTCGTTCTGCGCGCCGCGCAGGGCCGGAGAACTTCTCAATCACTTGACGTCGCGCACCGACGGGTTAGATTCTTGAGGGTACGCATGAGCTCTGGCGAGGACAACCACATGAAATTCACGATCAACCTGCGACGAGGTGCAACCATCGCTGGAGCGATCTCCTCCTCGCCGTCCTGGTTGGGTGCAGCGCCGCGGCGCCCACCCCGAGACCGACCCCGAAACATACAGCGGCTCCGGTGGCTGCCGCCCCGACCCCGGTCGCGGTCTCCATCGCCCTCCCAGCGCAGCCACCTGCCCCGGCGGTCTCCCCGGCATGCGCCGGAAATCAGCCCGGAGTCAAGCACATCATCGTCAGCATCAGCGCGCAGCACCTGTATGCGTGTGATGGGCAAGCCCTGTACACGGACGGGCCTGTCACTACCGGCGCATCGGCAATCGCGAACGTGGACGACTCGACTCCGATCGGCAACTTCCATATCCGGGACAAGGCTCAGAACACGGTGCTCTCCGGAGGCGACGTGAACGGCGCTTGGAACGACCCGGTCCAGTATTGGATGCCCTTCACCGCCGGAGGCTGCGGCTTCCACGACGCGTCATGGCAGACATTCCCCCTCGGCAGCCCGCTCTACACGACCCAGGGCTCCCATTGTTGCGTCCACGTCGCGCTCGACGTGGTCTCAACGGTGTTCTATTGGGCACCCGTCGGCACCCCCGTCACCGTCGAAAACTAAGAGCTGCAACTCCCGAAGCGGCCGTCGGCGCCCGGAGTCGTCGTTGCGCATGCGCGTCGCCGATGACCGCGCAAGCCGTTCCGACACGCTGTGCGGCATGGCGCTCATCGGGATCCCGCGGGGCCGGTCTCTCCGCTGGTTCAGCCCGGACCACATTCACTCGCCGGCGCCCCGCCCCAAGCAAGGCCCGACGGCGTTCAGTCCCGCGGTGACTTTCGCCGCGCCGCTCGCCTCTCGCGCCCAATCAGCTGCACATTGAACCGGAACTCGACCACGTTACGTTGCAGAGAGAGATAACGCCGTTGGTCAGGCCACGCTGGATCCGGCCAGCACGTCTCCAAGCGTCCGGCGCGGCCCATCGATGGGACCCACCACGGGAGCTTCGGGGCGCGGAACCCCAGTGTCCATCGCGAGCGCCGTCCGATTCTGTCGGGCGAATGCAGGGCTCAGGGGAGCCGCAGCCACGGAGAGCAGGCGCAGGAGGGGCCGTGGCACGTGCCGAGCGGGGCCACGCCAACCTCGGGCGTCTTGCAGCGCACGCGCCAGGTCGTTCATCGTGATCGGCTCACCGGCGACCTCGATCACGCGCCCCCGGACGGTCGGGTCAGTGGCGGCGCGAGTGACGACGGCGGCGACGTCGAGGACCGACACGAAGGGGATCGGCTGAACACCACGGCCGAACACCAGCGGGCGGCCGGAGGCGCCGGCCGTCGTGGACAGGATCCCAAGCCAGGTCTCCAAGTAGGCGGGCGGCCGCACGATCACCCACGGCGCTTCGCTCTCGCGGAGGTACTCTTCGGCAGCGAACTTCGCTCGGAAGAGGTCGATGGGATGGTCAGGGGAGGCGCCGGACGCCGAGACGAGGACGACCCCGGCGTCAGCTGCTGCCGCCGCCTCCACGAGATGGGCGTTGCCGCGGTCGTCGACCTCGGCGGGTCCGGCCCCACGGCCGCCGAGGAAGCCGTGCACTGCGGAGACCACCATTTCGGCGTCAGCGACCGCCTCGTCGAGTCCGTCGCGTCTTCGCACGTCGCCACTGACCACCTCGACTCGGTCGTCGAAGAGTGCCCTCGCGCGGGCCGTGTCGCGCGTCAGCACCCGCACCTTCACGCCCTTGCCGACCAGCTCGGCGACGACATGCCGTCCCAGCAAGCCACTGCCTCCCGCGACGACGATCATCTCGGGCCGTCCGCATGCACTTGTGCTCGAACCGCGTCATCGACGGTCGTTCCCGTCTGATCCACGGGTTCCAGGTAGAAACGGGCTGAGGCGGCGCGCTCGCCCTGCAGCCCGAAGATGATGACCCCGCGCATGAGATGCGGGGTGCCATCGACTCGCGTACCGCTCATCTCCCATTCCGACCACACGTCCGAGCCCGCGACCGTATGGCCTAGAACCACGGACCGGACATCGGGAACGAATTCGAAGATCTGCTGCCAGTTGCTCCGGACCTGCTCGGTTCCTTCGAACGAACGGCCTGGGTGTGCTGGCGTCTCGTTCTGGTATTCGGCGGCGAAGCAGTCCACGAGCGCATCGAGGTCGTGGTCGTTCGTGGCCCGCTGCAGTCGGGCGAGAAACGGATGTGTGTCGGCGGACATGGTGCCCCCTATTTCATTACACTACTCTGTATCTATTAGTTCGAGTATGGAGCGTGCGATGGCGGGAGTCAAGCGGCAGTATGACGGGACCGCCCGGCGCGCTCGGGCCGAGAAAATGCGGGAGTCGCTGATCGAGACCGCTCGCGCGATGCTCGTTGCCGACGGATACGCCGCACTGACGATCCCGAAGGTCGCCCGGGCATGCGAGGTCTCGGTGGAGTCGGTCTACAAGCGGTTCGCGGGCAAGCCGGCCCTCGTCCGCGCTGTCGTCGAGGAGGCGCTACGGGGCATCGGACCGATCGCGGCCGAAACCCGCTCGGACGCGCTCAGCGCTGCTGACCTCCCAGGCCTACTGCATGGTTGGGGCCGGCTCTCGGCCGAGGTCGGCCCCCGGGTCGCCCCCATCCTGCTCCTCCTGGATGCGGCCGCCGGACACGACCCCGAACTGGCAGACCTGGCTCGCGAGCTGGAGGAGGATCGGCGGGCGCGGATGACGGAGAACGCCCTGCGCCTCGCCGACGCCGGGCACCTTCCCCCCGGCCTTCCCGTGAGGCGCGTCGCGGACATCCTGCTTACCTATAGTTCCCCCCAGCTCTACGACCTCATCGTGATCCGGAACGGCTGGACTCTCGATCAGTACGCCGACTTCATCTCCACCGGCATCGCGGCCCACCTCAGCGCCCGAGCGGATCGGACCGACACCGGGCCTGCCGACACAGCATTCAGCGGGCCGGGAACCCAACGGTAGCGCGACCATGAACTGAGGCCCGCCGTCGACTTTTCAGGGGCCAGGGCGCGCGATTATCCGATTGATGCCCTGACCTTCCATATCGTTACAGCAGGTCGATGCGCCGTGCTGATCTGCCATGACACGGGCTACGTGTGTGAACGAAGCATCAGCTCAACTTGAGCCAGCGGCCGGACGAGCGCGTTGCGCAGCGCCTCATCTGCGTCGTACACGGCACGGATCTGATCGAACGTGGTACCCGCTCGGAAGTCATCATCGCCCAGGTGCGGGGCATTCTGGAAGTACCTCGCATAGCCCGAGAAGCGGTAGTGGTTCGTCGCAGCCAAGAACCGCGCGCAGGCCAGGTGATCATCGACCACGAGGCCCCGGCCGACCACCAGGGCTACTTGCTCATCCCCAGGACAGGCTCGGCTTCTCGCACACCTCGAAAAGAAGAAGGCCCCTCCCATTTGAGCTCCTTCGAGAGGCTTGGGAGGGGGTCGATTGGCTCTAGTCCATCCGACGCAGCCAGGATTCGCCAGCCACACTGTGCTGCGTGGACAGGAGAAACCTTGGTCAGCTACACGTTGAAACGGAACTCCACCACATCCCCGTCCTGCATCACATACTCTTTCCCCTCCATGCGCGCCTTCCCGCGCGCCCGCGCCTCCGCGACGCTGCCGGCGTCGACGAGGTCGTCGAAGGAGATGACTTCGGCCTTGATGAAGCCCTTCTCGAAGTCGGTGTGGATGACGCCGGCCGCCTGGGGGCCTTCCAGCCCTTGTGGATGGTCCAGGCGCGGGATTCTTTCGGGCCGGCCGTCAGGTAGGTCTGCAGGCCGAGGGTGTCGAAGCCGATGCGGGCGAGCTGGTCGAGGCCGCTCTCCGTCTGGCCGGTGGACGCCAGCAGCTCTGCGGCGTCGGCGGCGTCGAGGTCGATCAGCTCCGACTCCAGCTTGGCGTCCAGGAAGACCGCCTGCGCGGGGGCGACCAGCGCCGCCAACTCGGCGCGGCGGCCGTCATCCGTCAGCACGTCCTCGTCCACGTTGAACACGTAGATGAACGGCTTCGCGGTGAGCAGGCCGAGCTCGCGGATGGGCTCCAGGTCGATCGTGGAGGCCGACAGCGGCTTGCCGTCGTTCAGGAACGCGATGGCCTCGCGGGCCGTCTCCAGGACGACCGGCTCCAGCTTGCGGCCCTTGACCTCCTTCTCGTAGCGCTGCTCCGCCTTCTCGAGGGTCTGCAGGTCGGCGAGGATGAGCTCGGTGTTGATGGTCTCCATGTCGCCTGCCGCGTCGACCTTGCCGGCGACGTGCACCACGTCGGGGTCGGAGAAGCCGCGGACGACCTGCGCGATGGCGTCGGCCTCGCGGATGTTCGCGAGGAACTTGTTGCCGAGGCCCTCGCCCTCACTCGCGCCCTTCACGATTCCGGCGATGTCGAGGAACGAGACCGGGGCGGGGAGGATGCGCTCGCTGCCGAACAGCTCGGCCAGCTTGTCGAGGCGCGGGTCCGGGAGGTTCACGACGCCGACGTTCGGCTCGATGGTCGCGAACGGGTAGTTCGCCGCGAGGGCGTCGTTCTTGGTCAGCGCGTTGAAGAGGGTCGACTTGCCGACGTTCGGGAGTCCGACGATACCGATAGTGAGAGCCACGGTCGTCCATTCTACGGGCGACAGCGGCACGGCTCAGCCGCCCGGTGTCAGCCCAGCGTCGCCCGGTAGCACCGGGTGACGTACGGCAGCCCGATCCGCTCCGCCCCCGCCAGGTCCGGATGCTCGTTGTGGAGCCGGCGCAGCGACCCGATGACCGCGGCCTGCGCAGCGGGGTCCTTCGTGATGAAGTAGCTGCGCGAGCGCGCCAGATCCAGGAGGCCGTCGAGCGTGAGCGCCTGCACCCAGTGGACGTCGTGCCGCTCCAGTTCGCCGAACGGCGCTCCCACCGCCGGTTCCTCCTCCTCGCCGAAGGTCGCCTCCCCCGTGCCCATCAGCTCGCCCAGCTCGCGCACCCAGTCGACGCTCTCGTCCCGGTCGTTCCAGACCAGCCCGATTCGGCCGCCCGGTCGCAGCACGCGCGCGACCTCCGGGACGGCCTGCTCGCGGTCCACCCAGTGCCAGGCTTGCGCGGCGACCACCAGACCGGCGCTGGAGTCGGGGACGGGGACGCTCTCGCCCGTCCCGATCCGGGCGTCCGCCTCCGGGACACGCGAGGTCAGCACGCCGAGCATCTGCGGCGACGGGTCGACCGCGATCACGTCGAAACCGCTCCCGACCAGGGCCTGCGTCAGCTTGCCGGTGCCGGCGCCGAGGTCGACGACCGGGCCGGTGACGCCCTCCGTGAGCCAGGCGACCGCGTCCGCCGGATACTCCGGCCGCGCCGCGTCGTACAGCTCCGCCGCCCGGTCGAACGCGCGCGCGTGCGCCTCCCGCTCCCGTCGCTCCCGCATACCGGCGACCCTACCCCGCACCCGAAACCGCCGAGTACGCAGACAATCGACGTACTCGGCGGTTTTCGGTCGATTTCGCGCGTACTCGGCGGTGCGCGGCGGGCGACGTCGGTGGGGCGTGCGAGCATTCGGGCGTGCCACTGGACTTCACCGCCATCGACTTCGAGACCGCGAACTCCTCGGCGGCATCCGCCTGCTCGGTCGGGCTCGTGAAGGTGCGCGACGGCCGCGTGGTCGACCGCGCGAGCTGGTTCATCCGGCCGCCGCTCGGGCACGACGTCTTCCAGGAGTGGAACGTCCGCATCCACGGCATCCGGCCGGAGGACGTCGCCGACGCCGCAGGCTGGGTCGACCAGCTCGCCGACCTGGTGGAGTTCGCGGAGGACGACCACCTGGTCGCCCACAACGCCGGCTTCGACATGGGCGTCATCCGCGCCGCGTGCGCCGCCACCCTCGTCGCCTGCCCCGAGTACCGCTACCTGTGCAGCCTCCAGGTCGCCCGCCGCACCTACCACCTGGAGTCGTACCGCCTCCCGGTCGCGGCGATGGCGGCCGGGTTCGAGGATTTCAACCACCACGACGCCCTCGCCGACGCGGAGGCCTGCGCGGCGATCGTCGTGCACGCCGCGCGCCGCCACGACGCCGCGACGATCGACGACCTCGCGGCTCTCACCGGCACCCGCGTGGGCCGCATCGGCATGGCCGTCGCGGCCTAGCGCCCGCCCCACGCCGTTCTGCGCCCCGGCGCTCCGTCTCTGCGCTCCGCCGCTGCGCTCCGCACTCCCGCGCGCCCGCGCGTCCCTCGGCTCGCGCGCGTCCGCACAAAGTAATCAGGCATAAACACCTCAGTAATGAAAGCATTGCAACTTCACGCGTCACGTTCTAATGTCCAGACATAGCAACAAGACGCGAAGGAGCGATCATGACCGCATCCCCTCACCCGGAGGCCGCCGAGACGGCCGCCGGCACCACCGCCTCCGCAGGCTCGACCCCTCCCCACCCCGACGACCCCCGCGCGCGCCGCTTCCTGCGGCGGATCGCCGTGCTCGCAACCTTCGGCGGCCTCCTTTTCGGCTACGACACCGGTGTCATCAGCGGCGCCCTGCCGTTCATGCAGTTCGACCAGCGTCCGCTCACCCCGCTCGAGGAGGGCACGATCGTGTCGTCGCTCCTCTTCGGCGCGGCGCTCGGGTCCTTCCTCGGCGGCCGGATCGCCGACCGGCGCGGACGTCGCGGCCTCATCGGCGCGCTCGCGGTCGTGTTCTTCATCGCGGCGGTCGCGTGCGCGTTCGCCCCGACGATCGGCGTCATGATCGCCGCCCGCTTCGTGCTCGGCCTCGCAGTCGGCGGCGCGTCGGTCGTGGTGCCGATGTACCTGGCAGAGCTCTCCCCGCCGCCCGCCGCGGTCGCATCGTCACGCAGAACGAGCTGATGATCGTCTCCGGCCAGCTCGCCGCGTTCGTCGTGAACGCGGTGCTCGCCTCCGTCGTCCCCGAGCAGGCTGCCGTGTGGCGCTGGATGCTCGTCGTCGCGTCGCTGCCGGCCGTGGTGCTGTTCTTCGGGATGCTCGTCGTGCCGGAGAGCCCGCGCTGGCTCATCCTGCACGGCCGCTTCGCGGAGGGACTCGCCGTCCTGCGCCGCATCCGCACGGAGCAGCAGGCCGAGCGGGAGGCCGAGGACATCCGCCGCCACGAGGAGCGCGCCGTCCGCACGCCGCTGCTGAAGGAGCTCGGCGTGCCGTGGATCCGCCGGGTCTTCGTGATCGGCCTCGGAATCGCGATGGTGCAGCAGCTCACCGGGGTGAACTCGATCATGTACTACGGCGTCCAGATCCTCCAGAAGTCCGGCTTCGACCAGCAGGGCGCGCTCGTCGGCCAGATCGCCAACGGCGTCATCTCGGTGCTCGCCACGTTCGTCGGCATCGCCCTGCTCGGCAAGGTGGGCCGGCGACCCCTCCTGATCATCGGCCTGATCGGGACGACGACCTCCCTGCTGCTGGTCGGCGGCGCCTCCGCGCTGCTCGCCGACACACCCGCTCTGCCGTTCGTGGTGCTGTCGCTGACGGTGACCTTCCTCGCCTTCCAGCAGGGCGCCGTGTCCCCGGTGACCTGGCTGATGCTCGCGGAGATCTTCCCTGCACGCATCCGCGGCGCCGCGTTCGGTCTCGCCGCGCTCATCCTGTGGCTGACGAACTTCCTGGTCGGGTTCCTCTTCCCCCAGCTCGTGGACGGGTTCGGGATCTCGCCCACCTTCTTCCTCTTCGCGGTCGTGGGCGTCGGCGCTGTCGTGTTCGTGGCACGCTGCCTGCCCGAAACCCGCGGACGCAGCCTGGAGACGCTGGAGGCCGAGCTGCGCGAGCGGTTCACCCGCTGAGCCACCACACGGCGGCACGCCGAGGGCGGGTCGGGAGCGATTTCCCGCCCCGCCCTCCGTCGTTCGCGGCGGTTGTCGGCGGCCCCTGCGACACTGAGCGCATGGACTTCCCCGCACTGCTCCTCGGCCTCCTGCTCGGTCTCCTCGTCGGCGCGGCGGGAGCCGGATACGCCGTCGCACGGCTGCTCCGGAGCCGCGAAGCCGCGGCGCCCACGGTGGAGGACCCGGCGATCGTCGCCGCCCGCCACGAGAAGGAGCTCCTCGAGGTGCGCGCGGAGGAGGCGGCCGCCCAGGCCGGGCTCCGCGCGGAGCTCGCCGCCGCCGACACCCGCGTCGACGCGCTGCAGGAGCAACTGCGCGGGATGCACGAGAAGCTGCGCGAGACCGAGGAGCGGCACCGTGCCGAAGCCCTCGCGCAGACCGAGCGCGAGCGCGCCGAGAGCAAGGTGCTGCAGGCGCTGGCGCCGGTGCGCGAGAGCCTCAGCGACATGCAGCGCAAAGTGATCGAGCTCGAGACCCAGCGCAATCAGCAGCACGGCCAGCTCGCCCAGCAACTCCGGTCGGCGGCCGAGTCGGAGGAGCGGCTGCGGAGCACCGCCGAGTCGCTGGCGTCCGCGCTCCGCTCCAACAGCACGCGCGGCGTCTGGGGCGAGACCCAGCTGCGCAGCGTCGTGGAGGCCGCGGGGCTCATCGAACGGGTGGACTTCGACGTGCAGTCCAGCATCCATTCGGAGTCGGGCGCCGGCCGACCCGACATGATCATCCGTCTCCCCGGCGGCAAGAACATCGCCCTCGACGCCAAGGTGCCGTTCAACGCCTACCTCGAGGCCAGCCAGATCCCCGCGACCGCGACCGGTGCCGAGGGCGCGCAGCGCGAAGCTCTCCTCAAGCAGCACGTGAAGGCCGTCCGCGACCACATCACCACGCTGGGCAGCAAGGCCTACTGGACGGGGCTGGAGTCCTCCCCCGAACTCGTCATCGCGTTCATCCCGAGCGAGTCGCTGGTGTCGTCGGCGATGGAGGCCGACCCGTCGATCATGGAGTTCGCCTTCGGCAAGCGCGTGGCGCTGGCGTCGCCCGTGACGCTGTGGTCGGTCCTGAAGACGGTCGCGTTCAGCTGGCAGCAGGACGTGCTGACCCAGGAGGCCAAACAGCTCTTCGACCTCAGCCGCACCCTCTACAGCCGACTCGGCACCACCGCCGGCCACATCGAGAAGCTCGGCCGGTCGATCGAGCGCACGGTCAAGGACTACAACGGCTTCGTCGGCTCCTTCGAGCGCCAGGTGTTCCCGGCCGCGCGGAAGCTCGGCGCGCTGGACGAGTCCAAGGTGATCGGCGTCCTGGAGGGCATCGAGGAGGCGCCGCGCGAGCTCACGGCGTTCGAGCTGGTCGACGAGCTGGACGCCCAGGCCGAGGCCCGCCTCCGAGTCGAGGTGCCGGCCGCCGAGGAGGTCCGCGACATGCACGGCATCGACAAGCTCGCCATCGAGGAGCAGGCCCGCGCCGCCGACCGCGACACGGACTCCGGCGCCGCCTGACGCCGCCCCCGCACGCCGCGCGACCACGTCACGACGCGGCACCAACGTCGCCAACGCGCATTAGCACATTCGGCACGAATGTCGCGAATACGGCGCGCAAACACCACATTCGGCACGAATTTCCTCACGCGGCCAAGCCACGATTCCGCACGAATGTCACGAATGCGGCGCGCAAACGCTACATTCGGCACGAATGTCGTGACGCGAGCAGGCCACGATTCGGCACGAATGTCGCCGATGGGGCGCGCGGTTAGAGCTCGTCGGCCGACAGCCACTTCTCCGCGAGGTGGTCGGCGACCACGCGGCGGATGGTTCCCGACTTCGAGCGCAGCACGATCGACTCCGTGCGGATGATCGGGCCCTTGCGGCGCACGCCCTCCACCAGGCCGCCGTCGGTGACGCCGGTCGCAACGAAGAAGGTGTTGTCGCCCTTCACCAGGTCGTCGGCGCCGTAGATCCGGTCCATGTCCAGGCCCGCCGCGATCCCGCCCGCGCGCTCGGCGTCGTCCTTCGGCGCCAGCCGGCCCTGCATGAAGCCGCCGATCGCCTTGATCGCGCACGCGGTCGTGATGCCCTCCGGGCTGCCGCCGATGCCGACGCACAGGTCGATGCGCGACTCGTAGCGGGCCGCGTTGATGCCGCCGGCCACATCGCCGTCGAGCATGAGCCGGGTCCCGGCGCCCGCGGCGCGGATCTCCTCGATGAGGCCCTCGTGCCGCGGCCGGTCGAGCACGGCCACGCGGATCTCGCCCACCGGCTTGCCCTTGGCCTTCGCCAGCTCGCGGATGTTGTCCCCGATCGGCTGCGACAGGTCCACGACCCCGCGGCCCTCCGGTCCGGTGACGATCTTGTCCATGTAGAACACGCTCGAGGCGTCCAGCATCGTGCCACGGTCGGACACTGCGATCACGGACAGCGCGTTCTGGCGGCCGGCGGCGGTCAGCGAGGTGCCGTCGATCGGGTCGACCGCGATGTCGCAGGCAGGCCCGCGTCCGTTGCCGACGTGCTCGCCGTTGAACAGCATCGGGGCGTTGTCCTTCTCGCCCTCGCCGATCACGATGAGCCCGTCGAAGTTGACCGTCCCGAGGAACTTGCGCATCGCGTCGACGGCCGCGCCGTCCGCCGCGTTCTTGTCGCCGCGGCCGATCCACGGCGTGGCCCGGATCGCCGCCGCCTCGGTCGCCCGCACCAGCTCCATCGCCAGGTTCCGGTCGGGGTGAAGGAAGAGGGACGCGGTATCGGTGCTGGTCATGATGGGTCCTCCCGGACGAATCGAATCGAGCCGCCGGACGACGGCGAAGCCAGTGTATCGAGGGGAGGTCGCCCACATCGAGGGGAGGTCGCCGGAGGCACCGGACCCGCGTCGGTATGATGAGTCCCGTTCGACACCCCGATTCCCAAGGAGCCGCAATGCCCATCGCCACGCCGGACCAGTACGCAGAGATGCTCGACAAGGCGAAGGCGGGCGGCTTCGCATATCCCGCGTTCAACGTGTCGTCCTCGCAGACGATCAACTCCGTGCTCCAGGGCCTCACCGAAGCGGGCAGCGACGGCATCATCCAGGTCACCACCGGTGGCGCCGACTACTTCGCCGGCCAGACCGTCAAGGCCCGCGCCACGGGCGCCCTCGCGTTCGCCAAGTTCGCCACCGAGGTCGCCAAGAACTACCCGATCACCGTCGCGCTGCACACCGATCACTGCCCGAAGGGCGCCCTCGACGACTTCGTGCTGCCGCTCATCGCCGCGTCCGAGGAGGAGGTCCGCGCGGGGCGCAACCCGATCTTCCAGTCCCACATGTGGGACGGCTCGGCGGTCCCCCTGAACGAGAACCTCGAGATCGCGCAGGAGATGATCAAGCGCACCAAGGCCATCAACGCCATCCTCGAGGTCGAGATCGGCGTCGTCGGCGGCGAGGAGGACGGCGTGCGCCACGAGGGCTCCAACGAGGCCCTCTACACGACCCTCGCCGACGCCGAGAAGGCCGTCGAGGCCCTGGGCTTCGGCGAGAACGGCCGCTACATGGCCGCACTCACCTTCGGCAACGTGCACGGCGTCTACAAGCCGGGCAACGTCAAGCTGCGCCCGGAGCTCCTCAAGGAGATCCAGGACGGCCTGGCCGCCAAGTACGGCCACGGCCCGAAGCCGCTCGACCTCGTCTTCCACGGCGGCTCCGGCTCGACCGATGAGGAGATCGCCGAGGCGGTCCGCAACGGCGTCGTGAAGATGAACATCGACACCGACACCCAGTACGCGTTCACCCGCTCGATCGCCGGCTACATGTTCGAGAACTACGACGGCGTGCTCAAGGTCGACGGCGAGGTGGGCAACAAGAAGGCCTACGACCCGCGCGCCTGGGGCAAGGTCGCCGAGACCGCGATGGCCGCCCGCGTCGTGGAGGCCACGCAGCAGCTCGGCAGCGCCGGTCACTCCGGCAAGTAGGCACCACACGTAGGCTGGGGGGATGAGCGAGCACGACCCGGAGAAGGCGCCGGACGAACGTCCGCGCCCGAAATACGGCGAGCTCGCCCCTCCCGGCTGGGTGTGGAAGCCCCCGCAGGACGCCGACCGGCTGGACACCACGCACCACAGCCCGGCGGCGTCGGAGGTCGAGGAGCCTCCCGCCGCGCCGCAGCAGCCCGGGTATTGGGGCGGCCAGCGCGAGGGCGGCCCGCACGAGGGCGGCCAGTACGGCGCCCCGCAGGGACGCGACGGCTACGGCCGCCCGTACCCGTCCAGACCCCAGCTCCGCGCCGACGCGCCGCGCTGGAACGTCACGACGACGATCGTGCTGCTCGTCGTCGGCTTCTTCGGGATGTCGTACACGATCGGCACCCTGCAGGGTCTGCCCGCGATGCTGCAGCTCATGCACTCCTCGCTCAACCTCGGCAAGTACACCCAAGATCCGTCCGTCGCCCCGCTGATCACCGCGGGCACGATCGCGATGGCCGGCATCTGGGCGGTCTCGCTCGGGCTCTCGGTGTGGCTGCTCGTGCAGAAGCGGCTGGCGTTCTATGTCCCGCTGATCGCCGGGATCGTGGCGTTCATCACGCTCTTCGTCGTCCTGGGCCTGATCTTCTCGACGGACCCGGTGCTGCTCGACTACTACAACGGGATCGCGCCCGCGACGCCGGGCCCGAGCACCCCGGGCCCGAGCACCCCGGCGCCGAGCTCGCCGCATCCGACGAGCCCGGCCGCCACTCCCGGGGCGTCGACCTCCGCTTAGGCTGCGAGCGACTCCGCGAGGCCTGCGGCGAGCGGCGTCGTCGGCCGGCCGATCAGTTCGCTGAGCGTCCCGGGCGCGTCCGCGAGCGCGCCGTCGCGGATGTTGCCGTCGAGCGCGACCACGAAGCCCGCGGTCCCCTCGTCCAGGCCCGCCTCGCGCAGCGCCGCGCCGTGCTCCTCCGGCGTCACCGAGCGGTACGCGACCGGGCGGCCGAGCAGCTCGCCGATGGCTGCCGCGAGGTCGTCGAACGTCCACGCGACATCCCCCGCGAGCTCGTAGACCGCACCGTCGTGGCCGTCGGTCGTGAGCACGACAGCCGCGGCCTCCGCGTAGTCCTTGCGCGAGGCGCTGGCGACGCGGCCGGGCGCTGCACTGCCGACCAGCTCTCCCGTCGCGGCCGCGATGTCGACCTGCCCCGCGTAGTTCTCGGTGTACCAGTTGTTGCGCAGCACCGTCACCGGGAGGCCGGATGCCGCGAGCAGCCGTTCGGTCTCCGCGTGCTCCGGCGCGAGCACCAGGTCGGTGGCGTCGGCATGAGGGGCGCTCGTGTACACCAGGCGGCCGACGCCCGCGCGCACGGCGGCGTCGATGGCGTTGCGGTGCTGCGGGATGCGCTGGCCGACCTCCGAGCCCGAGACGAGCAGGAGGGCGTCGGCTCCGGCGAACGCCGCGTCCAGGGTCTCCGGCTTCTCGAAGTCGATCACTGCGGTCTGCGCGCCCAGGGCGGCCACCGGGGCGAGGCGCTCGGCGCTGCGCCCGAGGGCGCGGATGTCCGCGGCGGGCACCCCGCGGTCGAGGAGGGCGGCTACGGTGAGGCGTCCGAGGTGTCCGGTGGCTCCGGTGACGACGATGGTCATGGGTGTGTTTCCTTTCGGTCGGTCGTGGTCCGCAACAGACGTCCCGCCCGGAAACTTCCCTGTCGGAGGTACCCACTTTTCGGTAAGTTACTGACGTGGACACCAGATTCGAGTCGTTCGAGGGCCTCGGTTTCACCGACGGCGTGCTCCCCTCGGAGTGCCCGTCGCGCATCGTGCTCAACCACGTCACCAGCACCTGGGGCGTGCTCGTGCTGGTCGCGCTCGCCCGCAGCGATCTGCGTTGGGGCGAACTGCGCCGCACAGTGCAGGGCATCAGCGAGAAGATGCTCGCCCAGACCCTGCGCACGCTCGAGAAGGACGGCTTCGTCCTTCGCACCGCCCAGCCCACGGTCCCGCCGCGCGTCGACTACAGCCTCACCACCCGCGGCCGGGAGGTCACCGGCCACCTGCTGCCGCTGATGGGCTGGATCGCCGACAACGCCGACGACATCCTGTCCGGCGAACCGCCGGCCCCGCCCGCGCCGCTCGGCTTCGAGACCGGGAGCGGCTCGGTCAGCGGCGACTACCGCGAGGGCAACGAGGACTCCCTCTACGCGTCGGCCTGGTCGGCGTTCGTCGCCGACGGCGTGGGAGGTCATGCCGCCGGCGAGATCGCGTCGGCGACCGTCGCGATCCGGCTCGCGTCGATGCTGGACGCGACGGAGGGCCGCATCCCCGGCGAGGAGCGGCTCCGCGAGCTGGTCGCGATCGCGAACTCCGACCTGGCCCTCCGCGTCCGCATGGACCCGGCGCTGTCCGGGATGGCGACGACGCTGGTGGGGGTCTTCTCCGACGGCGAGCGCATCACCGTCGCGCACACCGGCGACTCCCGCGCCTATCGCCTGCGGGACGGCGGCCTCGCCCAGATCACCGAGGACGATTCCCTCGTGCGCGAGCTGCTCGCCACCGGTGCGATCCGCGAAGGCGACATCGCCTCGCACCCGCTGCGGTCGGTGGTCACCCATGTGCTCGGCGGCGACGCGGGGACGCGGCCGCGCTGCACGTCATGTCCGAGCCGGCGCGCCGCGGCGACCGCTGGCTGCTGACGAGCGACGGGCTGACCGACTACGTGCCGATCCTCGACGTCGCCGAGACCCTCGCGGCGGCGGCTACGCCTCAGGAGGCCGCGGACGCGCTGATCGCCCTCGCGCTGATGCACCAGGCGCGCGACAACGTCTCCGTGGTCGTCGCGGACGTGGTGGAACTCCCGGAGACGCCCGTCTACCGTCCGGCCTTCGGCGGCTCGGCCGCCTCCGACCCCGCGTCGTCGCGCGCGTTCTAGCGAACGGATCGGGTGAGCGTCAGCTCCCCGACCGCCCGCCCAGCGCCCGAGCGTCCTGCTTGCCGCTGATGTCCTTGCGGAGCTCCTTCGGCAGCGAGAACATCAGGTCCTCCTCCGCCGTCTTGACCTCCTGCACCTCGGCGTAGCCTGCGCCGGAGAGCTCCGCGAGCACCTCCTGCACCAGCACCTCCGGCACCGACGCGCCGCTGGTCACACCGACCGTCGCAACGCCGTCGAGCCACTCCTGGCGGATCTCGCTGGCGTAGTCCACCCGGTAGGCGGCGGTCGCGCCGTACTCCAGCGCGACCTCCACGAGGCGCACCGAGTTGGACGAGTTGGCCGAGCCGACCACGATCACGAGGTCGGCGTCCTCCGCCACCTTCTTGATCGCGACCTGACGGTTCTGCGTCGCGTAGCAGATGTCGTCGCTGGGCGGGTCCTGGAGGTTCGGGAAGCGCTCGCGGAGCCGGCGCACGGTCTCCATCGTCTCGTCCACGGACAGCGTGGTCTGCGACAGCCACACCACCTTGTCCGGGTCCTTCACCTGGATGCGGTCGACATCGTCCGGGCCGTTCACGAGTGTCACGTGCTCGGGAGCCTCGCCGGCTGTGCCCTCGACCTCCTCGTGCCCTTCGTGGCCGATCAGCAGGATCTCGAAGTCGTCGCGGGCGAAGCGCACGGCCTCGCGGTGCACCTTGGTGACCAGCGGGCAGGTGGCGTCGATGGCGAGGAGGCCGCGGTCGGCCGCGGCGTTCACGACCGCGGGCGAGACGCCGTGGGCAGAGAAGACGACGTGCGCGCCCGTCGGCACTTCGTCGACCTCGTCCACGAAGATCGCGCCCTGCTGCTCCAGCTCGGACACCACGTGCACGTTGTGGACGATCTGCTTGCGCACGTAGACCGGCGCGCCGTAGTGCTCCAGCGCCTTCTCGACAGCGATCACGGCACGGTCGACGCCGGCGCAGTAGCCGCGCGGGGCCGCCAGCAGCACACGCTTGTGTCCCTGGACCGGGATATCCTGAAGCCGCCCGCGCTCGCCGGCGTCCCGCTTGACGGGGATCCGGGGCATGGGGAGGCTGATGGTCGCATCGCTCACCCCTCGATCGTACGCGGTGGGCGCTGATCAACGGATGGGAGGCCGGGTGGCACAGGTCGCGAGCGGCGCGTCGGGCACGTCAGGCGCGGCGAGCACGCCCACGATGAACCCGGGACCGCCGACCCTCGACGCCCCGTGGCCGGTGGCGATGCTCGCCGACCGCATCCGCGGCTGGATCGACCGCCTGGGCACCGCCTGGGTGGAGGGCGAGATCACCCAGTGGGGCGTCTCCGGCGGCAACGTCTACGGCAAGCTGAAGGACCTCCGCGAGGACGCGACGATCAGCTTCAGCATCTGGTCGTCGGTGAAGGCGCGCATCCCCGCCGACCTCAAGCAGGGCGACCGGGTGATCGCGGCGGTGAAGCCCAACTACTGGGTCAAGGGCGGCAGCCTCACCATGCAGGTGAGCGACATGCGGCACGTCGGCCTCGGCGACCTCCTGGAGCGGCTGGAGCGGCTGCGCGCCCAGCTCACGGCGGAGGGCCTGTTCGCGGCCGAGCGCAAGAAACGACTGCCGTTCCTCCCGCACACCATCGGCCTGGTGACAGGCAAGGACTCCGACGCGGAGAAGGACGTGCTCCGCAATGCCCAGCTCCGTTGGCCGCAGGTGCGGTTCCGGGTCGTGCACGCAGCGGTGCAGGGCGACCGCACGGTCCCGGAGGTCGTCTCGGCCATCCGCGCGCTCGACGCCGACCCCGAGGTGGAGGTCATCATCGTGGCGCGCGGCGGCGGCGACTTCCAGAACCTGCTGGGCTTCAGCGACGAGCGCGTGGTGCGCGCCGCAGCGGAGGCCGCGACCCCGATCGTGAGCGCCATCGGCCACGAGGCCGACCGGCCGCTGCTGGACGACGTGGCAGACCTCCGCGCGTCGACGCCGACGGACGCCGCCAAGCGCGTCGTCCCGGACGTCGCGGAGGAGCTGGCGCGCGTGCAGCAGGCCCGCACTCGCATCGGCACCCGGCTCACGCACATGATCACCCACGAGATCGACCGGATCGGCCACCTCCGCACGCGGCCGGCGTTGGCCTCCTCGACCTGGATCGTTGACTCCCGGGCGCAGGAACTCACCCGCTACGTCGCCCGCGGCGTAGAGCTGGTGGAACGCCGCGTCGACCGCGAGAGCACGCGCATCGCGGAGCTGCGCGGCCAGCTCCGCGCGCTCTCGCCGCAGGCGACGCTCGACCGGGGGTACGCGATCGTGCAGAACGACGCGGGGCACGTGGTGACGGCGCCGGCGGAGGCGCCGGCAGGCAGCGCGGTGCGGGTGACGGTGGCGGGAGGCGCGTTCGCGGCGACCGCAGGGGGCCGGCTCCCCTCGCCCGCCGTCTCCGATCCAGCGGCCGCCCAGCGAGACAAATAGAATGGACACCATGCCCACCTCGGAGATCAGCGCGCTCAGCTACGAGGAGGCGCGCGACGAGCTCGTCCGCGTCGTCACCGAGCTCGAGCAGGGCTCCGCCACGCTGGAGGAGTCCATCGCGCTGTGGGAGCGCGGCGAGGCGCTCGCCCGCCACTGCGAGGAATGGCTGATCGGCGCGAAGGCCCGGCTCGACGCCGCCCGCGCCGGCGCCGGGGCGGGCGCACGGAGCGTGTCAGAAACCGAATGAGCCCCAAGTCCCGCACCAGCGCTGCGAAGCCGCCTGCCGTCGTCGCCGAGCTCGGCCGCCCGGAGACGCCGGAGGAGACGGCCGCGCGCAAGGCGCAGAACTCCGCGAACCACCGCAACCGGCAGACCGTCAACAACCTCGTCTACTCGCTGATCGCGACGGTCGCGCTGGTCGCCGTCATCGTCCTGATCGTCCCGCGCGGCAATCCGACCTCCTCGGCGCCCGCCGTCGACTACGCCGCCGTCGCTCAGCAGGCGCAGGGCAGCGAGCCCGACCGGCTCGTCGTGCCCGGGCTCCCTTCGGGCTGGTCCTCCAACAGCGCCGAGCTGCGCACGAAGACCGCCGACGGTGTGGACGCCTGGTACATCGGGCTGCTGACGCCGAAAGGCCAGTACATCGGCATCACCCAAGGTTTCAACGCCAACGACAGCTGGGTCGCCGACCAGGTGAACCGCACCCGCATCGCCGGCACCCGGGAGATCGACGGCGCGAAGTGGGACGTCTACGACAACCGCGCCTCCTCCGATGCCGGCAACGTGAGGTACGCCCTCGTGACGAGCGCCGGAAAGAGCACCGTGGTCGTGTTCGGCACAGCCGACGACGCCGAGTTCACCACCGTCGCCTCATCCCTCACCGACCAGCTCCACTCCCTCGGCTCACCCACCCCAGGAGGAAAGTAAATGCCCACGACACGTCCCGGCCGCGTATGGAACGAACTGCTGGCAGGCAACGAGCGCTTCGTCACCGGAGCACCCCAGCACCCCCGTCAGGACGTCGAGCGGCGGGAGACCGTGGCGCAGGGCCAGCACCCCGTCGCGGCGATCTTCGGCTGCGCCGACTCGCGCCTCGCGGCCGAGATCATCTTCGACCTCGGTCTGGGCGACGCCTTCGTGGTCCGCAACGCCGGCCAGGTCGCCTCCGACTCCGCGATCGCCTCGCTGGAGTACGCGGTCGCCGTGCTGAACGTGCCGCTCATCCTTGTGCTCGGCCACGACGCCTGCGGCGCGGTCGCCTCCGCCATCGCCTCCCAGGCCGACGGCGCGGACCCGCTGCCGCCGCACATCGCGCAGCTCATCGCGCCGATCGTGCCCGCGGTCCACCGGGTCTCCGGCACCACGCCCGGCCAGGCCGTCGTGCCCGCCGACGTCGACGCGGCCGAGGTCGGCCGCCTGCACCTGCGCGACACCGTCGCAGAGATTCTCGCGCGATCGGAGATCATCAGCGACGCCGTCGCCGCCAATCTCCTCGCCATCGTCGGAGCGAACTACGTGCTCCAGGAAGGTCGGGTCGTCCCCGACGCCGTCGTCGGTCTGGCCGAACCGGCCGCCGACCCAACACCCGCGCGCTGACGCGTCCGGGCCCAGAAAGGAAGAACACACCGTGGTGGACACGCAGGCGGGCACCGAGTACCGCATCGAGCACGACACGATGGGCGAGGTGCGGGTCCCCGCAGCCGCCCTGTACGGCGCGCAGACGCAGCGCGCGGTCGAGAACTTCCCGATCTCGGGATCGGTTCTCGAGCCGGCTCAGATCGCCGCGCTCGCCCGCATCAAGAAGTCGGCGGCGCTCGCCAACGCGCGGCTCGGCGTCCTCGACGCGGACGTGGCCGAGGCCATCGCCGCCGCCGCGGACGAGGTGGTCTCCGGCGCGCACAACGGGGACTTCCCGATCGACGTCTACCAGACGGGCTCCGGCACCTCCTCGAACATGAACATGAACGAGGTGCTGGCGACGCTCGCCTCCCGCCGACTCGGCCGCCCGGTGCACCCGAACGACCACGTCAACGCGTCGCAGTCGTCCAACGACGTCTTCCCGACCTCGGTGCACATCGCCGTCACCGGCGCGCTCATCGACGATCTGATCCCGGCGCTCGACCACCTCGCAGTCGCGCTGGAGGAGAAGGCCGAGCTGTGGGCGACCGCGGTCAAGTCCGGCCGCACGCACCTCATGGACGCCACCCCGGTCACGCTCGGCCAGGAGTTCGGCGGCTATGCCGCGCAGATCCGCTACGGCATCGAGCGCGTCCAGGCCGCGCTGACCCGCGTGGCGGAGGTCCCGCTCGGGGGCACGGCCGTCGGCACCGGCATCAACACCCCGATCGGCTTCCCGCAGCTCGTGATCGAGCTGCTTACCGCCGAGACCGAGCTGCCGATCACCGAGGCGCGCAACCACTTCGAGGCCCAGGCCAACCGCGACGGCCTGGTGGAGGCCTCCGGCGCGCTCCGCACGATCGCCGTCAGCCTGACCAAGATCTGCAACGACCTGCGCTGGATGGGCTCCGGCCCGAACACCGGCCTCGGCGAGTTGCACATCCCCGATCTGCAGCCGGGCTCCTCGATCATGCCGGGCAAGGTCAACCCGGTCATCCCGGAGGCCGTGCTCATGGTCGCCGCCCGGGTCGTCGGCAACGACGCCACCATCGCCTGGAGCGGCGCGTCCGGCCTGTTCGAGCTGAACGTCGCCATCCCGGTCATGGGCACGGCGCTGCTGGAGTCGATCCGCCTGCTCACCCAGGCCAGCCGGGTGCTCGCGGACAAGACCATCACGGGACTGGAGGCCAACCTCGACCGCGCCCGCGCGTTCGCGGAGTCGAGCCCGTCGATCGTGACCCCGCTCAACCGGGTGATCGGCTACGAGGCCGCCGCCAAGGTCGCCAAGCATGCCGTCGCCCAGGGCATGACCGTGCGGGAGGCCGTGATCGACCTCGGCTTCGTCGAGCGCGGCGAGATCACCGAGGAGCAGCTCGACTCGGCCCTCGACGTGCTGAGCATGACCCACCCCGGCTGATCCGGACGAGTCCGCTCGCGAACCGTTCGATCGAGGCGCCCCTCCCGCACCGGCGGAAGGGGCGCCTCGCCGTCTCGCGCAGTGGTCAGCCCAGTAGCACGAATCCCCAGAACGTCCCCAACAGCACCGGCCCGAAGGGCAGCTCCGCCGGGAGCCGCCCACCGCCACCTCCGGGCGCTCCTCCATGGCCCCGCCCCCGCAAGGCCGCAGACGCCACCACCGCGCCGGCCACGAACGACACGACCACCCAGCACCCGACGAGCGCAACGACCTCCCCGAGCGGCGGCCCGCGCTCTGCCGCCACGGCCCCGAGCGCCCCGGCCAGCACCGCCGCGAGCTTCACATCGCCCATGCCGAGCCCACCGCCGGACGCCAGCACCGCGAACCCGACGAGTGCGCCGGCACCGCACGCGAGCACCGCGCCAACCACGAGCCAGCCCCCGGAGCCGAACGAGCTCCACACGGCCCCCACGGCCACGAACGCCGCCCCTGGCAGCACCAGAGCGTCCGGCAGCCGCAGCTCGCGCAGGTCGTACTGGACCAGCGCCGGCGTGACGGCCGCGAGATAGAGCGCTCCGATCGCGGCCGGCCCGAGGTGACCTGCCCCCAGCAGGGCGACACTCAGGCCGGCCGCGACAACGATCCGGATCGTCTTCTCCACCATGCCCTCACGCTAGGTGTCGCGACATGGCCTTCTCACGATTCCACAGAGAATACGAGAATCCCGAAATTCTCCCCAGCAGGCCCGGTTCTTTCGCCTGCCGGCTCACCTTCTGCCGCCTCACCCGGCGCCGGCCTCCACTCAGGCCAGCTCGTTGCCCTCCAGCATCTCCGTGACCAGCGCCGCGATGGCCGACCGCTCCGAACGGGTCAGCGTGATGTGCGCGAACAGCGGGTGGCCCTTCAGCGTCTCGATGACCGACGCGACGCCGTCGTGCCGGCCGACCCGCAGGTTGTCGCGCTGGGCGACGTCGTGGGTCAGCACCACGCGCGAGTTCTGCCCGACGCGGCTGAGCACCGTCAGGAGCACGTTCCGTTCCAGGGACTGCGCCTCGTCCACGATCACGAACGCGTCGTGCAGCGAGCGGCCGCGGATGTGCGTGAGCGGCAGCACCTCGAGGATGCCGCGGTCCAGCACCTCGTCCAGCACGTTCTGCGACACTAGCGCGCCCAGCGTGTCGAACACCGCCTGGCCCCAGGGATTCATCTTCTCTCCCTGGTCGCCCGGCAGGTAGCCCAGCTCCTGGCCGCCCACTGCGTAGAGCGGCCGGAACACCATGATCTTCTTGTGCTGCTGCCGCTCCAGCACGGCCTCCAGCCCCGCGCAGAGCGCGAGCGCCGACTTGCCGGTGCCGGCCCGTCCGCCGAGCGACAGGATCCCCACCTCGGGGTCGAGCAGGAGGTCGATCGCCAGCCGCTGCTCCGCCGAGCGGCCGTGCAGCCCGAAGACGTCGCGGTCGCCGCGCACCAGTTTCACCTCACCGTCGGCGACCACACGCGCGAGCGCCGAGCCGCGGTCCGAGTGCACGATGAGGCCCGTGTTGACCGGGAGTCCGTCCACGAGCGGCGTGCGCATCCACTCCTCCTCGTAGAGCGAGCTCATCTTTTCGCTGCCGAGCGAGATCTCCGCCAGCCCCGTCCACCCGCTGTCCACGACCTGCTCGTGCCGGTACTCCTCCGCCGCCAGACCGATCGAAGACGCCTTGACGCGCATCGGGAGGTCCTTGGAGACGACGGTGACCGAGAGCCCGTCGTTCGCGAGGTTCATCGCCACGGCGAGGATGCGCGAGTCGTTGTCGCCGAGCTGCATGCCGCTCGGCAGCACCGACATGTTGGAGTGGTTCAGCTCCACGCGGAGCGAGCCGCCGTCCCCCACCGGGATCGGGAAGTCGAGCCGTTCGTGCTGGACCCGCAGGTCGTCCAGATTGCGCAGCGCCTGCCGCGCGAAGTACCCGATCTCGGGATCGTTGCGTTTCCCCTCCAGCTCGCTCACGACGACGACAGGGATGACGACAGCATGTTCGGCGAACCGGAAGATCGCCTTGGGGTCGGACAGCAGCACCGAGGTGTCGAGCACATACGTGCGCTCGCTCTGCCGGATGGTGCTGGATGCCGACTCGAACTGCCGGGTTCCTGATTCAGCCACGACCACTCCCACCCCGCCGCTCCGCTTGCGCTGGAGCCGGCGGATCATTGGCGAGCCGGCCATTGGGTCTCGAAACGAACTTATGTGGCCGTCTCGATCGGGCGCCGTGCCCGATGAGTCGAACGTACGCCGGACGGCCGACACCGGACGCTCAGACCGGGGCGTGTCGTGTTTCGTTCAGCCGATCTTCACCCCCAGTTATGGGAGGCGCGGATCAGGCGACCGAGGCGTACGAGGTGAGGGCGGCGCGCAGCATCTCCAGGGTCTCCCCGGTGGTGCCGGCGTGCACGCTGAGCCGCACGCTCGTGGTCCGCACCTTGGCCGACACGCCATGGTTGAAGAGGGAGGCCGCCAGCACGGTGAGCCGCTCGGGCTGCGGCTCCAGCACGACGATCCCCGCCCGCTCGGCGGCGTTGCGGGAGGAGGTCACCGGCACCGCGAACTCGTCGGCGAGGTCGATGACGCGTTCGACGAGGTCGGAGATCGCAGCGGAGATCTCCGCGACGCCGACCGCGGCGACCTCCTCCAGCGCCGCGGCCAAGCGCGCCTCGGCGACCAGATCGGGGTTCGACACAGTGAAGGCCGCCACGCCCTTCGCCGGCTCGAGCACCTCGTCCCAGCGCTCGCCTGCGCCGGTGCCGACCCAGCCGCTGAACACGGGCGTCAGGTGCTCGATCGCGCGCTCGCTGAGGGCGAGGAAGCCGGTCCCCCAGCCCGCTCTGGTCCACTTCTGGCCGCCGGAGACGACGACGTCGGCGACCTCGTAGGGGGCGTCGACCACGCCGAAGCCCTGGATGGCGTCCACGATGAGGAGGCGGTCCCCGATCACTTGGCGGATGCCGTCGATGTCCGCGAGGTAGCCGGTGCGGGAGTCGACCAGGCTCACCATCACCGCGCTCGTGGAGTCGGTGAGTTGGTCCTTTATCTCGGCGGGCGTCACCCGGCCGTGGTCGGTCTCCAGCCACACCGGCGTCACGACGCGCATAGCCTGCGCCGCGCGCACGGCGGCGTACGTCACGCTCGGGAATTCGGCGGCCGAGAGCAGCACGTCGCCGCCGGTGAGGCCGAACGCGGCGTGCATGAGCCCACTCGAGGCGTTCGGCTGGAACGCGATCTGCCCCGCCGGGAAGCCGGTCAGCGCGGAGATCGCCTCACCGACGCGGTCGGTCTCGGCGTTCATCCGCTCGACGGTGCCGAAGCGCGCCTTGGCGAGCGCCTCGTACTGTCCCAGCGTCTCGGCGCGCACCGCTGCGGACAGCGGCCCGACGCGCCCGTAGTCCAGATACCCCGGCTCCTCACCGAACCCCGCCGCGAACTCTTCGATCGTCGTCATCGTGACCTCCGGGGACAATCCTGCCGTCGCACGCGCCGAGTACGCGAATTCTCTGCGTACTCGGGCGTTTTCAGCCGATTTCGCGCGTACTCGACCGGTCGGCGGGTCGGCGGCGGCGCGGGGTCAGGAGCCGTAGCGGCGGTGGCGGCGGGAGAAGTCGCGCATGGCGCGGAGGAAGTCGACCTCGCGGAGGTCGGGGCCGAGCGCCTCCACGAAGTAGAACTCGCTGTGCGCGCTCTGCCAGAGCATGAAGTCGCTCAGCCGCTGCTCGCCGGAGGTGCGGATGACGAGGTCGGGGTCGGGCTGGCCTCCCGTGTAGAGGTGCTCGCCGATGAGGTCGGGGGTGAGGAGGTCGGCCAGCGTCTCCAGGCTGCCGCCCTCCGCCGAGTGCGCGGCGACGATGCTGCGCATGGCGTCCGTGATCTCCTTGCGGCCGCCGTAGCCGACCGCGAGGTTGATGTGCAGGCCCTTCTTGTCGGCGGTGCGCTTCTCGGCGTCGGCCAGCGCGGTCACGAGCGACTCCGGGAGGCCGGCCGTCGAGCCGACGTGCTTGACCCGCCAGTCGCGGTAGCGGAGAGGTCGTCGGCGAGCTCGGCGATGATCTCGATCAGGTCGGAGAGCTCGGAGTCCGGCCGGTTGGTCAGGTTGTCCGACGAGAGCAGGTAGAGCGTCACCACCTCGATCCCGAGGTCGTCGCACCACTCCAGGAACTCGCGCATCTTCGCGGCGCCCGCCCGGTGTCCGTGCGCGACGGTCGTCATCCCGACCTGGCGCGCCCACCGCCGGTTGCCGTCGATGATCATCGCGACGTGTCGTGGCAGAGACTCCGGGCCGAGACCGGCGATGTCCCTGCGCAGCCGCTTCTGGTACAGGCCGTAGAGCAACCCGTTGGCCGTCTCGGAACTGCGTCTGCTCACGCCCTTACGTTAGCGCCCCCCGACCCGCCCGGTTCCCAGCATCCGACCACCGGTCTCCCCTACTCTTGCTCCATGACGCCGCGAAACGCCCCCGAACCCGAGGACGTCGCCGAGCTCCTCGCCGAGCCGGTCGCCGACCTGCAGCCTGCCGACGCCGCGGTCAAGGCGGACGAGTCTCGCGGCCCGCAGCTGCCGAACATTCCGCTGCTGGACGCCTCCCCGGCCCAGCCGGCCGAGCTCAAGCCGACCTGGCGCGGATGGATCCATGCCGGGACGTTCCCGGCGACCATCGCCGGCGGCATCGTGCTGATCTCCCTCGCGCACGGCGCCCCGGCCAAGTGGGCCTCGGCCGTATTCATGGTGACCTCGATGCTGCTGTTCGGCAACTCGGCGCTCTACCACCGCTTCAACTGGCGTCCCCGCACGAAGGTCGTGCTCAAGCGCATCGACCACGCCAACATCTTCCTGCTCATCGCCGGCACGTACACCCCGCTCGCCGTGCTCGCGCTGCCGCCGCAGAAGGGCATCCTGCTGCTCTGCATCGTGTGGGGTGGCGCGCTGCTCGGCATCGGCTTCCGGGTGTTTTGGATCAACGCGCCGCGCTGGCTGTACGTGCCCATCTACCTGCTGCTCGGCTGGGCGGCGATGATGTACATCGTCGACCTGTTGAACGCGAACGTGGCGATGATGGTGCTGGTCTGCGTGGGCGGCGTGTTCTACACGATCGGCGCGGTCATCTACGGCATCAAGAAGCCGAACCCCTTCCCCGGGGTGTTCGGGTTCCATGAGATCTTCCACACCCTGACAGTGCTGGCGTTCCTCTGCCATTGGACTGCGACGCTGCTGATCGCGATGCACCCCGCCTACAACGGCTGACGCCGGGCGCCCATAACGACTGACGCCGTCCGAGCCCGATGCTCAGCCCCGGGATTCGCCGTCCGCGTCGTCCTGCTGCTCCGCCTTCTCGGCGTCCAGCTTCTGCGCGATCTCGTCGCGGTACCGCACCCGGCGGATGCGCCGCGTCATGTCGAGGATCAGCAGCACCGCCGCGACCGCGATCAGGAACGTGACGGTGAACCCGACGACGCCCGGCGTCACCGCGTCGTCGCTCGGGCCGGAGGTCGGCGACGGCGTCGGGGTCGCAGCCAGCCAGACGCCCGCCTTCAGCAGCAGGTCCCCCATCACACGGCCTCCACGGACACGGCGGACAGGTCGTTCTGGCGCATGGCGGACTTCGCTTTCGGATCACGGGGTTCAGGAGCCGCGAAGCGCGATTCACAGCTTCGTCTCCTAGTCTTGACACAGCCTACCGTCGCCCCGACGGCGGGCCTGAACGAAGCCCCTGAGAGGCGGACGGCGATTACATGGCACGCGTGACCGAGGCGCCGTCCGAGACCCTCGAATCCCGCTACGGCCGCACCCCGAAGCGCCGACGCCGCGACCGCTGGCTGCTGATCGGCGGGGCGCTCGGCGTCCTCGCTGTGGTGACCGCCTGGGTGTTTTGGGCCGGCTGGGACAACAACCAGGCCGACCTGGAGGCCACCGACACCGCCTACGTGATCCCCGACGCCCACCATGTGCGGATCACCTTCACCATCAACGCGCAACCCGGCACCGGAGTCACCTGCGCGCTGCAGGCGCTCAACGACGATTACGCGATCGTGGGCTGGCGCATCGTCAGCTATCCCGGCTCCGGCTCCCGCGTGACGACGCACACCGAGACGATCCGGACCATCCAGCAGAGCAACACGGGTTTGATTAACACCTGCTGGCTGACCTAACATTCTCTGGATACGCCCCGGCCGAGGCCGGGGCGTCTACTTTACCCACCGGTTCCGGCCGGCCATCAGCCGAAGCGGCGCATGCCGTGCAGGCGCGAAGGAGTTCATCATGTCCCAGGAGTCTCAGGTCACCTTTCTGACCCAGGACGCGTACGACCGTCTCTCGGCCGAACTCGAGGAGCTCAGCGTCAACGGCCGTAACGAGATCGCGAAGCGCATCGAGGCGGCCCGCGAGGAGGGCGATCTCAAGGAGAACGGCGGCTACCACGCCGCCAAGGACGAGCAGGGCAAGATCGAGGCGCGCATCGTGCAGCTCACCAACCTGCTGCGCAGCGCCACGGTCGGCGAGGCGCCGGAGAGCCACGGCGTCGTGGAGCCCGGCACTGTGATCACCGCGACCATCGCGGGCGATGAGAGCGTCTTCCTGATCGGCAACCGCGAGATCGCGGCCGGCACCGAGCTGCAGGTCTACAGCGAGCAGAGCCCGCTCGGCGCGGCGATCCTCGGCCTCAAGGTCGGGGACACGACCGAGTACACCGCCCCCAACGGCCGCCAGATCCCCGTCGAGATCTCCAAGGTCGAGACCTACACGGGCCAGTAACCCGCGAGTACGCCAGAATTCCACCGAGAACCGTCGAGTGCGCAGACAATCTGCGGACTCGGCGGTTTTCTCATTCCTCTTCGAGGACGGGGTCGTAGCCGGCGGAGCGGAGCACCTTGATGACCTGCTGGCGGTGCTCGGTGCCGCGCGTCTCCACCGAGACGACGAGCTCGACCTGGCTGAGCTGGAGACCGTTGCCGTGCCGCGTGTGCAGCACCTCCACCACGTTGGCGTTGACCCCGGCGAGGATCTCGGCGATGCGGGCGAGCTGCCCCGGCCGGTCGGGGAGCATGATCGAGAGCCGCAGGTAACGGTCGGAGGCCGCCAGACCGTGGGCGATGACGCGCTGCATGAGCAGAGGGTCGATATTGCCGCCGGAGAGGATCGCGACGACCGGTCCTGCTGCGTCAGGCGCCGGGATGAGTCCCGCGAGGATCGCCGCCACGCCGACCGCGCCGGCCGGCTCGACCACGAGCTTCGCGCGCTCCAGCAGCACCAGCAGCGCGCGGGCGATGTCGTCCTCGGTGACCGTGACCACGGCGTCCACGGCGTCCCGGATGATCTCGAAGTTGAGCGCGCCCGGCCTGCTGACCGCGATGCCGTCGGCGATGGTCGCGACGAGCCCGATCTCCGTCGGCTCACCCGCGGCGAGCGACGCCGGGTAGGCGGCCGCGTTGGCCGCCTGCACGCCGATCACCCGCACGGTGCGTCCCTCGCGCGCGGCGCGCTGCTTGACCGCGCTCGCGACGCCGGAGATGAGTCCGCCGCCGCCGATCGGCACGACGATCGTCTGGACATCGGGGACGTCGTCGAGGATCTCGAGGCCGAGGGTGCCCTGCCCGGCGATCACGTCCCGGTGGTCGAACGGCGGGATGAGCACCGCGCCGGTCTCGGCGGCGAAGTCGGCGGCAGCGCGGAGCGTCTCGTCCACGATGCTGCCGCTGAGCACGACATCCGCGCCGTACGCGCGCGTCGCCTGGAACTTGGGGATGGCCACGCCCACCGGCATGAAGATCGTCGCGTGGATGCCGAGCTCGCGCGCGGCGAAGGCGACGCCCTGCGCGTGGTTGCCCGCGGAGGCGGCGACGACGCCGCGCGCCCGCTCCTCGGCGTTCAGCTTGGAGAGCCGGTTGTAGGCGCCGCGGATCTTGTACGACCCGGTGCGCTGCAGGTTCTCGCACTTGAGGATGACCGGGGCGCCGAGCACATCGGTGAGGTACCGCGAGGTCTCGAGCGGCGTGGGCTGGGCGACCCGGGCCACGATCGCGCGCGCGGCCTCGATCTCGTCCAGGCCGGGGCCGGCGAACGGGGTGCGCGTCGGATCGGTCGCGGTATCCACTCGCATAGCCTACTCGTGGTCGTATACCGCTGAATGTATGCGACCTACGTCCGCGGCGCCCGCCGGGGCCGCGGCACGGTCTCCCAGATCGCGCCCTCCGGAGCGGTGGTGGCTTCCGGCGGCCGCGATCGCCAGACGTCCGATGACACGTAGTGCACCATCACGTTGAGCACCGCGACGAACGGGACGGCGAACAGCGCCCCCGGGATCCCCGCCAGGAGCGAGCCCGCCGCGACCGCGAGTACGACCGCGAGCGGATGCACCTTCACCGCGGTGCCCATGATCAGCGGCTGGAGGACGTGCCCCTCGATCTGCTGCACGAGCAGCACGACGGCGAGCATGATGAGCGCGAAGACCCAGCCCTTGAAGACGAGCGCGACGAAGACGGCGAGCGCGCCCGTGAGCACCGCGCCGACGATCGGGATGAACGACCCGAGGAACACCAGCACGGCGATCGGCAGCACCAGCGGAAGGCCGAGGAAGAACGCGCCGAGGCCGATCCCCAGCGCGTCGATGGAGGCCACGAGCACCTGCACCTTCGCGAAGTTGCGGAGTGTCAGCCAGCCCGCCTGTCCCGCGCCGTCGACGGCTGCGCGCGCGTTCTTCGGGAAGATCCGCACGATCCAGCCCCAGATGCTGCGGCCGTCGATGAGGATGAACAGCACGCTGAACACGGTCAGCAGCGCGCCGGTGAGCACGTGGCCCAGCGTGGAGCCGATGGAGAGCGCGCCGGAGATGTAGACCTGGCTGTCCTGCTGGAGCGACGACCAGAGCGACTGGAAGGCGCCGTCGATCTGCGCCGCGGTGAGGCCGAGCGGCCCGGTCGTCAGCCAGCTCCGGAACTGGCCGAACGCCGCCACCGACTGCGTCTGGAGGTCGCGGCTCTCCCGGGTGACCTGCCAGATCGCCAGGTAGAACAGGCCGCCGACCACCACGATCAGTGTCAGCAGCGTGGCGACGATCGCCAGCCAGCGCGGCCAGCGGTGGCGGCCCAGGAAGTCTTTGAACGGCACCAGCAGCGCGGCGAGGAGCACTGCGACCAGCACCGGGATGACGATCAGGCGGAGCTGGACGATCAGGAACACCACGACCGCGATGACGGCGCCGATGACGAGCAGCCGCCACGACCAGGCCCCGGCCAGGCGCACGCCGCGCGGCAGCGACGCCTCGATCGGGACGGCCTCCCCCACCATCGACTCCGCGCGCGCCTTGATATCGTGGCGGCGCCTCGGGAAGCGCGCCCTGGCCGGCGGGACGGACGGGCTCTGGGGAGCGTCGCTCTCTGCCATGCCCGCCAGTCTAGGGGCGCGTTCCCGCGTTTCCTGAAGGATCGCTCAGGAACGCCGTCAGGGCTCGAACACGAACGGCGGATGCTCGATGGAGGTCGAGAACCACTGCCAGCCGGGCCCGGAGGACGTCTGCTGGATGGAGGCGTAGGTCACCTGTCCCGGCGGGACGTTGCTGAGGCCCACCGAGACCGAGACGTTGCCGTTCACGGTCTTCACGCCCGCGCCGGTCACGGTGCCCGCGCCCGCGTAGCCTCCGACGGTGAGCGACACGGGGCCGCTGGTGGCGATGAGGAACTCGATGACGTAGCTCGCGACCGCCGTCGCTCCGTACGCTCCCGGATCGAAGTGGACCGAGACTCCCGGACCGCCGGACGGGACCTGCCGGAAGCTGAACGACGCGTACGGTGTCCCGGTCGTGTCGGTCTGCAGGATGTCCGACGCGATCAGCGTCAGGTTGGTGCGGCCTTTGCCGACCGTGTGCGTCGGGCTGATGGTGTCGATGGGGAAGAAGAAGGGCGGCCAGTGCAGGATGTCGCCCGGTCGGATCCGAGTGAGCACGTCGCTCGGCGAGAGGGTCTTCACGAAGGTTGAGGGGTCGATGGCGTCTGAGTATTCGGCGTCCGCCCCCGGGACGATGCCAGACATGAGGATTACTCTACTGACGCCGCCCCGCGTGCGCGACCGTGCCTCCACGGATCCTGACGGGCACGCAACACGCCCGTACAACCGCGTTTCAGGGCGTTTGCTGCCCTTCGGCGGAGGTGAGGTCAGGTCAGGCTGCGGGAGTGACGGTGAGGGGGTGTGCGAGAGGGCGACGTGGATGCGGTCGCCGGGCGCCGGGAGGTCGCGGGCGCCGTGCTGCACGGCGAGCTCCGACCCGTCGGCGAGCCGCACCCGGGTGCGTCGCAGCGCGCCCAGGAAGCTGGTCGTCAGCACCTCGGCGGGGATGCCGTCGCCGGCCAGCAGGAGGTCCTCCGGCCGCACGAAGGCCGTGACCGGGCCGTCCGGCGCGGGCGACGCCAGCGGCGGGGTCGTCCCGAGAACGTGCAGCACGCCGCCGGCGACCGTGCCGGGAACGCGGTTGGTCAGCCCCACGAACTCCGCGACGAACGCGGTCGCCGGCCGGTGGTACAGCTCCTCCGGCGTCCCGATCTGCTCGATGGCGCCCGCCCGCATCACGGCGACCCGGTCGGCCACGGCCAACGCCTCCTCCTGATCGTGCGTCACGAAGAAGGTCGTGATCCCGAGCTCGGTCTGGATGCGGCGGATCTCCTCGCGGAGCTGCACGCGCACCTTCGCGTCGAGCGCCGAGAGCGGCTCGTCCAGCAGGAGGACGCGCGGCTCGGTCACCAGCGCCCGGGCGAGCGCCACGCGCTGCTGCTGCCCGCCGGAGAGCTGGTGGGCGTAGCGCTCGGCGTGGTGGTCGAGCCCGACCAGGTCGAGCGCCTCGGCCGCGCGGCGCCGACGCTCGCCGGAGCCGACCTTGCGCATCCGCAGCCCGAACTCCACGTTCTGGCCGGAGGTGAGGTGCGGGAACAGCGAGTACGACTGGAAGACCATCCCGAGGTCGCGGCGGTTCGTCGGCTCGTCGGTGACATCCCGGCCGTCGATGAGCACGCGGCCGGAGTCGACGCGCTCCAGCCCGGCGAGCGCACGCAGCGCGGTGGTCTTGCCGCAGCCGGACGGCCCGAGCAGGGCGATGAACTCCCCCGGGCTCGCCGCCAGCGAGAACCCGGCGAGGCCGGCCCCGCCGCCGAAGTCGCGCACGACGCCGTCGAGCTCGACGGTGGAGCCGACACGGGATCCGACACGGGAGCCGGCGACGGTGGATTCGAGGACGGTCATAGGGTGCCTTTCACGGAACGCCGCGAGCGGCGGCGGGCGCCGACGACACGGTCGACGACGACGAGGAGGACGAACGCGAACACCAGCGCCAGCAGCGCGAAGATGACCGCGACGAACGGGTCGGACTGGGAGACCAGCAGCAGCGCGGTCTGCAGGTTCACCCGGCTCAGCAGGGAGGCGATCGTGAACTCGCCGAGCACGACCGCGATGGAGAGCGCGGAGGCCGCGAGGATGCCGCGCCGCAGGTTCGGCGTGAGCACCCGCCAGAAGACGGTGCCCCAGCCCGCGCCGAGCGATCTGGCCGCCTCGCTCAGCGTGACCATGTCGACGGCGGAGACATTGCTCTGGATGGCGCGGTACGCGTACGGGAGCACAGTGATGCCGTACGCGAACGCCAGCGTCCAGGTGCCCGATCCGACGATCGAGGTCACGACCGCGTAGGTCGGCGCCAGCCCCACCACCATCACGATCGCGGGGATCATGATCGGGAGCAGGCAGACGGCCTCCAGCAGGCGCCGCAGCGTCGGGAAGCGCAGCTCGACGAGCACGATCGTCGGCAGCAGCACCAGCAGCACGATCGCCACCGTCACGGCGGCGAGCACGAGCGAGTTGCCGAGCCCTTGATAGACGCGGTCGCAGCGGGTGGTCTCCCCGCCGAAGACCGCGATCCAGCGGTCGAAGCTGTACACCCCGGGCTTCGCGGTGCGCAGCGTGAACTCCAGCATCGAGAACAGCGGGATGAGGAAGAACGCACCGAGGACCACCCAGATCACGGTGCGGGCGACCGGGCCCGGCCCGAGCCGCAGCGGAGCGCCGCCGCTCACCGCTGCCACCGCGCAGTCCGGCGCACGAGCGCCGAGTAGGCGAGCATCACGACGACCATCACCAGGAGCATCCCGAGCGCCATCGAGCCGGCCAGGTTCGCGCGGCCGAGCACGGTCTCCGAGATGAGGGCCTGACGGATCTGCAGCGAGACGATGTTGTTGGCCTGGCCGACGAGCGCCGCCGCGGTCGCGTAGGACGAGAAGGCGTTGGCGAAGAGCAGCAGCAGGCTGCCGAGGAACGACGGCAGCAGGATGGGGCCGCCGACCCGTGTCCAGTAGGTCCAGCGCGTGCCGCCGAGCGTGGCGGTCGCCTCCAGCCACTGCGGGCGCAGCCCCTCCAGCGCGGGCAGGAAGGTGATGACCATGAGCGGGATCTGGAAGTAGAGGTACGGGAGGATCAGGCCGGGCACCGTGTAGAGCCACACGCCGTTCGCGTAGATGTTCAGGTGGAAGGCGTTGCGCAGCAGCACGGTCACGAGGCCCTGGGCGCCGATGGTCGCGATGAACGCGAACGCGAGCATCACACCGCCGAACTGGGCGAGCACGCTGCTGGCGGAGTCGACGAGCGAACGCGTGACGCCGCCCGGTCGGGAGGCCAGCATCGCGAAGCAGAGCGCGGCTCCAGCGATCGCGCCGACCACGGCAGTCACCGCGGACAGCCAGAACGCGCCGAAGAACGAGCCGGCGATGGCGGGTTCGGCGAGCCCGGTCAGGTTGGACCAGGTGAAGCGGCCCTCGCCGTCCACGAACCCGCTCCCCACCGCGACGAGGGTGGGCACGGCGAGGAAGACCACGACGTAGAGGGCGAACGGGGTGAGGCCGAGCGCGGCGGCGAGACCGCGACGCCGGCGGACCCGCCCGGGAGCGGCCGCCGACGGCGGCTGCCGCCGGGAACCGCTCGAGGCGATCCCGGCGGCAGTGTCGACCGCGGGTGCGGCGATGGTCTCGGTCATCAGCCGACCGCGTTGGCCCACTTGGCGTTGAGGAGGGCGCCGGCGTCGGTGGCCTGCTTGTCCGTCATCACGGCCACCTTGTCGAGCTTGCCCGGGAACTCCTTGGCGTCCAGGGTCCCGGCCTTCTCCATCGCGTCCACGCGGGCCGGGTAGGCGCCGCCCTTCAGCCAGGCGTTCTGCGCGGCGTCGCTATAGAGGTACTCCTCCCAGAGGCGTGCGGCCGCCGGGTGCGGGGCGTCCTTGTTGATGGCCTGGTTGTAGTAGCCGACGTACGCGGTGCCCGGAAGGACGGTGTACTTCCAGTTCACGCCGCCCGACTTGATGGTGTCGGAGGTCGCGTAGCCCTTCTGGTTGAACGACCAGTCGAGCAGGACCGGGGTCTCGCCGGAGGCGATGGTGTTCGGCTTGCCGTCGGCGGCGTTCCAGTTGCCAGCGGCCTTCAGCTTCGTGAACCAGTCGATGCCCGGGGTCAGGTCGTCCAGCGTGCCGCCGTTCTGCAGGTCGGCGTAGGCGACCGCGCCGGCCGCGGCGGCCGCCTGGGTCGGGTTGCCGTTGAGCGCGACGGCGCCCTTGAACTCGGGCTTCAGCAGATCGGAGAACGACTTCGGCGCGGACTTGATCTTGTTCGCGTCGTAGCCGACGGACATGACACCGTAGTAGCCGACCTTCCAGAGGCCGTTCTTGTCCTTCTGCGCGGCCGGGATGTCGTTGAAGCCGGTCGGCTTGTACGGGGCGAAGTACTGCGTGTTCGCCAGCGCCACCGACGAGCCGATGTCGAAGGTGTCCGGAGCGGTGTCCTGGCCCTTCAGCTTCTTGGCGGCGTCGATCTCCTCCTGGCTGGAGGCGCTGTCCTGGCTCGGGTTGATCGTGATGCCGTACTTCTTGGTGAAGCCGTCGAAGATCTCCTGGTAATTGGCCCAGTCGCCGGGCGTCGCGATGATGTTGAGGCTGCCCTCCTTCTTCGCGGCCGCCACCAGGGCGGACATGCCGCCCGCGGAGGCGACGTCGGTGGCCGAGGCGGCCGAGGTGCCGGCGGCGGTGCTGCCGGCATCGGTGCTGCTGGCGTCGGCGCCGCCGGAGCAGGCGGCGAGCGAGAGAGCCACGACGGTCGCCGCGGCGGTGAGTCCGGCGATGCGGGCGCGCGTGTTGATCACGGAATGTCCTCCAGGTCGGGTTGACGGCCGGGCTGTGCGACCCGGCTCCGTCGACACGCTAGGGAGGCCGGGATACGCGTGGGCCAGCGGGACGTGACCAGCGGGTGAACGAGGGGTGTCGGACCTTGCCGCTAAGGTCGACCCGTGGTCGAACAGCTCTCCCCGCCCTCGCGCGCCGCATCGCGCTCGCCGCCCAGGGCTTCGGGCGCCCGCGCCCGGCGGCGGTCGGTACGCGGCAGCTCAACGGGCTGATGGACAGGATCAACCTGCTGCAGATCGACTCGGTCAACGTGTTCGAGCGCAGCCACTACCTCCCCGCGTTCGCGCGGCTGGGAGCGTACGACCGCACCCTGCTCGACCGGCTGACCTTCGACGCGCGGGGACCGCACACCGAGTACTGGGCGCACGAGGCCGCGTTCGTGCGCAAGGAGGACTGGTCGCTGTTCGGCTGGCGCATGCGCCAGTACCGGGAGCGCTACGCCACCGGCAACGCCTGGTTCGCCGCGCACGAGACCACGCTGTCCTGGCTGCGCAGCGAGCTCGCCGCCAAGGGTCCGCTCGCCGCCAGCGAGATCGAGCACGACGCGAACCGGCGCTCCGGGCCGTGGTGGGGCTGGTCGGAGGTCAAGCGCGCCCTGGAGCGGATGTTCCTGTTCGGCGAGGTCGCCATCGCCGGACGCACGCGCTTCCAGCGCCGCTACGGGCTGGTGGAGGACGTCCTCCCTGCGAGCGTGCTCGACCGTACGGTCGCCGACGCCGACGCCATCCGCGAACTGATGCGCCGCTCGGCCGTCGCCCACGGCGTCGGGACGCTCCGCGACTTCGCCGACTACTACCGGCTGAAAGGCCCGGCCGTGGCGGTGGCGATGGAGGAGCTGGCCGACGCGGGCGAGGTCATCCCGGTGGAGGTGAAGGGCTGGACCGGAGCAGGCGACCGGCCCGTGAAGGCCTGGATGCACCGTGACGCGCGCAGGCCGCGCGGCATCGAGGCGGCCGCGCTGCTGTCGCCCTTCGACCCGGTCGTCTGGTTCCGCGACCGGGCGCTGCGGATGTTCGGCTTCCACTACCGCATCGAGATCTACACGCCCGCCCCGCAGCGCGTGTACGGCTACTACTCGCTGCCCATCCTGCTGGACGACGAGCTCGTCGGCCGCATCGACCTGAAGAGCGACCGGCAGGCCGGTGTGCTGCGGGTGCAGTCCGCGTGGACGGAGGCCGGCGACGGCGGCCGGGTGGCCGAGCGTCTGGTCCCGCTGCTCGGCGAGACAGCGGCCTGGCAGGGCCTCGGCGCCGTGGAGGTCGCCGAGGGGGCGCGGGGCGACCTCGCCCCCATGCTCGCCGCAGAGCTCGCCCTGGCCGCGCCCACGGCCTCCTGAGTTCGTCCTCGCGGCGACGCCGCGTGCGGGGGTAATGTGCGGGGCATGAGTTCACCGCTCGAGTACCTGGACGCCGACGGGGCCGATGAGGCCGACTACGAACAGCCCATGCGCGAGCTCTTCGCCTATCGCGACGGCGAACGCTGGCTCGACGGCATCGTGACCGGGGTCAAACGCGGAGCGGACGGCCGCGCGCACGTGCAGTTCGACAACCGGATGTGGGTGACGACCGACGACGTGCGGGATTCCAGCCATTACATCGCGGTGCTGCTGAACCCCGACTCCTCGGTCTACGCGGAGGTCATCACCGGCTACCGGGACGGTGCCCCCGCCGATCTCATCCGCGACATCGACGTGGTCGACGGCGCGAACAACGCCGGCACCGAGTGGCGCCCCCTCGACGAGCCCGCCGTCGGCACCCGCGTCCGTTACCGCTACACCGGCACCGCCGAACTGGAGGCCGCCGAGGCGTAGCCCCCCGAGCGCCCCACCCACCACATTCGTCACGAATGTCGCGAATGGCGCCGCCCAACCCCACATTCGTCACGAATGTCGCGAAGCCTCCAACGCAACATTCGGGACGAATGTCGCGAATGGCGCCGCGAAAGTGCGCATTCGGTGCGAATGTCGCTAGAAGGTGGAGCCCATCTTCTCGAGGCGGTCGACGCGCTCGGGGATGGGCGGGTGCGTCGAGAACAGCCGGCTCATCAGGCTGGGCTTGAGCGGCTCGGCGATCCACAGGTGCGCCATGCTGCTGTTCTGGCGGCGCATCGGCCGGCCGTAGTCCTGCAGCTTGAGCAGCGCGCTCGCGAGCGCATCCGGGTGCCGTGTGGTCATCGCCCCGGTGGCGTCGGCGAGGTACTCGCGCTGGCGCGACACCGCGAGTTGCACGAGCGTCGCCACCAGCGGTGCGATGATCGCGGCGATGAGCCCGAACACCAGCACGATCGGGTTGCCGCCCCCGCCATTGTTGTTGTTCCGGTTGTTGCCGCCGAAGAAGGCCATCCGCACGAAGATGTCGGCGATAAGCCCGATGGCGACGGTGAGGCCGAAGACGATCATGGAGAGCCGGATGTCGTAGTTGCGCACATGCCCGAGCTCATGGGCCATCACACCCTCCAGCTCGGCGTCGTTCATGATGTCGAGCAGGCCTGTGGTCGCGGCGACCGACGCGTGCTGCGGGTCGCGCCCGGTGGCGAACGCGTTGGGCGCCGGGTCGTTGATGATGTAGACCGCCGGCATGGGCGTGCCCGTCGTGATCGAGAGGTTCTCGACCACGTTCCAGAGCCGCGGATTGTCGGCCTTGGTGATCGGCACCGCCCCGGACATGCTCAGCGCCTGGCTGGAGGCCATGAAGTACTGGAACACGGTGTAGACGATCGCGCCGATCCCGACCCAGGCCAGGATCGCCCAGCTGTTGTAGATGACGGAGAACAGCCATCCGAGCGCACCGATCAGAATCAGGAACAGCAGGATGATGAAGACGGTGTTGCGCTTGTTCCTGGCGATTGCCCTGTACATCGACGCCCTAGAACTGGACGCGCGGCGGCTCGGCGATCGCCGCCAGGTTGTCGACCTCGAAGAATTCGCGCTCGCTGAAGCCGAGCCGGCGCGCGAACAGGTTGTTCGGGAAGACCTTGATCTTGGTGTTGAACTCGCGCACGCCGCCGTTGTAGAACCGGCGCGAGGCCTGGATCTTGTCCTCGGTGTCGACCAGGTCGGCCTGCAGGCGCAGGAAGTTCTGGCTCGCCTGGAGCTGCGGGTAGGCCTCCGCCACGGCGAAGATGCTCTTCAGCGCGGTCTGCATGTGCCCCTCGGCCACGGACGCCTCACCCGGCGTCTGCGCCGTCAGCGTCTCGGCGCGGGCCTTGGTGACCGACTCGAAGACGCCGCGCTCGTGCGCGGCGTAGCCCTTGACCGTCTCGATCAGATTGGGGATGAGATCGGCACGACGCTTCAGCTGCACCGTGATGTCGCTCCACGCCTCGTCCACCCGCACCTTGAGCGTGACGAGCGAGTTGTACGTGGCCCAGAAGTAGATTCCGATGATCGCGACGAGCACGACGACGATGATGACCGGAATGAGCCATTCCATTGCGGGAACTCCTAAGCGTGAATGCGCCGATCGACTGCGCTGAACAGCATCCTAACCGGCACGGATGCGCCTCCCACGGGCTTCCCATCACACTCGAAGCAACCGCAATGCGGATGGACAGGGCCCCCGGTCCGGGGTGCACAATGGCACACGTGAGTGAGGTCGCCGAACGCCGCAGGAGGGGCCGGCCGCGCAAGGAGCGCGGGGCGGCCTCCGCCCGTTCGGCGATCGTGCGGGCGGCGGCCGAGGAGTTCACCGAACGCGGTTATGAGGCGGCCTCGCTGCGCGCCGTCGCGCGGCGCGCGGGGGTCGACTCCGCGCTCGTGCACCACTACTTCGAGGACAAGGCCGACCTGTTCGCCGCCACCCTGGAGGCCCCGCTGCGGCCCGACCGGGTGCTGGACGTGGTGCTCGGCGCCCCGCGGGACGCGGTCGGCGAGACGCTCGTGCGCTACCTCCTGACCCAGCTCGAGGACGAGCGCGCGGCCGGGCGCATGGTGCTCATCCTCCGCACCGTCCTGAGCAGCGGGCCGGGGACCCGGATGCTGCGGGAGTTCCTGACCAGGGAGGTGTTCGCCCGACTGGCGGCGCTCAGCCACGGCGACGACGCCGAACTGCGCGCCGACCTGGCCGCCTCCCAGATCGTCGGCGTGCTGATGACCCGCTACGCCCTCAAGCTGGAGCCGATCGCGAGCGCCGGTCCGGACGAGCTCGCCCGGCGGGTGGGGCCGGTGATCCAGTGGCATCTGTTCGGGGATATTGACGGCGGTCGGGGTCCGGGCGAATAATTCATCACATGATGAATTCATCGCCGCCGGCCGGGCGCGACCTCGTGGACGACGCCGCCGTCGTCATCGACGGCCTGCGGGTGAAGCGGGGACGGACGATGGTGCTCGACGGGCTCGACCTCCACATCCCGCGCGGCCAGGTCGTCGGCCTGCTCGGGCCGAGCGGCTGCGGCAAGACGACACTCATGCGCTCCATCGTCGGCGTCCAGCGCGTCGCGGCCGGGCGTGTGGAGGTGCTCGGCCAACCGGCGGGGTCGCTCGCCCTGCGGCACCGCGTCGGCTACGTGACGCAGGCGGCGAGCGTCTACGACGATCTGACGGTGAAGCAGAACCTGACGTACTTCCGGAGCGTGCTCGGCGCAGGCAAGGCGGACGTCGACCGCGCCATCGAGGCGACCGACCTCGGCGCGAACGCCGGGCGGCTCGTCTCCACGCTCTCGGGAGGCGAGCGAAGCCGGGTCTCCCTCGCCGCGGCGCTGCTCGGCTCGCCCGACCTCCTGGTGCTGGACGAGCCGACCGTCGGCCTCGACCCGCTGCTGCGCGTGGAGCTGTGGACGCTGTTCCACCGGTTGGCTGACGGAGGCACCAGTCTCCTGATCTCCAGCCACGTCATGGACGAGGCGACCCGCTGCGACCGGCTGCTGCTGATGCGGGAGGGCGCCATCCTCGCCGACACCACCCCGGAGGAGCTGCTGGCCGAGACCGGCGCGCCGGATGCGGAGGGCGCGTTCCTGACGCTGCTGCGGCGGCACCATCCCCGGCACGCGCTGGGCGAGGGCGCGGAGGACGACACCGCCGACGTTTCCCACGACGAGGACGGGGAGGCCTCCCGATGAACCCCACCCGCACCCTCGCCACCGCCGGGCGCGTGCTCACGCAGATCCGGCACGACCCGCGCACGATCGGCCTGCTGGTGATCGTGCCGAGCCTCCTGATCGGCCTCGTGGCGTGGATCTTCACGGACACGCCCGTGTTCGCCACGATCGGCCCGGCCATCGTCGCGCTGTTCCCGTTCATCGTCATGTTCCTCGTGACGAGCATCACGACGCTGCGGGAACGCCGCACCGGCACCCTCGAACGGCTGCTGTCGATGCCGCTCGGCCGGGGAGACTTCATCCTCGGCTACACCCTGGCCTTCGGGCTGCTCGCGATCATCCAGTCCCTCGTCGCGGTCGGCTACGCCGTCTGGGTGTGCGGTCTGGAGATCAAGGGCGACCCCTGGCTCATGGTGGCGGTGGCCGTCACCGACGCCGTGCTCGGCAGCACGCTCGGCCTGTTCGCCAGCGCGTTCGCGCGCACCGAGTTCCAGGTCGTGCAGTTCATGCCGCTGATCGTGTTCCCGCAGATCCTGCTCGGCGGGATCTTCATCCCCCGCGATCAGCTTCCGGACGGCCTGCGCCAGATCAGCGACTGGCTGCCGCTCTCGCATGCGGTGGACGCGCTCAACGCCGTCTCCACGGACACGCACGACGCCGCATACATCGGCGGCCAGCTCCTCATCATCGGCGCGTTCGCCGTCGGCGCCGTCGTCGTCGGCGCCCTCACCCTCCAGCGCCGCACCCCCTGAGCGACCGCCGAGTACGCGAAAAGTCAGCCGAAGACCGCCGAGTACGCAGATGATTCGCGTACGCGGCGGTTGCCTACGGGCCGAGGACTCGGCGGAGGTAGGCGTTCTCGAAGCGGCGGCCGGGGTCGAGGCGGTCGCGTGCGGCGAGGAACTCGTCGAAGCGCGGGTACGCGGCGCGCAGCGAGCCGGCGTCGCGGTAGTGCAGCTTGCCCCAGTGCGGCCGGCCGTCGTGGGCGTTCATGATCTCCTCGACCGCGGTGAAGTACTCGGTCGGGTCCTCCCGGTAGTAGCGGTGCACCGCGATGTAGCCGCTGTCGCGCCCGTATGCCGTCGACAGCCAGTTGTCGTCGGCCGCCGCCGAGCGCACCTCGATCGGGAAGGAGATGCGCCAGCCCTTCCGCTCGATGAGCGCCTTCACCTCGGCGAGCGCGCCCGGAACCGCCTCCCGTGGGAGCGCGTACTCCATCTCCCGGAACCGCACCGTGCGGTTGGTCACGAAGACGCGCGCCGAGTGGTCGGTGAAGTCGCGGTTGCCGGTGAGCTTCTGGGCGAGCCGGCTGAACGGCGGGATGATGCCCGGCAGCACGGTCCCGACCGCGCAGACCCCGCGGTAGACGCCGTTGGCGAGGAGCTCGTCGTCCATCCAGCGGCCGGGCGCCGACAGCGGGGCGCGCGGCTCGGTGAGCGGCAGCCTGGTGTTCGTCTTGGTCAGGCCGGTCTCGGTGTGCGGGAACCAGTAGAACTCGAAGTGGTCCTCCCGGGCGGAGCGCTCCAGGTAGCTGTCGAGCACCTGCTGCAGGGGCTCGGGACGCTCGACCGCCTTCAGCAGATAGGCCGGAACGCACTGGAGGGTGACGTCGACGATCACCCCGAGCGCGCCGAGCCCGAGGCGCACGGCGGGCAGCAGGTCGGCGTTCTGCTCCTCGCTGACGGTGAGGAGCTCGCCGGAACCGGTGACGAGCGTGACCGCGACGATCTGGGTCGCCAGTCCGCCGAAGGAGCCGCCCGTGCCGTGCGTCCCCGTGGAGGTCGCGCCCGCGATGGTCTGCCGGTCGATGTCGCCCATGTTCTCCAGGGCCAGCCCGTAGGGCCGCAGCAGCCGCGGGAGCTGGTGGAGGTGCGTCCCCGCGGCCAGGCGCACCCGGCCGCGTTCGAGATCGACGTCGAGGACGCCGCTGACATCCTCCAGGTCGAGCAGTACGCCTGGGGCCGCCGCGATCCCGGTGAAGCTGTGCCCGGCGCCGACGGCCTTGACGCGCATCCCCTGCTTCGCCGCCGCCGCGACCGCCCGCTGCACGGCCTCCGCGTCGCGCGGCCGCTCGACGCGTTGCGGGCGGATGGACTCGGTGCGGCCCCAGTTTCGCCACACTCCCCGCTGGCGGTCACAGGAACACCTTCCCCTCGCCGCGGTAGCTCGGCACGGAGCCGGTGACCGCCGGCCGCCCGTCCACGGTGTCGACGAAGTGGAAGTCGTTCACGTGCTCGCTGAGCTCGCCCGACTTGGTGTGCCGCAGCCAGACCCGGTCGCCGACGCGGAGGATGCCCGCGGCGGCTCCGGTGACCGGGGTCTGCACCTCGCCGGCCATCTCACGCTCGACCATCGACAGCCCGGTCGGCCACTCGATCTTCGGGAGCCGGTCGGGTCCGGGAGGGCCGGAGGCGATCCAGCCGCCGCCGAGGAGGGTCGCCGTGCGCTCGTCGGGCCGCCGCACCACCGACAGCGCGAAAGACGCCGCGGGCGCGGGCCGGAAGCCCCGGTAGCTGTCGAATAGGTGGCCGCCGAACAGGCCGCTGCCTGCCGCGATCTCGGTCACCGAGGGGTCGGAGGCCGTGAACTCCAGCGAGCCGGTGCCGCCGCCGTTCACGAACTCCAGGTCGGCGAGCGCGCGCACGGCCGCCACAGCCTCCCCGCGGCGGGCGAGCAGTTCCTCGCGCGAGTTCTTCTGCATCCAGCGCAGCGTCGCACCCCACGCCGGGCGGCCGGGCGGGTTGTCGCCCTGTCCGGCGATCTGGGCCTCGTACCCCATCATCCCGACCAGCGCGAAGCCGGGACGCCGTACGATCGCCTCCGCCACTTCCCGGACCCTGTCGACGCTGTGCAGCGGCGAGCGGTAGACGCCGATGTGGCCGAGCACCGGGGCGTCCCACGAGGAGTCCAGTTCCAGGCAGAGCCGGATCGTCTCCCGCTGCGCCGGCGGCACGACCGCGTCGATGAGGTCGAGGTGCGCGACCGAGTCGACCATGAGCGTGACCCGGGAGGCCAGCTCGGGCGAGGCCGCCAGCCGGGCGATCGCGGCGCGGTCGACGCTCGGGTAGCCGACGACGACGTCCTCGATCGGCGCGTGGTCGGCGTCGCCTTCCGCCAGCCACAGCGCCTCGGGCAGCGTGTAGGCGAGCACGCCGGCGTACCCGGGGAGGGCGAGGACGGCGTCCAGCACCGCACGCACGCGCACCGATTTGGAGGCCACCCTGATCGGCTTGCCCGCGGCGCGGCGGAGCATGTCGTGCGTGTTGTGCCGCAGCGCGGGCAGGTGCAGCACGCCGAACGCCGGATCGAAGCGCGCGGTCGCCGCGCTCAGCGCGGGCCAGAACACGTCGGGCGTGGTCCAGGTGCGTTCGGCGGCGGCCGGCTTGGCTGTCAGGTCCAGGAGCTCCATCAGCGCACCGCCTTCACCCGCGCGACCGCGAGGGCTCCCGCGAACGCGAACACCCCGGAGAGCACGAACAGGCCCACGAACCCGCCGAGCGCCGCGACGATCGCGGCGCCGAACAGCGGCGCCATCGCCTGCGGCACGGCCGTCGCGATGTTCATGATGCCGAGGTCCTTGCCGCGGTTCTCCGGATCGGGCAGCACCTGGGTCGCGAGCGCCTGGTCCACCGAGAGGAAGCAGCCGTAGCCGAGGCCGAGCAGACCCGCCGCGACCATCGCCACCGGCAGCACCGGCACGAACGCCAGCAGCAGCGCGGCGACGCCCTGCAGCGCGGACGACACGAACACGAACGCCTTGCGCCTCCCGAGTCGGTCGGAAAGCCGGCCGAGCGCGAGCGAGGCGATGATGACGAACACCATGTAGATGAGGATCAGCACCAGCAGGTCGTCGTCGGCATGCGCGTCGTGCAGCCCGAACTCCAGGAAGTACAGCAGCAGCGACGTCCCGAAGGCGTTGCCGAAGTTCACCAGCACACGGCTGAGGAGCGTCCAGCCGAAGTCCGGGTGCTCGCGCGGGCTGATCCAGAGCCCCTCGATCACGCCGCGGAACGTCATCGGCTCGCGCTGGTGCGGGGGCAGCACCGCGTCGGGGAGGAACAGGAACGGCAGTACGAGGAGCACCAGCAGCACGGCCATCGCGGCGTAGCCGACCAGCGCGCCGACGAACACGTAGGTGACGAGCGAGACGCCGAGGATGATCCCGATGGCCTGCGGAGCGCTGATCCAGCCGGAGACGTAGCCGCGCTGGTCGACCGGCACCTGGTCGGAGATCGTCGCGGTCAGCGCCGCCGTGAGGACGCAGAAGCCGGTGAGCGCGAGCGACCAGAAGACGGCGATCCCGACCATCGTCGTCTGCAGGCCGAGCAGCACGAGCGACACCGCGAACAGCACGGCGCCGCCGGCGACCCAGGGACGGCGCCGGCCGAACCGGCTGGTGGTGCGGTCGGAGAGCGCACCGGTCAGCGGGTACGCGACGATCGCGCAGACGCCGGAGATACCGGAGATGATGCCGAAGGCGACGACGTTGTCGACCCAGTAGGTGGAGTGGAGCTGGGCCTGGACTTGGTCGGGCAGCAGCTTCTGGATGGGCGCGAGCTGCGCCATCCAGACGCCGAGCCAGGCGACCGCGAAGGCCGCGATCCAACGGCCGGGGACGCGGCGGGTGGGTTCGGCGAAGACGGCCGGCGTCGAGGTGTGGGTCATCGGGCACCTGCGTTCGGGTCGGGGGCGGAAGGGACGGGGGCGGAAGGGACGGGAACGGGACGGGGAGGGCCGGCGAGCGCAGCGAGCGCGTCCGCCGCGAAGTCCATGCTGCGCTCGGCCGCGGCGTCGTCGCGGGTCACCAGCCAGGCTATGGTGAGGCCGTCGGTGAGGGTCACCAGCAGCCGGGCGACCTCGGCGACGGGGAGGCTCCACGCGCTGCCGGTCAGCTCGGCGGCGCCGTGCGCGGCCCGTTCGGCGAGCTCGTAATAGCGGTCGTACTGGCGGCGGGCCAGCGGCGCGAAACCGGGCTCGCGGAGCGCCCACTGGGTCAGCTCGAACATCGCCTTCTCGCGGTCGGGGTCGGCCCGCACGCCGTCGAGGTAGTGCTGGAGGCCCGAGCGGATCGCGGCGCGCAGCTCCGGAGGGGCGGTCGCCGGGTCGAACGCCGGCTCGAGGTCGCTCTGCTCCCCCGCCACCACCGTGTTCACCAGCTCGGCCATCAGCTCGTCGCGGGACGCGAAGACGTAGTGGAAGCTGGCCAGCGGCATCCCGGCCTCGGCGACGATCCGCCGGGTGGTGGCAGCGGCGACGCCGTCCCGCGCGATCACCCGCAGGGCCGCCTGCACCAGGGAGGCGCGCCGTGCTGCCGGGGCGATGCGCGTCATCGAAGCTCCTCACGGTGCCGTCGCGCGTCGTCGCGCGAAGTGGGACAGTTGACCCACTTGTCAGTATGCCGTAAATCCGGCCGGGTGGTTTGACAGGAGGCATGTCCTGCCCCTCAAATGGGGTGGAATGCGGGTATTCATGTCGGACGCGTCTCCACCAGTCCGGCCCAGGGGGGCGACCGGGCTGGTCGTCGTCGTGCTGTCCGCATCCGTGCTCGCCGCGCTCGCGTTCGCCGCCGGGTCGATCGCGGGACTCGCACCGCCGGCGTCGGCCCAGACCATCGACACCGTCGCCACCACCGCCACCACCGTGTCCCGCAGCGTTCCGACTCGCACAGCACCCGCAGACGTCTCCGGTCCGTCGCTCGCCGGCGCGACCGTGCCCGCCGACAACTCCGCGCCCGCCGACACGCCCACCCCGACACCGACCCCGGGGCCGCCGACGCTCGACCCGCTGCCGAGCGGCCTGGTCACGAGCTTCCCGCTGACCGTCTCGGGAACCGCCGACCCCGGCGACACCATCGACGTCTCCGGCGGCTCGTCGACGAGCGCCGGCACCTCCTGCGCCGCGACCGCCGCGGCCGACGGAACCTTCCAGTGCGCCCTCCAGCGTCTCCCCGACGGGCCCGGCGTGCCTGTCCGCGCCGTCTCCCGCTCCAGCGGCCTCGCCGCAAGCGGGCGCGTCGACGTGCTCTCCCCGCCGACCATCGTCTCCGCCCCGGGCGCCGCCACCGGAGGCGGCATCCGCGGCACGGCCTACCCGGGCGCCTCGGTCACCGTGACCGCCGAGACCGGCGCCTCCTGCACCTTCCCCGCCGACAGCGCCGGCAACTGGGGTTGCGTCCTCCCGGGCCTCGGCGACGGCCGGCACACGGTCACCGCGACCCAGGTGGCGCCGTTCTCGACCACGCGATCGGCGCGGAGCGCGGCAGTGAGCGTCGTGGTCGACACCGCCGCGCCGCCTGCGCCGACCATCAGTTCGCCTGCGCCCGGCACGACGGTCGCGGCCGGCGGGGCGATCGCGTTCGCGGGCGCCGGCGAACAGGGCGCCGGCGTCACCGTCTACGCCAGCAACTCCCGGGGCACGACCGTGGCCTGCACCGCGACGGTGTCCGGCGGCGCCTGGTCGTGCGCCGCGACGCTCCCGGCGGGAGACTACGTGGCCTCCGCCCTGCAGCGCGATGCCGCGGGGAATGTGAGCGCGGGCAGCAACCCCGTCGCGGTCACCGTGGAAGCCGTCGCCGGCGCGACGTCGCCGCCGCAGACGCGCGGCACGCCGGTCCCGGCTCCTGCACCGGCGCCCGCTGTGCCGCCGACGACCACCGCCCCGCCGGCCGTGCCGGCAGCTCCGACGCACCCGGACACCAAGGGCTGGACCTCCACGCCGTTCACGACCGCCTCGGCCCCGGTCGTCACGCCGGCGTCGGTGCCCGGCTGGCTGCGCTCGGTCGGGCTGGCGGTCGCCGCGCTGCTGCTGCTCGTGCTCCCGGCGCGGCTGCTCGTCGTGTCGCTGGCCCGGCCGCGGGAGCCGCGGGTGGCGCGGGCCTCCGTCTTCGGCCGCAACCGCGCGGCCGCGGAGCTCGGCGAGGCGGATGCGCTGCTCGGTGGGCGGCCGGCATCGGGAATCGGCGCGCACGCGGCTCCGGGCGATGCGGCGGGCGGCACGCAGCCGGTCTGGCTCGCGCCGGTCGTGGGCGTGTCGGCGGCGGCGCTGGTGACCCTGTCCACCTCCGTCCACGACGCCTCGGCGTACGTCCGTCTGCTCATCGCCGTCTCGCTCGCGATCGCCGGGGTCAACGCGATCTGGGTCCTCTCCGCCCGCGGCATGACCCGGCACCTCGGGGTGGCGATGGCGCGTACGGTGGTACGGCCCGGCCTCCTCGTGGTCGTCGCGGCCACCGCGATCGGCTCACGACTGCTCGGGCTGGAGCCCGCCCTCCTGTTCGGCCTGGTGCTCGGTGCGGTGCTCCCCGACAGCCTCGGCCGCGTCGAACGCGGGCGGACCGCGGCCGTCCAGCTCTCGGCGGTCGCCGCCTGCGGTGTGCTGGCGTGGCTGGCCGTCGGCGTCCTCCCAACCCCATCCGGCGCCCCGTCTGCCTTCCTGATCGAGTTGGCGAACGCCATCGCCCTCGTCGCGGTCGGCTCGACAGCCATCGCGCTGCTGCCGTTCGGCCGCCTCGCGGGGCGCGCGGTCCTGCAGTGGTCGCGCCCGCTCTGGCTGGCGATGGCGCTCGTGGTCTACACGGTGCTGTTCGCGCTGCTGCTGCCCGTGGCGTCGCTGGCCCAGACCGGGGCTGGCGTCGTCGCCGTCGTCCTCGCCGCCGTGGCGTTCGCGGGGGTGGGGCTGTCGGTGTGGCTGTGGGAGCGCTTCGTGGAGCCCGCGCGCTGACGCGGGCATGGTCACTCCCGCTCAGACAGCGTCGACGTAGAACCAGTCGCCGCCCTCCCGGACGAACCGGGACACCTCGTGCAGGCTGCCGCGCTCGGCGCCCTTGTAGTACGCGGTGAACGCCACGACCCCGTCCGTGTCGAACGGGCCGCCCCGCTCCGTGGACTCGACGTCCAGCCGGTACCAGCGCAGGCCGTCGTCCAGGTCGAGCGTCCGCGGCCGCGTGGACGCGTGCCAGCTCCGCACCAGGTAGGCGACGTCCCCGAGCGCGAACGCGCTGAACCGCGAACGCATCAGCCGCTCGGCCGTCGGCGCCGCGGCTCCGGCGTGCAGCGGCCCGCAGCAGTTCGCGTAGGTCTCGCCGCTCCCGCAGGGGCATCGCGTGTCGGTCACCCGGCGAGCCTAGCCGACACGCTCCGGACATGAAGGACCCGGCTGGAGCCTTGCGTCGGGGGATCTCGGGCTCCAGCCGGGTCGGAGGACACCTCACCAGAAAGGGTGTCAGCAGACAGTGTGCACGGCCCGGGTGGGTGCATCCTTGGGGCGGCCTGAAGGACCTCTCAGCGCGGTCCGCATCCGGAACCGGCGCTCACGAATCGGGCGTGGCAGCGGCCTCCCCGCCGCGACGACGCAGAACCGGTTGCCGTCGGGATCGGCGAGCACCAGGTAGTCGGCGCCCTCCTCGTACTCCCAGTCGATATCGGTCGCGCCGAGCGCGCGCAGCCGCGCCGCCTCGGCCTCCTGGTCGTCGGCGTACAGGTCGAGGTGGTGCCGCGGCGACGGGTTCGCCTCGCTGCCGACGAGCTTGAGCGCGAGCTGCGGTCCGACCCCGCCGACGGGCACCAGGATCGCCCAGTCGACGTCCGGCTCCCGCAGCGGCCGATAGCCGAGCGCCGCCGACCAGAACGCGACGGCGCGCGGGAGGTCGCGCACACCCCACACGATGGAACCGATCCGGATCATGCTCCCCACCCTGCGCCGGCGCGGGGCGGCCGACAAGGGGCACGACGGCCCGGACACCGTATATTGTTGGACGCATGGAAGGCGTGCTCATCGGATTCATCTGGACCGTCATCATCGTCGGCGGCGCACTCGCGTTAGGCGCCATCGTCCAGATGGTGAAGTCGCCCTACCGCAACCGCTGACGTCGGACCCCCACCGGGACGGCTCGCCCCTGTAGCCCAATTGGCCCCCATAGCCCAATCGGTAGAGGCAGGCGACTTAAAATCGCCCGAGTGTGGGTTCGAGTCCCACTGGGGGCACTGGTGATTCATCGTCGGGCCTCGCCATGACGCACACCCTCGACGCTCCCGCCGCCGCCGAGCTGGAGGTGCGCCGGAGCCGTTTCGTCGCCCTCGTCACCCCGGTCGACGGCCGCGAGGAGGCGCTCGCGGTCGTCGCCCGGTTGCGCTCCGAGCACCCGGCGGCCTCGCACGTCTGCTGGGCTCTCCTCGCCGGCGGCCACTCGGGCATGTCGGACGACGGGGAGCCGTCCGGGACGGCGGGGCGCCCCATCCTGGAGGTGCTTCGGCACCACGACCTCGACGGCGTGCTCGGCGCCGTGGTCCGGTACTTCGGCGGCGTGAAGCTCGGCGCAGGCGGGCTGGTTCGCGCGTACACGGACGCGATCGCCGCGGCGGTGGCCGGGGCCGAGAAGGTCGAGCACGTCCCCGAGACCGAATTGCGGCTGGAGGCAGACTACGCCGACGCCGAGCGCGTCCGGCGCTGGGCGGAGGGCGAGGGGTACGCCGAGCCGGCGGCTCAGTACGGGGAGGCGGTGACGCTGACGTTGCGGGTGCCGGAGGCAGCGCGGGACTCGGTGGTCGCCGCGGTCGCCGACCTCAGCAACGGGCGCGTTCGCATCGTCGGCTGACGGGCGCGTCTCCGCGCAGGAGAACACGCCACAATCTCCTGCCGAAGGCCATTCGGAAGGGGTTTCGGCGGCGAGTCGGCCCGGATTTCCTGCGCGCAGGGACGCAGAAGGCCCGGTCCCGCAGGGACCGGGCCTTCTGGAACGGTTTACTTGGCGGAGACCGCGGCAGGCTCCTTCTCGGCAGCCTTCGACCGCGCAGCCTTCTTGGGCGCCTCCGCCGGAGCGGCCTCGACGGCCGGCTTCGGGCGGGAGGCGAACTCCTCGAACGCGGCGCGCGGGGCCCGGAGGGCCTCCAGGGACACGATGTCGCGGCCGAGCCAGAAGTTGTTCCACCAGCCCCACAGCACGCGCCACTTGCGCTCCCAGCTCGGCATCGCCAGACCGTGGTAGCCGCGGTGCGCGAACCAGCCGAGGACGCCCTTGATCGCGATCTTGCCGGACTGCAGCACGCCGATGCCGAGGCCGAGGCCCGCGACGGCGCCGAGGCTCTTGTGGTAGTACTGGCGCGGCAGCTCGCCGCGCAGGTCCGCGATGATGTTCTTCGCGAGCAGCTTGCCCTGGCGGACGGCGTGCTGGGCGTTCGGCACGCAGTAGCCGCCGACGCCCGCGCCGGTCAGGTCGGGGACGGCCGAGACGTCGCCGGCGCCCCAGGCGCCCTCGATGATCTCCTCGTCGGTGCCCACGCGCAGGTCGGCGCGGACACGGAGGCGGCCGCGCTCCTCGATCGGGAGGTCGGTGTGGCGGACCACGGTCGGGTTGGCCATGACGCCGGCCGTCCAGACGATGAGGTCGGTCTCGAAGCTCTCGCCGGTGGACAGCTCGATGCGGCCGTCGACGGCGCTGGTGAGCTGCGTCTCCAGGTGGATCTCCGCGCCGCGCTCGGCGAGGTTCTTGATGACCCAGTGGCTGGTCGGCAGGGAGACCTCCGGCATGATCCGGCCCATCGCCTCGATCAGGTGGAAGTGCGTGTCCTCGAACGACAGCTCGGGGTACTTCTTCAGCAGCGCGCTGGCGAACGAGCGCAGCTCGGCGAAGATCTCGATGCCCGCGAAGCCGCCGCCGACGACCGTGACGGTCAGGAGACGGTCGCGCTCCGGGCCGGGCGGGAGAGTCGACGCCTTGTCGAAGTTGGTGAGGAGGGTGTCGCGGATGTACACGGCCTCCTCGATCGTCTTGAGGCCGACGGCCTGATCGGCGACGCCCGGGATCGGGAACGTGCGCGACACGGCCCCTGCGGTGACCACGACGATGTCGTACTCGAACTCGTACGGCTCGCCTGCGGCCGGCGCGATGGTCGCCGTCTTGTTCGCGTGGTCGATGTAGGTGACCTTGCCGCTCACGATGTTGGTGGTCTTCAGGTGGCGGCGGTGCGAGACGACCGCGTGACGGGGCTCGATGGAGCCCACAGCCACCTCCGGGAGGAACGGCTGGTACGTCATGTACGGCAGCGGGTCGACCATGGTGACCTCGGCCTCGCCCGAGCGGAGCTGCTTCTCGAGCTTCCACGCGGTATAGAAACCGGCGTAGCCTCCGCCGACGATCAGGATTTTGGGCACAGTAATGCGTCTCCTCAACACGAAAGTATGGGTGTTAATCTACCCCCTGCTGCCCGTTCGCCTGAAATGCAGCCACGCACCGACCCCGCCGAGGGCGAGGAGTGTGACGAAACCGGAGATCAGACCGAACGGCAGCCAGAAGGCGGTGAGGACGCTCCATTGCGGCCAGAAGAACGATCTCCATGCTACAGGTCGTTCCGGGCTGAGCTTCGCCGGCGCGGGAGCCGCTTGCGCGTCGGGCGCCTGCGGGGCGGCCGTCGAGGGCGTCTCGGCCCGGCGGTGGATGTGGACCCATTCCGTCAGGTCGCCCATCGGGTTCGCCGTCACATGCGGGACGGTCGCGGTCACCGCGGCCGCCGCGTCGAGCAGCCCGTACCCGTAGACGGGACTCGGAACGGCTGTCACGCCGGCAGGCCGGCGCGCGGTGCGGATGATCCGGTTGATGACGTCCGGCGCCTTCAGCTCAGGATGCGCCGCCCGAACGAGCGCGACCGCCCCGGCGACCAGCGGCGCCGCCCCGCTGGTGCCCGCCCACTGCACGTAGCCTCCGCCCGGGTTCGCGCCGACCAGCTCCTCGCTCGGCGCGGACACGCCGATCGTGATGCCCTGCGAGGACGCGTCGAAGGAGGCCTGTCCGGCGCGGTCGACGCCGGCGACGGTGAGGACGCCGGGGATGGTGGCGGGCGCGCCGACCTCGGTCGTCCCGCTCCCCGGTTTCCGGCCGCCGCGACGACGACGACATCATGCGAGAAGGCGTACTGGAACGCGTCGTCCCAGCTCGTCGGCCAGTCGAGCGTGTTCCGGGTGAGCGAGATGTTGATGACGGAGGCGCCGCTGTCGACCGCCCACCGCACCGCCTTCGCGATCTGGTCGTCGTTGTCGACGTTCCCCGTCGCCTTCCCGAGCGCCACGGAGACGCTGAGGATGCTCGCCTGCGGCGCCGCGCCCAGCACTCCCGTGCCGGGACCGGTGCCGCGCCCGGCGAGCAGGGAGGCCACCCAGGTCCCGTGATCGGCGGCGTCGCCGTCGCCCAGCGGCTTCTGGCCGTTCGCGGCGCCGACGCCGGACACGTCCGTGCCTCCGGTGACCGCGCCGGCCAGGTCCGGGACCGTCCCGTCGACGCCGGTGTCGATCACCGCGACCTTCACGCCGGCGCCCTGGGTCGTCTGCCAGGCCCGGGTGAAGCCGTACTCGGTGAGCCAGTACTCCAGGTCGCGCACCTGGTCCGCGTGCGCCACGGTCGCGGGTGCGATCCCGACGGCGGGGGCGACGACGAGCGCCGCGGCGAGCGCGGTCGCGCCCGCAGCCAGGGTGCGGCGGAGCCGGGTCAGCCGGCCTGGATGCGGCACTCGCACACCTCGGGCGACCACCCGCCCCGCGCGAGCGCCAGGTCGCCGATCGGGTTGACGCCGGGGCCGGCGGCGAGCGCGTGCGCGGCGAGGGCGTGCAGGCACTTGACGCGGGTCGGCATCCCGCCCGCGGAGACGCCCGCCAGCTCGGGGACGACGCCGACGGACTCGCGGTCGGCGAGGTACTGCTCGTGCGCGGCCCGGTACCGGTCGCGCATCTCCTCGTCCTCGGCCAGGAGGTCGTTGTACTCGTTCATCACCTGGGTGGCCTCCAGCTGCGACATCGCGGCGGTGGCGGCGGGGTGGGACAGGTAGTAGAAGGTCGGGAACGGCGTGCCGTCGTCCAGCCGCGGGGCGGTGGACACGACCGTGGGGCGGCCGCATACGCAGCGCGCGGCGATGCCGACGACGTTGCGCGCCGGGCGGCCGAGCTGTTCGCTCACGGCGGCGATGTCGGCGTCGGTGACGGGGTCGAACGGAGGTCTGGTCATGGCATGCCTGGGATCTGTGTTCACGTGCTCGGTTCGGGGCTCACTTGCTCGGTGCGGGGGTCGGAGTCGGGGTGGGCGCCGTCGTGCTGCCGAGCTGCGCCGGGGTGGCGTCGGTGAGCCCGGCGCCCATCAGCGAGCCGAACAGCGAGCCGACCCAGTCGGTGCGGGTCTTCTGGAGCTTGGAGCTCACCGGGGTGGTGTCGCCCTTCGCCGCGGGCGGACGGTCGTCCATGACGAGGTAGCTGGTCTCCCCCGGCATGACGTAGTACAGGCGGTCGCGGGCCTGGGCGCGGATGTAGCTCGGGTCGTTCCAGCGGGCGCGCTGCTCCTTGAGCGCGTCCACCTGCGCGGAGAGCTGCTGGACCGCCTTCTGCTGGTCGGCGATCTGCTGCCGCTGGGCGAGGTAGCCCTGCAGCGACGGCGCCAGGATGACGACGGCGAGCACCACAGCGCCCATCATCACGAGCGAGAACGCGGAGAAGTGCAGGCCGCGCAGCCAGCGCCCGGTCGCGCTCGGCTCCTCGAAGGAGGCGGCGACGCGCTGCGTGCGCGGCTTCGGCATGGCCCCTCCTGCGGTTGTCGGCGGACATGGACGACCGGGCGTCCCCGCTGTCAATCGTAGGCGATCCGCCCTGAGCGGCGGCCGCGCGGCCGGGGTGTCGGGGTGGTCAGTGCGCTGTCAGCATGACGACGATCCGCACGGCGCCGACCACGACCAGCCCGATGCCGCCGAGCGTGAAGACCAGCCCGATCGCCCGGGCGTCGCGCGGCCGGAACCGCTGCCGCGCATCCCGGTCGGCGAACAGCGCCGCGGCCCGCTCCGGCCGGCGCAGCAGGTAGGCGCCGAGCACGACGAACAGGGCGGCGAGCAGCAGGAACACGCCGAGCGGGACGAGCTCGGCCGGGACCCCCGCGGCGGTGCGCATGGGTGCGATTCTCGCAGAGTCGTCCGGCAACGATCGAGGGCACGTCGTCGCCCCTATCCGCGTGGGATACGGGCGTCGACGTGCCCCTCGACGTGCTGGTGGACTCGCTCAGCCCTGGAAGCGCGGGAACGCGCTGCGGCCGGCGTAGACGGCGGCGTCGCCCAGCTCCTCCTCGATGCGGAGGAGCTGGTTGTACTTGGCGACGCGCTCGGAGCGGGCCGGGGCGCCGGTCTTGATCTGGCCGGCGTCGGTGGCGACGGCGAGGTCGGCGATCGTGGTGTCCTCGGTCTCACCGGAGCGGTGCGAGAGCACGGCGGTCATGCCGCTGCGCTGGGCGAGCGACACGGCGTCGAGCGTCTCGGTGAGCGTGCCGATCTGGTTGACCTTCACCAGGATGCTGTTGGCGGCCTTCGCCTTGATGCCCTGCGCGAGGCGCTTCGGGTTGGTCACGAACAGGTCGTCGCCGACGAGCTGCAGCTTGCCGCCGAGCTCGGCGTTGAGGAGGGTCCAGCCCTCCCAGTCGTCCTCAGCCAGCGGGTCCTCGATGGAGACCAGCGGGTAGTTCGCCGCGAGCTCCTGGTAGTAGGCGCTCATCTCGGCCGCGCTGCGGTCCTGGCCCTCGAAGCGGTAGACGCCGTTCTCGAAGAACTCGGTGGAGGCCACGTCGAGGCCGAGCGCGATCTGCGAGCCGACGGTGTAGCCGGCCTTCTCGATGGCTTCGGAGATGAGGTCGAGCGCGGCGCGGTTGTGCTCCAGCTCGGGGGCGAAGCCGCCCTCGTCGCCGAGTCCGGTGTTGAGGCCCTTGGACTTCAGCAGCGCCTTGAGCGAGTGGTAGGTCTCCACGCCCCACCGCAGACCCTCGGAGAAGGTCTCGGCGCCGATCGGGAGGATCATGAACTCCTGGATGTCGACGCCGGTGTCGGCGTGCGCGCCGCCGTTGATGATGTTCATCATCGGCACCGGGAGGACGTGCGCGTTCGGGCCGCCGACGTAGCGGAACAGCGGGAGGTCGGCCGAGTCGGCCGCTGCCTTGGCGACCGCGAGGCTGACGCCCAGGATGGCGTTGGCGCCGAGGCGCTTCTTGTTGTCGGTGCCGTCGAGCTCGATCATCGCCTCGTCCACCAGGCGCTGGTCGCTGGCCTCGAAGCCCTCGATCGCCGGTCCGATCTCGTCGAGGACCGCGTCGACGGCCTTCTCGACGCCCTTGCCGAGGTAGCGGTCCTTATCGCCGTCGCGAAGCTCGTAGGCCTCGAAGGCGCCGGTCGACGCACCGGACGGGACGGCGGCACGGCTGACCGTGCCGTCCTCGAGGAGCACCTCGACCTCGACGGTCGGGTTGCCGCGGGAGTCGAGAATCTCGCGAGCGCCTACAGCTTCGATCTGAGCCACAACAGTCTCCTTGATGGTTTTCGTGGGTGTGGGGTCAGTCTAGTGAAGCCGTGTAAACGCCCGGAACGGTGTGGCTCGATGCTTGCGGTGAATGGCGCGACTGCTCCCGGCGGGCGACGCGCGTAGCACGGCGCCGACGGCGTCGGCATCCGCGGCGGGGATGAACCCGACGGTCCGGAAACCGGAGAGGAAACCAGGCCGGAGACGGATTCGCGCACGCCTCCCGGCGGCGAGGGTGGAACTGCACGATGTGACGAATTCCACGATCCGACCTCGCTCAAGGAGCCATTCAGTGAACGAACCCACCCGTACGTCCCGCACCACCATCCCGTCGGCGAGGCGGAGGCCTTCGCGTCGCGCCGTGGCGACGACCGCCGCCTGGTCCCTGTCGGCGATCGCGCTCACCGTCGCCTCGCCCGCGCACGCCGCGAGCGTGTCGCCCACGCTCGAGCTCGTGGGAACGCCGGCCTCTGTCGCCTCGGGCTCGACGGTGACCGGAGCCCAGGTGATCGCACACGGCAATGACGGCGCGCCCATAACGGTGGAGCTCTCGCCCGGTTTCGCGTGGTCCGACGGCACGGATTCCCGTCTCCGCGCCATCGGCATCGGGCCGGGCGCCCACGCGATCCCGGCCTTCACAGCGACAGCCGGCGACCCGGGTACGCCGACCGGTGTGCGCGCGGAGAGCGCCGGCGTCCGCACCTGGGCGCCGATCGAGATCGGCGCGGGGCTCTACGAGCTCTCGGTGCTGGGCGCGATCGGCATCATCTGCCGCGGGCCGGACGAGTTCCGTGCGGACCTGGCCGTCATCGTCCCGGCCGGGGTGCGGCCCACGAAACTGGAGTACCGGTTCTATCCGACCTCGGAGGAGAGGATCGGCATGGCGATGCGCCTGGTCTCCGACGACATCCGAAAATACATCGATCAGAACTACGCGATCGTCCACGTCCAGGACCTCGGCGCCGGCCTGGAGCGCCTCTACCTGAGCTGCCGCGGCAACGCGAACACCCAGAACGTCGCAACCGCCTGGTACGCATGGCCGATCCGCGCGACCTGGCCGGACGGGACCGAGACGGTCGTCGAGTTCCCGGTCCTCCAGCAGCACCGCGGCAGCGATGGGCGGCCCGTGGCCGTCAACGCATGGGACTGGACGACGCGGGCGCTCCCCGGTTTCGACTCCGCCCTCTCGTCGCAGGCGGCCTGGGGGAATGTCGTGGCCGAGAACACGCCGGGGACGCTCGACGGCAACCACTTCCACGTCGACGCCCTCGCCTCGGGGCGGCCGGACACCGAGGGCAACGATCAGACGGCCGCGCTCTTCTACCAGTTCCGGCACGAGGACGGCACACCCGCGTCCGTCACTCCGACACCGCGGCACGTCGTGATCCCCAGCCACTCCGGCACGCTCAGCGTGCAGGGCATGCTCCTCGGCGGTCCCGAGCAGCTCGGGCGCGCGTTCGCCCTCGACAAGGCCGGCTACTGGAAACTCCTGATCTGGCCGCAGTCGAGCAGCTCGAGAGCCGGCCTCGACGTCTCCCCGGACGGTGTCGCCTGGGATCCCGAGTCCGACCCGGGTCACCAGGTCGGCTCGGTCTTCTGGAGGCTGCCGGCCGCGGCCGAACAGCCGGCTACGCCAGCGGCTTGAACTCCAGCGCGGCGGCGTCCGCGGTCTCCGGACCGACGAACGCGAACGACCGGTACCCGGCCGCCGCCGCGCGATCCAGCACGGCCTTGAGGTTCTTCGCCCGCCTGTCGAGCCGCACCCGGCGCCCGGAGGCGACCAGCTCGGACTTGATCGCCATCAGCCGGTCGAGCGGCACGCTCGGGTCGTGGACGAGCACAACGGTGTCTGCCGCGGAGTCCTCCGGCACCTCGATCAGGTCGACCACGCGCTCGAAGCCGATCGAGAACCCGCACGCCGGCACATCGGTGCCGAGGAACCGGCCGATCATCCCGTCGTAGCGGCCGCCGCCGCCGACCGAGCTGCCGGAGCCCGGGTGCGCGATCTCGAAGATGGTGCCGGTGTAGTAGCCCATCCCACGCACCAGAGTGGGGTCGAAGCGCAGCGCGACGCCCTCCGGGAGGGTGTCGAGCGCGTGCGCCAGCGTCTCCAGGCCGGCGATGGCGTCGGTGTCCATGCCCTCCGGCAGGATGCCGGCGATGGCCTCGACGGTCAGCTCGACGCCGCCGCCGGCGAGGTGCGGCTCCAGCCCGGCCAGGATGCCGCCGAGCACCGCGGCGGAGTCGGCGCCGCCCTCGCTCAGTTCGGCGACGACGCCCTCCGCGCCGATCTTGTCGAGCTTGTCGATCGAGATGAGCACCTGCGGCCAGCGCGACTCGGCGAAGCCGCAGTACTCCAGCAGGCCGTTCAGGATGCGGCGGTCGTTGATCCGGATGGTGCAGCCGGCCAGGCCCAGTGCCTCCAGCGCCGCGGCGGTCGCGGTGATGAGCTCGACCTCCGCGAGCTGCGAGCCCTCGCCGATGATGTCGATGTCGCACTGCACGAACTGGCGGTAGCGGCCCTTCTGCGGTCGCTCGGCCCGCCAGACCGGCGCGATCTGGATGCTGCGGAACACCGGAGGCAGCTCGGCCCGGTGCGTGGCGTAGAAACGGGCCAGCGGCACGGTGAGGTCGAAGCGGAGGCCCAGGTCGCAGAGCGCGAGGGTGTCGCCCGACTCGATCGCGGCGTGCAGGTCGTCGCCGCCGAGGCCGCGCTTGAGCACGCTGAAGGCGAGCTTCTCGTTGTCGCCGCCGAGGCCGGAGTGCAGGCGCGCGACGTCCTCGACCACCGGCGTCTCGATCTCGTCGAAGCCGTGCGCGGCGAAGCTCCGGCGGATCACGCCCAGCGCATGCTCGCGGCGGCCCTTCTCGGCGGGAAGGAAGTCGCGCATGCCACGGGGCGGGGTGATCGGGGAAGCCATGCGACGATTCTTCCAGAAGGAGGCCTCCCGATGCCGCCCCCGAAGCGAACCGCATCGCCGCCAGGGAGAACTCGTCTCGATGCCGCCCCCGAACGAACAGCATCGCCGCCCGAGGGGAAGTGCTTTCGATGCCGCCCCCGAAGGAACAGCATCGCCGCCCGGGGGAAGTGCTTTCGATGCCGCCCGGGGGATCGCGCCGGGCAGAGGCCCGGTCGTAGACTGCTGGCGTTGCCACCCTGATGTCGTGCCGACCCCGCGCGATGCGGTGGTGTCCCAGTGAGGACCTGGCATGAGCCGCAGTCGTCCGACCACGTCGACTGCGTTGCCAGACACACGACAACGCGTCCGCCCCGGACCGGGATGAAAGCGCCGCCGGCCGGCGCCCGTCAGACCCGATCGGCGGCCCGGGTTCCCCGGCGGGCGCGCTGCCGGCCTCTGCGACGACCTGGCCGGACACGCCGTCTGCGCGGGCGACGAGGCGGCGTGTCCCGCCAGGTCGTACTGCGAGACCGTGCGGCGCCTGCCGAGCGGGACGACGAGCGCGCCCTAAACCGACGCTTCCTGCTCGCGGATCTCCCCTGCAGCTCGCGCAGCGTCGACCGCAGCGCGCGCTCGGCGTCCAGCCCCTGCGCCTTCGCCGACGCGACGATGGCCAGCAGCAACGGCCCGAGCTCGTCCTCGCTCTCCACCTGTACGCCGCCCGACTCGCTCAGGTCGATCAGCCCGACCTTCTCCGCTCGGCCGAGGAGCTTGTCGGCGAGCGCGAGGGAGGGCATGGCCTGCGGGATGCCGTCCAGCACGCTGGTGCGACCCGGCTTCTCGACCTTCTTGAGGTCGTCCCAGAACCCGACCACGTCGTCCGCGGTCTCGGCGGTGCGGTCGCCGCCGAAGACGTGCGGGTGCCGGCCCACCATCTTGCGGGTCATCTGCTCGGCGACGTCCTGGATGTCGAAGTCCTCGCCCGGGGTGTGCGCAGCGATGTCGGCGTGGAACAGCACCTGGTAGAGCACGTCGCCGAGCTCCTCCAGCATTTCGTCGCGGTTGCCCGTCTCGATCGCCTCGATCAGCTCGTAGGTCTCCTCGATGAGGTACTGCACCAGCGACTCGTGCGTCTGGGCGGCATCCCACGGACAGCCGCCCGGAGCGCGGAGCTGCGCCATCACGGCGACGAGCTCGTCGAGTCTGGTGGGCGCCGCGTCGGTCATGGGATGCTCCTCCCGTCGGGGACACGTTCATCCTCTCACCGAAGGCGACCGGTAGACTGGAGCACTGGTGTGCCGGGAAGTCTGGTCGGCGAATTCGTTTCCGCGTTCCCTGGTTCCGCGCGTCGCCGCGAGATTGGCCACCGATGAGCATCATCCGTTCCGAGCGCACCGCCGCCGGACTCCTCCTGGGCGCCGCCGCGCTCGGCCTCCTGCTGGCGAACACCGCGCTCGGCCCCGCCCTGCTGGACCTCCAGCACGCGCACCTCGGCGGCGGCGTGGTGGACCTCAGCGTCGGGCACTGGATCAGCGACGGGCTGCTCGCGGTCTTCTTCTTCCTCGTGGCGGTGGAGTTGAAGCACGAGCTGGTGGCCGGCGAGCTGAACTCGTTCGCGAAGGCCGTCCATCCCGCGATCGCGGCGGCGTGCGGCGTCGCGGTTCCTGCGCTGATCTACCTGGCTCTGACGTCGGGATCGGGCTTGTCCGACGGCTGGCCGATCCCGACCGCGACCGACATCGCCTTCGCGCTCGGCGTGCTCGCGGTCTTCGGGCGCGGGCTGCCGAACCGGCTGCGCGTGTTCCTGCTGGCGCTGGCGGTGCTGGACGACCTGGTCGCCATCCTGATCATCGCCGTGTTCTTCACGACGAACCCGAACCTGCTGGAGCTCGGCGCCGCAGCGGTGGTCGTCGTCGCGTTCGGCCTGCTCAGCCGGGTGCTGCGCGGGAGGCTGCGCTGGCCCGTCGGGGTGCTGATGGCGCTGCTGGCGGTGCTGGCCTGGTGGCTCGTCTACGACTCCGGCGTGCACGCCACGATCGCGGGCGTGGCGCTCGGGCTGGTCATGGCGCGCGGACCTGGAGGCCGAACGGCGCACGCGCTGGAGCCGTGGTCGAACGGGCTGATCCTGCCGTTGTTCGCCTTCTCCGCGGCGCTCGTCGTCATCCCCGCGGTCTCCCCCGTCGAGCTGTCGCCGGCGTTCTGGGGAATCCTCGTCGCGCTCCCGGTCGGCAAGCTCGTCGGCATCACGCTCGGCGGCTGGCTCGGCTCGTTCACGCGCCCGAAGCCGGAGCGCTCGCGCATCCCGGTGCTCAGCCTCGTGACCATCGGGGCGTTGGGCGGCATCGGCTTCACCGTGTCGTTGCTGATGAACGAGCTGGCCTTCGCCGGCTCGGCCACCGTGCGGGCCGAAGGCACTCTCGCGGTACTGCTCGGGTCCGCAGTGTCGATCGTGCTCGCGGGCATCCTCGTGACGACGCTGGCGCGGCGCAACCGGAGGCTGCACCCGCGCGCGATTCGCGCCGAATCGCGCGAGAGCGCGCCCCGCACGTCACATCCGTGACGAATCGCCGGCGGTGCCGTTCACTGCATTCGTGACGAATCGCGCGAATACGGGCGCAGATCGCGACATTCGGCGCGAATGGGCGGGGCCGCCCTCAGCGCAGCAGCGCCGGGAGCGCGATCCCCGCCACCAGCAACAGGAGCGTGACGACGCCGATCGCCATCCCCCCGGGGTGACCGAGGTTGAGCGTCACGCCCACCCCGAACCGCTTCGGGACGAAGAGAGCAGGGTCGGCGGAGTTGACGTAGATGAGGCCGCCCTTCCAGTGCCGGTCGTCGTCGCGCGGGTCGACCGTGTCCCGGGTCGGGGCCCGGTCGGCGGCCGCTGCGCCTCCGCCGACGGGCACGGCCTCCCGGGCCGCACGCGTCCCGCTCACCAGCCGCAGTGCGTAGACACCGATCACCACGAAGATCACCACCAGCAGAGCCACCGTGACGATTCCGATCCCTGCACTCGGCTCCTCAGACCCGTCGTGCAGCCAGCCGATCACCGACAGCGCGGCGATCGCGGCCGACACCACGAACGCCATCCAGCCGAGCAGCGACTGGGTCAGCTCGGCTTGCAGGGAGGCGATCCGCTCCGCGACCTCCGCCCCCTCTCCCCCGCCCCTCCGCCACGGGACGGCCCGGACGACGAACGCGATCCCCACCATCAGTGCGAGGATCCCCACAGCGATCAGGACCGGCCCGAACACGGAGAGCACCGTCTTCTCCGCGAACCGGTCGGGCCGCCCGCCAGATCCCCAGTGCACGGCGATCGAGGCCGGGAGGCTGTCGTACAGCGCGATGCCGACGGCGGCGGCCGCCATCAGCAGCACCAGGGCGGCCGCGTACCAGCCGAACGCGGGCCGCGGCCGGGCGCCGGAGTCCGGCGTGACGCTGCCGGAGATGCGGACCGGCACGTCGTCCAGCCAGCCGCCCTCGCGCTTCGCGGCCTGGATGCTCCGGCGCGACAGCAGATAACCGGCGACCGACCCGGCCAGAACGACGAGCGTCGCGACCAGCGCCGGCGCGGCCGGACCGACAGGGATGACCACCGCGGCCGCGACGAGCGCGACGACGTACGAGACCACCACGACGACGCGGAACCGCCGGACCGCCGTGACCACGACAGGGTCGGTCACACGGCTGCGCGGCACCAGCACGCCGAGCGGCAGCGTGGTGCGGCTCATGGCCGGGAGCATCAGGAGGAGGGCTGCGATCAGCGTCGTCACCGCGAAGGTGCTGAGCAGGACGGCGGTCATGGGGTGCTTCCTTTCCGGTCGCCGGCGGGAGGCCGCGCGGCGTTCTCGTGGCGGGCCCGGGCGAACGACGAGGCGATGGCGGCCGTGCGGGCCTCCAGGTCGGCCTGGTCGACACCGTGGGCGACGCCCTCGGCGATCAGGGCGCTGAGGCGTGCGTTCCAGTCCGCGAGGAACCGCTCGTCCGGCGGCCCGCTCCCGGCGTCGCGGGCGACGACCGAACCGGAGCGGCGGCTCGTGCGCACGATGCCCTCGTTCCGGAGCGCGTCGTACGCCTTGACCACCGTGGCCGCGTTGATCCCGAACCGCACGGCGAGCTGCCGCACGGAGACGAGCGCGTCGCCTTCCCGCAGCTCGCCGCGCGCGACCGCGTCGATGACGCGGTCGTGGAGCTGCTGATAGAGCGGCGTCTCCGCCGTCGGATCGAGCTCGATGCGCACGCGCGCCCTCCCGCCTGTCTGTATCGGTACCTATAGTACAGCCGACACAGCTCTCACCCCCACCCGGCCCCACCACGGGCCCGACCGTAACTCCGGAGATTCGCCTGGGGGCATGGAGGAGGTAGGGGGCAGGAGGGCAGGGCGGGCGGCTCAGGCGGCGGGTTCGGGGGCCGGCTCGGGGGCCGGGAAGAGGGCGCCGAGGAGGGCACCCACCCACTCGATCAGGGCGGCGTCGTCGAGGGTCTCGCCGTTCACGCGCGGCAGCGGGACCGTCGCAACCTTGGGCGCGGCATGGTATTTCGACCCCGGGTACATCCGCTGCAGGCGCACCTGCAGGGAGTCCGGGAGCTGCGCGGGCGCCAGCCGGAGGTTGGAGCCCATCGCGACGACCTCCCCCAGCCCGGCCTTCTGCGCGGCCCGGCGCAGCCGCGACACCGCGATCAGGTTCACCACCGGCTGCGGAGGCTCGCCGTAGCGGTCGGTCAGCTCCTCCAGCACCTGGTCGATCTGGCCGTCCTTCGCGGCGGGCGCGCTCGCGGTGGACAGCTTCTGGTAGGCCTCCAGGCGCAGGCGCTCGCTGTCGACGTACTCCTCGGGGATGTGCGCATCCACCGGGAGCTCCAGCCTCAGCTCGGTCTGGCCTTCGGCGACCTCGCCGCGGAACGTCGACACGGCCTCCCCGATCATCCGGAGGTACAGGTCGAAGCCCACGCCGGCGATGTGGCCGGACTGCTCGCCGCCCAGGAGGTTGCCCGCGCCGCGGATCTCCAGGTCCTTGAGCGCGACCTGCATGCCGCTGCCGAGGTCGTTGTTCGCCGCGATCGTGGACAGCCGGTCGTGGGCCGTCTCGCTGAGCGGCTTGTCCTCGTCCCAGAGGAAGTAGGCGTAGGCGCGCTCCCGCCCGCGGCCGACCCGCCCGCGGAGCTGGTGGAGCTGGCTCAGCCCGTACTTGTCCGCGCGGTCGATGATGATCGTGTTGGCGTTGGAGATGTCGAGGCCGGTCTCGATGATCGTCGTGGAGACGAGCACGTCGAACTTGCGCTCCCAGAAGTCCACGACGACCTGCTCCAGGGCGTGCTCGTTCATCCGGCCGTGCGCGACCGCGATGCGGGCCTCCGGCACCAGCTCGGCCAGCTTGGCCGCCGTCGCCGAGATGGAGCCGACGCGGTTGTGCACGAAGAACACCTGGCCCTCGCGCAGCAGCTCGCGCCGGATCGCCGCGGCGACCTGCCGCTCGGAGTACGGGCCCACGAACGTGAGGATCGGGTGCCGGTCCTCCGGCGGCGTGGCGAGCGTCGACATCTCGCGGATGCCGGTGACCGCCATCTCCAGCGTGCGCGGGATCGGCGTGGCGCTCATCGCCAGGATGTCCACATTGGTCTTCAGCTTCTTGAGCTGGTCCTTGTGCTCGACGCCGAAGCGCTGCTCCTCGTCGATGATCACCAGGCCCAGATCCTTGAACGTGATGCCGTCCGCGAGGATGCGGTGCGTGCCGATGACGACGTCCACGGTGCCGTCGGCGAGGCCGCGCAGTGTCTCCCGCGCCTCCTTATCGCTCTGGAACCGACTGAGCTGACGGAGGTGGATGGGGAACCCGGCGAAGCGCTCCTGGAAGGTCTCGGCGTGCTGCTTCACCAGCAGCGTGGTCGGCACGAGCATGGCGACCTGCTTGCCGTCCTGCACCGCCTTGAACGCCGCACGGATCGCGATCTCGGTCTTGCCGAAGCCGACGTCGCCCGAGATGAGCCGGTCCATCGGGATGGGGCGCTCCATGTCGGCCTTCACCTCGTCGATGGTCTGGAGCTGGTCGTGCGTCTCGGCGAACGGGAAGGCCTCCTCCAGCTCGCGCTGCCACGGAGTGTCCGGCCCGAAGGCGTGACCCTTGCTCGCCATGCGCGCCGAGTACAGCTTCACGAGTTCTACTGCGATGTCCCGCACCGCGCGCCGCGCCCGACCCTTGGCGGCCGACCAGTCGCTGCCGCCCATCTTGGAGAGCTGCGGGGCCTCTCCGCCGACGTAGCGGGTGAGGAGGTCGAGCTGGTCGGTCGGGACGAACAGCTTGTCGCCCGGGTAGCCGCGCTTGGAGGGCGCGTACTCCAGCACCAGGTACTCGCGCTTGGACTTCACCGCGTTGCGGCCGCCGCTGGAGACCTCCCGCTGGGTGAGCTCCACGAACTTGCCGATGCCGTGCGTCTCGTGAACCACGTAGTCGCCCGGTTTCAGCGCGAGCGGGTCGACCACGTTCTTGCGCCGGGTGGCGAGCTTCTTGACCTGCCGCGACTCGTAGCCGACCGAGCGGCCGTAGAACTCGCTCTCGCCGATCAGCGCGAGCTTCTCCTCCGGGAACTCGAAGCCGTGCTCGACGTTCGCGCGCAGCAGGTAGGCGACGCCGGGCTCCGGGTCCTCCGGGAAGGAGTCCACCGGGCGGGCGGGCAGCTCGGCCTCCGACAGCACCTGCGCGGCGCGCTCGACCAGGCCGGCGCCCTCGGCGACGATGGCGACCTGCCAGCCTTCGCGGAGCCGTTGGGCCACGTGCTCGACGGCTCCGGTGACGTTGCCGGCGAAGCTGGGCACGGCCTCGGCGTTGACGCGCACCTGGAGGTACTCCTCGACCTCGCGCTCCAGCACGGGCTCGCGCCCGTGTCCGGACTCGTCGCCGGCGTCGGACTGGAAGCCGGAGAACGTCCACCACGGATGGTCCAGGGCGGGCTGACCCGGCTTGCTGAACTTCACCGAGTCCTTGAGCTTCTGGAGGGTGAGGAAGTCGCCGGCCGCGAGGTCGATCGGTGCCGCGGCGCCGACGGTCGCGGCGCTCCAGGCGGCGGACAGGAACTCGCGGTTCGTCTCGGCGAGGCTCACCGCGCGCGAGGCGACGCGCTCGGGCGACAGCACCGCGACGGCCGCGCCGTCCGGGAGGTAGTGGGTGAGCGGCACGAGCCTGTCCACGAGCGCGGGGGCGAGCGACTCCATGCCCTCCACCGGGATGCCCTCCCCGATCTTGGCGAGCATCGCCGACAGGCTCGGGAACTCGTGCTCCATCTCGCGGGCGCGCTGCCGCACCGGCTCGCTCAACAGCAGCTCGCGGCTCGGCGGGAGCATCACCGCAGGGATCGGCTCGGGCAGCGAGCGCTGGTCCGCGACCGAGAAGGCGCGGATCTGATCGACCTCGTCGCCGAAGAAGTCGACGCGGTACGGGTGCTCCGCGGTCGGCGGGAAGATGTCGAGGATGCCGCCGCGCACGGCGAACTCGCCGCGACGGGTGACCATGTCGACACGCGCGTAGGCGAGGTCGACCAGTTGGAGGGAGAGTCCGCCCAGGTCGAAGCCGCGGCCTCCCGCGTTCAGCTCGACGGTGGCGTAGTCGGTGAGGTTGTCCGCGAGCGGTTGCAGTGCAGCGCGCACGGACGCGACCAGCACGAACGGGTGCGACGCCTCCCCTGCCTCCCGGGCGGCGGCCCAGTCGGCGAGCCGGCGGAGGGCGAGGAGGCGCTTGCCGACGATCTCGGGGCTCGGGCTGAGGCGCTCGTGCGGCAGCGTCTCCCACGCCGGGAACTCGACGATCTCCGCGTCGGGGAGCACGCACGGCAGCGCGGCACGCACCGACTCGGACTCGCGACCGGTCGCCGTGATGACGAGCACCGCCTGGGAGGAGCCGGCCGCGGCGCGTTTGCCGACGAGGCCGGCCAGGAGCGGCACCCGGAGGCCGTCGGTGAGCGAGAAATCGGCGTCACGACCCGCATAGGCCAGAGCGTCCGCGAACGTGGAGGCGCGCTGAAGCGCCGCGATCAAGCTCTGCAGTATCACTCGCCAAAGTCTACGCGGGGGTCCGACAGGTCTACGCGCGGCGTCCGACAGCCCGCTCGGGGGCCGGGACGAGCTCGCCGCGGTCGCCGAGGGTCGCCCAGCGAGCCGGCTCGACGGTCGCGGCGGCCGCGATCGCACCGTGGAAGGACCGGGCACTCAGCACGAGGCCGTCGCGCGACGGGCGCAGCGCATCCTCGGACCTGAGCACGTCGAGGGCGGCGAGGTCGTCCAGCCGCGCGATCCCCGCCTTCACGCAGGCCTCCTTGGCGGTCCACGCCAGGCGGAAGGCTCGCGCAGGCTCCGCCGCCGCAGCCACGAGCGAGCGCTCGGCCTGTGTCAGCGCGTCGGCGAGATTCACCTCGCTCTCCGCCTCGACGTCCACGCCGAGCCGGGACCCGGATGTCCCGGCCGCCACCCAGCCCGCGGCGTGCGACCAGCACACGTGGTGCCCGGCGACCGGGAGCGGGAGGCCGTGCTCGCCGCCGCAGATCTCGCAGCGCTGCCGCAGGTCCGCAGGGGCGGCCTGCCCGGCGCGGACGGCGCGGAGGACGTGCGCGGCGAGCAGGCGTGCAGCCGTGAAGTCGTCCCGGTCGGCCTCTGCGCGCAGCCTGCGCCGCCGGGACTCCGCGGCGCTGCCGAGCGGCGCAGGCGGCAGGACGGCCAGGACGTGCCGCGTCGACGCGACGACGACCGTGCACTGCTCCACCCGGTCAGGCTAGTCGCGTCAGATCCAGCCTGCGAGAGCCTCCATGAACCCGTCGTGGTCGTCGCGGTTGATGACGTGACCGCTGCCCTTGACCACACGCACGTCGAAGCCGGTGTCGCGCAGTCGCTCGGCGATCTGCGGCTTCACCAGATACGAGTTGTCGGCCAGCATGACCAGCGACGGCACGGCCATGTGCTCGGGAGCGCGCATGAGCGTCGGCGAGAGAACGGCGGGGATCGCCGCGCGGTCGAACGACTTGAACGTCTCGACCTCGATCGCGACGTCCGCGGGATCCCAGCGCGGGTTTCGCTTGGCGATGCGCGCGGCGGACTGGCGGGCGAGCGTCTTCAGGAAGGCGGGGGCCAGCATCCGCTGGAACCAGTTGGCGGCCGGGCACGAGAATGCGGGGTCGATGTAGACCGCGCGCTCGGGGTGCAGCCGGTCGACGGCGAGACTCACGGTGAGGCCGCCGAGCGAGTGGCCCATCACGAGCTCCGGCGCGTACGGGACGGTGTCGACGATGTCCTCCGCCATCAGCTCGGCGGTGTACTCCTCGGTGCGCGGGCTGTGGCCGTGCCCGCGGAGGTCGACGGCGACCACGTGGTAGCCGTGCTCGGCGAGCACCGGGCCGACCCGACGCCAATTGCGCGAGTCCGACATGACGCCGTGGACGAGGACCGCGTACCGGTCTCCTGCGCCCCACTCGCGCGTATACAACTTCATGGTCTGTGACGGTACCGTGTCGCCCTGGGCCGCTGCCCCATGTCAGCTACGCTCTGGCTGAACGTCCGGCGTGAGTCGCCGGAGAGGGGGACACAGATGAGTTTTCAGCCGCAGCCGGTCTACGGGCCTCCGGTCTACTACGGCGCGCCGGCCGCCCCACCGCGACGACGTACCCTCGGCGCCGTCTCGATGGGCATCGCGCTCGGCGTCTTCGTCCTGTCGGTGGTCGCCTCGACGTACATCGGTATGAGCGCGGGGCAGCTGACGCGCAGCGTGGCCGGCTCCTCCGCGGGCGGCTCGTCGCACCTGTCGTCCACGCAATTGGCCGCGTTCGGGCCGGTCGGGATCGTGATGGCGGCGCAGCTGATCTTCGGGACGGTGCTCGGCATCCTCGCGCTCGTGCTGGGGATCGTGGCGGTCGCGACCAAGCGCGGTCGCGCGTTCGGCGTCGTCGGCATCGCCGTCGCGACCGCAGCGCCCGTCGTGTCGTTCGTCGTCTACACCGCCACGATGGCTGCGTCGGTCCCCCACGCCTAGCGTCGAAGGGCGCGGGCGTTCAGCGCTCGGTGTGGAACCGGTTCTGCGCGGCGGTGAGGCCCCCGACCGCGATCTCCTCGACCGCGTCGGCCGCGTCGGAGACCAGGATCGGAAGGTTCTTGCGCTCCTCCGCGCTGAACCCGGCCAGCACATGGTCCGCCGCAGCGCGCGAGCCGGGAGGCCGGCCGACGCCGACGCGCACCCGGGTGAAGTCGCCGGTGCCGGTGGCGGCGATCACATCGCGGACACCGTTGTGCCCGCCGTGGCCTCCGCCGAACTTGAGCTTGAGGGTGTCGAAGGGGATGTCCAGCTCGTCCTGCACCACGATCAGGCGCGAGGGGTCGAGCGAGTAGAACCGCAGAAGCTGCGACACCGGGCCGCCGGACACGTTCATGAACGTGTTCGGCTTGGCCAGGATGAACCGCGGTCCGCCGGGGGCGAGACGCCCCTCGGCGACCGTGGCGTTCGTCTTGTGGGTCTTGAAGGTCAGACGGCCGCGCGTAGCGAGCTCGTCCAGCACCATCTGCCCCACGTTGTGACGCGTGGCCGCGTAGCCGGGCCCGGGGTTACCGAGCCCGACCACGAGCCAGGGGCCCTCTGAAGAGAGAGGACTGGCCATCGGAGGTGATTACTCCGCGGACTCTTCGGAGGCGGCCTCCTCAGCAGCCTCCTCGGCGCCCTCGGCGCCCTCTTCCTCCTCGCCCTCGGCGCGCACGGCGGCCGGGACGATGACGCTGAGGATCAGCAGGTCCTCGTCCTCGGCGAGCACGGCGCCCGTCGGGAGGGCGAAGTCCTTGGCGTGGTACTGCGTGCCCTCCTCGGCGTCGGTCACGTCGATGACGATGCGCTCCGGAATGTGGGTCGCCTCGACCTCGAGCTTGATGGTCGGGATGTCGAGCACCGCGATGGTGCCGGAGAACGGCTCGCCCTCGACGTGCACGGGGACCTCGACCTGGACCTTCTCACCGCGGCGGACGATGAGGAGGTCGAGGTGCTCGATGATCTGCAGCACCGGGTCCTTCTGGACGTCCTTCACCAGGGTGAGCTGGCTCGTGCCGTCGATGTCGAGCTCGAGCACCGCGTTGGCCTTGCGGAGCAGGAGGCCGACCTGGTGGGCCGGGACGGTGATGTGCACGGGCTCGGTGCCGTGGCCGTAGATGACCGCGGGGATCTTGCCCGCGGAGCGGATCTTGCGGGCAGCGCCCTTGCCGAAGCTGTCGCGGACCTCCGCGACGACCTTGTTGGACTCGTCAGCCATGATGTCTCCTTGCCGGCGGGGCCGGCTGTCGGGCGAGCCGGAGGGCTCGCAGTATGGGGGTGTTCGACTCGAGCGCATCGAGGTGCGCGAGGAAAGACTGCGTAGCCTGATCCACCGCGTCGATTACGGATGCCTGCGCATCCCTCGCCGAAGTTCAGTGGCCCAGTCTACCCGACGGCCGAGCGCACGTCGTCCACGATCGCGGTCACGAGGTCTTCGGGGGCCTCGGCGACGTCGAGGCGCGCGCCCTCCTCCCCGGGCTGCAGGGGCTCCAGCGTCGCGAGCTGGGAGTCGAGCAGGGACGCCGGCATGAAGTGGCCGGGCCGGATCATGCGTTCGGCCAGGAGGGCGCGGCCGCCGTCCAGCTCGGCGAAGAACGTGCCGGGCGCCTCCGACCGGATCAGGTCGCGGTAGGCGCGCTTCAGCGCAGAGCACGCGACGACCATCCCGGCCGGCCCGGCGTCCGCGAGCGTGCGCCCGACCGCGCGCAGCCAGGGCTCGCGGTCCGCGTCGGTGAGGGGATGCCCTGCCTCATCTTCTCGACGTTCGCGGCGGGGTGGAGGTCGTCGCCGTCCACGAACCCCGCGCCGAGCGTCTCCGCGACGAGCGCGCCCACCGTCGACTTGCCCGACCCGGACACGCCCATCACCACGACCCTGACACCACTCACGTGCACTTCTCCCGTTCCCGTTCTCCCATTGTCCCGCAGCCATCGGTTCCTCACTTTCTCCCGCGACACGCCGGGTGGGAGCGGGAGAAAGTGAGGAAGCGATAGCTGCTGTCGGTCACCAGTCGTGCATGGAGCCGTCGAGGAGGCGGTTCACGGGGAGGTAGGCGGCCTCGTAGGGGAAGGACTGGGCGATGACGTCGTCGTAGTCGACGCCGATGCCGGGCTGGTCGCCGGGGGTGAGCATGCCGTCTTGGAACGTGTAGGTCGTCCGGAAGACCTCGTGGGTGGCCGGGCTGTGCTTCATGTATTCCTGGATGCCGAAGTTCGGGATGGCGATGCCGAGGTGGATGGCCGCGGCGAGACCGACCGGGGAGACGTCCGTCGGGCCGTGCACACCGGACTTGATCTGATACACCGACGCGTAGTCGAAGATCCGCCGCAGCCCGGTGATCCCACCGGCGTGCGTGACCGGGGAGCGCACGTAGTCGATCAGCTGCTCCTCGAACAGCTCCCGGTAGTCCCAGATCGTGTTGAACACTTCACCGATCGCCAGCGGCGTCGTGGTGTGCTCGCGCACACGACGCAGCACGGCCTGGTTCTCAGCCGGGGTGACGTCCTCCAGCCAGAACAGGTCGTACGGCTCCAGCGACTTGCCGAGCTTGGCAGCCTGGATGGGCGTGAGCCGGTGGTGCGCGTCGTGCAGCAGCGGCAGCTCCGGACCGAACTCGTTGCGCACCGCCTCGAACACGGTCGGCGCGTGCCGCAGGTAGGCGCGGGTGTCCCAGCTCTCCTCGACCGGCACGGCGCTGCGCCGTGCCGGCTCGTAGTCGTAACGGGCATCAGAGCCGGTCCCGGCTCCCGCGGCGGCGTTCCTGCTCGACGCGACGCCGTACACCGACGGCAGCCCCGGGATGCCGGTCTGCACGCGAACCGCGCGGTAGCCCTCCTCCAGGTGCTCGTTGATCGAGTCGAACAGCTCCGGCAGCTCCGCGCCCGAGGCGTGCCCGTACACCAGCAGGCCGTCGCGGCTGCGACCGCCGAGCAACTGGTACAGCGGGAGCCCGGCAACCTTCGCCTTGATGTCCCACAACGCCGTGTCCACAGCGGCGATGGAGGCCATCGTCACCGGGCCCCGCCGCCAATACGCGCCCCGATACAGGTACTGCCAGGTGTCCTCGATCCGGTGCGCGTCCCGGCCGATCAACAACGGGACGACATGCTCGCTCAGATACGCCGCGACAGCGAGCTCCCGCCCGTTCAACGTCGCGTCGCCCAAACCCGTGAACCCGTCCTCCGTGGTGATCCGCAACGTCACAAAGTTACGGCCCGGGCTGGAGACCAAGACCTCTACTGCGGTGATTCTCATACGTGTGCTCCTTGGTGCGTGGCTGGATCGCCCGCGGCGATGCGCTCGGCGAGCGGTTCGGTCAGATCGGTGAGGTCGGGGGCGAGCGCGGCCAGCACGGCGGCGGCGCGGTCGCGGGGGTGCGCGCGTTGCGCAGCGCGCCGACCAGTTCCGCGGCGCCGGCGTCGCGGACGTCCGGGCCGGTCAGGTGGCGGCTCCAGGCCGCGAGGACGCCGAGTTGGGCGGCGCCGGGCTCGCGTCCGGAGGCGAGCCGGGCCCGCAGCGGGTCCACGATGCGCGGGCCGAGCTTCTGGGAGCCGTCCGACGCGATCTGCGCCAGGCGGTGCTCGATGCGCGCGTTGCCGAAGCGCGAGCGCAGGGCGGCGAGCGCGTCGTCCACGGCGGCGGCGGCGAAGGGCAGCTCGGTGCGCTGCTCGCTCCAGAGCCGTTCCAGTTCGGCCGACAGGGCGGGGTCGGCGACGGCGTCGGCGACTGTGCGGTGGCCGGCCGCCAGGCCGTGGTAGGCGAGGAGGGAGTGCCCCGCGTTGAGGAGCCAGAGCTTGCGGCGCTCGTAGGGGGCGATGTCGTCCACGAACTGCGCACCCGCGGCCTCCCAGGCCGGGCGGCCCGCGGGGAAGTCACCGGCGAGCACCCACTCGGCGAACGGCTCGGCGACCACGGGCGCGGCGTCCTCCAAGCCCGTGAGGCGAAGGGCGGCCTCCCGGTCGGCGTCGGTGGTCGCGGGCGTGATGCGGTCGACCATCGAGGAGACGAAGGAGACCTCGCCGCGGATCCAGGCGTCCAGCTCCGAGCCCGGCTCGGCCAGGGCGAGCACGGCGTCGCGGATCACGGCGCCGTTGTCGGGGAGGTTGTCGCAGCTCACGACGGCGATGCCGCCCGAGCCCGCCTCGAACCGCGCCCGCAGGCCGTCGAACACGCGCGCCGGGGCCGTCGAGCCCGGACGGTAGCCGGCCTCCGTCACGGTCAGCGTCAGCACGCCCACCCGCGGGTCGGCGAGCACGCGCCGCCAAGCCTCGGCGTCGGCGCCGTCGTGGACGCTGCTGAGCGCCTCCACGACCGTTGCAGCGTCGCCGTCCGGGCCGCGCTCGATGAGGGTGTAGACCGCGTCCTGCGCGGCGAGCACGCGTGCGGCGTCGGGGCTTCGGCCGGTGAAGGCGGCGATGCCCCAACCCTCGCCGTTCGCGGCCTCGTTCGCCCGCTGCGTGTACCAGGCCTGGTGCGCGCGGTGGAACGCGCCCAGCCCGAGGTGCGCCACCCGCACGGGGTGGCGCACTTCACGGGCCGAAGCGACGGAGGGAGCGTCGGTCATGCCGGCACCGCTTCGCGGGTGCGCGCCTCCACGTCCCGGAGGTAGGCCAGATTCTCGCGGGTGCGCTCCTCGAGCGGAACCGTGGTGGAGAAGTCCTCGCAGGTCACCCACCCGTCATAGCCGAACTCGTGCAGCGCGCGGAAGTAGGCGTCCACATCTCCCGCGCCCGAGCGCAGCGGCGCCCAGTCGTGCCGCCAGCGCACCGTGCCGTCCGCCTCCGGCTCGCCCGGCCGCCACGCGACGTTCTTGATGTGAACGTGGGCGAGGTACGGGCCGAGGAGCTGGAGGGCGGAGAGCGTGCGTTCCTGGCCTTCGATCAGCAGGTTGCCGAGGTCGTGGATGACGCCGACCGCGTCCGGGTCGAGGCCGTCGAGCAGCCGGACCGCGGCGGAGGCCGACGGCGTGATGGTCTCGTGGTGCAGCTCCACCAGGGCCTTCACGCCGAGCGAGGCGGCGACGGAGGCCGCACGCTCCATGTCGGCGCGGGCGTGGGCGAACAGCTCGCGGTAGTCGCCGAGGTCCGAGCGCGGCATGGTGACGCGCACCTGGCGCGCGCCGAGCTCGGCGGTCGCCGCGAGCATCCGGTCGACGTTCGCGTGGTCCCCGCAGCCGGCGTAGCCGCCGATGCCGGAGAACTCCAGGCCGGCCTCCCGGGTCAGCCGGGCGATCTCGGGGAGGGACTCCTCCAGCCCGGTCAGCGGCCAGGTCGCGCGGTTGCCCGCCCAGAAGCCCGGCTCGTCGGCGGGCTGCTGGTCGACCACGCGCCACTCGATGCCGTCCCAGCCCTGGGCGGCGACGGTGCGCGCGGCCTCCTCGGGCGTCCAGTCCGGCGTGGAGGCGGTGAACACGGAGAACTTCATGCGTTCACCCCCGTCGAGACCGTGACATCGTCGAGCGAGCCGTCGAGCACGTCGTCCAGCCGGACGGGACGGCCCAGAGTCGCCGACAGGTACACCGCGCGGACGACCGCGAGGGAGAGGAACGCGTCCGCGACGGTCACGCCGGGGGTGCGGTGCTCGCGGATGGCGTCCACGATGTCCTCGTACTGGCGGAAGTGCCCGATCACGAACTGCTCGGGGCCGCGGTCGCTGCCGCGCAGGTCGCTCGCCGGCACCAGGTCCGCGGCGCGGTTGCCCTCCGTGTCGGCTGTCCCGAAGTACTCGAGCTGGTCGTCGTCGATGATCGCCGAGCCGCGGTCGCCGTGCACCTGCAGGCGCACCGACAGGCCGGGGTAGGCGGCCGTCGTCGCGTGCAGCACGGCGAGGGCGCCCGACTCGAAGCGGATGGTCGCCACGGCGATGTCCTCGACCTCCACACGCTCGTGGGCGAGGAGAGCGGTACGGGCGTCGATCTCGATCGGCCGGCCGAGGAACCAGACGAGCAGGTCGACGGTGTGGACGCCCTGGTTCATCACCGCTCCCCCGCCGTCGAGCTCCCATGTGCCGCGCCACTGACCGGAGTCGTAGTACTCCTGGCTGCGCCACCAGGCGACGGAGGCGAGCCCGCTGGTCAGGCGGCCGAACGCTCCGGAGTGGGCGGCGTCGGCGACGACCCGGGAGGCCGGGTCGAACCGGTGCTGGCTGATCACGGACACGACGAGGCCGTTCTGCTCGGCGCGGCGCGACAGTTCGAGGATCTCGCGGGCACGCGGCAGTGACACGTCGAGCGGTTTCTCGATGACGACGTGCTTGCCGGCGGCGAGGGCCTCCTCGGCGAGCACGACGTGGAGGCCGCTCGGCGTGCAGATGACGACGACGTCCAGCTCGGCTCCGGCGAGCGCGGCCGACAGCGATCCGAACCCGGGGACGCGGTCGGCCCCGTACTCGGAGACGAGCTGGTCGGCGAGCGCCGTCGCGGCCGCCGGGATCGCGTCCACCAGCGCCGACAGCGCCAGCCCGGGATGCCGGAGGATCGCGCGGGCGTGGTTGAGGCCGATGATGCCGCAGCCGACGATGGCGACGTGGAGGGGTGTGGGTTCCGTGCTCATGCGAGGGTGACTCCGATCTGGTCGGTGAGGCGGCGGAAGGCACGGCCGGCGACGCCGAACGCCGCCGGTCCCGAGAAGCCGCCGAGGGCGTTGACATCGGTGAGGTGGGGTTCGAGCGATGCGAAGCCGGTGTAGCCGTCGTCGCGCAGCGCGGTGAGGGTCTCCAGCAGTTGGCCGTCGCCCTCTCCCGCCGGCGTGACCTCGGAGGTCGCGGCTTTGGCGTCCTTCACCTGCAGGTACTCCAGGTGCGGGCGCAGCATGGCATAGCCGTCGGTGAAGGGGCCGGGGACGCCGACCTGGACGAAGTTGGCGCTGTCCCAGGCGAGTTTCAACGCGGGCGAGCCGACCGACTCCACGATGTCGAGGCAGCGCTCGGGGGTGTCGCCGTAGATGTCCTTCTCGTTCTCGTGCAGCAGCACGACCCCCGCGGACTCGGCGGCGTCGGCGAGGGCGCGCATGCGGGTCAGCACCGCGTCGCGGATATCCTCCACCGCCACGCCCTCGGCGCGATAGAACGAGAACAGCCGGATGTAGCGGGCGTCCAGGCGTTTCGCCGCCACGATCGCGCGCCCGAGCCGCTCCACCTCGTGCTCGACCGGCAACGCGACGTCGACCTTGCCGATCGGCGAGGCGATCGCCGAGACGCGCATCCCGCGCTCGGCGAGGATGCCGGCCAGCCGGTCGAGCTGTTCGGCGTCGAGGTCGACGATGTTGACGCCCCACGCGCTGCGCACTTCGATGTGGTTCGCGCCCAGCGCCTGCAGCACCGCGATCTGGACCGCAGGGTCGGGGTCGATCTCGTCGCCGAATCCGGACAGAGCCCAGGTGGGTTCGATTGAGTCAGTCACTCTCTCTCACTTCTCTTTTCGCTTCTCTTCTTCACTTAACCCCGCCGGCGGTCAGCCCGCCGACGAGGTAGCGCTGGAACACCAGGTAGAGGGCCACGACCGGCACGGCGCAGATCAGCGACGCCGCCATCATCTGCCCGTAGAGCGGCAGGGCTCCACCCTCCTGCGCCACGGTGAACACCTGGAGCGCGACGGCGGCCGTGCGCGTGTCCGGGTTCGTCATCACCGAGGCGAACAGCACGTCGTTCCAGCCGAGCAGGAAGGCGAAGATGCCGGCGACGACCACGCCCGGCCAGCTCAGCGGGAGCACGATCCGGGTCAGGATGCGCCATGACGACGCCCCGTCGATGCGCGCGGCTTCCTCGAGCTCGCGCGGCAGTCCGCGCAGGTAGGTCACCATGACCCAGGTCGAGAACGGCAGCGCGAACGTCAGGTAGGTGACGAACAACGCCCCTCTGGTGCCGATGATCGGGATGCCGAGCGCGCTGGACGCCGACGAGAACAGCACGAACACCGGCAGCAGCATGAGCGTTCCCGGGATCGACTGCAGGCCGAGCAAGCCGCGCAGGAACGTGAGCCGGCCGCGGAACGCGAAGCGCACCAGCACGTACGCCGTCGCCACCGAGAGGAAGGCGCACACGATCGCGACTCCTCCGGCGACGATGACGCTGTTCATCAGGCCGTTGCCGAGCGCGACCGTCGACCACACCTTGACGTAGTTGTCGATGTGGAACGAGCTCGGGAAGAATTCGCCGCTCGCGACGCCGATGTCGGAGTTCACCGACGACAGCAGCACGTACACGATGGGCAGCAGCGCGACGCAGAGCAGGATGGCGATGATGACCGCCTGCAGCGGACGCGGCAGCAGCCGGTAGACGTCTCCCGTGCCGCGGCGGCGCGCAGAGCGGACGGTGGGTGCGGTGGCGGTCATGCCGTCTTCTCCTTCCGGTCGTCGCCGGTGTCGAGCCGGACCGCGCGCAGGTAGACGAACAGCGGGATCGCGATCAGGATCAGCGAGAAGACCGCCATCGCCGCGCTCAGCCCGAAGCGGAAGCTCTGGAAGCTGGTCACGTAGGTCAGCACAGGGAGGACGTCGACCGCCTGCGGCGCGGGCACCCCGAACAGCACGAACGGCAGTGTGAAGCCGTTGATGTTGTGCAGCAGGGAGATGATCAGAGCGAGCGCGATCGGCCCGCGCAGGTGCGGCAGGATGACGTAGCGCAGCTTCGTCCACCAGCCGGCGCCGTCGATCGCGGCCGCTTCGTGGACCTCGTTCTCGATCGACTGGAGGCCGGCGAGCACCAGCAGGTAGAAGAACGGCCAGGACGACCAGATCTGCACCATCACGAGCGTCCAGTAGCTGAGCGGCCCGTTGAGCCACAGCCCGGTGTGGATGCCGAGGTCGCCGAGCACGGTGTCGACGATCCCGTGCGGCTGCAGCATCGTGTGCCAGAAGGTGCCGACAACGAAGCCGGGGAGCACGTACGGCACGAGGAACAGCGAGCGCACCAGCGCGCGCCCGCGGAACGCGTTCTGCGTCGCCAGGGCGGCGGCCACGCCGATCGGCAGCGTCACAACGGCCGCGATCACGGCGAACGAGACGCTGATCCAGATCGACTGGAGCAGCGAGGAGGAGGTCACCGCCTCGATGTAGTTCCCGAGGCCGATGAACGGGGCCGAGACCCAGTCGCGCAGCGTGTACATGTCGAGGTCGAGCGTCGAGATGACGATCGCGAACACGAACGGCACGATGATGACCAGCAGCATGAGGATGCCGCCGGGCAGCAGCAGCCAGAGCGGCCGGTTGCGCTGCTGAACGGTGCGTCGGCCTCGGCGGGGCGCCCCGCCCGTCCGCGGAGGGGTCGCCTCCGCAGACGGGCGGGCGGCCTGGGCCGGAGCCGCGGTGTCGGTGGACATGACGATCGACCCGCTACTTCTTGGCCTTGTCCAGCGAGCCCTGGGCCGTCGACTGCGCGGTCTTCAGAAGCTGCGAGAGCTCCGAGCTGCTGACCGACCCGTTCGACAGGTTCGGGATCGACTGCACCACCACGTTGGTCAGGGCGAGCTGGGTGTCGCCCCAGGCGCCGGTGAACGGCGTGGCCACGGACTTGCCGATCGCGTCGACGATCGGCGCGATGATCGGGGTCGCCTTCTGCAGGTCGGAGGCGGCCTGCGCGTTCGACGGCAGGTCGCCGAGAAGCTTGAACTCCTTGGTCTGCATGTCGGCGCGGGTCACCATGTTGATGTACGCGAAGGCCAGGTCCTGGTTCTTCGAGTACGAAGCGACCACGAGGTTGTCACCGGAGACGATGCTCGCCGCCGGCTTGCCGCCGGACGGGTTGGAGGTCTTGCCCGGCGTGACGGTCGGCATCAGCGCGTACGCGTACTTGCCGGCCACCGGGGACTGGTCGAGCGCCGACATCGAGCTGGCCGACACCATCGGCAGGTACGCGGCCTTGCCCGCGCCGAACGCGGCGACCGCCTGCGGGTTCTTCCAGCCCACCGCGGCCGGGTCAACGGCCTTGTCCTGCGTGAGCCAGCCGAAGTAGGTCTCGTACGCCTTCTCGGTGGTGGGGTCGTCGAGGCGCGCCTTGCCGGACTTCACGTCGAGGAGCGGGTTGCCGGCCTGGAGCGACATCGCCCAGATGAACTTCCACGGGTCGTAATTGTCCGCGTAGCCGACCGCGACACCGTAGGTGTCGCCGGTCGTGAGCTTCTTGGCCTGGCTGGCGAAGTCGTCCCAGGTGGTGGCCGGCTTGTCGATGCCGGCGGCCTTCAGCAGGTCCTTGTTGTAGGCCATCACGAACGGGCGCTGCGCGAGCGGCACCGCGATCTGGTTCTTGGCGTCCGGACCGGACATCCCGAGCGACGCGGGGACGAAGCGGTCGCGGCCGCCGACCTTGGTCCAGTCGGCGTCGGTGAGCTTGACGAACGCGCCGGTGGCGAAGGCGGTCGGCGTGAAGGTGGTGCCGAGGGCGTAGACGTCCGGGCCCTGCCCGGAGACCACCGAGGTCTGGATCTTGGTGAGCTCGTCGTTGGAGCTGGCGAAGGTGTCGAAGGCCAGGTTCGCCCCGGTCTCCTTCGTGAACTGGGCGCTGAGCTCCGAGAACCATTCCTTCTGCTGCTGCGGATAGAGCCCGCTGACGCCGGTGTAGACGGTGAGGGTGCGTCCCTTGCCGTCGACCGCCGTGGACGTGGGGTTCGATCCGCCGCCGGAGGACGAGCATCCGGTCAGAGCGAGGCCGATGGCGGCCAGGCCGGCGACCGCGCCGAGCGCGAAACGTGATCTCATTCGTGACTCTCCTTTGAGGACGGGATCTGGTGGATCGTGTCCCCCGGATACGGTGCAGCCGGGTGGACTGCCGCCGAGCCTAGGCAGTCCGGCAACACGGCTGCAACCGATTGCCAAAAATTGCCATGATGTGCTGTGATGGGCGCATGAGCCCTCAGCTTCGCGGGTATCCCGACGGCACGGACCGCCCGGCCACCCTCGCCGACGTGGCCGCCGCCAGCGGCGTCGCCACCTCGACCGCCTCCCGTGCCCTCGCCAACCCGGGACGCGTCAACGCGATCACCCGCGAGCGCATCGAGCGCGCCGCCCGAGAGCTGAACTACATCCCGAACTCGCAGGCGAGGGCGCTGACCAGCGGCCGGACGCGCTGCATCGCCGTGCTGGTCTCCGACGTCACGAACCCGTTCTACTTCGGCATCATCCGGGGCACGCAGCAGCAGCTCAAGGCTGCGGGCTACACGCAGCTCCTGGTCGACACCGAGGAGTCCGACGAGCTGGAGGACGGGATGCTGCACAAGCTGCGCCCGTCGTTCGACGGCGCGATCCTGGCCGCCTCCCGGCTGACCGACCGGCGGCTGACGGCCCTCGCGGCCGAGGTGCCGATCGTGGCGATCAACCGGCAGACGTGCGGGGTCGCCAACGTCTTCATCGACACCCCCAACGGCGTCGAGCAGGCGGTCGGGCACCTGGCGTCGCTCGGCCACCGCTCCATCGTCTACGCGTCGGGGCCAGAGACCTCCTGGTCGAACGAGCGCCGCTGGCGTGCGCTGGGCCGCGCCGCGGAGCGCTACGAGGTGGAGACCCTCCGGGTCGGCCCGTTCGCGCCGCGGCAGTACGCGGGGGCGGCGGCGGCCGACGCCGTGCTGCACGCGGGCGCGACGGCGTGCATCGCCTTCAACGACCTCCTGGCGATCGGGATGCTGGCCCGGTTCCGCGAGCGCGGCGTCGACGTTCCCGGCGATGTCTCGCTCGTCGGCTGCGACGACATCTTCGGCGCCGACTTCTGCAACCCGCCGCTGACCACACTGACCGCTCCGATCGAACAGGCCGGCCGCACCGCCGTCGCCATGCTGCTCGCCCGGCTGGACGAGAGCGCGGCGCCGGTCAGCCGGCAGGGCGCGACCCTCCCCACGCATCTGACGGTCCGGGCCTCCACAGGGCCCGCGCCCGCCACCCAGGACATCACGACGAAAGGACGCGGATGACCGCGCTCGCCCCGCACCCCGACCGCCTCTTCCCCGCCGACCCCGCCGAGCGCGACCTGGCCCGCCGGCTGCACGCGGCCGTCGCCCACGCGCCCATCTACTCCCCGCACGGCCATGTGCCGGCGGCGATGCTGGCCGACGATGAGCCCTTCCCGGACCCGGCCGCGCTGCTGATCACGCCGGACCACTACGTGACGCGGATGCTGCACGCGGTGGGCGTGCCGCTCGGCGACCTCGGCCTGGCCCGCGACGGCGTCCCCTCCCCGCCTCCGGCCGGTCGATCTGGCGGACGCTCTGCCAGCACTGGGACGTCTTCCTCGGCACCCCGGTGCGGTTCTGGTTCGAGTCGGAGTTCAGCGAGGTGTTCGGGCTGACCGAGCAGCCGTCGGCGGCGAACGCCGACGCGCTCTACGACCAGCTCTCCGCGACCCTCGCGTCGCCGGAGTTCCGGCCGCGCGCGCTGTTCGACCGGTTCCGGATCGCGGTGCTCGCGACAACCGACGACCCGGCCGACGACCTGGAGGCGCATGCGCGCCTGGCCGCCGACCCGGGCTTCACCGGCCGGGTCGTTCCGACCTTCCGCGCCGACCGGTACATGCACCCGGGCGAGACGGACTGGGCGGCCCGGCTCGACCGTCTGGCCGCCCGCGCCGACGTCGACACCGCGAGCTACGCGGGGCTGCTGGAGGCACTCCGCATCCGTCGCGCCGCGTTCGCCGCCGCGGGCGGCACCGCGACCGACACCGGCGTCATCGACACGGGCAGCGAGCCGCTGGACGAGGCGGAGGCCTCTCGCATCCACCGGGCCGCCCTCGACGGCGCGGTCACCGCCGCGGAGGCCGTCGCCTACCGCCGCAACCTGCTCTACCGGCTGGCGGAGATGGCGGCCGACGACGGACTCGTCATGCAGCTCCACCCCGGGGTGCACCGCAACCATCACCGGCCGACCTTCGACGCCTACGGCCCCGACACGGGGCACGACCTCCCCGCGGTCGGCTCGTTCACCGAGCCGCTCACTCCGATCCTGCGCGACTTCGGCACGAACCCGACGTTCCGGCTGGTGCTGTTCACGGTGGACGAGACCACCTTCTCGCGCGAGATCGCCCCGCTCGCCGGCTTCTACCCGTCGGTGTACGCAGGTGCGCCGTGGTGGTTCCTGGACACTCCGGCGGCGATCCTCCGCTACCGCCGGGCGATCACGGACAGCGCGGGCTTCACCAAGACCAGCGGCTTCATCGACGACACCCGGGCGTTCTGCTCGATCCCGGCGCGGCACGACATGTCGCGCCGGGTGGACGCGTCGTTCCTGGCGTCCCTCGTCGTCACGCACCAGCTCGCCGAGGAGGACGCGTTCGCCCTCGCGCACCGGCTGGTGGACGGGATCCCGCGGGCGACGTTCCGGCTGGGCTGAGGGACGACCCGACCTCACAGCGCCCTCCCCGCGCTGTGCGTCATACAACGAATCACAGCGTGGACGGACGGCTACGCTGGACACAAACCGTCTCAACGAAGGAGTCCTCCGTGCCCGAGAACCACGCAACGGCCAACATCGGAGTCGTCGGTCTGGCTGTGATGGGGTCGAACCTGGCCCGCAACCTCGCGTCGCGCGAGGGCAACACCGTCGCCGTCTTCAACCGGACCTACGCACGCACCGAGGAGCTGGTGGACGCCCACCTGGAGGCCGGCTTCGTCTCCTCCGAGCAGATCGACGACTTCGTCGCCTCGCTGTCCAAGCCGCGCACCGCGATCATCATGGTGCAGGCCGGCCGCGGCACCGACGCCGTGATCGACCAGCTCGTCGAGCGCTTCGAGCCGGGCGACATCATCGTCGACGGCGGCAACGCCAACTTCCACGACACCATCGAGCGCGAGAAGCGCATCGCGCCGACCGGAATCCACTTCGTCGGCGCCGGCATCTCCGGCGGCGAGGAGGGCGCCCTCAACGGCCCCTCGATCATGCCCGGCGGCTCGGAGGAGTCGTACAAGACGCTCGGCCCGATCCTGGCCTCCATCGCCGCGGTCGCCGAGGGCGAGCCGTGCGTGACCCACGTCGGCACCGACGGCGCCGGCCACTTCGTCAAGATGATCCACAACGGCATCGAGTACGCCGACATGCAGCTCATCGCCGAGGCGTACGACCTGCTGCGCACGGTCGGCGGCCTGGAGCCTGCGCAGATCGCGGACGTGTTCTCCGAGTGGAACAAGGGCTACCTCGAGTCGTACCTGATCGAGATCACCGCCGAGGTGCTGCGCCAGGTGGACGCCGAGACCGGCAAGCCGTTCGTGGACATCGTCCTCGACCAGGCCGGCTCGAAGGGCACGGGCGTCTGGACCGTGCAGAACGCGCTGGACCTCGGCATCCCGGTCGGCGGCATCGCGGAGGCCGTGTTCGCCCGCGCGGTGTCCTCCAAGCCCGCGCAGCGCGCCGCCGTGCAGGCGACCATCAGCTCCCGGCCCGAGGTGCAGAAGGCCGCCGATGTCGCGGCGTTCGCCGACGACGTCTCCAAGGCGCTGTACGCCTCCAAGGTCGTCGCGTACGCGCAAGGCTTCGACGCCATCATCGCCGGCGCCGAGAAGTACGGCTGGAACATCAACAAGGACAAGATCGCCAAGATCTGGCGCGGCGGCTGCATCATCCGCGCCCAGTTCCTCAACCGGATCGCCGACGCGTACGACGAGAACCCGGACATCGCCACCCTGCTGGAGGCCCCGTACTTCGCCGACGCCGTCCGCGAAGGCGAGGCCGCCTGGCGCCGCATCGTCGCCACCGCGGCGCTCTCCGGCGTTCCGGTGCCCGGCTTCGGCTCGGCGCTGTCGTACTACGACTCGCTCGCCTCCACCCACCTCCCCGCCGCGCTCGTCCAGGGCCAGCGCGACTTCTTCGGCGCGCACACCTACAAGCGCGTCGACAAGGAGGGCACCTTCCACACGCTGTGGTCCGGCGACCGCAGCGAGATCGAGTCCGAGGGCTCCTCGCACTAGCCCGCTCCGAGCGCGCTCGGGAAGTGCTCCGAATCATCACGATTCGGAGCACTTTCTGTACTCCGTGGCCGCCAGAGATGCAGACTCGTAGGCGTGACGTTCGAGGAACACCCGGAGCTGGCGGAGTACGACCCGTCGGACCGTCCGCTGCGCGGACGGAGGCGGACCATCGCGACGCGCGTGTTCGTGGTCGTGGCGCTCACTGCGCTGCTGCTGCCCGGGATCATGCTGACGATCAGCATCCAGACCGACACCGCGGACTACACGTGCGACGTCTACGCGCGGCACTACCAACCGGACGCGGTGGGTTCCTCCGCCCGCTTCGAGTTGTTCGCACCGGCGGGCCCGGGGTGGCAGTGCTACGCCCTGAACACCGAGGGCGACCCGACCTTCGTCGCCCCGCTCGGCCTCATCCCCTCCGCCCCGCACAGCCTCCCGTGACCCCGTGAACGCCGAAGGGCACGCGAGCGCCCCTGAAACCGTGTTTCAGGGGCGTTGACGTGTCCTTCGACGATGGGGTCAGGCTGCGCCGTCGAACATGGAGGTCACCGAGCCGTCGGTGAAGACCTCGCGGATCGCATTCGCGAGCAGCGGCGCGATCGACAGCACGGTGAGGCCCTCCCAGCGCTTGTGGGTCGGCAGCGGAAGCGTGTCGGTGACGACGACCGAGTCGATCGCCTCCGACTGCAGCAGCTCGACGGCGGGGTCGCTGAACACGGCGTGCGTCGCGGCCACGACGACGCCGATCGCGCCGGCGGCCTTCAGCGCCTCCGCGGCCTTCACGATGGTGCGGCCGGTGTCGATCAGGTCGTCCACCAGGAGACAGACGCGGCCGTTCACCTCGCCGACGATCTCGTGCACCGAGACCTGGTTGGGGACCAGCGGGTCGCGGCGCTTGTGGATGATCGCGAGCGGCACGCCGAGCTTGTCGCTCCAGATGTCGGCGACGCGCACACGGCCCATGTCGGGCGAGACGACGGTCAGCGTCGACGGGTCGAGCTCGCGCTGCATGTGATCCAGCAGCACCGGCATGGCGAAGAGGTGATCGACGGGGCCGTCGAAGAAGCCCTGGATCTGGGCGGCATGGAGGTCGACCGACATGATCCGGTCGGCGCCCGCGGCCTTGAACAGGTCGGCGACCAGTCGGGCCGAGATCGGCTCGCGGCCGCGGCCCTTCTTGTCCTGGCGTGCGTACGGGTAGAACGGGGCGACCACGGTGATGCGCTTGGCGGAGGCGCGCTTCAGCGCGTCCACCATGATGAGCTGCTCCATGAGCCACTCGTTGATCGGGGAGGTGTGCGACTGGATCACGAACGCGTCCGAACCGCGCACGCTCTCGTCGAACCGCGCGTAGATCTCGCCGTTCGCGAAGGTGCGGGAGTCCGTCGGCACCAGCTCGCTGCCGAGGTGCTCGGCGATCTGCTCGGCGAGTTCGGGATGCGCACGCCCCGAGATCAGAACGAGTCGTTTCTGGCCGGTGGCAGTGATCCCTGACACTTACTCTCCGCTCTCTTGCGCCGCCCCGCTCTGTTCGGCGGCGCGCGCGGCTTCGGTGCCCGGCCGCTTGTCGGCGACCCAGCCTTCGATGTTGCGCTGCGGCGCGACGGTGATGGCGAGCGCCCCAGCTGGAACGTCCTTCCGGACGACCGTTCCCGCCCCGGTGTACGCTCCGTCACCCATCCTAACGGGAGCGACGAGCACGGTGTTCGTGCTGATCCTCACATGCGAGCCGATGATCGTGCGGTGCTTGTTCACGCCGTCGTAGTTGGCGGTGATGACGCCCGCGCCGAGGTTGCCCTTCTCCCCCACCTCGGCGTCGCCGACATAGTTGAAGTGGGCGAGCTTGGTGCCCGCGCCGATGACCGCGTTCTTGGTCTCGGAGAAGGTGCCGATCTTGCCGTTCGCGCCGAGGACGGTGCCCGGACGGAGGTAGGAGAACGGGCCGACCGTCGCCCCGTCGCCGATCACGGCGAGGGTGGCGTCGGTGCGCTTGACGGTCGCGCCCGCACCGACCTCGGTGTCGACGAGCGTGGTGTCCGGGCCGACCTCGGCGCCGGTGCGGACGACGGTCGCGCCGCGGAGCTGCGTGCCGGGGAGGATCGTGACGTCCGGCTCGAGGACGACCTTCACGTCGATCCAGGTGGTCGCCGGGTCCTGCACGGTGACACCGGCGAGCTGCCAGGTGCGCACGACCAGCGCGTTCAGGCGGGCGGCCGCCTCGCTGAGCTGGGCGCGGTCGTTGATGCCCTCCACGAGCCACGACTCGGACACCGGGAGGGCGTCGACGTCGAAGCCGGCCTCCCGCAGCAGCCCGATGACGTCGGTGATGTACTTCTCGCCCTGGGCGTTGTCGGTGGTGATGTCGGCGAGCATGTCGCGCAGCGCCGCGGCGCCGAAGACGTAGATGCCGGCGTTGATCTCGCCGATGGCGCGCTCGGCCTCGGTGGCGTCCTTGTGCTCCACGATGCGGTCGAGGTGGCCCTCCGGGGTGCGCACGACGCGACCGTAGCCGGTGGCGTCCGCCGGGAACGACGAGAGGATGGTCGCCGCGGCCCCGCCCGCGCGGTGCGCCGCGACCAGCTCGCGGAGCGTGGCGGCGTCGAGCAGTGGGACATCGCCGTTGACCACCAGAACGTCGCCCGCGAAGCCCTCGGGGAGCGCCGCGACGGCCTGCTCGACCGCGCGGCCGGTGCCGGGGATCTCGTCCTGGTCGACGATGACCGCCTCCGGCAGGTCCGCCGCGATCACCTCGGCCAGCCGGTCGCGCTCGTGGCGCACGACCGCGACCACACGTGCGGCGTCGAGTTCGCGCGCGGTCGCCAGCACGTGGCCGACGATCGGGATACCGCCGAGCGGGTGCAGCAGCTTGGGGGTGGCGGACTTCATCCGCGTTCCCTGGCCGGCGGCGAGAACGACGATGGCGAGATTCTGATCGGTCATGATGCTCCCGGCAGGTTGGCGACAGAGGTCGGGTCGGAGACAGAGTCGGGTCGGAGACGTCGCTCCGCCTCCAGGACTCGAACCTAGACCTAACAGCTCCAAAGGCTGTCGTGCTGCCATTACACCAAGGCGGACCGCGCAACGCGCACACACAGTCTGCCAGACCGGCCGATGCTGCCGCCGAGTGGAGGGCGCAGCCCAATAGCATGGAGGGATGGCGGAGGCACAGGACCCGGGGCGCGCACCGGCGCGCGCGACGAGGTCGACCGCATCGTCGGCGCCTGGCTGCGCGAGCGCCCCGACCTGGACTTCTCGCCGCTGCAGGTGCTCTCCCGCGTCGACCGGCTCTCTCGCCACCTCGACCGCGCCCGCCGGGGCGCGTTCGAGCGGTCCGACCTCGACTCGTGGGAGTTCGACGTGCTCTCGGCGCTGCGCCGCGCGGGGTCGCCGTTCCAGCTCAGCCCCAAGTCGCTGCTGCAGCAGACCCTGGTGTCGTCGGGCACGATGACCAACCGGATCGACCGCCTGGTCGCCCGCGGCCTGGTCGAGCGCCGCACCGACCCCAACGACGGCCGCGGGATCCTCGTGCAGATGACGACGCAGGGCCTGGCCCGCGTCGACGCGGCGATCACCCGCCTGGTGGACGCGGAGGCCGACCTCCTGGAGGCGCTCTCCCCGGTCGAGCAGGAGCGACTGGCCGGGCTGCTGCGCAAGCTCAGCCTCGGCTTCGACGCCGGGGCGTGACCGGCCGCGCATCCGCGCACCCTTCCGGCCCTCTCAGGTGACCGTTATCCCGCTCTCATAAACTCGTCGGCGATGAGACTTTCCCTGAAGCGCCTCCCCTCACGAGTCAAGCGCGCCGCCCGCTTCGAGATCCACGCCCATTGGCGACGGCAGCCGCTCGTCCTCGGCTCCGTCTTCTACGAGTCGTTCTCGGGCAACGGGATGCTCGACAACCCCGAGGCGCTGTTCCGCGAGCTCCTGGCCGCGCCCGACCTGAAGCACCTCACCCACATCTGGGCGCTGTCCGACCTGCACCAGTACCGTGCGGCGGTCGAGGAGTTCGCGGGAGACCCGCGCGTCAGCTTCGTGCGTTACGGCTCCGCGGCCTACTACCGCGCGCTCGCGACGAGCCAGTACCTGGTCAACAACGCGACCTTCCCCTACGACTTCTCCAAGCGGCCGGGGCAGGTCTACCTCAACACCTGGCACGGCACCCCGCTCAAGCGGATGGGCTACGCCATCGAGAACGGCGCCCTCGCGACCGCGAACATCGTCCGCAACTTCGTCCAGGCCGACTACCTTCTCGCCGCCAACGAGTTCATGACCGACCAGATGTACCGCGCCGGGTACAAGCTCGACGGCATCTACCGCGGCACCATCGTCGAGGAGGGCTACCCGCGCCTCGACCGGCAGTTCCTGGACGACGCGCAGCGCGACGACGTGCGCCGCCGGCTGATCGCGTCCGGCATCCCGCTCGGCGACCGCAAGATCATCCTCTACGCGCCGACCTGGAAGGGGCAGGTCTTCGGCCGCCCCGAGGACGACCTCGACGCGATGCTCGCCCACATCGCCCAGGTGGAGGAGCGCATCGACACCAGCCGGTACGCGGTGCTCGTGAAGACGCACCAGAGCGTGCACGCGCTGGCCGCCGACCGGCCCGAGCTGGCGCGGATGCTCGTGCCCAACGAGATGCCGACCAACCTCGTGCTCGGGGCCACCGACATCCTGGTGTCCGACTACTCCAGCATCTTCTTCGACTTCCTGCGCACCGGGCGGCCGATCCTGTTCTTCACGCCCGACCTCGCCGACTACGCCGGCACGCGCGGCCTCTACTTCGAGCCGGAGGAGTGGCCGGGCCCGGTGCTCATGTCGGCGCGGGAGCTCGGCGACGCCCTCGCGGCGGTGGCCGAGGACGGCGACCGCGTCCCGGCCGACTCGCGCGAGAAGTACCTCGCGATGCAGCGCCGGTTCACCCCGTACGACGACGGCTCCGCCGCCGGGCGCGTCGTCGACATCGTGTTCCGAGGCGTGCGCGAGGGCTACCGGCTGCGCAGCTCGCTGGACGACGACGGCCGCGAGAAGATCCTGCTGTATCTGGGCGGGATGCGCCCCAACGGGATCACCACCTCCGCGCTCAACCTGCTCAACAACCTCGACCACGAGCGCTACGACGTGTCGGCCTTCTTCGCCCAGAGTAACTCGCAGGCGGCGATCGGCAAGCAGCAGCAGATCCATCCGGCGGTCCGCCAGTTCCCGCGCGTCGGCGGAATGAACGGCGCGAAGCTGCGGCACCTGGCACGGCACCTCGACTTCCGGCGCGGCCGCACCGCGCAGCACGCCGAGACCGCCGCGCAGAACCAGCTCTGGGACGACGAGTGGTACCGCTGCTTCGGCGACAGCCGCTTCGACTACGTGGTCGACTTCTCGGGCTACGGGCCGTTCTGGGCCATCCTGCTGCTGCACTCGCCGGATGCGCAGCGCGCGATCTGGCTGCACAACGACCTGGCCTCCGACGCGCACCGCGAGGTGAACGGCGAGAAGCGGATGCTGCACTCCCTCACCCAGCTCTTCACCCTCTACGCGCAGTACGACCACCTGGTCTCGGTCTCCCCCACGCTGTCGGAGGTGAACCGGGCGTCGCTGGCGGAGTTCGCCCCGCCGGAGAAGTTCCTGTCCGCCCTCAACACCGTGGACGCCGAGCACATCCTGATCAACGCCAAGGACGACCTCCGCAGGGCGGCGTTCGACGAGGAGGCCGGCAGCGTCCCGGACTGGGCGGAGGCGCTGCTCGCGCCGGCCGACGGCGTCACCACGTTCGTCAACGTGGGGCGGCTGTCGCCGGAGAAGAACCAGGAGCGGCTCATCCGCGCCTTCGCGCAGGTGCACGCCGAGGACCCGAAGACCCGCCTGGTCATCGTCGGCGCCGGCCCGCTGCAGGAGCACCTGGAGACCGTCATCGCCGCGCTCGGCCTGCACGGCTCGGTGTACCTCACCGGGATGCAGCGCAACCCGCACGCGATCATGGCGAAGACGGACTGCTTCGTGCTGTCGAGCGACTACGAGGGCCAGCCGATGGTCATCCTGGAGGCGCTCGTCCTCGACCTCCCGATCGTGACGGTGGAGTTCGCGTCGGCGAAGAACGCCCTCCCCGCGGGGACCGGCCTGGTCGTCCCGCAGTCGGTCGACGGCGTCGCGGACGGGATGCGCGCGTTCCTGCGCGGCGAGGTCCCGACCCGCGCGTTCGACTGGGCGGCGTACAACCGGAAGGCCGTGGGCGAGTTCTACCGGGCGATCGGCGCGCAGCCGATCGTGCCGGCGGCCGCGGAGGTGGAGGAGGCCGCGCCGTCGGCGGTGCCGCTGGACGCGCCGGCTCCCGCGGCCGAGACGGCTCCCGAGACCGCTGCGACTCCCGACGCGACGGCGACCGAGGCTGATTCGGAGGCTGTCGCCTCCGAGGCCGCGGCCGAGTAGCCGCTCAGGCCCGCGCGACGATCCCCGCGGTGTCCACCCCCGACGGCAGTTCCCCGTAGAGCGACCCGCGATCCGGTCCGAGCCGCGCCGCGACGAATGCGTCGGCGACGGCGGCCGGCGCGTGCCGGATGAGCAGCGACGCCTGCAACGCCACCGCGAGCGCGGCGACCACCGTGCGCGCCGCCGACGGGTCCGCCTCCGCCACCGCGCGGCGCAGCCGGTCGTGGTGCGCGTCGTACGCGGCGTCGACCCCGCGAGCCGCCGCGAGCTCGGCGTCGAACGCCGCCACGCTCGCCGGCTCGCGGCCGAGGGCGCGCAAAACATCCAGCGCGATCACGTTGCCTGAGCCCTCCCAGATCGCCATCACCGGCTGCTCCCGATACCGCCGGGCCAGCGGGAACGCCTCCGTGTAGCCGTTGCCGCCCAGGCACTCCATCGCCTCGTAGGCGTGGCCGGGCCCGCGCTTGCAGACCCAGTACTTGCTCACCGCGGTGGCCAGTCGGCGGAACGCGACCTCGGCCTCCGGGGCGTCGTCGTCGTGCGCGCGGGCCAGGCGCAGCGCGACCGCCGTCGCCGCTTCCGACTCCAGTGCCAGGTCGGCGAGCACCGCCGTCATCGCGGGCTGCTCGACCAGGCGGCGGCCGAACGCCGCGCGGTGCCGGACGTGCCACGCCGCCTCCGCGACGGCCTGGCGCATCCCCGCCGCGCTGCCGAGCACACAGTCGAGCCGGGTGCGGTTCACCATCTCCAGGATGGTGCGGACGCCGCGGCCCTCTTCGCCCAGCAGATAGCCCACCGTGTCCGAGAACTCCACCTCGCTGGAGGCGTTGGACCGGTTGCCGAGCTTGTCCTTCAGCCTCTGGAGGAGGAAGACGTTGCGCGTGCCGTCCTCCAGCACCCGCGGCACGACGAAGCAGCTCAGACCGCCCGCGGTCTGGGCGAGCACCAGGAACGCGTCGGACATCGGCGCCGAGCAGAACCACTTGTGGCCGGTCAGCAGCCAGCGCCCGTCGCCGTCGGCGAGCGCACGCGTGGTGTTGGCGCGCACGTCCGAGCCGCCCTGCTTCTCGGTCATCGCCATCCCGAACAGCGCGGACGGCTTCCCCGCGCCGAGCCGGCCGTCGTACTCGCGCGACAGCAGCCGCGGCACCCACTCGGCCGCGAGGTCCGGGGAGGCGGCGAGCGCCGGGACGGCGGCGTGCGACATCGAGACCGGGCAGGCGTGTCCCGGCTCCACCTGCGCGAACAGCATGAAGGTCGCCGCGCGCGCGACGTTCGCCCCGGCGCGCGGCTCGGCCCAGGCGGAGGTGTGCGCGCCCGCGGCGACCGCCTGCCGGATCACCCGGTGGTAGCTCTCGTCGTAGTCGACCTCGTCGATGCGGTTGCCCCACCGGTCGAAGGTCCGCAACTGCGGTTCGCGCACGTTCGCCCGCTCGGCGTCGGCCTGGAATCCGGCCGACCCGACCAGCCGCCCCACGGCGCCGAGATCGGACAGCGCCCAGTCGGCGTCGTAGCGTTCGACGGCCTCCCGCAGCGGGAGGTTCGCGGCGAACTCGTCCAGGTCGACGCGCGGCGGGGCCTGGTTGAGCGCAGGATCGGCGTGCTGAGTCACAACGGTGTGCGTCGGCATGCGGCGAGTCTAATCTGGGGGCAGGCGGGGCGCGCCGCCCGCGATTACGCTGAACCGGGTGCGCATCCCCACCACCCTCGCGACCGACCACCTCGTCCTGCGCCCGTGGCGCGACGCCGGTTTCGCCTTCTTCGTTGGCAACGGAGGAGTCCGGAGCCGACACGCCGCCGGAAGGCAGCTAGCGGAGGACTCACGCGCGCTCCGGACCCGGATCTCCTCCGTTGCCGACGTGGCTCGAGCCGAGGCGCTGTGGGTAACGGAGGAGATGCGGGTCGGGCAGGCCGCGATGTCCTCCGTTGGCTGCGGTGGTGCGGCGTGTCGGGGTGGATCTCCTCCGTTGCCGACGCGGGGCGTCAGGCCTCGAGCTGCTCGCTGAGCTCGAGCCAGCGGGTCTCCTGGTCGGCGATCTCGCCCTCCAGGGTGCGCAGTTCCTCGGTGAGGCGGCCGAGGCCGACGTAGTCGCTCTGGTCGTGCCGGGCGATGGACTCGTGGTGCTCGGCGACCTGGGCAGACAGCTTCGTGAGGCGGCGGTCGATGGAGGCGAGCTCCTTCTCGGCCGCGCGCAGGGCTGCGCCGGCGAGAGCCGGGGCCGCAGCGGCCGAAGCGGCCGAAGGAACAGACGGAGACGGCGCGGCCGCGCTCCGCTCCCGGCGCAGCCGCAGGTACTCGTCCACGCCGCCCGGCAGGTGCCGGAACGCCCCGTCGAGCACCGCGTACTGCTGGTCGGTCACCCGCTCGACCAGGTACCGGTCGTGCGAGACCACCAGCAGCGTGCCCGGCCAGCCGTCGAGGAGGTCCTCCATCGCGGCGAGCATGTCGGTGTCGAGGTCGTTGGTCGGCTCGTCCAGGATGAGCACGTTCGGCTCGTCCAGCAGGATCAGCAGCAGTTGGAGGCGGCGCTTCTGCCCGCCGGAGAGGTCCTTGACCGGGGTGGAGAGCTGGGCGTTCGTGAAACCGAGGCGCTCCAGCATCTGGCCGGGCGAGACCTCTTGCCGCCGGCCAGATACGTGGTGCGCTTGTCGGCGACGACGGCGCTCACTCGGAGGTCGAGCACGTCCTCCAGCTCGTCGAGCTGCTGGGTGAGGGTCGCGATCTTGACGGTCTTGCCGCGCTTGACCCGACCTGCGGTCGGCTGCACGGTGCCGGCGACGAGGCCGAGCAGGGTCGACTTGCCCGCGCCGTTGACGCCGAGGATGCCGGTGCGCTCGCCCGGGGCGATCCGCCATTCGATGTCGCGCAGCACGGTTTTCGGCGGGAACTCGACGGTGACGTCGATGAGGTCGACGACGTCCTTGCCGAGACGGGAGGTGGCGAGCTTGGTCAGCTCGACGGTGTCGCGCGGCGCCGGCTCGTCGGCGATGAGGGTCGCGGCGGCGTCCATCCGGAACTTCGGCTTGGAGGTGCGCGCGGGCGCGCCGCGGCGCAGCCAGGCCAGCTCCTTGCGCATCAGGTTCTGGCGTTTGGTCTCGGCGACCGCCGACATCCGGTCGCGCTCGACGCGTTGCAGGATGTAGGCCGCATAGCCGCCCTCGAACGGCTCCACGATCCCGTCGTGGACCTCCCAGGTCGCGGTCGACACCTCGTCCAGGAACCAGCGGTCGTGCGTCACGACCACGAGCGCGCCCGAACCGGACGGCCACCGCCGCTTCAGGTGGGCGGCGAGCCACGCGACGCCCTCGATGTCGAGGTGGTTGGTCGGCTCGTCCAGGAAGAGGATGTCGTGGTCGTGCACCAGGAGGGCGGCGAGCGCCACGCGCCGGCGCTGGCCGCCCGAGAGCTCGCCGATCGTCGCGTCCCACGGAACGTCGGAGACCAGGCCGGCCAGGACGTCCCGCACCTTCGGGTCGCCCGCCCAGGTGTGCTCGTCGCGGTCGCCGACGATGGCTCGGCCGACCGTGAGGGCGTCGGGCAGCTCGTCGCGCTGGTCGAGCATCCCGACCGTCACGTCACGGCGCCGGGTGACCCTCCCGGAGTCGGGCTCGAAACGCCCCGCGAGCAGGGAGAGGAGGGTGGACTTGCCGTCGCCGTTGCGGCCGACGACTCCGATGCGGTCGCCCTCGGAGACGCCGAGCGTCACCGAGTCGAAGACGACCCGCGTCGGGTATTCGAGGTGCAGCGACTCGGCGCCGAGGAGATGAGCCATACGGTCCTCCAGCCTACCGTCGCGAGCATGCGACATCCTGCGTGCGGACGCCGATCCCGGACGCAGCCCCCGGTGCCTCTCCCCCACCTTGGGGGAAACCGACCGGATACCCCGATGTGCGATGATCGACGGACCGGACCGCGCGTTCCCGACCCGCGCGGACGATGGGGCTGACCGTGACCGACGAGCTGGCGATCGTACGCCCACTCTTCGGACGCGACCGGGCCCGCGAGACCATCCTCCTCGTCGCCCATCGTGCGGTCGACCGCGGCGGCGCCGTGCTCGTCACCGGCGAGGCGGGGCTGGGCAAGACCTCCCTGCTGGCCGACATCGCCGAGCGGCTGGACGGCTGGACCGTGCTGCGGGTGAGCGCCGACTCGTTCGAGTCGGACCTCGCATACGCGACCGTCGAAACCCTGGTGCGGGGGCTCACCGCGCTGCGCGGCGAGCGCGGCGGCAGCTCAGCCATCCGACCGCCCGCGCCCGAGGACGACGCCCTCACGGTCGGGAGGCTGCTCCTCGACGCGATCGACGGCCTCGCCGGGCCGGTGTGCCTCATCGTGGACGACGCGCAGTGGGTGGACGAACCCTCCGCGCGGGCGCTCCGGTTCGTGGTGCGGCGGCTGTCCGAGCGCGGCTTCCTGTTCACTGCGGCCTCCCGCCCGCAGCCGAACAGCGTGACCGCCCTGTTCGACGACCTCGCGGCGACCTCCGTCAACCACGCCCGCATCGACCTGACCCCGCTCGCCGTCTCCGACACCCAGGAGCTCGCCGAGCACCTCCTCGGACACGCGATCTCGCGCCGCACGGCGACCCGCCTCACCGAGGCGACGCAGGGCTCCCCGCTGCTGCTGAGCGTGCTGCTCGGGCAGCTCCGCGACACGTTCGAGCAGGCGCTGCATCCGGCCGGCTGGGACCTCCCTGGCACCGCGATCATGCCGCTCGCCACCGCCATCTCGGCCGCGCTGGAGGGCGCCGACCCATCCGTGCGCACCGCCGCCGAGTTCGTCGCGGTGCTGCGCGACCCGCTGCCCGCGCCCGTCGTCGGCAGCATCGCCGCCCGGCTCGGCGCCGCGCTCGACCTCCCCGGCGCGGTCACGCGCGGACTCGTCCTCGGCCGCGCCCGCGACGGCGTGCTGTGGGTGGAGCCGGCTCACGCGTTGCTCGCCGACGCGCTCGCCGCCGGGCTGAGCGTGGAGCGCCGGGTCGCCATCCACCGGGTCGCCGCCGAGGTGCTGGATGGCCACCGCGCCCTCCGCCACCGGGTGGAGGCCGCCGACACCGCCGACCCGCTGCTGGTCGACGAGCTGCTGACCGCCGCGCTGGCGGCCGCCGACCAGGGCCATGCCGAGCAGGCGATGAGTTATGCCCGCTCGGCGACGCACCTGGCCACCGAGGGTGAGCTGGAGCGCGCGCTGATCGAGCTGGGACTGCTCGCGATGCGGTTCCGGCTGCACGAGCAGATCCTGGAGCTGCGCCCCGCGATCGAAGCGCTGACGCCGTCGCCCGCGCGCGACGCGGTGCTGCTGGAGCTGCGCACCCTCTCCCGCGACGTGCCCGGCGCCCTGGAGCTGGCGCTGAAGCTGGAGGCCGCGCCGGCGACCACCTCGGACGAGCGTGCGATCCGCACGCACGTCGCCGAGGCGATCCCGAAGGTCCTGATGGCGATGGGCGACTTCGCCGGCGTCCTCGACCATCTCGAGACCGCCCGCGCACACATCGCGCAGTGCCCGCCCCCGGAGGAGGTCGCCGACCCGGCGCTGCGCTGGCTGGCGGAGCCCGACGAGCACCTGGTCCGGCTGCTCGGCTGGGCGCTCAACTCGGCCGCGCACTCACGCCGTCCCGACCTGTTCGCGCCGCTCACCTCCGAACTGGACGAGCTGCTGGCGCGCCACGAGTCGCCCGCCGCCGTCGACGCGCTCGTCGCGCGCTCCCGGGTGTTCATCCTCGGCGGCGACGTCGACCGCGCCCGCGCGGACCTGGCACGCGCGAATGAGCTCGTCCGCCGGTTCCCGTCGAGCTGGACCGCCGGCTTCGTCCGCACCATCTACGCGCACATCCTCTTCCTCGTCGGCGAGTGGGAGGAGTCGGTCACGCTGGCCGACACGGCCGTGGCGCTCGCCCTGGACGAGACCGACCTGTCCGGCTGGCCGATCGCCCTCTGGACCTCCGCCCTGGTGCGCGCCGGACGCGGCGAGGCCGACTCGGTGGGCGAACGCCTGCGCTCGGCCGCGCGCGCCGACCCGCGGTTCACCGGATCCTACGACGGGGACCTGCCGTTCCTGGCCCGGGCCGAGCTCGCCCGCGCGCTCGGCCGGCCCGAGGAGCAGCTTCGGGCTACTCTCGACGCCGAGGCCGCGGCGACGCGCGCCTCCACTCTCGGCTGGCTCACCTACCGCGTCGACGCGCTGGCGACGCTCGGCCGAGCGGACGAGGCGCGCGCCGCCTACGAGCGCTGCCTCGCGCCCGGGCTCTGGCGGCCGTACTACGGCTCACGCCGCTGGCTGGAGGGCCGCGTGCTGGAGGCCGAGGGCCGGACCGTGGAGGCGGTGGCCGCGTACCGGGAGGCGGCGCAGGAGGCCCGCTTCGCCTTCCCCGAGGCGGTCGCGGCGCTGGACGCCGGCCGGCTGTTGGCGGCGGACGGCGCCGACGACCGCGCCGACGCCGAGACCCTCCTCGAAGCCGCCGCCACGACCTTCCGCCGCCTCGGCGCCAGCAGCTACCTCGCCAGGGCCGCGCAACACCTCGACGCGGTCCGCTCGGTCGAGAGCGGCGCGGCCGACGGCGAGCGCGAGGTGGCTGCCGGCGCCGACCCGCTCGCGTCGCTCACGACGCGTGAGCGCCAGGTGGCTCACGCCCTGGCTGCGGGCATGACGAACAAGGAGATCGCGGAGCGGCTGTACGTCTCCGTCACGACCGTCAACTTCCACGTGCGCAACATCCTCGCGAAGCTCGGGATGCGCTCCCGCCGCGAGCTGCGCGCGCTCGCCCTCCCCCGTCGACGGCCCGTCAGGAGCGATCGACCCGTCAAGAGTTGACGGTTTTGCGGTCCCCCACTATGAGGACACAGGCCCGCTCGGTAACGTAGTTCTCACCCGGGATGCCCGACCCGCACCCGCACGGAAACGACTCAGTCAAACGGATCGTCTCAACCCGACGTGCGATGCGGATCGGGCGTCCTCGGGCTCAGGCGCCCGTCCGAACGCGCGTCTGCGCGCCTCACCAGCGCCGAGTACACCTGGAGCGCCGGGATGTGGCCCGACATGGCCCGGCTCCCGGGGGTACTCGGCGGTCAGGCCGCTCGCGGCGACTCAGTCGCCGACGACGCGTGCGCCGTGCACCGGCCCGGTCGCCCGCACAGCGTGGATCCGGGAGGCGCTCAGCGCGATCTGCAGGTCGAGCGCGTTGTCGAGGTCCGCGACCAGGAATGCCACGGTCGGGCCCGAGCCCGACACGATCCCCGCGAGCGCGCCGTTCAGCTCGCCGAGCTCCAGCACCTCCGCGATGCTCGGGGCCAGGTGGATGGCCGGCGCCTGGAGGTCGTTCGTGAGCGCCTCGGCCAGCATCGCCGGGTCGCCCGCGCGCAGGGCCTGCAGGATCTCCGCGTCGACGCTCGGGCTGCGCTCGGCCGGCGCGATCTCGCCGATATGCCGCTGCCGGTGCCGGTCGAGTTCGCTGTAGACGGCCGGGGTGCTGAGCTCGCCCTCCGGCAGCGCGAGCACCCACTGGAACTGCCCGGTGGCGAGCGCCGGGCTGAGCCGGTCGCCGCGGCCGGTGCCGATGGCCGTGCCGCCGATCAGGGCGAAGGGGACGTCCGCGCCGAGGCGGGCGGCCAGCGCGAGCAGCTCCTCGCGGCCGAGCTCGGTGCCCCAGAGCGCGTCGCAGGCGACCAGGGTGGCCGCGGCGTCGGCCGAGCCGCCGCCCATGCCGCCCGCGATCGGGACGTGCTTCTCGATCTCCAGCCGGACGCCGCCGGTGTGGCCGGTCTTCTTAGCCAGCAGCTTGGCGGCCTTGATGGCCAGGTTCGTGCCGTCGGTGGCGAGGCCGCTCGTGTCGACACTGCCCGAGAAGCTCACCGAGAACTCGTCGTCGCGGTACGCGCGGACGTCCTCGTAGAGCGAGACGGCCTGGTAGGCGGTCGCGACGTCGTGGTAGCCGTCGTCGCGGACGGCGCCGACGCGCATGAACACGTTGATCTTGCCCGGCGCCCGCACATGCACGGCATCCACGTCCCACCCCGTACCAGCCTCGACCATGCCTCAAACCTACACACCGCGGGGCCGCTGCGAGGATCACGCGGATCAGGCGGAGGCGGCGAGTCTCACGAAGTCGTCGAGCTGGAGCTGCTCGCCCCGCTCGGACGGGCTGATGCCGGCGGCCTCCAGCGCGGTCGCGGCGGAGGTGGGGTCGCCGAAGACGACGGAGAGCGACTGCCGGAGGGTCTTCCTGCGCTGCTGGAAGGCCGCATCGACCAGCGCGAATGTGCGGCGGCGGAGGTCCTCGTCGCCCCGCGGCTCGGTCCGCCGATCGAACGCGACGAGCACCGAGTCCACGTTGGGCACCGGCCAGAAGACCTGCCTGCTGACGTTGCCCGCCGTGCGCCAGTCGCCGTACCAGGCGGCCTTCACACTCGGTGCGCCGTAGACCTTGGAGCCGGGGCCGGCCGCGATGCGGTGGCCGACCTCCGCCTGCACCATCACCACGCCGGAGCGGAGGGACGGGAAGGTCTCCAGGAAGTGCAGCAGCACGGGCACCGAGACGTTGTACGGCAGGTTCGCCACCAGCCGCACGGGCTGCTCGGGGAGCTCCCGCACGGTGAGCGCGTCCTGGTGGACGACGGTCAACCGCTCGGCCACGGAGGGCGCGAGCTGCTCGACCGTGACCGGAAGCTGCGCCGCGAGCCGGCGGTCGATCTCCACCGCGACGACGCGCGCGTCCGCCTCCAGGAGGCCGAGCGTGAGCGAGCCGAGGCCGGGGCCGACTTCGACCACGATGTCACCCGCCTCGACCTCCGCGACGCGGACGATGCGGCGCACCGTGTTCCCGTCGATCACGAAGTTCTGGCCGAGCTTCTTGGTGGGGGTCACGTCCAGCAGCTCCGCGAGGTCGCGGATCTCGGCCGGCCCGAGCAGGCGCAGCTCGCTCACGCGATGGTCCCGATCGGGCCCGACGGCGGCGGCCCGACGGGCTCGCTGTCCCAGCGGCCGTAGACGAGCTCGGTGTTGGAGTTGATCTGTGCCGCGAGAGTGGAGGCGTCGGTGCCCAGGTAGTCGGCCATCGCCCGCAGCGTGTGCGGGATGAGGTACGGCGCGTTCGGGCGGCCGCGGAACGGCGCGGGCGTGAGGAACGGCGCGTCGGTCTCCAGCATGATCAGGTGGCGCGGCGCGGCCACGAGCGCGGCCCGCAGGTTCGGCGCGTTCTTGAAGGTGACGTTGCCGGCGAACGACATGTACCAGCCGTTGTCGGCGCAGACCTCGGCCAGCTCCACGTCGCCGGAGAAGCAGTGGAAGACGGTCCGTTCGGGTGCGCCCACGCGCTTGAGCGTCGCGACGACAGCGGCGTGCGCGTCCCGGTCGTGGATCTGCAGGGCGATGCCGGTCTGCTTCGCGATCTCGATGTGCGCCTCGAAGGAGGCGAACTGCGCGTCGCGGCGCGGCCCGGCCTCGGTGCGGAAGAAGTCCAGCCCGGTCTCCCCGACGGCCCGCACCCGCGGGCGCCCGGCCAGCTCGGCGATGACCGCGAGGGCATCCTCCAGCTCGCCGCGCTCGGCGTACTCCGGAGCGTCGTTGGGGTGCAGGGCGACGGCGGCCAGCATGCGCGGCTCGATCGCGGCCATCTCCGCCGACCAGCGGGAGGTCTCCACATCGTTGCCGACCTGGACGACCCCGCGCACGCCCACGCTGGAGGCACGGTCGAGCTGCTCGCGGTAGTCGAGCGGCTCGTGACCGTCGGCGATCTCGAGGTGGGTGTGGTTGTCGTAGACCGGGACGACGAGCGCCTCCGGCAGCGGCGGGTACGCGAGGTCGCGACCGTCGGTGACGTGTCGCTGCCGGATGAACGCGGGGTCGGTCATGCCCCTGCACCACGTCCGCCTCGATGCGCGGGAACAGCGCCTCGAGCCCGTTCACCTCGGTGCCGGCGGGCAGGCGGCCCCAGTCGCCGGCCTTCCGCAGCGGCTGCGCGTCCAGCGGGCCGAGCTCCGCGGTCACGCCGAGCGCCGTCCACAGCTTCGCCGTCGCCTTCGGGACGACCGGCGACAGCAGCACGGCGAGCGCGCGCAGTCCCTCTGCCGCGGTGTAGAGCACGGTCTGGAGGCGCTCGCGCTTGGCGTCGTCCTTCGCCAGCGACCACGGCTCCTGGATGGTGATATAGCCGTTCAACTCGTCCACGATGGTCCACACCGCGGCGAGCGCGTCGTGGATCGCGAACCGGCTCATCGCGGCGTCGGCGTCGGCTGCGGCCGTCGCGACGACCTGCTGCACGTGGAGGTCGGCCTCCTCGTACACGGATGCCGGCGGCACGACGCCCTCGAAGTAGCGGGTGACCATCGCGATCACGCGCGACGCCAGGTTGCCGAAACCGTTGGCCAGTTCGGCCTGGTAACGCGCGGCGAGGTCCTCCCAGCTGAACGAGCCGTCCTGCCCGAAGTTGATCGCGCGCAGGAAGTAGTAGCGGAACGCGTCGGAGCCGAACGTGTCGGTGATCTGCGTCGGCGCGATGCCGGTCAGCTTGGACTTGGACATCTTCTCGCCGCCGACCAGCAGCCAGCCGTGCCCGAAGACCCGGTGCGGCACCTCGAGCCCGGCGGCCATCAGCATGGCGGGCCAGATGACGGCGTGGAAGCGCAGGATGTCCTTGCCGACCAGGTGCGTCGCCGGCCAGCGGCGCTCGAAGTTCTCCTCGTCCTGCCCGTAGCCGACCGCTGTCACGTAGTTGAGCAGCGCGTCGAACCACACGTACACGACGTGCGACTCGTCCCACGGCACCTTGATGCCCCAGTCGAAGCTCGACCGCGAGATGGAGAGGTCGCTGAGCCCTTGGCGCACGAACGACACGACCTCGTTGCGTGCCGACTCCGGCTGCACGAAGTCCGGGCGCTCCTCGTAGAGCCCCAGCAGCCGGTCGGCGAAGTCGCTCATCCGGAAGAAGTAGTTCTTCTCCTGCAGCAGCTCCAGCGGCTTCGAGTGGATGGCGCACACCTTCTGGCCCTCGTACTCCCCCGTGCCGTCGACGATCTCGCTCTGCGGCTTGAACTCCTCGCAGCCGACGCAGTAGAGCGCCTCGTACTCGCCGGCGTAGATGAAGCCGTCGTCGTACAGCTTCTGCAGGAACTTCTGGACGTTCTCCTCGTGCCGCGCATCCGTGGTGCGGATGAAGTCGTCGTTGGCGATGTCGACGGTCTTCAGCAGCGGCAGCCACTCGTTCGTCACCAGCCGGTCGGCCCACTCCTTCGGGGTGGTGCCGTTGGCGGTCGCGGTGCGCAGGATCTTCTGGCCGTGCTCGTCGGTCCCGGTGAGCAGCCAGGTGTCGTCGCCGGCCTGGCGGTGCCAGCGCGCGAGCACATCCGCAGCGACCTCCGTGTAGGCGTGCCCGATGTGCGGGACGTCGTTGACGTAGAAGATCGGCGTGGTGATATAGAACGCGGAGCCGTCGGACATGGTGACTATCCTACGGGCGCGGGAGGGGGCGGGCGGGCGTGTTACCGGGGGTGCGGAGGCGCTCCACCCATTCGGAGCCCACGCACTGACCCTTGCCGCACTAACCTCGCCGCGCCTCCAGCGCCGCCTGGTACAGCTCGCGCCGCGAGAGCCCGGTCGCCTCCGCGACCTCCGCCGCCGCCTCCTTCAGCCGTGCGCCGTCGCCGACGAGCGCGAGGACCTGCTGCAGCGCGGTGGCCGGGTCGGCCTCCCGCGCCGGCGCTCCGGCGATCACCACGACGATCTCGCCGCGCACCCCGTCCGCCGCCCACACGGCCAGCTCCTGCAGTGTCCCGCGACGGGTCTCCTCGTGCAGCTTCGTCAGCTCCCGGCACACGACCGCGCGGCGCTCCGCCCCGAATACCGTCGCCAGGTCGGCGAGGGAGGCCGCGAGCCGGTTGGGCGACTCGAAGAACACCATCGTGCGCTGCTCGGCCGCGAGCGCCCGCGCGGCCGAGGTGCGCTCGCCGTGCTTGCGCGGCAGGAAGCCCTCGAACGTGAACCGGTCGGTCGGGAGGCCGGACACGGCGAGCGCCGACAGCACCGCGCTCGGTCCGGGCACCACCGTGACGCCCACGCCGGCGGCCGCGGCGGCCTCCACGAGCGGGAACCCCGGGTCGGAGACCGTGGGCATCCCGGCGTCGGAGAGGACCACCACGTCCTGGTCGCGAGCCAGCTCCACCAGCTCCGCGGCACGGTCGCGCTCGTTGTGCTCGTGCAGGGCGATCAGCCGCGGGCGGTTCTCCACGCCGAGGCCGGCGAGGAGGCGCTGCGTGACACGGGTGTCCTCCGCGGCGACGACGGTCGCCGAGGCCAGCAGCTCGACCAGGCGGGCGGAGGCATCGCCCAGATTTCCGATCGGCGTCGCGGCGAGGATGATCATAGGTCCAGTCTGTCAGGATGTCCTGGTGACCTCCCCTCACCCCTCGCGGGCGACACCGCCTCGGCCGACGTCGCAGCAGCCGACGGCCGCCAGGCCGCGCACGCCGCGCCCGCCCGCGCCGGCAGTCGGCTGGACGACTGGTGGGCGCGCGTGCTGTGCACGCCGCTGCGGCTGAAGCTCTGGTACTGGGGCGCGCCGATCGCGGTCACGCTGCTCGCCGCGATCCTGCGGCTGTGGGACCTCGGCACCCCGCACGTGCTCGTCTTCGACGAGACCTTCTACGTCAAGGACGCCTGGAGCCTCTTCCACCTCGGCTACGAGGGGAGCTGGCCCGACAAGGCCGACCAGTCGTTCAACGCGGGCGACACGAATATCTTCGAGTCCTCCCCCTCGTTCGTCGCGCATCCACCGCTCGGCAAGTGGATCATCGCACTCGGGATGGCCGCGACCGGCGCCGGCAACTCGTTCGGCTGGAGGGTGTCGACCGCGGTCGTCGGCATCCTGGCCGTGCTCATCGTTTTCCTCCTCGCCCGCGCCCTGTTCTCCTCCACGATCATCGCCACGATCGCGGGCTTCCTGTTCGCCATCGACGGGCACGCGATCGTGATGAGCCGCGTGGCCCTGCTCGACAACATCGTCATGTTCTTCGCGCTGCTCGCGTTCGGCTGCGTCCTGCTCGACCGGCGTTGGCATGCGGACCGGCTCGCCGCGAAGCTCCTCATCGCGCGCAGAGCGGGCCGGGACCCCTCCTGGGGGCCGGTGCTCTGGTGGCGTCCGTGGCTGATCGCCGCAGGCATCCTGACCGGGCTCTGCGCGGGCGTGAAGTGGAGCGGGTTCTACTTCCTCGCGTTCTTCGCCGTCTACACCGTCGTGGTGGACATCGTCGCCCGGCGCCGGGAGGGCGTGGCCTTCCACATCAGCGGCGGCCTGCTCAAGCAGGCGCCCGCGACCTTCGTGCTGATGGTCCCGATCGCCCTCCTCTCCTACCTCGCCACCTGGACCGGCTGGCTGGTGACCCGCGGCGGCTACTACCGCAACTGGGCGCAGTCGCTGCACATGCAGTGGACGGGCGGTCTCTCCTGGGTGCCGCTGTGGTTCCAGAACCTCTGGCACTACCAGTCGGAGATGTACAACTACAGCATCAACCTGCACGTGCCGCACCCGTACCAGTCCAACCCGCTGACCTGGCTGTTCATGATCCGGCCGACGAGCATGTACTACACCGGAAACGCGTACGGCCAGGGCGGCTGCACCGCGCCGGGAGGCTGCTCGGCGGCGATCACGTCGCTCGGCAACCCGATCATCTGGTGGGCGGCCGCCGCTGCGGTGTTCTACCTGGTCTACCGGCTCGCCCGCTACCGCGAGTGGCAGGCCGGGCTCATCCTCACCGGCCTCGCCGCGGGATACCTGCCGTGGCTGCTCTACATCAACCGCACGATCTTCCAGTTCTACGCGATCGCGTTCGAGCCGTACCTGATCCTCGCGCTCGCGGCGGTCATCGCGCTCGTGCTCGGCAAACGCACGGACCCGGAGCGGCGGCGGCAACGCGGGATCGCCTGGACGACGGTGTTCCTCGGGCTCGCGACAGTGGTCTCGGCCTTCTTCTGGCCGATCTGGACGGCGCAGCAGGTGCCGTTCTGGTTCTGGCAGATCCACATGTGGCTGCCGAGCTGGGTCTGAGGCCGTTCGTCCGCCGATCCGGAATCGGCCCCTCCCGCTGTCGGCCCCGGGTGGTAGACCGGTGAGTATGGATGCCGAAGAGCCGCTGAACCTCGTCCCCCTTCCCGGAAGCGACCGGCCCGAACGCGCCGGCTTCCAGGCGCACGGAGCCCTCCCACCCGACACACCCGTCGAGGCGACGCTGATCCTGCGCCGCCGGGCGCCGCTCCCCGCCGACGCCTTCACGTCGCACCTGACCCCGCAGGAGCTCGGCGACCGCTACGGCGCGTCGCCCGAGGACCTCCGACTCGTGACGTCGACCCTCAAACGCCTCGGCGTGACCATCGATGAGGAGAACGCCGCCGAGCGCCGCGTGCGCGTGTCGGGTCCGGTCTCGGTCCTGGCGCGCGTGTTCGGCACCGACCTCGCGGAGGCCCGCCCGGCCGATGCTGCGGAGGACGCCCCGAGCTTCCGCCAGCGCACCGGCGGCCTGAGCATCCCGGCGGAGCTCGACGGCGTCGTGACCGCGGTGCTCGGCCTCGACGACCGGCCCCAGGCGCGCGCCCAGTTCCACATCACGCCGGCCGCCGCGGTGAGCACCAGCTACACGCCGCCCCAGCTCGGCACGGTCTACGACTTCCCCGCGGGCACCGACGGCAGTGGCCAGACCATCGCCATCATCGAGCTGGGCGGCGGCTACGTGCAGGCCGACCTCGACACCTACTTCGCCGGCCTCGGCATCCCCTCGCCGTCGGTGACCGCCGTCGGCGTGGACGGCGCCGCCAACGTGCCCGGCCAGGACCCGAACGGCGCCGACGGCGAGGTCATGCTCGACATCGAGGTGGCCGGCGCTCTCGCCCCCGGCGCGAAGCTGCTGGTGTACTTCGCGCCCAACACCGACGCCGGCTTCCTGGACGCCATCAGCACCGCCGCGCACGCGACCCCGACCCCGGCCGTGATCAGCGTCAGCTGGGGGCAGTCCGAGGACCAGTGGACGGCGCAGGCGCGCAACGCCTTCGACCAGGCCATCCAGGACGCCGCAGCTCTCGGCGTGACCACGACCGTGGCGGCCGGCGACGACGGCAGCACCGACCGCGTCGGCGACGGCAAGGCGCACGTCGACTTCCCGGCGTCCTCCCCGCACGCCCTCGCCTGCGGCGGCACCCGCCTGGAGGCCGACACGTCGACCGGAGCCGTCCAGTCCGAGACCGTCTGGAACAACGGCGCCGGCAACGGCGCGACCGGCGGCGGCGTCAGCGACGTCTTCGCGTTGCCGACCTGGCAGAAGAACGTCGGAGTGCCGTCCGGCCCCGGCGGGACTGACGCGGGCGGTGCCGCCAACGGCCCCGGCGGCCGCGGCGTCCCCGATGTGTCGGCGGTCGCCGACCCGCAGACCGGCTACCAGGTGCGGGTGGACGGGAAGGACATGGTGATCGGCGGCACGAGCGCCGTAGCGCCGCTGTGGGCCGCGCTGATCGCACGGCTGGCTCAGTCCGCCGGGTCCCGCTTCGGGCTGGTGCAGCCGAAACTGTACGACTCCATCCGGGCCGGGCAGGTCGCCGCCGGGTTCCGGGACATCACCTCCGGGAACAACGGGGCCTACACGGCGCAGTCGGGATGGGATGCGTGCACGGGGCTCGGCGTGCCCGACGGGACGCGGCTGAAGTCGGTGCTCTGACCGCGCACCGGAGCAGGCACGGCGTAAGGGCGACGCGGCGGCCGACCGGTGTCGGGAGCGGGTGTGCGTTGACGCAAGAATGGGACGGTGACCTCACCCGCCACTGCGCCCACCCCGTCACCCGCCCGATCCTCCCTCGCCTGGCTGTCCGGCGTGGCCGTCGCGGCCCTCGCCGCTGCCGCGGCCTGGGGCATCCACTGGCTGGCGCCGGCGGTGCCGTTGCTCACGGCGGCGGTCGTGCTGGGGATCGTCGTCGGTCAGATTCCCGCCGCGCGCGGCGCCCTCGCCGGGGTGCTGGCCCCCGGTCTCACGGTGAGCGCGAAGCGGCTGATGCGGATCGGCGTCGTGCTGCTCGGCCTCAAGCTCAGCCTCGGTGACATCGCCGGGCTCGGCTGGGTGGCCATCCTGACGACCGTCGGGATCGTGGTGTTCAGCTTCGCCGGCACCTTCCTGATCGGCCGGCTCTTCCGCCTCCCCGGCCACCAGCCGCTGCTGATCGCGACCGGCTTCTCGATCTGCGGCGCGTCCGCGATCGGCGCGATGAGCGGCGTGGTCAAGCCGAAGGACGAGGAGGCCGCCACCCCGGTCGCGCTGGTCACGCTCTGCGGGACGCTCGCGATCTTCGTGCTGCCGCTCTTCTGGCATCCGCTGGGCCTCTCGCCCGTGCAGTTCGGCCACTGGGTCGGCGGCGGCGTCCACGACGTCGGCCAGGTGGTCGCGACCGCGCAGATCGCGGGCCCGGCCGCGCTGACCGTGGCGATCGTCGTCAAGCTCACCCGCGTCCTCATGCTCGCCCCGACGGTCGCGATCGCGGCGATCGTCGAGCGCCGCCGCCGCGTGGAGGGCGACCCCAGCGTCAAGCGGCCGCCGATCGTCCCGCTCTTCGTCGCAGGCTTCATCGTCGCTGTGCTGATCCGCTCCTTCGTGCCGCTGCCGAGCGTCGTGACCGACGGCGCGGACACACTGCAGACGATCCTCCTCGCGATGGCCCTCTTCGGCCTCGGGACGGCCGTCCGGCTGCGCACGCTCGTCGGAACGGGCTGGCGAGCGCTCGCCACCGGACTGCTCTCCTGGGCGCTGATCGCCGCGCTCGCGCTCGGCGCGGTGTGGGTGTCGGCCGGCTGACGGCTAGTGCGCGAGCTTCAGGCCGATGACGCAGCCGACCAGACCGAGGATGAGCAGGAGCTTCACGATCGAGAAGCCGTCGCCGCCGAACACCATCGCGTAGAGCACGGTGAGCGCCGCGCCGATGCCGACCCAGACCGCGTAGGCCGTGCCGGTGGAGATCTCGCGCATCGCATACGCGAGGCCGCCCATCGACGCGAGGAGGCCGGCGACGAACACGACGGTCGGCCAGAGGCGCGTGAGCCCGGCCGACTTCCCGAGGGCCGTCGCCCAGACGGCTTCGAGCACGCCGGAGAGGATGAGGACGATCCACGACACGATGACGACTCCTTGGCCAGTCTTGTCGCGCGCCGGGTACTGAACCGTCGTCCGGGATCGCGGTCAGGCGATCGGAATCCAGCCTAGCGAGCGAGGCTGGGCACGCTCCGTGCACAGCCGGCGACGGATGACCGCGTGTTACGGACCCCGCCCGACGGGCCCTCGCGGCCTCGGGTAGCGTGGCCGCATGGCTGATCGCGAATATGGCTTCCGGACGCGTGCGATTCACGCGGGCAACATCCCCGACCCCGTGACCGGGGCCCGCGCACTGCCGATCTACCAGACCAGCGCGTTCGTGTTCGACGACACCGCGGACGCCGCCGCACGCTTCGCCCTGCAGAAGTACGGCAACATCTACTCGCGGCTGGAGAACCCCACGGTCGCCGCGTTCGAGGAGCGCGTCGCGAGCCTCGAGGGCGGCATCGGCGCTGTGGCGACCGCCAGCGGGCTGAGCGCGCAGTACATCACCTTCGCGTCGCTGGCCGGTGCCGGCGACCACATCGTGGCGTCCGCGAATCTCTACGGCGGCTCGATCACGCAGCTCGATGTGACCCTGCGCCGCTTCGGTGTGGACACGACCTTCGTGCAGAGCTCCGACCCGGCAGACTACGCGGCGGCGATCACCGACCGCACCAAGCTCGTGTTCGCGGAGACGATCGCCAACCCCTCCGGCGAGATCGCCGACATCGAGGGTCTGGCCGAGGTCGCCCACGCCGCCGGGGTCCCCCTGATCATCGACTCGACCATCGCGACGCCCTACCTGAACCGCCCGATCGAGTGGGGCGCCGACATCGTCATCCACTCGGCGACCAAGTTCCTCGGTGGCCACGGCACGACTCTCGGCGGCGTCGTCGTGGAGAGTGGTCGTTTCGACTGGCACACCGAGAAGTTCCCGCTGTTCGGCCAGCCGGTGCCGTCGTACGGCGGGTTGCAATGGTCGGGCAACTTCGGCGAGTACGCCTTCCTCACCCGTCTTCGCGCCAAGCAGCTCCGCGACATCGGCCCCTCGCTCGCGCCGCACTCGGCGTTCCTGCTGGCGCAGGGCGTCGAGACGCTGCCCTATCGGATCCAGGCGCACGTCGACAACGCCCGCTCGGTGGCCGAGTGGCTGGACGAGGACCCCCGGATCGAGAAGGTCTTCTGGGCCGGGCTGCCCGAGCACCCGCACCACCGACGCGCGCAGAAGTACCTTCCGAAGGGCCCTGGCAGCGTGTTCTCGTTCGTCGTGAAAGGCGGACGGGAGGTCGGTCAGCGTCTGATCGAGTCTCTGAACCTCGCCAGCCACCTGGCGAACATCGGCGACGCGAAGACGCTCGTCATCCACCCCGCCTCCACGACGCACGCGCAACTCACCGAGCAGCAGCTCCTCGACGCCGGCGTGCTCCCCGGCGTCGTACGCATCAGCGTCGGCATCGAGGACGTCGACGACATCATCTACGATCTGGACCAGGCGCTCAGCGCAGCGGTGAAGGAGGCGGCAGCATGACGACGGCGAACGCGACCACCACGACGACGCAGGTCCAGCTCGTCAACGGCCTGAGCTGCTCTCTCCCGGCCGACTCGCCGCTGGCCAAGCTCCTGAAGTCGCAGCGCACCTGGACCGGCCCGGACGCCAGGGAGCGTCTCCGCATCCTGCGCGCCGCGAAGTCGGTCGCGATCGTCGGCGCGTCGGCGAACCCGGCGCGGTCCAGCTACTTCGTCGGAACGTACCTGCAGCAGTCGAGCGACTTCCGCGTGTCCTTCGTCAACCCGAACGCCGACACCATCCTCGGCCAGAAGGCCTACCCGGATCTCGCCTCCCTTCCCGAGGTGCCTGACATCGTGGACGTGTTCCGCCGAGCGAGCGACATCCCGAGCGTGATCGACGAGGCCGTGGCCGTCGGCGCGCCGACCGTGTGGGTGCAGCTCGGCATCTGGAACCAGGAGGCCGCCGAGTACGGCGAGTCCCTCGGCCTCACTGTCGTGATGGATCGCTGCATCAAGATCGAGCACGCCCGCTTCCACGGCGGACTCCACCTGCTCGGCTTCGACACCGGCCAGATCACCGCCCGCAAGACACTGCGCTGACCCCACAGTGCGCTGAACTCACAGTGCGCTGAACTCACATTGCGCTGAGCTGACGCGGCACTGACCTGACGCTGCGCTGACCTATTTCTCGACCACCTCCAGCCCCCGCCTCTTCACCGCGGGCAGCGACTCCATCGCCCGCGTAAGCCGCTTGTCGGTCGTCACGAGCGGCGCGGTGAGCAGTTCGGACAGCGCGACGAACGTCGCGTCGAACCCGCCGAGGCTGCCCCGCAGATCCCACACGCGCTGCTCGACCGTCTCGAACGGCCAGGGCTCGATGGGGAGCTCCAAGAGCTCGGCGTAGGCCATCGATGCCTCGGCGTCGCTCAGGTCGCCCCGCCGCCGCAGCTTGCGCAGGACGTTGGCCGCCTCGGCGAACATCAGATCGGGGGCAGCCAGGTCGCGGCCGCGCAGACGCTCGGCCACGGCCCGACCGTTTTCACCGGGGTCGACGAGGAGATCGATGACGGCGCAGGTGTCGACGATCACCGTCTCGGGCACACCGAAGTCGTCCGGGAGCGGGCCGCGCGACGACGCCGAGGGATGCCCGGCGTGAGCCGCCGTGCGGCGCACGGCAGCCGCCACCGCGCTCACTCGCGGCTCCCGGCGATCATGTCGGCCACGGCCTCCCGGTCGAGCGGCGGGAAGTGCTCCGCGCGGCGACGGATGCTGTCGAGCACGTCGTCGACCGTGCGCTTGCCGGCGATACGGGTGAGTTCATGCACGAGGTACTCCTGGAGTGATCGGCCCGAACGCGCCGCACGCGCCGCGAGCTCGTCGCGCACCTCGTCCGGAACAGAACGGATCGTGATTGAAATGGGCATGCATGCAGTTTAGCAGCAGTCGCGGCATTATGCAGGTCTCTTTCTGTAGACGGATGCGATGTGTCCATCCTGGGTGGGCGCGGACGTGCGGAGTCGTCCCGGACGAAATCAGTGGAGAAGTCGCGGGAAGTCAGCGGCTGTGGAGGAATTCCGTCCGCACCCCGGCGCTCACGCCCGCGCCACGATGTGGAACACGTGCCAGTGCTTGGGCCCCTCGAACGACATCCCGCGCCGGTCGTCCTCGACCAGCCGGAGCACCTCCAGCCCGGTGAGCATGGCCTCCACCCCTGCGCGGTCGTGGAAGTTCATCCCCGGCCGCCCGAACCACTCGTCATGCGGCCCGAACAGCTCCCCCGCGAACAGGCCGCCGGGCTCGATCGCGTCACGGATGTCGGCCCAGAGATAGGGGAACCGAGCCGGGTCGCAGAACGGCAGCGCGAACCCGGCGTAGACGAACTCCGCACGCGGCAGCTCGCCGAGCGCCTCGAAGGCGGCGCAGCGCGTGGTGACACGGCCGGACGCAGCGGGATCCAGCCCGGAGCGCACCCGCTCGTCCACCGCAGGGTCGGAGTCCACGGCGAGCACCTGCCAGCCGCGCTCCGCGAGGTCGCGCGTCTCGACCCCGTCGCCGCAGCCGAGGTCCACGGCGGTCCCCGCCGGCCCGTCCCATGCCGCGAGAGCCGACTCGTACGTCGGCCGGACGCCGCGTCCGCCCTGCTTCTCGTAGAAGTGCGACCAGTCGAACGCCATGCCCCGAGCCTACGCGCGGCGCGGCGCGGAACGCCCGGTCCTGGCTGAAATCGGCGAGTGGAGTCCAGCCAGCGCTCTTCCCCGCGTCGCGGTGCCCGGTCCGGTCTCCCGCGCCGGACCGGCGCGAGCGTAGTGTGACCGGCATGGACATCGGCGTCGGAACGACCGTCTGGCTCGGGGACCGCCCGGGCGTCGTGGTGGAGGGACCGGACGAAGGCGGTCAGTTCCTCATCGAGTACACCTCCCTGGAAGGCGGACTGGACACCACCTGGTGTCCGCCGGGTGACGCCCGGGTGAAGGTTCGCGAAACCTGAGTTCCGCGCGCGAAACCTGCGCCGATGCGCACGTTCACGCGGGAATCCCGCACAATCGGCGACGTACACTGGAGAAGTGACAGCGTACGTCTCCGCCTTCGACCTGTTCTCGATCGGCATCGGTCCCTCGAGCTCGCACACCGTCGGACCCCTCCGAGCGGCGAAGGCGTTCGCCGACCGACTCGTCGCCGACGGGCTGGTGGACCACGTCGACCAGGTCACCTGCACCCTCTACGGCTCCCTCGGCTCGACCGGGATCGGGCACGGCACGCCGGACGCCGTCGTCGCCGGGCTCCGCGGCAACGAGCCGGAGAACTGCCGCCCGGACGACGTGCGCGGCGCGTGGTCCGGCATCGCCGACGGCGCGACTCTGCGCCTCGCGGGCGTGCGCGATATCCCGCTCAGCAAGGACGACATCGACTTCGAGCCGCGCACCCGCCTCCCCGGCCACCCCAACGCGCTCACTCTGCGCGCGTGGGGCAGCAGCGCCGACGGCACACGCCAGCCGCTCCCCCTGCTGGAGGAGACCTACTACTCCATCGGCGGCGGCTTCATCCGCCGCGACGGCGAGGAGGCCGACCTCGCCGCGCGCGCAGCGCACCCGCTGCCCTACGACTCGGCCGCAGAGCTGCTCGCGATCTGCGCGCGGCTCGACATCCCGATCTGCGAGGTCGCCCGGCGCAACGAGGCGGCCCTGCACGGCGAGGAGGCCACCGACGCGCGCCTCGACCTGATCTGGGAGGCGATGGCCGAGTGCGTCTCGCGCGGCCTGGCCGGGGACGGCACGCTCCCCGGCGGCCTCGGCGTCAAGCGTCGCGCCGCCGCGATGCGCGAGCACTTGGAGAGGGTCCAGGACGACCCGGGCCGAGCCACGTCGCTGGAGTGGCTGCACGCCTTCGCCCTGGCCGTGAACGAGGAGAACGCCTCGGGCGGCCGTGTCGTCACCGCGCCGACGAACGGCGCCGCGGGGATCGTGCCCGCGGTCGCCCACTACTACCTGCGCTTCGTGCCGGGCGCGACGCTCGACGGCATCCGCAAGTACCTCCTGACCGCGACCGCGATCGGCTCGCTGTTCAAGGCGAACGCCTCGATCTCGGGCGCCGAGGGCGGGTGCCAGGCGGAGGTCGGATCGGCGTGCGCGATGGCCGCGGGCGCGCTCTGCGCGGTGCTGGGCGGCACGCCGACGCAGGTCGAGAACGCGGCCGAGATCGCGATGGAGCATCACCTCGGTCTCACCTGCGACCCGGTCGAGGGCCTCGTGCAGATCCCGTGCATCGAACGGAACGCGATCGCGTCTTCCACCGCCGTCTCCGCCGCCCGCCTGGCGCTGCACGGCGACGGCTCGCACCTGGTCTCGCTGGACACGGTGATCGAGACGATGCGCCAGACCGGCCTGGACATGTCGACCAAGTACAAGGAGACCAGCGAGGGCGGCCTGGCCGTCAACGTCATCGAATGCTGAGACCGGCCCAATCGCGCGCAGTACGCAGGGTTGCGCCTCCCGTGCGCGACGTCACCGAACGCGCAGCCCCCCGTTCAGCAGCCTCCACCCCCGCGTTACGCACGGTTGCGCCTCCCGTGCGCGACGTCACCGAACGCGCAGCCCCCGTTCAGCAGCCTCCACCCCCGCGTTACGCACGGTTGCGCCTCCTGTAGGGCGACGTCACCGAAGGCGCAGCCCCCCGTTCAGCAGCCTCCACCCCCGCGTTACGCACGGTTGCGCCTCCTGTAGGGCGACGTCACCGAAGGCGCAGCCCCCGTTCAGCAGCCTCCACCCCCGCGTTACGCACGGTTGCGCCTCCTGTAGGGCGACGTCACCGAAGGCGCAGCCCCCGTTCAGCAGCCTCCACCCCCGCGTTACGCACGGTTGCGCCTCCTATAGGGCGACGTCACCGAAGGCGCAGCCCCCCGTTCAGCAGCCTCCACCCCCGCGTTACGCACGGTTGCGCCTCCTATAGGGCGACGTCACCGAAGGCGCAGCCCCCGTTCAGCAGCCTCCACCCCCGCGTTACGCACGGTTGCGCCTCCTATAGGGCGACGTCACCGAAGGCGCAGCCCCCCGTTCAGCAGCCTCCACCCCCGCGTTACGCACGGTTGCGCCTCCTATAGGGCGACGTCACCGAAGGCGCAGCCCCCGTTCAGCAGCCTCCACCCCCGCGTTACGCACGGTTGCGCCTCCTATAGGGCGACGTCGGAGGCCCCCGTTAGCGTGGTGCGCATGACTCTCACGACCGCGCATTCCGACGAGCCGACCGTCCCCGACCCCGCGACCCTCGCCGATCTTCGCGGCGATGGCGACGACGCGGAGGCCGTGGGCCGGGGCGAGGTCCGGGCCGGCGCAGTCGGTGCCGCGCTCGCCGGGCCGCTGGTGTCGACGCAGTGGCTCTGCGACCACCTCGGGTCGGACGGACTCCTCGTGATCGACGCCACGGTCGTCGCGGTCAGCGGCGCCGACGGGCGTACGGAGTACGTGAGCGGGATCGGGCGGCACGGAGAGGGCCATGTGCCCGGTGCCGTCTTCGCCGATCTGCTCGAGCGCTTCAGCGACCCGGCGGCGCCGTTCCCGTTCACGCGTCCCGGCGCCGAGGCGTTCGCCGCGGCCGCGGCAGCGCTCGGCGTGGACGCCGACACCACCGTCGTCGTCTACGACGGCGCGGTCGGGCAGTGGGCCTCCCGGTTGTGGTGGCTGTTCCGCTCGTTCGGGCACGACCGCGTCGCGGTCCTCGACGGCGGCGTGACCAAGTGGCGGGAAGAGGGCCGGCCGGTCGAGCCGGGGCCGGTGACGCCCGCGCCGTCCACCGACTTCGTCTCCGCCGAGCAGCCGGGGTTCTGGAGCGACCGCGGCGAGGTGGAGGCCCTCCTCGCCGGCGACCGACCCGGCACGCTGGTCTGCGGCACCGCGCCGAAGGATTTCGCCGCCCGGCACATCCCGGGCAGCGTGAGCGCGCCGGCCGTGCGGCTCGTCGACCGCGGGAGCAACGCCTTCCTGCCGGCCGCGGAACTGCACGACCTCTTCGCAGACGTGCTCACCTCCCCGACCCCATCGTCGCGTACTGCGGCGGCGGGATCGCGGCGGCGGCCGACGCCCTCGCCCTGGCACTGCTCGGGCGCGACGACGTGACCGTCTACGACGGGTCGCTGAACGAGTGGGCGTCCGATCCGGCGGCGCCGCTCGCGAGCGCCTGAGTCGCAGCGCGCCGCATTCCTGGGTCTTCACCGCAACCGCGCATACACTCCCGTATCGGGACGTAGGCTCGAACCATGACCCTGATGGATATCCCGTTCCACACCATCGATGGAGCTCCGACCAGCCTCGCCGCCTTTTCGGGCAAGGTCATCCTCGTCGTCAACGTCGCCTCTCGCTGCGGCCTCAGCCCGCAATACGAGAAGCTGGAGCGTCTGCAGGAGGCCTACGGCGACCGCGGCTTCACGGTGATCGGCTTCCCGAGCAACCAGTTCCTCCAGGAGCTCAGCTCCACCGAGGCGATCAAGGAGTACTGCTCGACGACGTGGGGCGTCACATTCCCGATGATGGAGAAGGTGCGTCTGAACGGCCGCAACGCGCACCCGCTCTACAGCGAGCTGACCACGCACCCGGACGGCGACGGCAAGGCTGGCAAGGTGAAGTGGAACTTCGAGAAGTTCGTCATCACGCCGGACGGCGCGGTGCACCGGTTCCGCCCGCAGCTGGAGCCGGACGACCCGCGGATCGTCGGACTCATCGAGGCGTCACTGCCGGCTGCGGTGTGAGGAGCGCCGGCCGACCCGGCGTCACGCCCGGCGGAACCAGCGGCCACCGACGCGCTCGGTGAGCCGCCAATCCCCGGCCTGCGCGAGCGCGGCGACCGCGGCGACCGCCGATTCGGCGACCCGGAGCGCGTCGTGGGCGCCGTCCGCGGTGAAGCGCACGGTGATCCGTGCCTCACGGCTGACGACATCGACGCTCGTCGCCTCGACGGTTGTCAGCTCGGCCACCGCGGCGGCGGCCGCGGGCTCGATCTCGGTCGGGGTCACGTCGGGCCTCAGGCGACCGACAGGGATGATCACACGAAACGAAGGCACGCGCCGAGCCTACGTCGGATATCAGAACCCCGGCGTACGCTGACCGGCGGGGAATCGGAAGGGGGTGCGCGGATGCACACCGAATCACCGGATACACGAGAGCTCTCCATCGTCCAGGACGACGGACTGCCCCTCGACGAGCTGGAGCGCTTCGACAGGATGCTGGACGAGCGACGCCACGTGGACGTCGCGGAAGCGCAGCGACTCGCGGAGGCGCTGGGATCGCTGCTGTCGTCACGGTCGGAGTCGACCGCCGACGACGAGCACGACCCGGAAGGCCCGACGCTGAGCTCGGAGTGGAGCAGGCTGCACGCCCTCCGCGCAGAGACCGCGGCGGACATCGCTGCCGTCGACGCGGCACGCGAGCGCATCCGGCTGGGACGATACGGCACCTGCGCGTCCTGCGGGCGCGCGATCGGCGTCCCGCGGCTGGAGGCCCGGCCGACGACCGAGCTGTGCATCGTCTGCGCGGTGGCCGCGGAGCGCTGAGCGACGCATCCTCACGCCATCGCTTCCTCACTTCCTCCCGCCGAGCCCCGGCGTGTCGCGGGAGGAAGTGAGGAAGCGATGGCTGCGGGCGGGCGCGGGGTGCGGGAGGCGCGGTAGACGGCCTCCGTGCGGCTGGCGGCGCCGACCTTGCGGAGGATGCTCGAGACGTGGACGCTCGCCGTCTTGGCCGAGATGAAAAGCACCTCGCCGATCTGCTTGTTGCTCAGGCCCTGCTCGATGAGGGCCAGGACCTGCTCCTCGCGTTCCGTGAGCGGGGCGCCGGGCCCGGGTGCGGCCGGACCTCCGGCCGCGCGGGCGCCGCGCGACGAGATGAGCGCCGCCGCCGCTTCGGCGAGGAGTCCGAAGCCCGAGCGCTCCGCTTCGTCGCGGGCGGCGACAGCCAGGCGTTCCGCCGCGGGACGGTCTGCCGCTGCGCGGGCGACCCGCGCGGCGCGCACGAGGGCGTACGGGTGCAGGTGCGCAGGGGCGAGCGGCGAGGCGGTCGCCTCGATGGCGGCCTCCCAGGCAACCCGGGCGCCGTCGAAGCGCTCGGCGGCGGACAGCCCCGATCCCACCTCGTCCATCGCTGCGGCCAGCGCGGTCGCGAGTTCGGCACGGATCACCGGCCCCCACGCGACAGCGGTCGGCCAGGCTTCGATGGCCACGAGCGCCGCGTCCAGGCGAGCTGCCTCCTCGGCGACGTCGACCGGGGTGTCGCGCTCGGCGCGCTCGTGGGCCGAGCGGAACGCCACGTCCGCCAGAGCGCGCGCCGCCGCCGCGAGCACGGGGAGGTCGTTGGCGGGCAACGGCCGGTGGGTGGACGCGCGCACCGGCGCGGTGTGCTCCCACGCGTCGAACGCATCGCCGCGGGCGATCGCCACCTCCGCAGCCAGCCGGGCGACCCCGAGCTCGGACTGGACCTCCAGGTCGCCGAGCGTGCGGAGGCCGCTGTGCCAGCGGCGCAGCAACGCCTCCGTCGTCTCCAGGTCGCCGCGCCACAGCGTGAGCCACAGCTTCATGCGCTGCAGGTGCGCGCGGAAGCTCGGCGGCGGATCGAGGGAGAGCGCGGGATCGAGCAGCGCCTCCGCACGGTCGAGCTGGCCGAGCGCGAGCAACGGCTCCACCGTGTTGGAGGACAGAATGACGCCGGTGGAGCGCTCGATGCCCCGCGCGCGGGCTTCGCGGACGCCCGCCTCGGCGAGGCGCACCGCCTCGGCGTAGCGGCCGAGGTTGTTCATCGCGTCGGACGCGTTGACCGCGTAGCGCAGCTCGGCGGTGGAGTCGTGCTCGGCGAGCCGGCCCGCTTCGTCCAGCTCCGCCAGTCCGCGCTCCACGAAGCCCTGGGAGACCAGGGAGCTGCCGAGGATGTTGTGCGCGACCGAGCGCAGCGCCGGCGACCCGTCGCCGGCCTCCTCGATCGCCTGCCTCGCGACGGTCACGGCGTCGTCGAACCGGGCCGCCAGCATGTACCGGGCGGCCAGCTCGGCCAGCAGTTGCAGGCGCAGGCCGTCGCCCTCCGGCAGGGCGCCGGGCGGGACCACGTCGAGCGCGCTCTGCAGCAGTTCCTGCACGCCGGTGCGGTTGAGGTTCTGGAGGTACTGCGCCTTGTCGCGGAGCAGTCGCGCGTGCCGGGCGGGAGGCAGGCCCTCGGCCGCCTCGAGCGCGACGTTGACGAGGGCGAGCGCGCGCTCGTTGTCGCCCGCGTTGCGCAGCGCCGACGCGGTGCGGGCCAATAGCTCGGTGCGGCCTCCGCTCCTCAGCCACTGTGCGCTCAGCTCGTCAGCGTCGGGCACGCTGTCCCACAGCTCCAGGGCGCGGTCGCCCATCGCCGCGGCCGTCGCATAGGCGTACGACATCCGCGCCTCGCTCAGTGCCTCCAGCGACGCGGTGAAGGCGCGCCGCACGTCGTGCGCCGCGAGCCAGTGCGTGGAGAGCTGAGTCGCCGAGCGCTGCGGGCTCGCCTCCAGTGCCTCGGCGAACCGCATGTGGAACCGGCTGCGCTCGCCCGGCAGCAGGTCGGCGTGGATGGCCTCGCGAACGAGCGCGTGCCGGAAGGTGTACTCGGTGGAGTCGGCGACCAGGACGTTGGCGACCACAGCCTCCCGAGCCGCCGCGTCGAGCTGGTCGGGTGTGCCGTCGAAGACCGCGCTGAGCAGCTCGTGGTCGACGCAGACCCCGCCGGCGGACACGAGGCGCAGCAGCCGCTGGGCCGGGTCGCTGAGCTTCTCGAACCGGGCGAGCAGCAGCTCGCGCAGGGTCTCGGGCAGGTCTTCGCCGGTCGCGAGCCCGTCGATGCCGATCAGCTCCTCGACGAAGAACGGGACGCCTTCGCTCATCTCGTAGACGCGGTCGACCGTCGCGGCGTCGGGCTCGCAGCCGAGCAGGCGGGCGATCAGCGCCTCCACCTGGCCTCGGCCGAGCCGGGCCAGCTCCCAGCGCGTGACGCGGCGGGTGCGCTCCAGTTCGGCGAGGTAGGCGCGCAGCGGGTGGCCGCGCGTGATCTCGTCGGTGCGGTAGCTCAGCACGACGAGGATGTGCCCGCGCTCGGCCATCCGGACGATGAAGCGGAGCAGTTCGAGCGTCGCGGTGTCGGCCCAGTGGAGGTCCTCCACCGCCAGGACGAGCGGACGGTCGAGCGAGAGCGTCTCGAACAGGACCGTGACGAGCTCGTAGAGCCGCTCGGCGCCGGTGCGCGCCGGCACCGCGGAGTCGTCGGCGAGTTCCGGCAGGAGCACGGAGAGCACGCCGGCGCCGTGGCCGGCGGCCTCCAGCACCGCGTCGAGCCCGCGCAGCTCGATCAGCCGGCGCAGGATGCCGGCGAACGGCGCGTACGGGGCGCCGTCGTTGCCGAGGTCGACGCACCGGCCGAGCACCACGGTGGCGGACTCCTCGGCCTCCGCCAGGAACTCGGCGAGCAACCGCGACTTGCCGATTCCGGCCTCGCCCCCGATCACCACGGCGCGAAGCCCGCCGTCGCGGCGAACCCCTCGAGCTCGTCGCGCAGCGCCTCGAGATCGGACTCGCGCCCGATCATCGTGGGGCTGGACGCCGGTGATCGCATGGCCTCATCGTGCCACGGACCACCGACATCCGAACCCCCTGTCCGCCCTGCTTCGCCCAGGGCAGAACCGTGCTCATCGCCCGGCGTGGGCGAGCTCCCGCCGCTCGTCGCGCGCGGCCTCCTGGACCGTCTCGGGCGCGTGCTCCGGAGCCGTGACGGCCCCGGTCGCGCGTGGCGCAGCACCCGGCTCGGCCACGGCCTCCGGGACCGCCCGGGCGGCTCGCTGCGCCCGCCGCCCGGCCGTCCGCTCCGCCCGGCGCTCCGCGCGCTCCTCACGGAGGCGCCGCACCAGCTCCCGGTCGCGCTCGGCCCGCTCGACGTCCCCCGCGTACACCCGCGACGCCACGAACTCCTCGGACAGCATCATGATCCCCACACCCTTCGTCGCACTGCTTTCTTCGATGACCTCAGACTCGTCGCTAAGGCCCCCCTCCCACATCGGGAAGATGCCCTATTCCGGCCGCAGGAGGACTCAGAAGGAGCCCGGAACGGCCTGGTCGCGGGACTCGACACCGCGCGAGGCCGGGGGCAAGCTGGCGGCATGGCAACGGTCAACGAGCTCCAACCGCCTTACCGCGTCGGCTACATCGTCGGCAGCATCTCCACCGGGTCCATCAACCGCAGGCTCTCGAAGGCGCTCCTGAGGCTGGCGCCGGAGGAGCTGGTCTTCACCGACATCGGGATCGCCGACCTGCCGCTCTACAGCCGCGACTACGACGGGGACTTCCCGCAGGTCGTCCGCGACTTCAAGGCCTCGATCGCCGCGCAGCAGGCGCTGCTGTTCATCACGCCCGAGTACAACCGCTCCATCCCCGGAGCGCTGAAGAACGCGATCGACTGGGCGAGCCGGCCGCACGGCGAGAACGTGATCGCGCGCAAGGCCACGGCCGTGATCGGGGCCTCCACCGGGCCGATCGGGACCGCAGTGGCGCAGCAGCAGCTCCGCAGCGTGCTGAGCTTCCTGCAGGCACCGCAGATGAACGCGCCGGAGGCCTACATCCAGCTCAAGCCCGGGCTGATCGAGGACGACGGGACGGTCACGAACGAGTCGACGGAGGCGTTCCTCCGCGGCTTCATGGTGTCGTTCTTCGAGTACATCGAGCGGGTGCTGACGGTCGTCCCGGCCCCGCGGTGACGGGCGTGCTCCTCTCGGACGCCGCGGCGTCGCGGAGCCTGGCCCTCCGCCCGCTGTCGCGCGACAGCGACGTGCTCACCGTGGAGGCCATCGCGGCGGACGGGGACCGTCGCTGGCGGCTCGTGGGGCCTTTGCTGCACGTCGAGGAGGCGGCGGAGCTCGGGGCGTGGCTGGCCGGGCTCCCCGGCGATCTGACGCTCGGAGCGGACGAGTGGACGACGCTGACCTTCGCGTCTGCGGCGCTCTCCCTCGCGGCCCGGCGCGTGCCGGGCGGGGTGGTGGAGTTCCGGGTCGCGGTGCTCGGGATGGCGGCGGCGGGTGGAGCGGTGCCGGAGACCGGCAGCGAGCAGGCGGACGCCGCACCGCCGCCCCGCTCCACGGATGTCGTGCTCGGCCTCAGCCTCCCGCCGGCCGCAGTGGAGCGGGCGGCCGTGGCACTCGTGTCCGAGACGGCCGCGCTCCGCGCGTGAGCATCGCAGCGGGGTCGCGACACGCCGCTCCGGCGTCGTGGTGACGGCGTGTTGCGACCCCTCTGCGCTGCCAGTCGCGCGTCAGCGGCAGGGTCAGCGGCCTCCCTCGCGCTTGCGGTGCCGCTGCGCGACGGCCTGCGGCCCGTACGGGTACACCTCCGTGCGCGGCGTGCTCGCCGTGTCCAGGCGCGTGCGCTGCTCGTCGGTCAGTTCGAGGTCCGCCGCCGCCAGGTTGTCGTCGAGCTGCTCGATCGTGCGGGCGCCGAGGATCACGCTGGACACCGCGGGACGGTCGACCAGCCAGGCGAGCGCCACCTGCGACATGCTCGCGCCGGTCTCCTCTGCGACGGTCTGCACCGCGTCGATGATCTCCCAGGTGCGCGGGTCGGCGTTGCGGGCGTCGAAGGCCTCCATCCCGCGCTTCGGATTCTCGCCCAGCCGGGTCGCTCCCGTCGGCGCCTCGTCACGGCGGTACTTGCCGCTCAGCCAGCCGCCGGCCAGCGGCGACCACGGCAGCAGGCCGATCCCGGAGTCCAGCGCGGCCGGCACGATCTCGTGCTCGATACCGCGGACCAGGAGGCTGTACTGCGGCTGAAGGGTGACCGGCGCCACGAAACCGTAGCCGTCCGCGACCGCGACGGCCTTGGTGAGCTGCCAGCCGAGGTAGTTCGAGAAGCCGTAGTAGCCGATCTTGCCCGCCGTCACCGCGTCGTCGAGGAAGCGCAGCGTCTCTTCAAGCGGCGTGAGGTAGTCCCAGGCGTGCATCTGGTAGAGGTCGATGTGGTCGACATCGAGCCGGCGCAGGGAGTCGTCGAGCGCCTTTCGGAGGTGTGTGCGGGACAGGCCGAGGTCGTTGGAGCCCTCCCCCATCGGGAAGCGGGCCTTGGTCGCGATGACGAGCCGGTCGCGGGCGCCGTGGTTGCGGGAGAGCCACCGCCCGATGATCGACTCCGACGCCCCCGCGCTGTACACGTCGGCCGTGTCGATCAGGGTGCCGCCGGCGTCGATGTACCGATCCAGGATGGCGTGCGAGGTCGGCTCGTCGGCCTCCGCGCCGAAGGTCATGGTGCCGAGGGCGAAGGCGGACACGATGGTTCCGCTGTTTCCGAGGGTCCTGAGGTCCATGCCTTCGACGCTAGCCTCGCCCGGCGGAATCGCCTACCGTTTGCCAACGTGAAGCTGCTGATGCTGTCCGACACCCACATCCCGCTCCGGGCGAAAGCCCTGTCTCCGCAGGTGCTGGCCGACGTGGAGGCCGCCGACCTCGTCCTGCACGCGGGCGACTGGGTCGACGAGGCGACGCTCGACCTGCTGGAGGAGCGATCGCGGCGGCTGATCGGCGTGTGGGGCAACAACGACGGGCCGGGGCTGCGGCGCCGGCTGCCGGAGGTCGCGCGGTTCGAGCTGGGCGGGCTGCGGTTCGCCATGGTCCACGAGACCGGCCCGGCGAAGGGACGCGAGGAGCGGTGCGAGCGCGATTTCCCGGACACGGACGTGCTGGTCTTCGGGCACTCGCACATCCCGTGGGACACGGTCTCGCCCGGCGGCCTGCGCCTCCTGAACCCGGGCTCCCCCACGGACCGCCGCCGCCAGCCCGCGTGCACCTACCTCACCGCCACCGTCGCCGGCGCCCGTCTCACCGACGTGCGTCTCGTCCCCCTCCCGCCGCGCTAGCAAACCGCCGAGTACGCGAATCCTCTGCGTAGTCGACGGTTTTCGGCTGATCTCGCGCGTACTCGGCGGGTGCCTGCGAGGTGGTGGGTGCCGGCGGGGTGGGTGCGTGTCCGGGGTGGCGCGTGTCCGGGGTCAGGGGAGGCGGAGGAGGCCGTCGGTGACGAGGGCGCGGACGGTGGGGAGCAGGTCGGCGCGGAGGGCGTCCTCGTCCACCTCCAGAAGCTGCGCCAGCGCGCCCACGATCGCGGCGACGCTCAGCTCACCGTCGCACGCGCCGACCAGTGCCGCCAGGCCGGTGTCCGCCCCGACCACGCGCCCGAAGCCGCCGCCCTGGCGCAGCAGGATGGCGGTGGGCGAGTCCGCGCCGGGCCACAGGTGACGCTCCTCGGTCACGTCGCCCGCGACGGTGAGGCACAGCGCGCCGAAGGCGTCATCGCCCAGGGACGACTGCGCGTCGTGCGCCGCCAGGCACTCACCGAGGTGGACGCCGAGGCCGGCCTGGTTCGCGCCCAGTGCCCCGTGGAGGCGTTCGAACCGACGCAGGGTGGGCACGCCCTCCGCCCGCCGCAGCAGCACGTAGCCGAAGCCGACCTCCCGGACGCTGCGCGCCTCGAAGTCGTCCAGCCAGGCGCCCAGCAGCGTGTCGAACGTCGGCGTGCCCGCTCGGGTGCCGCCGTCGCGGATCCAGGTCTCGGCGTACTGGGCGGCGTCCTCCGTGTCGCGTTCGATCACCCACGCGTCGAGCGGCTGCGCGGAGTCGTCCACCCAGCCGCGGACCCGCTCCAGAGCGTCCGCGGTGTCGTGGTACTCCCAGTTGCCCAGGAGCTGCGCGACGCCGCCGGGGTTCAGGTGCGCGCCGCAGCCGGCCACGAACGCCGCGACCAGGCTGTCGCCGACCATCCCGCCGTCGCGGTACTCGTAGGCCGGCACGCCCTCGGTCCGCGGCGTGATGACGAACGGCGGGTTCGAGACGATGTGATCGAAGGCCTCCCCCGACACCGGCTCGAACATGCTCCCCAACCGGAACTCGATGCCCTCGACGCCGTTCAACTCCGCGTTCAGCGCGGCGAGCCGCAGCGCGCGCTCGGAGATGTCGGTCGCGACGACGCGGTCGGCGTGCCGGGAGGCGTGCAGCGCCTGGATGCCGCACCCGGTTCCGAGATCGAGCGCGGAGCGCACGGGACGCTGCAGCATGAGACCGCTCAGCGTCATGGAGGCGCCCCCGACGCCGAGCACGTGGTCCTCGGGGAGGGCGCGGCCGAGCGCGAGCTCGCCGAGATCGGAGACGATCCACCACTCGGCAGGCCCCAGCACGTCCACGAAGGCGTACGGGCGCAGGTCGACGGCGGGGGCGATCGCGTCGGGATCGATCGCGTCGGGATCGACCGCGTCGGGATCGACCGCGTCGGGATCGACCGCGTCGGGATCGACCGCGTCGGGATCGACCGCGTCGGGGGCAGCGCCTCGGATCAGTCCCAGCTCCTCCGCGCCGTCGAGCCCGAGGGCGGGGAAGGCCGCGGCCGCGGCCTCCCGGCCGACCGGCCGCCCGAGGACGAACAGCGCCGCCAGCGTCGCCAGCGTCCCGCCGCCGGTCCGCGCGAGCGCCCGTTCGGCAGGGACCCGCTGACCGCGGTGCAGCGCCTCTGCGGCCTCCTCACCCCAGAGCGCGGTCAGGCCGTCGACGGTGAAACCGGCGGTGGCGAGGTCGGAGCGGAGGGCGGCGGTGGAGGTCACGCAGCAATTCAATCAGGAGCACAATGGGCGGCGTGAGCCAGGAACAGACGACGATCCGCCGGCACGCGATCGTGACAGGGATGGTGCAGGGCGTCGGCTACCGCTGGAGCGCCCGCGAGGAGGCCCGCCGGCTCGGCCTGGCCGGCTGGGCGCGCAACCGTTCCGACGGCAGCGTGGAGGTCGAGGTGGAGGGCGAGGCGGCGAGCGTCGACCGGATGCTCGACTGGCTGCGGGCCGGGCCTCCCGGGAGCGCCGTGGACGACGTGCGGGTGTCGGAGGCGGCGCCGGACGGCGACGACGCGTTCCGCATCCGGCAGACGGACTGAGGCGGCAGGCCCTGACGCCCGCAGGCCCTGACGCCCGCAAGCCCTGACGCCCGCAAGCCCTGACTTCTGGGCCGTGCCCGGGCACAATAGGCACATGACGCGCGCGACTCTGCTGACCATCACCGTGCCCACCGGGGAGCCCTCGACCGGCGACCCCGGCTTCGCCCTCGCCGACTTCGACGCCGCGCAGGTGCGGATCACCGACCTGGGCATCACCCGCGGCGACGGCGTGTTCGAGACCATCGCCGTCATCGACGGCCACCCGCAGGCGCTCGGCCCTCACCTCATGCGACTCGCGCACTCCGCAGAGCTCCTCGATCTCCCTGCTCCCGCCGAGCACGTCTGGCACGAGGCCGTCCTTGCCGGCGTCGCCGACTACCGGGCGCGCAACGGCGACGGCGGCGAGCTGTTCGCCAAGCTGATCTACACCCGCGGCGTGGAGGGCACGGGCACGCCGAGCGGCTGGATCTTCGTCGACGAGGGAGAGGACTTCACCCAGCAGCGCCTCGGCATCAGGGTGGTCGCGCTCGACCGCGGCCTGCGGCACGACGTGGCCGAGACCTCCCCGTGGCTGCTCGCGGGCGCGAAGAGCCTCTCCTACGCCGTCAACCGCGCGGCCCAGCGGGAGGCCGTCCGCCGTGGCGCGGACGACGTGATCTTCATCAGCTCCGACGGCTACGCGCTGGAAGGGCCGACCTCCAACGTCATCGTGCTCGCCGACGGCGTGGTCCGCACGCCGCAGACCGACCAGGGCATCCTCGCCGGCACGACGCAGGCCGCAGTGTTCGCGTTCTTCGAGGAGCGCGGCTACGCGACCGAGTACCGGCACATCACCGCCGACGAGCTGGAGGCGGCCGACGCGCTGTGGCTGGTCTCCAGCGTCCGGCAGGCCGCCCCGATCACGCACCTCGACGGCCGGGAGTACCCGGTGGACGCCGAGCTGACCGCCGATCTGAACGCCTACCTGCTGTCGCGCACGCACTAGGAGACCCTCCGCATCCACTGTTCACCCCCACGTGGACTGAGCGTTACACCCCGATTCGCGGTGCGCGGTCCTCGCCGCCTAGGCTGTACGCACCGTACCGGCGCCGACGCCGGAACCGCCGCTATGGGGAACAGAGGCGCAGTGAAGGAGGGCGAGGTGGACCAGGTCCCGAGGAGCATCGAAGTGCTGCGCCAGCAGGCGCGCGACGAGCTCACTGCCATCATCGAGCACCGCTGCCGCGCCGGCGAGGACCCCTGGCACTTCATCCCGGACCTGCCGAGCGTCGACGAGCAGGTGGTCATCTCGCTGCGTGCCGGAGCGATCGAGGACTTCGACCTCGCCGAGGAGCGGTCCCGGGCGCACCACCCGTCCGCCGGGCGCGACACCTACACCCGCTTCGAGTACGGCGTGCTACGCAGGATCGCGCTGGAGCACCCCGAGTTGAGCGAAGCGGTCTGGGGAATGCTCGACAAGGTCGAGCGCGCGTAGTAAACCAGGCGGCATGGGGATCGTGACCGCTGATATCGCCGTCTCGCTCGACGGGTTCGCCGCCGGGCCCAACCAGTCGCTGGAGAACCCGCTCGGCGAGCGCGGGGTGGAGCGGCTGCACACCTGGATGTTCGAGTACCGCGACGCGCACGCGGAGGAGATCGCCGCGATCACCGCAGCGGGCGCCTACGTGATGGGCCGCAACATGTTCGGCCCCGTGCGCGGCGACTGGCCGGCCGAGGGCGACAGGTTCGGCGACTGGCGCGGCTGGTGGGGGAGGATCCGCCGTACCACGCGCCGGTCTTCGTGCTCACGCACTACGAGCACGCGCCGATCCCGATGGAGGGCGGGACGACCTTCGAGTTCGTCACGGAGGGCATCCACGCGGCGACCGAGCTGGCGCGCGCGGCGGCCGGCGACGCCGATGTCGCGATCGCGGGCGGTGCGGAGACGCTGAACCAGGCGCTCTGGGCGGGCATCGTCGACGAGCTGCGGCTGCACGTGGCGCCGATCACCCTCGGCGCGGGCGAACGGGTCTTCGACCGGGTGCCGTCGCTGCAGCTCGAGCTGCTGCGGTCGCGGGTGACGCCGGAGGTCGCCCACCTGACGTACCGGGTGCTGCGCTGATGCGGCTCAGCCGAGCCCGGCGGGCGAGGTGACCGGGAGCGCGCAGACGAAGTCGCGGCAGAGATAGGCGGTCGGGAGGCCGTCGCGTGTGCTGCGGGCGGCGAACAACTCGAAGCCCGCGGCCTCCAGCGCCCGGCCTTGGGAGGCCTCCACCAGCGCGACCAGGTCGGCGGGATGCCGGCGGGATGCCGCGACCAGGCCCTCGGGGTCGTCGGCGCCCGCACCCGCCGGTGGCTCGCTCACGACGACGAGCTGCCGCGGCTCGCCCTCCAGCCGCGACATCAGCGCCAGCGCGGCGCCGAACGCGCTCGGCACGCTCGCCGCAGGCCCGGCGACGAGCCGCATCGCCTCCCGCGCGGCGCGCTCGTAACGGCGGCTCGCCGTCATCAGGAACAGCGTGTGCGCGGCGGAGGCCATCGCCGTGAGGCCGGACGGGTACGCGCCCTCCGACGGGTCGACGCGCACCGCGAGGCCGGTCGACTGCAGTAGCGGGTCGCCGCCGCCCGGCACGCCGAAAGGACACTCGCCGCCGTCAGCGGCCTCCAGGCACAGGTCCACCAGCTCCCGGGCGGCGGTGGCGGCCTCCGCGTCGCCGCTCGCGAGCGCCAGTTCCAGCAGGCCGCCGGCGAGGCCGCCGTAGTCCTCCAGCGTCGCCACGGCCTCCGACACGACCCCGTCGACCGACGCCCGGCCCAGGGTGCCGTCGGGCCGGCGGTGCGTCTCGATCACCGCGCGTGCGGCCTCCCCCGCCGCGACGATCCAGGCCGGCCGGTCCAGGACGCGGCCTGCCCGGGCGAGCGCACCGATCGCGAAGCCGTTCCAGCCGGTGAGCACCTTCTCGTCCAGCGCGGGAGGCGTCAGCTTCGCGCGCTCGGCCGGCGGCACCCGGTAGTAGCCGCCCTCCACGCGGGCGCCGTCGACCACGCTCTCCGAGTCCTGCGCCGAGGCGAACGCGCCTCCCGGACGGCGGAGCACGCCGAGCAGAAAGGCGGCCACGCCGTCGGCCGTGCGCTCGGCCCACTCCTCCCCGGTCTGCGCCCACGCCGTGGCGGACGCGTCAAGGAGCTGCGCGTTGTCGTAGAGCATCCGCTCGTAGTGCGGATCGCTCCAGTCGCGCCGGGTGGCGTAGCGGAAGAAGCCGCCGTCTACCGGGTCGCGCAGCGGGGAGTCCGCCATCCGCTGCAGGGTGCGGTGCGCGAGCTCGCGTCCGGCCGGCCGTTCGAGCAGAAAGCCGAGCACCGGAGCGACCGGGAACTTGGGCGCGCCGCCGAAGCCGCCGTACAGCGGGTCCTCGGTCTCGGCGAGCGCGCCGACCGCCGCGTCCAGGGCACGACCGCCGGGCAGCTCGGAGGCCGTCGTGGCCCGGGCGGCGGCCGCGGCGAGCGCCTCCCGCACCTTGCCGGCGTCGGCCTCCACCTCGGCGCGACGCTCCGTCCAGGCGTCGGCGACCGCGTCCAGGATCTGCGTGAACGACGGCCGGCCGGCCATCGCCACCGGTGGGAAGTAGGTGCCGGCGAAGAACGCCCGCCCCGACGAGGTCGCGAAGACGGTCAGCGGCCAGCCGAGCCCTTCGGTGAACGCGCTCGCCGCCGAGAGGTAGGCGGCGTCGACATCGGGATGCTCCTCCCGGTCGACCTTGATCGACACGAAGCGCTCGTTCATCAGCGCCGCGACGGCGGGGTCGCTGAAGCTCTCCCGCGCCATCACGTGGCACCAGTGACAGGTGGCGTAGCCGATGGAGACGATGACCGGCACGTCGCGGCGCCGCGCCTCGGCGAAAGCCTCCGGTCCCCACGGGAACCAGTCGACGGGGTTCTCCGCGTGGGCGCGCAGGTAGGGACTGATCGCGCCCGCCAGCCGGTTCGTCATGCGCTCACCCTACGACCGCATTGCTATCGTGGACGACATGGTTGCACACGCAAATACCCCGCTTCTCACCCTGAACAACGGCACCACCATTCCGCAGCTCGGCTTCGGCGTCTTCAAGGTGGACCCGGCCGAGACGACCCGCATCGTCACCGACGCGCTGGAGGTCGGCTACCGCCACATCGACACCGCCGCCATCTACGGCAACGAGGAGGGCGTGGGCGCCGCGATCGCCTCGTCCGGCATCGCGCGCGACGAGCTGTTCGTCACGACCAAGCTCTGGAACGACCGGCAGACCGACGCCGAGGCCGCCTTCGACGAGTCCCTCGCCAAGCTCGGCCTCGACTACGTGGACCTCTACCTCATCCACTGGCCGACCCCGCAGAAGGACACGTTCGTGGAGGCCTGGCGTTCGCTGGAGAAGATCTACGCCACGGGCCGCGCCAAGGCCATCGGCGTCTCCAACTTCCTCGTCCCGCACCTGGAGAAGCTGCTCGCGAACACCGAGATCGTGCCGGCCGTCAACCAGATCGAGCTGCACCCGGCGCACCAGCAGCCGGAGGTGACCGCGTTCTCCCGCGAGCACGGCATCCACATCGAGGCCTGGGGGCCGCTCGGGCAGGGCAAGTACCCGCTGTTCGAAGCGCCCGAGGTCGCCGGCCCCGCCGCGGCGCATGGCAAGACTCCCGCGCAGGTCGTCATCCGCTGGCACCTGCAGACCGGCAACATCGTGTTCCCCAAGTCGAACCGCCGCGAGCGCATGGCGGAGAACTTCGACGTCTTCGACTTCGAGCTGACCGCCCCCGAGGTCGCGGCGATCACGGCGATGGAGCGCGAGGGGCGCGTGAGCGCGCACCCGGACGAGGTGAACTGACCTGTCGCCGGCCGCGGGCGCGGGGGCCGGTCCTCCGCGCCCGCCCCTTCCCGGCTAGGCTCGCACCGTGAGAATCACCACGATCACGGGGAAGGTCATCTACATCGTCGGGGTCTTCGGGCTGATCCTGGCGCTGAACTTCTTCGTGATCGACCGGATCGTCAATCCGGCGCTGGATGTGCTGATCGTCGCCATCCTCAACGTCGCCTACGTGATCGTCGGCACGCGCACCTTCCGCGGGGAGGGCGAGAATCGGCTGGACCCGCGGCCCTGGTGGAGGGCGACCGCGCGACCGGCGGCCGGATTCTGGCTGGGCGCCGTGCTCGCGATCCTCGCCTTCATCTCGTGCGTAGGCGCGCTGGCGAGCAAGCCGGAGAACTCGTTCGTGCCCGCGGTCGCCTGCATCAGCTACGCGCTGCTGGCCGCGTATTACCTCAACTCCTCCTACCGGCTGCGCACCCTCGACACGGCTCCCTGACCCCCTACGCGACCGGGGTCTGCGACTCGAAGCGGGCGACCAGCTCGCGCTTGAGCACCTTGCCGCTCGGACCGAGCGGAAGCACCTCCAGGATCTCCACCCGCCGCGGGTACTTGTACGCCGCGACCCGCTCCTGCACGAACACGACCAGTTCGTCGCCCGTCGCCTCGGAGCCCGGCATCAGCGTGACCGCCGCCATGATCTCCTGGCCGTGCGTGTCGTGCGCGACGCCGAACACCGCGACCAGGGCGACGGCGGGGTGCGTCGAGAGCGCCTCCTCCACCTCGCGCGGGTACACGTTGTAGCCGTTGCGCACGATCATGTCCTTCTTGCGGTCCACGATCGTGATGTAGTCGTCGTCGCTCTTCGTGCCGAGATCGCCGGATCGGAACCAGCCGTCCACCACGGCCTCCGCGTTCGCCTCCGGGAGGTTGAGGTAGCCCTTCATCAGGTTGTGGCCGCGGATCACGATCTCGCCGAGCTCGCCTCGCGGAAGCAGCCGGATCGCGTCGTCCACCTCCGGGTCCGCGATCTCGACGTCGACGCCCCAGATCGGCTGGCCGACGGTGCCGACCCGCGTCGGCCGGCCGCGGTGGTTGAAGGAGGCGACCGGCGACGTCTCGGTGAGGCCGTAGCCCTCGTGCACGTCGATGCCGTAGACCTCCTTCATCCGCTCGATGACCGCGACCGGGAGGGCCGCACCGCCGCTCAGGCCGTAGCGCAGGGGCGGGCGCTCCGGGTTGGTCTTGGCGGCCTCCAACAGCGCGATGTACATGGTCGGCACGCCGGTCATGATCGTGCACTCGTGCGCGTTGAGCAGTTGCAGCGCCGTCGCCCCGTCGAACTTCGGTACCAGCACCACCGCCGCGCCGGCGCGGAAGCCCATGTTCATGACGCAGGTCTGCCCGAAGGTGTGGAACAGCGGCAGGCAGCCGAGGACGCGGTCCGTCGGCTCGAAGTCGAACGTCCCGGCGAGCAGGACGTTGACCTGCTCGACCAGCGCGAAGTGGCAGCCCTCGGCTCCCTTCGGCTTTCCCGTCGTTCCGCTCGTGTACAGGATGGTGGCCGTGTCGATCGGGTCTCGCGGCAGGTAGGTGACGATCGGCTCTGCGGTGGCCGCCACCTCGTCCAGTCGCGGGAACGGGAGTTGCTCGAGCAGTTCGTCGGGGACGAGCACCGAGAGGAGGTCGACTCCGGCGAGCGCCGCACCCTTCGCCCCCTCGGCCAGCAGGGGCGCGGCGCAGATCAGCAGCTTCGACTCCGAGTCGCGCAGCACGTACTCGATCTCCGCGGCTTTGAGGAGGGAGTGGATGGGCACGACGACCGCCCCGAGGGCGAGTACGGCGTAGTACGCGCGCGGGAAATCGGGCACGTTCGGGATCATCAGGGCGACCCGGTCCCCTGGCCCGACGCCCAGGTCGCGCAGCGCTCCTGCGTAACGGCGGGTCTGGTCCCAGAGGTCGCGGTAGGCGATCTCCTGGCCGTTGAAGATCAACGCCACGTTGTCGGGCATGCGGTGCGCGGTCTCGGCCAGGATGCTGGCGACGGACATGGTGGCGTAGCCGTGAGGCATGGTGGGCTCCTTCGTCGACGGTGACGAACCCGGTCGGGTTGAGGGAAACCTACGTCACGGTGCGGGCTGCCACAATGCCCCGTTTGCGGCGGGCGGCCGGGACCGGCGCCTCACGCCCCCAGGATCGACCGCAGCGCCGTCGTGTAGTCCTCGAACGCCCGTCGCCCGGTCGTGGTCAGCGAGAGGGAGGTGACCGGGACGCGTCCGCGGTGCGTCTTCTCGACTTCCACGTAGCCGGCGTCCTCCAGCTTCCGCAGATGCGTGGCCAGGTTGCCAGCCGTGAGGTCGAGCAGTTCCTGCAGCCGCGGGAACGACATGCTGCCGCCCTCCGCGACAGTCGACAGCGTCGCCGTGATCTTGAGGCGGGCGGCGGCGTGGATGACCGGGTCCAGCTCGTCCACGCCGGTCACCGCCGCCGGGAGCCCGGGGCGCGCACCGTGCGGAGAGTGACGACGGCGCCCGCGCCGAAGATCACGCCGCCCGCCACGGCCATGAGCAGAAGGTCCGGACCGGCGAAGTCGCCCGCCAGCCCCTGCACGATCATCCCGATGCCGAGCAGCGCGAAGGCGACGGAGCATACTGACCAGGAGACGCCGTAGCCGGTGCCGGCGAACGGGGAGTCCGCGCGCACGCCACCGCCGCTGCGCGAGCCGGTCATGGCGGAGGCGACGATCGAGCCGGCGATCAGCACACCGAAGACGACGCCGGCGACGACCGGGTCGAACAGGCCGAGCTGCGCGAGGTAGAGGGCGACGAAGCCGACCAGCCAGGCCACCGACCAGACGGTGCACAGCCAGATGACGGGGAGGCGGTATTCGCGGCTGACCCGACGCTGCCGGCCGTCGACGAGGTCCCGCATCTCCCGCGCGTCGCCCGGCAGATTCTCGTTCACGCCAACTTTGTAACACAAAGTACTCTGCGCGCACAAGAGTCCTGCGAGACCGTGAGCGTGCGCCGGACGGATAGACTGGAGGGCTCATGTCCGCACCGGTCGCCCTCCCCCGCATCGTGTTCCCGCCCGAGCTGCCCGTCAGCCAGAAGCGGGACGACATCGCGCGCGCCATCCGCGACAACCAGGTCGTGATCGTGGCCGGCGAGACGGGCTCCGGCAAGACCACGCAGTTGCCGAAGATCTGCCTCGAGCTCGGCCGGGAGAGCATCGGCCACACCCAGCCTCGGCGGCTCGCCGCGCGCACGATAGCCGAGCGCATCGCGGAGGAGCTGGGCCAGAGCGTCGGCGACCTGGTCGGCTACCAGGTGCGCTTCACCGACCGGGTGTCCGCCGCGACCCGCATCAAGCTGATGACCGACGGCATCCTGCTCAACGAGATGCACCGCGACCGGCTGCTGCGCAAATACGACACGATCATCATCGACGAGGCGCACGAGCGCAGCCTCAACATCGACTTCCTGCTCGGCTACCTCCGCGAGCTGCTGCCGAAGCGTCCTGACCTGAAGGTGATCATCACCTCCGCCACCATCGACCCGGAGAGCTTCGCCGCGCACTTCGCGGCGGCGGACGGCACGCCCGCTCCGATCGTGGAGGTCTCCGGCCGCACCTACCCGGTCGAGCTGCGCTACCGGCCCCTGGTCGCCGAGGCGATGGAGGCCGACGAGGACGACCCGGATCCGGTCCCCGCCGCCGACCGCGACTACGTCCAGGGCATCAACGACGCCCTGGACGAGCTCGCCCGCGAGGCCCCGGGCGACGTGCTCGTCTTCCTCTCCGGCGAGAACGAGATCCGCGACGCCGCCGACGCGATCCGCGGCCGCAACCTCCCCGGAACCGAGGTGCTGCCGCTGTACGGGAGGCTGTCCTCCGCCGAGCAGCACTGCGTCTTCCAGCCGTCCACGATGCCGGGCGTCCGGCGGCGGGTGGTGCTCGCGACGAACGTGGCGGAGACCAGCCTCACCGTCCCCGGCATCAAGTACGTCGTGGATGCGGGAACCGCCCGCATCAGCCGCTACTCCACGCGCGCCAAGGTGCAGCGCCTCCCCATCGAGGCGATCTCGCAGGCGAGCGCCAACCAGCGCTCCGGCCGGTCGGGCCGCACCAGCGACGGCATCGCCATCCGGCTGTACTCGCAGGAGGACTTCGAGAAGCGGCCGGAGTTCACCGAACCGGAGATCCTGCGCACCAACCTCGCGGCCGTCATCCTGCAGATGATCTCGCTCGGGCTCGGCGACATCGCCGCGTTCCCGTTCCTGACGCCGCCGGACTCGCGGGGCATCAAGGACGGGCTGGATCTGCTGGCGGAGCTGGGTGCGACGCGCAACGGGACGCGCAGTGGCGGCATCGAGCTGACGAAGGTCGGCCGCCAGCTCGCCCGCCTCCCGATCGACCCGCGGTTCGCCCGCATGGTGGTGGAGTCGAAGCAGCACAACACCTCCCGGGAGGTCATGGCGATCGTCGCCGGCCTGACCATCCAGGACGTCCGCGAGCGCCCGGTCGAGAAGCGCGGCAGCGCCGACGAGAAGCACGCCCGCTTCATCGACCCGACCAGCGACTTCCTCACCCTGCTCAACCTCTGGAACTACCTGGAGGAGCAGCAGCGCGAACTGTCGTCCAGCGCGTTCCGGAGGCTGTGCAAGGCCGAATACCTCAACTTCCTCCGCGTGCGCGAGTGGCAGGACGTCTACCGTCAGCTCCGCCAGCTCGCCCGGCCACTGGAGCTCACCATCGGCGAGCCGAGCGTGAACCCGGACGGCATCCACCGCTCGCTGCTGGCCGGGCTGCTGTCGCACCTCGGGCTCAAGGACGCGAGAGAGTCGGGCAACAAGGGCTCGGCACGTGGCCAGCGGCAGTCGGAGTACCTCGGCGCGCGCCAGGCGCGGTTCGTGATCTTCCCCGGCTCGGCGCTCGCCAAGAAACAGCCGAACGCGATCATGTCCGCCGAGCTCGTGGAGACCTCCCGGCTGTTCGCGCGGATGAACGCCGCGATCGACCCGGCCTGGGCCGAGCCGATCGCCGGCGACCTGTGCAAGCGGCAGTACAGCGAGCCGCACTGGGAGAAGAGCCAGGGCGCGGTCGTCGCGTACGAGCGGGTCACCCTCTACGGCGTACCGATCATCCCGCGCCGCCGCGTGCAGTACGCCCGGATCGACGCCGAACTCTCGCGCGAACTGTTCATCCGGCACGCGCTCGTAGACGGCGAATGGGACTCGCGGCAGGCCTTCGACCGGGCCAACCGCAAACTGCTCGCCGAGCTGCGCGAGCTGGAGGAGCGCACCCGACGCCGCGACATCCTCAACGACGACGAGGCCGTGTTCGAGTTCTACGACGCGCGCATCCCCGCCGACGTGGTCTCCACCCGTTCGTTCGAGGGCTGGTGGAAGAAGGCGCGCACCGAGACGCCCCATCTGCTCACCATGACCCCCGAGGCGCTGCTCGAAGACGACGCCGCCGGCATCGACGAGGAGGCCTTCCCACCGGTGTGGCGGCAGGGCGACCAGCGGCTCACCCTCCGTTACCGCTTCGAGCCTGGCGCGGAGGACGACGGCGTCACCGTGCAGGTGCCGCTGCCGCTGCTCGCCGGGCTCGTGCCGGACGGCTTCGACTGGCAGGTCCCCGGCCTCCGGCACGAGCTCGTGACGGCCATGATCAAGTCGCTCCCGAAGGCGATCCGGCGGCAGGTCGTGCCCGCGGCCGACTGGGCGAAGCGGCTCCTCGGCGAGCTCTCCGGCGCTGCAGGGATGGACGCCCACGACGGGCGTCGCCCCGCGGCCTCCTCGCCGACACCCTCGCCGCGACCATCTCGCGGCAGACCGGCTCCCGGGTGACCGGCGCCGACTTCGACCTGGAGCGGCTTCCCGCCCACCTGCGGCCGACGTTCCAGGTGATCGGCGAACGCGGGCGCCCGCTCGCCGGCGGCAAGGACCTGATGGCACTGCAGGAACGACTGCGCTCCCGGGCGCGCGACTCGGTCGCCCGCGTCGCAGAGGCGCGCCAGCCCGACGCGATCGAGCGCTCGGACCTCACCACCTGGGACCTGGACGAACTCCCCCGCCACCTGGACACCACGCAGAAGGGCCCGGGCGGCACGGTCAACACCATTCGCGCCTACCCCGCCCTGGTGGACGACGGGGCGAGCGTCAGCATCCGGCTGATGTCGACGCCGACCGAACAGGCGCGCGCCCTCCCCGGCGGGGTCAGGAGGCTGCTGCTGGCGAGCATCCCGTCGCCCGTCGCCTACGTGCAGCAGCACCTGACCGCGAACGAGAAGCTGACGCTGGCCGCGAGCCCGTACCCGAACACGAAGGCGCTGTTCGACGACTGCCTGCTCGCGGTGATCGACTCCGTGCTTTACCGGATGAAGCCGGACGGCCAACTCTTCATGCGGGCGGAATTCGAGGCGGTGCGGGATCGCGTCTCCGGCGTCGTGATGGACTCGATGTTCGAGACGGTCGCGCTCGTCACGCGCATCCTGACCGCGGCGCGCGCCGCGGAGAAGGCGATCGGCGCCGTGACGTCGCTGACGTACCTGTCGGCGCTCAACGACGCGAAGACGCAGCTCGGCGGCCTGGTCTACTCGGGGTTCGTCTCGGCGACCGGTCTCGAGCAGCTCAGGCACCTCCCCCGGTACCTCAACGGGATCACCCAGCGCATGCAGGCGCTGCCGACCAACCCCGGCCGCGACCGCGCCTGGCAGACCCAGGTGGAGACCGCGACCGCGCTCTACACGGAGGCCGGAGGCCGCATCCCGCCCGCCCCGCACGCGCCGGAGAACCTGACGCACGCCCGCTGGATGCTCGAAGAATTCCGCGTCTCCCTCTTCGCCCAGTCCCTCGGCACCGCCGAAACCGTCTCCCTCCAACGCCTCCGCAAACTCCTCACCGGCTGAGCAGCCATCGCTTCCTCACTTTCTCCCGCAACACGCCGGTGAAGAGCGGGAGAAAGTGAGGAAGCGATGGCTGCGGGGCGCTAGACGGGGAGGTGGAAGCCGCCGTTGGAGTGCAGGAGCTGGCCGTTGATCCAGCCGCCGGATGGGGACACGAGGAACGCGACGAGGTCGGCGGTGTCCTGGGGGCGGCCGAGGCGGCCGAGGGCTGTCTCGGCCGCGAGCGCCTCCGCGAGGTCGGGGGTCATCCAGCCGGTGTCGATCGGGCCGGGGTTGATCAGGTTGGCGGTGATGCCGAGGTGTGCGAGTTCCACGGCGGCGGCGATGACGATGCGGTCGAGCGCGCCCTTGCTGGCGCCGTACGGGAGGTTATGCGCGGTGTGGTCGCTGGTCAGGGCGACGATGCGGCCGAGCGCCGGGCCGGGCTCCGCCGGCGCCTCGAACTGCTCGGCGAACGCCTTGATCAGCAGCCAGCTCCCGCGGGTGTTGACCGCGAAGTGCCGGTCGAACGCCTCCACGCTGGTGTCCAGGAGGCCGCTGTCGACCCAGTGCGCGTGGCTGGCGACCAGCGCCTGGATCGGCCCGAGACCGGCGCGGACGCGTTGAATTGCCCGCGCGGGCGCCTCGGGGTGGGAGAGGTCGACCGCGACCGGGAGGGCCCGGCCGCCGAAAGCGCGCAACTCGTCCGCGAAGGCGTCGTGGCCGCGCTCCGGCGCACCCCACGGCATCGCGGCGTCGTAGTCGTCCCAGAAGGCGAACGCGACGTCCCAGCCGAGCGACGCCAGAGTGCGGGCGATCGCCGCCCCGATGTTGTCCGGACGGCTCGCTCCGGTGATGAAGACGACGGGACGGGAAGAGCGGGCGTCGTTGTCCATCCGACGATTCTGTCAGACGGTCACGACGCCCGCTCCGCGAGCTCCAAGGTCCAGCTCCTGGGCTACAGCACCTTCGACAGGAACGCCTGCGTGCGCTGGTGCTGCGGGTTGGCCAGCACCTCACGCGGGTCGCCGGATTCCACGACGACGCCGCCGTCCATGAAGACCAGCTCGTCCGCGACCTCGCGGGCGAAGCCCATCTCATGCGTGACGACGACCATCGTCATGCCGGAGGCCGCCAGGCCCTTCATCACGTCGAGCACTTCGCCCACCAGCTCCGGGTCGAGCGCCGAGGTGGGCTCGTCGAAGAGCATCAGCTTCGGGTCCATCGCCAGCGCGCGGGCGATCGCCACGCGCTGCTGCTGGCCGCCGGAGAGCTGCGACGGGTAGTGGTCGCCCTTGTCGGCGAGCCCCACCCGGAGGAGCAGCTCGTTCGCCCGCTCCACCGCGCGCGCCTTCGGCAGGCCCTTGACCCGGATCGGCGCCTCGATGATGTTCTCGAGGGCCGTCATGTGCGGGAAGAGGTTGAAGCGCTGGAACACCATGCCGATCTCACGGCGCTGGCGGGAGGCCTCCTTGGGCTTCAGCTCGTAGAGCTTGTCGCCGTGCTGGCGGTAGCCGACCACCTGGCCGTCGACCGACAGCCGGCCGGCGTCCACACGCTCCAGGTGGTTGATGCAGCGCAGGAAGGTGGACTTGCCCGAACCGGACGGGCCGATGATGCAGAGCACCTCGCCCGGCCGGACGGACAGCGAGATGGACTTGAGCACCTCGTTGGAGCCGAAGCTCTTGGAGACGCCCTCGGCCAGGACCATCGGCGTCACGCCGGCCCGAGCGTTCTGGTCCCGTGTCGTCGCGTCGGTCATCCCTTGCCTCCCAGGTCGTTGCCGTCGGGCGCGCCCGCGGCGGGCAGAGCGCCGGTGGCGAGCGCCGGCTCCTTGTTGTCGGGACGGCGCATGTTGACGCCGCGCGAGAACCGCTTCTCGAGGAAGTACTGGCCGATCATCAGGATCGAGGTGAACAGCAGGTACCACAGCGAGGCGACGATCAGCAGCGGGATCGGAGTGTAGGTGACCGCCGAGATGTCGCGGGCGACACCGTAGAGGTCGGTGGTGAGCGGGATCGCCGCGACCAGCGAGGTGGTCTTCAGCATCGAGATGACCTCGTTGCCGGTCGGCGGGATGATCACGCGCATGGCCTGCGGGATGACGATACGGGTCATCGTCTGCCACCACGACATGCCGAGCGCGGTCGCCGCCTCCTCCTGGCCGCTGTCCACCGACAGCAGTCCGGCCCGCACGATCTCGGCCATGTACGCGGCCTCGTTGAGCGCCAGACCGACGATCGCGATGATGAACGCGTTCTGCATGAAGCCGAGGTCGAAGGTCACGCCGAGGTGCGTCCACGGCACACCGAGGAAGATGTGCGGGTAGATCAGCGAGAACAGGCCCCAGAACACGAGCTGCACGTACACCGGGGTGCCGCGGAAGATCCAGAGGTAGAGCCAGGCGACGGACTTGACGACGGGGTTCGGCGAGAGCCGCATGACGGCCAGCACGAGGCCCAGGATCACGCCGATGACCATCGAGTAGATCGTGAGTTGGAGGGTCACGAGCGCAGCAGCACTGATGCGCCTGTCGAAGACGTACTTGCCGACGTACTGCCAGCCGTAGGCGGAGCGCTGCGAGGCGTCGATCACGAACCAGGCGAACAGCAGGATGAGCACGATCGCGAACACGATCCGCCACGGGTGGCGGAGCTTGATCGCCTTGATCGGCTCGGACGGCGGGGCGCCGGCCGGCGACGGGGCTGCCCCCGTCGCCGGACCGGCCGGATTGCCCTGCGACATCAGGTCAGCCCTTCGCGGCTGCGTTGAGGTCGGCCTTGGTCACGCCGCCGTCGGCGACGCCCCACTTGTCGAGGATCTTCTTGTAGGTGCCGTCGTCGATCAGCGCCTGGATGGTCTTCTGCAGCACCGGCGTCAGGTCGGAGTTCTTGGCGACCGGGATGCCGTAGGGCGCGACGTCGAAGGTCTTACCCGCGGCCTGGAGCTTGCCGCTGGACTTGGACACGGCGTACAGCGTGACGGGCGAGTCGGCGCTGAGGGCGTCCGCCTTGCCGAGGATGACCGCGTTGGTGGCGTCGTCCTGGTTGTCGTAGCGGAGGGCCTGGATGGCCGGCTTGCCCTTGTCGGTGCAGGCCTTCGACTTGGCGGGGACCTCGTCGGTGTCCTCGAAGGTGGTCGACTGGACGGCGACCTTCATACCGCAGGCGTTGTCCGGGTCGACGTTCTTGCCCTTGGCGGACGCCCACAGGATGCCGGCGTTGTAGTAGTTGACGAAGTCGACCTGCTTCTCGCGCTCGACGGTGTCGGTGAACGAGGACATCCCGAAGTCGTCCTTGCCCCCGGTGATGCTGGGGATGATGTTGTCGAACTTGGCGATCGCGTAGTTGATCTTGAGGCCGAGCTTCTTCCCGATGGCGTTGGTGAAGTCGACCTCCCAGCCGGCGGGGTTGCCGTTGTCGTCCTTGTACTCGTTGGGCGGGTAGGTGTCGTCCATGCCGACGGTCAGAACGCCCGCCGACTTGATCTTCGACGGGAGGCTGTTGGCGAGGCTGTCGTCCTTTTCACGTCGGACGCGGCGCTCGACGCTGAGCCGCTCGACGAGGGGGTGGTGTTGTCGACACAGCCGGACAGCGCGAGCGCGGCCACGGCGGCGAGGGCGGCCACGGGGGCCACGGAACGGATGCGCATGATGGTAGTTGTCCTTCTTCCTGGTGCAGGGTGTGCAGGAGGGGTAAGGGGAGAATACCCTAGGCCCCAGGCGTTATACGCATACTAAATCGCGCGCGAAACGCTAGTTTTCCTGCAAGTTTCGCAGAGATTTCGTGTTTCTTTGCGCGGATTCCGTTGTCTGAGACCTTTCGTGACCCCGAATGCGCGCGGCGCGCCCGGCCGCGCTAGGGTCGGGTCGTGATCCAACCGCAATCCGGTCTCGCCGCGATGGCCCGCGTGGTCGTCACGCGCCCCGACGATCCGCTCGCCGCGCCGCTGGTCGAGGAGCTCTCCCGCGAGTACGACGAGCGCTACGGATTCAACGACGGCATCCCCTCCTCGGCGGAGCTGTCGCGCTACCCCGCCGAGCGCTTCACGGCCGAGCAGGGCGGGACCTTCCTGCTGCTCGTGGACGACGACGGCACCCCGGTCGCGGGCGGCGCGTTCATGCGGGAGGACGACGCCACGGTCGAGGTCAAGCGGGTCTGGACGCACTCAGGTTTCCGCCGGCAGGGCCTCGCCCGGCGGGTGATGCGCGAGCTGGAGGCGGAGGCGGCACGCCGCGGCGTCGGCACGATCGTGCTGACCACGGGCGCGCGCCAACCGGAGGCGGTGGCGCTGTACATCTCTCTGGGCTACTCGCCCCTCTTCGACCTCGACGGCGACTGGGAAGCGGTGTCGTACCTCGGCTTCCGCAAGGACCTGTAGCACGCCGCGCCCCGCGCAATTCGGCACGAATGTAGCGATTCACGACGCCAAAAGCAACATTCGTGCCGAATGTCGGCGGCGTCAGCACGGGGCGCGATTCGGCGCGAAAGTGGGGAATGGCGACGCCAATCGCGACATTCGGCACGAACGGATGCGGCGTCCGCGCGGCGCGATTCGTGCCGAAGATGCGGAAAGGCGACGCCGATCGCGATATTCGGGGCGAATGGGGCGGCCTCAGCCGAGGAGGTGGTGCGTCGTCTCCGCGACGAGGGCGGCGGCGGGAGCCGCGTCAGCGCTGAGCGCTGCGGTGAGCGCGTCGGCGAGCGGCCGCGTGCCCGCGCCCGTCGGCGCCGCGGCGAGGACTCCGAGCAGGTCGGCGGCGTGCAGCGCCTCGATCGCCAGCACCTCGCTGGTCAGCGAGAGCGAGCGCCGCAGGAGGCGGAGCGCCAGGGGCGCGTAGGTCGCGTGGTCCTCCACGCCGGACAGCGTCGAGCTGCCGAGCGTGGCCGGCGCGGCGAGCTGGCGAACCTCGGCCACCGCGTCTGCGGCGGCGTACAGCAGAAGGCCGGGCACGCGGGTGCGGCCGTCGCGGCGCGACGGCGCGAGCGCGAGCGAGAGGGCCGCGGTGCGCCGCTCGGAGGCCTCCACGACGTGAGCGAGCGCGAGGCGCAGGTTCTCCAGCGCGAGCGCCAGCGGCAGCGCCTGGAAGTTGCCCCCGGAGATCAGACGGCCGCTCGGGAGGTCGACCACGGGGTTCTCGGAGCGCGCGGCGAGCTCGACCTCCAGTTCGGACCGGAGCCGGGCGCCGGCCTCCCGGAACGCACCGTGGAGTTGCGGAGCGGTCCGGAAGGCGAGCGGGTCCTGGACGCTGACGGAGCGATCCGGCGCCTCCAGGGCGCTGCCCGCCAGCGCGGCGCGGATCGCGTGCGCCGACGCGCGCTGGCCTTCGCCTCCGCGCGCCTCGGCCACGGCCTCCGCGTACGGACTGAGGTTGCCCGCGGGTCCGTGGGCGGCGACTGCCTCCAGCGACAGCGCGACGACCAGGTCGGCGGCCTCCGCGAGCTGCCGGGCTGCGACGGCGGCGAGCGAGCCCACCCCCACGCTCAGCGCATTCGCGCTGAGGGCCGCGAGCGCCTCGTGCGGTGCGAGGTCGATCGGCGTCAGGCCTGCGGCCTCCAGCGCCTCGGCGGCCGCCACCGGCTCGCCGTCGCGCAGCACCGTGCCGGTGCCCATGACGACGGCGGCGACCTCCGCCAGCGCGGTCAGGTCCGCCGCTCCCACCGAGCCGCGCGACGGGATGCGCGGCGTCACACCGGCGTTCAACAGCGCCGCGTACGCGTCCGCGAGCTCCGGCCGCACGCCCGCTCCCCCGCGCGTGAACCCGGCGAGCCGGGCGGCCACCACCGCGCGCGCCTCTGTCCCGGTGAGCGGCTCACCGATCCCGCCGCGGTGGTTCGCGATGGTGCGGCGCTGGAAGGACGCCAGCTCGTCGGCCTCCACGGCGTCGTCCCGTCCGGCGCCGAGCCGGCGGTTCAGCCCGTAGACCGGCTCCCCCGACGCGATCGCGCGGTCGACCACCGCGCGGGAGGCCGCGATCGTCGCCCGGGCGTCCGCGTCGACCTCGACGGGAGCGCCCTCCGCGACCGCCACGATGTCGGAGACCGACGGCGCCTGGGCGCCGAACCGGACGGTGCGCATGTCAGAAATCGGCCAGGTTCTGCCGCAGGCCGCCGTCGCCGAGCTCGGTGCGGATCAGTCCGCGCCTCCGCAGCGCCGGCACCAGCGGGTCGAGCGTGCGGTGGACGTTGGCCGGGTGCACCTGGCCGGTGAAGAGGAACCCGTCACCGCCGACGGCCTCCCCCAGCTCGCCCAGGTGGTCGGCGACCTCGTCGGCCGTGCCGATGACGGCGAGGCCGTCCTTCTTCGCACGGGTCTGCAGGATCTCCCGCAGAGTGGAGCCGGCCGGGGCGGAGGACACGAAGTTGTCCAGGGTGCCGCGGTTGCTGTTGGTGGTGATCTCCGGCAGCGGAGCGTCGAGGTCGAAGGTCTTGAAGTCGACTCCGGTCAGGTAGCTGATCGACTGCAACTGCTCGTCGATCGCGGCCTGCGTCAGCTCTGCGCGAGCGGCCCGCACGCTCGCGGTCTCCTCGGCGTTCGCGGTGAGGATCGGCTGCACGACGAACAGCACCTTCACGGCGTCGGCCGGACGGCCGTGCTGCACCGCCACCTCCCGGATGCTGTCGCGATATTCCCGCATCCGCTCGGGGGTGGAGGCCAGCGCCAGCACCACGTCCGAGTTCTTGCCGGCGAAGTCGCGGCCACGGCCGGACGCGCCCGCCTGCACCATGACCGGGTCCTCCGCCGCGGGCGCGGTGTTGAGCGGCCCGCGGACCCGGAAGAACCGGCCCTCGTGGTCGATGGTGTGAACCTTGCGGTGGTCGGCGAAGACACCGGCCGCGGCGTCCTCCACGATCGCGTCGGGCTCCCAGCTCCGCCAGAGCTTGCGGACGACCTCCACCCACTCGTCGGCGCGGTCGTAGCGGAGGTCGTGCTCGACCTGCTTGTCGAGTCCGTAGTTCTGCGCGGCGAGGTCGGATCCGCTGGTCACGACGTTGAATCCGAGCCGGCCGCCGGCGAAGTGCTGCAGCGTGCTGAGCAGGCGGGCGGCGGTGAACGGCTCGTAGAAGCTCGCGCTCAGGGTCGGCACGACCCCGAGCCGGGAGGTCGCCCCGAGCAGGTACGGCACGAGCGGCAGCGGGTCGTGCTTGGGGACGAACCGCGCCGCGGCGAGGTTCACCTCGGCCGAGCCGCCGTAAGTGTCGGGCACGGCCACGCCGTCCTCGATGATGAAGAGGTCGAAGCCGGCGCCCTCGAAGGCGCGCGCGGCGTCCTGGTAGATCGGCGGCTGCTTCCAGTCGTAGCCGACGCCGTAGGTCGGGTCGCCCCAGCCCTGGACGCCGAAGCCCGCGCCGAGGAACCAGCCGAAGTGGAGGAGTGCCATGCGTTCCCTGCTGTCCGTGGCCGGATGATCGGCCGTCGTTTCGTTCGGTCGTGTTGTGCGGTCGTGTTGTGCGGTCGTGTTGTGCGGTCGTGTTGCGCGGTTCCGTCGCGGTGCGCCGGCCGGTGGCCTGGCTGCCGGTCAGTCGACGCCGACGCCCGCAGCGGTCAGCCAGTCCGCGTCGTACGCCTTGGTCAGGTAGTTGGTCCCGCCGTCCGGCGCGATCGCCACGACGACCGATCCCGGCCGGGCCTCCCGTGCCACCCGGAGGGCCGCGGCGACGGCCAGCGCCGACGACGGTCCGAGCAGCAGCGCCTCCTCGGCGGCGAGCCGGCGAAGCGTGCGGTAGACCACACCATCCTCGACCGTGTGCACCTCGTCCACCACCCCCGGATCGAAGGTCTGCGGCCAGAACTCGCGCGGCCACGCGGTCCCCACGCCGTCGACCAGGATGCGGCCGGCCGCGCCGCCGTCGTAGGTCGAGCCGGCCGGGTTCGCGCCGTGCACCTCGACCGCGCCGCCGCTGACCTCCTTGAGGTAGCGTCCGGTGCCGCTCACGGTGCCGCCGGTGCCGATCGCGGCCACGAAGTGGGTGACCCGGCCGGCGGTCTGCCGCCAGATCTCCGGGCCGGTGCCACGGTAGTGCGCCTCGGGGTTCGCGGTGTTCGCGAACTGGGCGGGACGCCAGGCGCCGGGGGTCTCGGCCGCGATCCGGTCGGCGACGGCGCGCGGGTTGGCGGGGTCGTCGGGGCCGGCCTCCCAGTCGGCCTCCACCAGGCGGGCGCCGTAGGCCGCGAGAACCTTGCGCTTCTCCTCCGAGATGTCGGAGGAGTGCACGATGACGACCGGGTGACCGGTCAGCCGGCCGATCAGGGCGAGTCCGATGCCGGTGTTGCCGCTGGTGGCCTCCACGATGGCGGCGCCGGGGGCGAGCGCGCCGGCCGCCTCCGCGGTGCGGATCATGTTGAGTGCGATGCGGTCCTTGGACGAGCCGCCGGGGTTGCGGCCCTCCAGCTTGACCAGGACGCGCACGTCGAGCCCGGACGGCAGGGCGTGCAGCTCGACGATCGGGGTGTTGCCGATGAGCGCCGCCGCCGAGTCGCACACCTCGCCCAGCGGGAGGTTCCCGGGGGCGGAGGCGGGGATGAGGTCGAGCGCGGTCATGCAGGAACGATAGGCCCGTGCGCTGGGAAGCGCACGGGCTGTGTCGACGTATTACGCTTCGCCCACGGCGACGGGTCGTGCCGGGTCGTTCGACCAGGCGGAGAACGAGCCGGGATACAGCGCCGGGACCGGCAGTCCGGCGGCCTCCATCGCGAGGGCGGTGTGCGCGGCGGTCACGCCGGAGCCGCAGTAGACGCCCGTCGGAGTGCCCGCGATCACACCGAGCTCGGCGAACCGGGCGGCGAGCCGCTCGGGGCTCAGCATCCGGCCGTCCGGCCCGATGGTGTCGGAGGTCGGAGCGCTCACGGCGCCGGGGATGTGCCCCGCGCGCGGATCGACGGGCTCGACCTCGCCGCGGAACCGTTCGCCCGCTCGCGCGTCGAGCAGCACCCCGCTCGCCGGGAGCGCTGCCGCGGCGTCCGCATCGAGCGTCGGGAGCGAGCCGTAGACGAGCTCCACGGTCCCGGGAATCGGAACATGAGTGCCTGTGTCGAGGCCGCCGCCGAACGCGACCCACGCGGCCAACCCGCCGTCGAGCACGCGCACATCCTCGAAACCAGCGTGGCGCAGCAACCACCACAACCGGGCCGCCGACGTGCCGGAGACATCGTCGTAGACGACCACGCTGTCCCCGTCGTTCACGCCCCAGCGGCGCGCGGACGCCTGGAACGCGTCGATGTCGGGCAGCGGATGCCGGCCGTCCGTGGGCGCGCCGTGCCCGGCCAGCTCGGTGTCCAGGTCGACGTATACCGCTCCGGGAATGTGCCCCTTCGCGAACTCCTCGGCCCCGGGAGGGCCGCCGAGCTTCCAGCGCACATCGAGCACCCGCAATGTCGACCGCCGCCGGCCGGCGCCGCTCCACAGGGACTCGGTCCCGGAAGCGGCGTCCAGCGCGGCGGCCGTTATCAGCGGAGAGTTCCGCATCAGCGGAGAGTTCCGCATCGCCATATCAGTGACCGCTCGACGCCTTCGCGTTCGACTCGTACGAGGTGTTGGTCGACTCGAAGAAGTTGACCAGCTCGAGCGTGTCGTTGGCGGTCGCCATCCACTTGGCCGGGTTGGAGACCTTGTACTCGGCCTCGAAGCCCAGCTCCTCCAGGCGGCGGTCGGCCAGGTAGCGGACGTACTGGTTGATGTAGTTGGCGTTGAGGCCCAGGATGCCGCCGGGCAGGAGGTCGCGGTTGTACTGCTCCTCCATCTCGACGGCGTCGAGGATCATCTGGCGGATCTCGTTCGCGAACTCCGGAGTCTGCAGGTCGGGGTTCTCCTCCAGCACCGTCAGGATGAGGTTGATGCCGAACTTGAGGTGCAGCGACTCGTCGCGGACCACCCAGTCGATCAGCGAGCCGAAGTTGCGCAGCAGGTTCCGCTGGCGGAACGACAGCGCCACCATGAAGCCCGAGTAGAACCAGATGCCCTCGAGGATCACGTTGTACGCCACGAGGTTGCGGATGAAGTCCTGCTTGCCCTCGGTCGTCGTGATGTCGAGCGTCTGCTCGGTCATCCGCTTGATGAAGCCGACCTCGAACTCCTCCTTGCGCGCCATCGACGGGATGTCGACGTGCGAGTTGTAGGCCTGCTCGCGGTCGATCGGGAACGTCTCGAGGACGTACTCGAACGACATGCAGTGGTTGGCCTCCTCCCACATCTGTTTGGCGAGGTAGAGGTGCGCCTCGGCCGCGTTGATGTAGGGGTAGACGCCGAAGGCCAGCGCCTTGTTCACCAGGAGCTCGTTCGGGTTGAAGTAGCTCATCAGGAAGGTGACCGCGTGGCGCTCCTCGTCGGTCATCCGCTTGAAGTCGGCGATGTCCTCGCCGAGCTGGATCTCGTTGGGGAACCAGGTGTTCGCGACGGCCTGGTCGTAGAGGTCCATCGCCCACTGGTACTTCACCGGCTTGAGGAGGAGGCCCTCCTCGATTCCCGTTCCCAGGATGCCCATGTGTGTCTCTCTTCTATCTCTCTCGGCGGTGGCGGCGGACTACTGGCAGGACTCGCACTGCAGGTCGTCCATGGGGTCGACGGGCACGTAGTATTCCTCGGTCTTGGTGCTGTTCATTACTTGTCACCCCCAGCGGCGCTGTTGGAGGCCGGAGCGTTCGAAGTCAGGCCGCCGAAGCCGAACCCGCGGCGGGCGGGAGCGGCCGCCGGAGCGGTCTCGGTGACGGCGGGAGCCGCCGCCGGAGCGCCGGCGCCCACCGTGGCGAAGCCGGTGCGGCCGCCGGAGATCTCCTCGGCCTTGTTGACCTTGACGGTCGACTGCTCGGCCTGGTGACGCGGCTTCATGTGCAGGTAGTAGGTCGTCTTGACGCCCTTCTCCCACGCGGCGTAGTAGATGTCCATCATGTCGCCGAGGTCGCGCGTCTCGAGGTACATGTTGCGGCTGATCGCCTGGTCGATCCACTTCTGGGCGCGGGCCGCCACCTCGATGAAGGCGTACGGCGAGAGCTGGAAGCTGGTCTTGAACGTGGCCTTGACCTCGTCCGGGATCGCCGCGATGCCCTGGATGTCGCCCTGCGAGCGCAGGATCGCCTCGCGGACGTCCTGCCAGATGCCGCGCTCCTGCAGCGTCTCGACCAGGTTGCGGTTGACCTCGAGGAACTTGCCCGAGGAGGTCGACCGGCTGAAGATCTGCGAGAACTGCGGGTCGAAGCCGGGGTGGTGCCGGCGACGAGGCCGATGGAGGCCGTCGGCGCGATGGCCATCAGGGTCGCGTTGCGCATGCCGCCCTTGACCTTCTCGCGCAGGCGGTCCCAGTCGAGGCGGATGGTGCGGTCGACCGTGATCGGGATGCCGCGGTCGGCTTCCGTCAGCGCGATCGAGTCGTAGGGCACCAGGCCCTTCGACCAGCGCGAGCCCTCGAAGTTCGGGTACGCGCCGCGCTCCTGCGCCAGGTCGGCGCTCTCGTCGATGGCCGCGTACGAGACGTGCTCCATGATCTCGTCGATCAGGGCGTACGCCTCCTCGCTCTCATAGCTGAAGCCGAGGCGCTCGACGATGTCGGTGAAGCCCATGACGCCGAGGCCGATCGCGCGGTTCTGCTGGTTGGAGAAGTCGGCCTCGTCGACGCTCGACACGGTGATGTCGATCAGGTTGTCGAGCTGGCGGACGGCCTGGCGGGCGCTCGCCTCGATACGCTCCCAGTCCATCTTGCCGTCGATCAGGTGACGCGACAGGTTGATGGAGGCCAGGTTGCAGACCGACACGTTCTCGCGGTCCTGCGGAAGGGTGATCTCGGTGCAGAGGTTGGAGAGGTGGATCGTGCCCGTGTTGTTGTTGAGGGCGCGGTTGTTGATGGTGTCCTTCCAGGTCAGCCACGGGTGGCTGGTGGTCTGGAGGCTCATCAGGATGTCCTTGAACTGCGACCGGGCACTGATCTTCTTGAACATGCGCAGCTCGCCGGCCTCGGCCATCGCGACGTACTCGGCGTAGCGCTCGGAGAACGCCTTGCCGTAGAGCTCGTTGAGGTCGGCGACCTCCAGCGGGTCGAAGAGGTACCAGTCCTCGTCGTTCTGGACCCGCTTCATGAACTCGTCGCTGATCCACACCGCGGTGTTGGCGGTGCGGGTGCGGCGGTACGGGTCGCCCGAGTTCTGTCGCAGGTCCAGGAACTCCGGGAAGTCCATGTGCCAGTTCTCCATGTAGAAGCACAGGGCGCCGAACTTCTTGCCGCCGCGGCTGACCGCGCGCAGCACCGAGTCGATCGTGTGCATGAACGGGATCGGGCCGGTGGAGGTGGTGTTGTTGGAGCGGATCGGCGAGCCCTGGGCGCGCAGCTTGGTGACGGCGAGGCCGATGCCGCCGGTGCCCTTGGTGAGCCACATCACGTCGCGCACCGACTTGGCGATGTGCTCGATGTCGTCCTGCATCTCCATGACGAAGCAGTTGGAGAGCTGCGGGTAGGCCGTTCCGGCGTTGACGAGCGTGGAGCCCGCGGCCAGGTACTCGAGCCGCGACATCTTGTCGTAGAAGGCGAGGGCGTGCGCGGTCGGGTCGGCCTCGTTGAGGGAGAGGCCCATCGCGATGCGCATCCAGAAGTACTGCGGCACCTCGAGGGAGTCGCCGTTGCGGGCCTTGATGCCGTAGCGGTTGTTGAGGGTGACGACGCCGATGTACTTGAGCAGCTCGTCGCGCGAGGGGTCGAGGTGGCCGGCCAGGCGGTCGAGGTCGAAGAGGGTGGTGAAGCGGGAGTCGAGAAGGGTCTCGGCGACACCGCGCTCGACGTACGCGCGGAAGTGCGAGGTGTGCAGCTCGGTGAGCTCGTCGAGGGTCTCGTAGTCGCCGAGGACGCGCTTGTAGATCGTCTTGAGGAGGAGGCGAGCGGCGACGGTGTCGAACGCCGGGTCGTCCTTGACGTTCTGGAGGGCGACCTGGATGACCGCCTCGTCGAGCTGTTGGGTGGTGATCCCGTCGAACAGGGTCAGCTCCAGCTCGCTCGCGATCTGGGTCACCCACGTGATGTTCTCGTCCAGACCGGCGGCCGCGTGCTCGATGGCCAGATTGATCTTGTTGGCGTCGTACGGCTCGCGCTCGCCGTTCCGCTTCACAACCGTGATAGCCACTGTCTCTCCCTCTGTTTACCTCAACGGTGCCGCTCCGGTGAGCGGCGAAGTCCCATGCGCCCTGGCCTCGTGAACACCCGGGGAACGGCTTCCGGCCGCCCTCGGGAGTGGCTCGGCCCCCTGTCGCGTGAACCACTATATAGCCGGGTCCCGACATTTCCACGCCCCCATATCTAGTGGGCGTGTCATCCACAGATGTGCAGAAGTTATGCACATTTCCACACCCCCTCGAATGGGTTTCACGACCCTTCCGCCGCGTTCCCGGACCGATAGAGTGAGAAGACTGTGAGCAGCTACTCGAGCCTTCTGAAGACGCCCGGCGTCGCGCGGATCATCGCCGCGCAGCTCACCGCGCGCTTCCCGTTCGGGATGCTCTCGCTGGCCTTCCTGCTGCACATCGAGCGCATCCACCACTCCTACGGCGCGGCCGGGCTCGTGCTCGGCGCGATGAGCATCGGGCAGGCGATCGCCGGCCCGATGACCAGCCGGCTGATGGGCGTACTCGGCATGCGCACGGTGCTGTGGACGACGCTCGTGGTCTGCTCGGCCGCCGTCGCCGCCATCGGCGTCTTCGTCCTGCCCATCCAGCTGACGATGGCGGTCGCGTTCTTCGCGGGGCTCAGCATGCCGCCCATCCAGCCGGCGGTGCGGACGATCTATCCGAAGATGGTCAACTCGCGGCAGCTCACCCCGCTGTTCTCGCTCGACGCGTCGGCGCAGGAGATCATCTGGATCGCGGGGCCGGTCGCGATCACCTTCGTCTCCACCCAGATCGGCACGGTCGAGGGCATCCTGATGTCGGTGGCGATCATGCTGCTCGGCGGCGCCTGGTTCATCTCCTCGCCCGAGGTCGGCCGGGTGCGCATCCCGCGCAGCAAACGGCGGTTCGGGGTGGTGCTGGCGCGCCCTCCCGTGCTGCTGGCGACCGTGGTCGGCTTCCTGCTGATCGGCTCGTGCGCGGCGGTGGAGGCCGGGGTCGTGGCGAACTTCGGCGAGGGCTCGCCCTTCGCCGGCATCGTCCTGGCGATCTGGTCGCTCGGCTCGCTGGTCGGCGGTCTCGCGTTCGGGCACGTCCCGATCGGGCCGTGGGCGACGGCTCGCCGGATGCTGATCGTGTTCGTCGGCGTCGTCATCTCCACGTTCATGCTGTGGTCGTGGTGGGGACTGTCGCTGACGCTGATCGTCGCCGGCCTCGGCATCGCCCCGGCCCTGGCGGTGCTGTTCGCGATCGTGTCGGCGAGCGTCAAGTTCTCCGACACAGCGGAGGCCTACGGCTGGGTCGGCACGGGGCAGCTCATCGGCGCGGCGCTGGGCTCCGCGCTCGCGGGCTTCCTCATCGACGCGCACGGTGCGGTCGGCGCATTCTGGGCGGCGGGCGCTTTCGCGTTCGTCGGCTTCCTCGTGCCCGCACTCGCGTGGCGGGTGCACCCCGACCTGCGCGGCCGCGACGCGTCGCCCATCCCGGACACCGAGCCGGTCCCCGTCCAGCCCTCCTAGCCGCCGAAAGGTGACTAATCGCGGAAATCGTCCACAGCTTTTGCGCGTTTGGTCACGTCTCGGTCGCCGGCTGTGGAGAACGAGAGCGGGATCCGAGCCGGTCCGGCAGGGTGGCGGAATGGGGAGACGGGCAGCGGAGTTAGGGCGGGATTTCAGTTCGGGCGCGTTCCGGACACGGGATGCCTTGGAGAGCGGCGTGTCGGCGGCACGGCTCCGGGCGAGCGACCTGCATACCCCGATCAGGGGCGTGCGCGTCGCCGGCGGGGACGTGGGATTGGAGACGCGCTGCCGCGCCTTCCTGCTGCACCGGCAGGAGCGGGCCGCGTTCAGCCACACGACAGCGGCGGAGCTGTTAGGAGCGCCCCTCCCGGCGGCAGCCCGCGGAGACCGGCTCCATGTGAGCGTCCCCGCCGGCGGTCGCGCCGTGCAGGCGGCATCCGTCGTCGGCCACACGCTCTCAGCCTGGAGGACGATCTCTTTTCGCGGCCTGCCGCTGACCACTCCCGAACAGACGTGGCTGGACCTGGCTGCCATCCTCGGCCGCGACGCGCTCGTCGCCGTCGGGGACTGGCTGCTGAGCTACCGACACCCGCTGACGACGGCCGAAGCGTTGACGGAGATCGTGGGTACCGCATCCGGGAGGCGTGGTATCGCGACCGCGCGGGCTGCGCTGCCGCTCGTCCGAACGAGGTCGGAGTCGGCCGCCGAGACGCGACTGCGGTTGATCCTCCTCGATGCGGGACTCGCGGAGCCGTGGCTGAACTATTTGATCCACCGTCCCGATGGGAGCTTCCTCGCTCGCGTGGATAGGGCGTACCCGTTAGAGCGCGTGATCCTCGAATACGAGGGTGACGGCCACCGTGTCGACAGAGATGTCTGGTTCCGCGACATCCACCGGCGCGAGCACCTCGAGGACCTCGGCTGGCGCGTCGTCCGCGTCACCGCCGCCGACCTCCGCACCCCGCTCCCTCTCGTCACCCGCCTCTCACACCTCCTGGCGACGAGACGTGAATAATCGCGGAATTCCGACGACGGATATCCGCGATTACTCGCGTTTCACCAGCGCGGGTGCGTCGTGGCGCGGAAGGTGTGGTCGTAGAGGTCGCGGACCGCGTCGGCGAAGCCGGTAGGGAGCGCGACGTCGGCCGCGGCGGCGTTCGTTCGCGCCTGCTCGGGCGAGCGTGCGCCCGGGATGACGCTGCTCACGCCGTCCTGCGCCACGATCCACGCGAGCGCCGCCTGCGCGGGCGTCGCGCCCTCGGGGGCGAGCGCCGCGAACTCCCGCGCCGCGCGCACGCCCTCCGCGTAGTCGACGCCGGAGAACGTCTCCCCCACGTCGAACGCCTCGCCGTGCCGGTTGTAGCTGCGGTGATCGTCGGCCGCGAACTCCGTGGACTCCGAGTAGCGGCCGCTCAGCAGCCCCGAGGCCAGCGGCACACGGGCGATGATGCCGACGCCGGCCTCCCGCGCCGCCGGCAGCACCTCGTCGAGCGGCTTCAGCCGGAACGCGTTGAGGATGATCTGCACGGTCGCCGTCCCGGGTCGCGCGATGGCCTCGAGGGCCTCGGCGCACGTCTCGACACTGACGCCGTAGTTCGCGATCGCGCCGTCCTCCACCAGGGTGTCGAGCGCGTCGTACACGGCCGCGTTCGAGAACACCGGGGTGGGCGGGCAGTGGAGCTGGACGAGGTCGAGCGTGTCCATCCCGAGGTTGCGCCTGGAGCGGTCCGTCCACTCGCGGAACTTCGCGAGCGTGAAGTTGGCCGGGTCCTGCGCCTCGCGCCGACCCATCTTGGTCGCGATGGTCAGCGGGAGGTCGGGCCGGGAGTCGCGGTACCGGCCGATGAGCTGCTCGCTGCGGCCGTCGCCGTAGACGTCGGCGGTGTCGAAGAAGGTGACCCCGGCGTCCGTCGCGGCGTCGAGGACGGCGAGCGCGTCGGCCTCGCTGACGTCACCCCAGTCCGCTCCGAGCTGCCAGGTGCCGAGACCGATGACCGACACGTCGCGTCCGGTCCGTCCGAGTGTGCGCTTCTGCATGCCCTCCAGCTTAGGCCGCCGCTTCGGTGACCTCCTGGTTGCGGAAGTGGCCGGCGAGCATGCCGACCACGCCGACGGCGCCCCAGCCGAGCAGAACGAGCCACGGGAAGAACGCGTCCGCGGATGGGAAGTAGGACAGGTCGCGCAGCAGTGTGACCGAGGCGCCCGGCACGAGCCACTGCCCGATCGCACCCCACGGCCCGACCAGGAATTGCAGCGGCTGCGCGGCGGCCGACAGCGGGTTGCCCACCAGAACGGTCAGTACGGCGCCGATCGCGACGCCGACCCGGCCGAACAGCGCGTTCATGCCGACCACGAAGGCCGCGGTCGCGAACATCGCCAGCCCCACGGCGAGCGCGTTCACCCCGTAGTCGCCCTGCAGGATGCCGAACCAGCCCTGCAGGATGCCGGTCACCGCCAGCCCGCCGACCACCCCGTAGAGCGCGACGGCGCCGAGGCGGCGCCGGCTCCCGGCGACGAGCAGGGAGATGAGCACACCGCCGAGCATCCCGCCCAGAACGAGCGGGAACGACGACGACGCCAGCCCGAGGCCGCGCGAGTCGGTCGAGGCGAGCGGGACGACGTCGGTCACCTTCACGGTGATGGTCGGCGCCTTCGTGCCCGCGGGCGCGTGACCCGCGGCGATGGCCTGCTGCACGGCCGCCTGCGCCTGCGCGTCGACCGCCGCCTGGAGGGTGGACGCCACCTGGTTCAGGATCTGCGTGATCGCCGCGCCGTTGGCGGAGGCGGTCAGCACCTCCGGGCTGTCCCCGAGGACGATCGCCCCGTAGACGTCACGCTTCCGGACAGCGTCGACGGCGGCCTGCCGGTCGCTGAGGCTCGTGATCGCGAACGCGCCGCCGGCGGCCTCGTGGAGTTGCTTCTCCACCGCGCTGACCTGCGCGGACGGGCCGGCGATCGCGATCGGGACGTCCTTGACCGTGGAGGTCACGGTCGGCCAGAGGAAGGCGAGCAGGATGACGACGACGATGGCCGCCGCTCCCACAGCGAGGGCGAGGGCCCGGGCCCAGGGCGTGTGGACGACCGGACCTGTGGCCCGCTCGGGGCGAGAGGCGACCTGCTCGTGGCGCCTCGCGCCGTGCCGTTCGGCTGCGGGACGGTCGACGGCGGGATCGGTGCTGGTGCTCATGGCGGCCTCCACTCAATAAAAACGAATGCTCGTTCTTTATAATCGGAACATCCGACGCTATTGTCAAGAACGAACGTTCTTTTTCCGAGTCGCGAGGAGGGCCGGATGCCGAAGGTCACCGAGGAGTACCGCAGCGCGCGGCGCCACGAGATCGCCCAGGCCGCCCTCCGCTGCTTCGCGCGCAACGGCTTCGCCGCCACTTCGATGGCCGACATCATCGCCGAGTCCGGGCTCTCCGCCGGGGCGATCTACGGGCACTTCACCAGCAAGGACGAGCTGATGGAGCTGACCGCGTCGGAGATCCTCGACGCCCGCTTCCTGGAGGTCGCCGAAGCGCGCGCGCAGCAGCCTCTCCCCACGCCCGGCGAGATCGTCCGCCTGCTGGTCCGCGGGCTCATCACGCACATCGTGGACATCCAGCTCCTCGTTCAGGTCTGGGGGCAGGTACCGATCAACCCACGGTTGAAGCAGATGTCGTCCGACATCGGCGGCCGGATCCGCGCCATGTTCGTGGGCTACCTCACCGACTGGCACGCCCAGACGCTGGCCGCCGCGGACGCGCGGGCCCTGGCCGAGCGACAGGCACCCGTCTACATGGGCCTCGTGCAGGGCTACGTCACCCAGACCGTGCTGTTCGACGGCTTCGACGGGGACGCCTACCTCGAGGTCATCGCATCGATGTCCCTGGCCGGCTGACCGGCGTCGCAGGCCACGGCGACCACCCGAGCGAGCCGCTTGCGGATGAGGTGGTCGTTGGCCTCCACCCTGTGCATGGTCACGTGCCGCATCGCCTCGATCACGGCGAGGCTGCCGGGGGCGATGAAGGCGTCCATCGTGCCGTAGACGACCTCCACCGGGACGTGGACCCGGGCGAGGTCGCCGACGACGGTCTGCCGCTCGATGCAGTTCTCCAGCGACAGCACGAACGGCCGCCAACTCTTCTCGGTGATCTCGAAGACGTTCTTGATCGGCAGCAGCTTTCCGAGGATGTTCGCGTTGCGGAGGGTGAACTCCTTGTTGTTGCGCAGGAACTCGTAGGCCCGCAGGTAGGCGCTGACCCGCGTGCGCACGCGTCGGTCGCCGATCTCGGCGGGCGTGCCGTAGACGGGAGGCCCGACCAGCACCAGCCGGGAGAGGGCTCCGGGATGCTCGGCGGCGTAGCGGGCGACGATGAGGCTGCCGAGCGAATGGCCGACCAGCACGAACGGCTCGCGCAGCTTCAGCGACCGAAGCGTGCGGTCGAGCGCGGCCACGTGCTCCTCGATCGTGTACCGCGCATCCTCCGGGGCCGGAGAGCGGCCGAAGCCGAGGATGTCGATGGAGATCGCGCGGTGCCGGGGCTCGAGCAGCGGCACGAGGTTCTGGAACGTCACCGACGAGGACGCGATGCCGTGCACGAGCACCACCGCCGGCCCCTCCCCACGTCGGAGGCGATGTGCAGCAGCGGGGCGCGGCGGAGTCCGAGCGCATCGCGCACTCGGTCGAGGAGGCCGCTCACCGGTCGGGCCACCAGGGCGGCGTGAGCTGTTCGAGCAGCGCGAGCAGGGCCTCCACGTCCCGCGGACGCGGCCGGGTGAGCCACACCTCGATCGCGCCGATGATGCCGTCGGCGAGATAGCGCTCGATCGTGCGCCGCTCCAGTTCGTCGCCGGCCGGGACACTGACGCTGTGCTGGTCGAGCAGCAGTTCGATGGAGCCCTGGAAGTGCTCGCTGAGCATCGCGCGCAGACCGGCCTCCGCGCCCGCAGCCCCGAGCCCGCGACGGTAGACGGCGTCGTGCTCGTCCATGTGCTGGAGGACCGCACGGGTGACGCCGCTGATCGCCGCGGCGGCGTCGTCCGGCGCGACGTCCACAAGGTAGGCCGCGCGCAGTTCGTCGAGCTCGGCGCGCAGCACGCGCTGCAGGAGGGCGGAGGGCGAGGCGGCGTACTCGTACACGGTCGACCGGTGCACGCCGGCGGCCGAAGCCAGGCCGGAGACGGTCACGTCCGTGATCGGCCGCTCGGCGGCGAGGACGAGCACGGCGGCGCTGAGCCGCGCCAGCGTCTTCGCCTGGCGGGCGTCGAGGCGTGTCCGCTCGGGCGTGGGCGCGGCGTCTGCGACCGTGTTCGCTCGGAGCGCATCCATCGGTGGCCCGTTCAGGGTCCGTATGTTCACTATCCGATCGTACAATGAGGCTATCCGACAGGTGTCGGATATCTGGAAGGAGAACAATCTCATGGCTCAGTACGATGTCGCCGACCGGTCCGCGATCGTCACCGGGGGCGGCTCGGGCATCGGACGCGCAGTGGCGCTGACCCTCGCGGCCAGCGGGGCCGCCGTCCTGGTCACCGACCTCAACGAGGAGCACGCCAAGGCCGTCGTCGCCGAGATCGAGGCGGCGGGCGGAACCGCCGCGGCCCTCGCCGGCGACGTCACCGACCCCGCGTTCGCCACGGCGAGCGTCGAGGCCGCCAACGCGCTCGCGCCCCTCAAGATCGCGGTCAACAACGCCGGGATCGGCGGGGAGGCCGCCCCGGTCGCCGACTACTCGCTGGAGGGCTGGCGCAGGGTCATCGAGGTCAACCTCAACGCGGTGATGTACTCGATGCAGCCGCAGCTCACCGCGATGGCCGCGAACGGCGGCGGCGCGATCGTCAACATGGCGTCCATCCTCGGCAGCGTGGGCTTCGAGAACTCGTCCGCCTACGTCACCGCCAAGCACGGCCTCCTCGGCCTCACCCAGAACGCGGCGCTGGAGTACGCGGGCCAGAAGGTGCGCGTCGTCGCCGTCGGCCCCGGTTTCATCAAGACGCCGCTGGTCGAGGCCAACATGAGCCCCGAGGCGCTGCAGTTCCTGGAGGGCAAGCACGCGCTCGGCCGCCTCGGCGAGCCCGAGGAGGTCGCGGCGCTCGTCGCCTTCCTCGCCTCCGACGCCGCGTCGTTCATCACCGGCAGCTACCACCTCGTGGACGGCGGCTACACCGCCTCCTGAGCCCGCTCGAGGGGCACGTCAACGCCCGGAGAACCGGGTTTTAGGGACGTTTACGTGCCCCTCGGCGTCGAGAGACCTAGGGTGGGGAGGGTGAGTGGGAACAGCCAAGTGTTGAGCGAGGAGCGACTGGAGCGGTTCCGCTCCCGGGCCGCCGAGTACGACGCGGAGAACCGGTTCTTCACCGAGGACTTCGCCGAGCTGGCCGACGCCGGCTACCTGAAAGCACTCGTCCCCATCGAGTTCGGGGGCCTCGGGCTCTCGCTGGAGCAGACCGCACGCCTCCAGGTCCGGCTCGCGGGAGCCGCACCCGCCACCGCCCTCGCGGTGAACATGCACCTGGTCTGGACCGGCGTCGCCAAGACGCTGCGCGACCGCGGCGACGACTCACTGGAGTTCCTGCTCCGGGAGGCCGGCTCCGGCGAGGTCTTCGCGTTCGGGCTCAGCGAGGCCGGCAACGACCTCGTCCTGTTCGGCTCGACCACCGAGGCCCGGCCGGAGGCGGACGGCGGTTACCGCTACTTCGGCACCAAGATCTTCACCTCCCTCTCCCCCGCGTGGACCCGCCTCGGGACGATGGGCCTCGACACCACCAGCGCCGACGCCCCGAAGATCGTCTACGGCTTCGTGGATCGCACCGGCGGCGGCTTCGAGATCCGCGAGGACTGGGACACCATCGGGATGCGTGCGACGCAGAGCAGCACGACCGTGCTCGACGGCGCGCTCGCCCCCGCGGACCGCGTGGTGCGCCGCCTCGATCCCGGCCCCAACCCCGATCCGCTCGTCTTCGCGATCTTCGCGAACTTCGAGCTGCTGCTCGCGGCCGTCTACACCGGCATCGGCGCCCGGGCCCTCGAACTGGCCGTGGCCGCCGCGCATCGCAGGAAGAGCCTCAAGAACGAGGGCCGCAGCTATGCGAACGACCCGGACATCCGCTGGCGCGTCGCCTCCGCCGCGATCGACCAGGACGCCCTCCTCCCTCAGCTCGACGCGATCGCCCGCGACGTCGACACGCTCGCCGACCACGGGTCGCAGTGGTTCCCGAAACTGGTCGGGATGAAGATCCGCGCCACCGAGACCGCTCGCCGGGTCGTGGACCAGGCGATCCGGGTCTCCGGAGGTTCGACCTTCTTCGCCGGGAACGAGCTCGGGAGGCTGTACCGCGACGTCCTCGCGGGCATCTTCCACCCGTCCGACGCCGAGTCCGCGCACAGCACCGTCGCGAACGCGTGGCTCGGCCCGATCGAGGAGTGACCCTCATGCAGGAGATCACCGCTCAGCACTTCGCCGACCGGCTGGCTCGCGGCGCCGCGCAGGCGAAGGACGCGGGGCTCGACGCCCTCCTGGTCGCCCCGGGGCCCGACCTGGCGTATTTCGCCGACTACCTCCCGCCGGCGACGGAGCGGCTGACCATGCTGGTGATCCCGGCCGACGGCGAACCGACGATGATCGTGCCGGTGCTGGAGCACGACAGCGCCGCGGCGACCCGGGCCGCGCGCGCCATCCGGCTGGTCACCTGGGCCGACGGCGAGGATGAGCACGCACCGCTGGTCGACCAGCTCTGGTCGGGAGGCCGCTACGCGGTGTCCGACTCGGCCTGGGCGCTGCACCTGCTGGCGCTCCAGCACGAGCTCCCGGATGTGCGCTTCGCGGCGTTCTCGGCCGAGCTGCCGATGCTGCGGGCGGTCAAAGGCCCGGACGAGGTCGACCGGCTCGCCGCTGCCGGCGCCGCGGCCGACGCGACCTTCGAGGACATCCTGACCGTCGCCTTCGCCGGCCGACGCGAAAGCGAGGTGGCCGCCGACCTGGACCGGCTGCTGCGCGCGCACGGCCACTCGCAGGTGGACTTCACGATCGTCGGGTCCGGGCCCAACGGCGCGAACCCGCACCACGAGGCCGGCGACCGCGTCATCCAGCAGGGCGACATGGTGGTGCTCGACTTCGGCGGCCTGATGGACGGCTATGGTTCGGACACCACCCGCACGGTCCACGTCGGCGAGCCGACCGACGAGGAGCACGAGGTCTTCGAGGTCGTCAAGCGCGCGCAGCAGGCCGCGTTCGAGGCGGTCGCCGTCGGCGTGCCGCTGCAGGACATCGACCGCACCGCGCGCGCGGTGATCCGGGACGCCGGCTACGGCGAGTACTTCGTCCACCGCGTCGGCCACGGCATCGGCACCACCACGCACGAACCGCCGTACCTGGTGGAAGGCGAGGAGCAGCCGATCGTCGCCGGCATGTGCTTCTCGATCGAGCCGGGCATCTACCTGCCGGGCCGGTTCGGCGTGCGCATCGAGGACATCGTGGTCGCCGCCGACGACGGCCCGCACCGGTTGAACAACACGAGCCACGAGCTCCACATCGTCCGGTGACCCCGCCCACAGCCCGCACGGGCGACGCCCAGAGCGCCGAGAGCCGGCGCCTCGACGCCGAGCGCGCCGAGGCCGAGCGCCGCGACGCAGAGCGCCGTCGCGCCCTGCGCAGCATGAAGGTGCTCGCGACGAGCCTGCTCGCTGTCGCGGCCGTGATCTTCGCCGTCTCGTTCGCACTGCAGGACCGCTACCCGTGGCTGGGCTTCGTGCGCGCCGCCGCAGAGGGCGCGATGGTCGGCGCGCTCGCGGACTGGTTCGCCGTCACCGCGCTGTTCAAGCATCCGTTGGGCCTCCGCATCCCACACACCGCGATCATCCCGACCCGCAAGGACGAGATCGGCGAGACGCTCGGCGAGTTCGTGGAGACCGAGTTCCTGTCCGACGACGTGGTCGCGACGCGGCTGGCCGCCTACGACGTCTCCGGCGCCGCCGCCCGCTGGCTGACCGAGGCCGGCAACGCGCGCCGGGTGGTGGACGAGGCCTCCGGCGCCGCGGTCGGCTTCTTCGGCCTGCTCGACGACGACCGGATGCGCGAAGCCGTGGAGGCGGTCGTGCGCACGCACGTGATCGAACCGGACTGGGCGCCGCCGATCGGCCGCCTCGGCGAGCGCATCCTCAGCTCCGGAGGCCACCACGCCGCCGTCGACCTCCTGCTCGACCGGTTCGACGACTGGCTGGTCATCCACCCCGACGCCCTGAGCAACCTGGTCTCCGGCCGGCTGCCGTCCTGGATGCCGTCCTTCGTGGACCGGCTGGTGGACGAGCGGGTGTACCAGGAGCTGCGCCGCTTCGTCGCCGACGTGCGCCGCGACCCCGCACACCGCGCCCGTCGGGCGTTCGACGGCTACCTCGCCGAGCTCAGCGACCGCCTCCAGCACGACCCGGAGACCATCGCCGGGCTGGAGGCCGCCAAGGAGCGCGCGTTCGACGACCCGCGCATCCGCGAGCTCGCCGGGCAGGCGTGGGCGGCGACCCGCTCGGCGGCCGTGGACGCTCTCAGCGACCCGGACGGCGAACTGCGCAACCGGGCGTCAGCGGCCCTCTCCGACGCCGCGGAACGGGTCGCCGCCGACCCGGAGCTGCGAGCCTCCCTCAACCGGCGCATCGCGGGCGCGGCCGGCCACCTGGTGTCGACCTACCGGCACGACATCGCGAGCGTCATCACCGAGACGGTGCGCGGCTGGGACCCGGCAGAGACGACGGACAAGATCGAGACCCAGGTCGGGCGGGACCTGCAATTCATCCGGATCAACGGGACCGTGGTGGGGGCGCTGGCGGGACTTGCGATCTACACGATCGCGACGGTGGTGTCCTCGGCGTTCTAGAAACAGGGGACGCGACATGCCGTTATCTTCGCGGCATAACGGCGTGTTGCGACCCCTCTCAGCCGGAGGGGAGCGTCAGGCGCGCCGCAGCGCCAGCCGCCGCGCGAACGGGATGGCCGCGACGCGCCACCCCACCAGGAACATCCCGAGCACCACGAACGCGACCGCGATGAACGCCGGCTCCACGCCTTGCCCCGCGGAGGTGCGGATGAGCATCCCCAGCGCCACCGTCATCAGCCAGACCGGCACGCCCGGCCAGATCAGCGCGAGCGGGCGGCGCCAGGCCCAGGTGACCAGCCAGCCCGCGACCAGGCCGATGAAGAACGGCCAGTAGGTGGTGAGCATCCCGGAGACGTTCGCCGCCTCGCCATGACTGCGACGCCCGACGAGCACGAACACGAGGATCAGCACGGCGTCGATCACGAACGCCACCGCCGCTGTCCTCCAGGATTTCACGCGTCGATGCTACGATGCCGCTCCCGTGCGTTCGCTGGGTGCGACCCGGGCGGCGGCTTCAATAGACTGACCGCGTCCCGCCCCCGCAGCCGAGGAGCAGCCGTGCCCAATTCCGACTTCCTGGCCCAGCCGTCCCTTCCCCGGCCGGAGGTCGGAGCCGACGACGCCGCGGCCGTTGCCGAGCACGCCTTCGGGCTGATCGGACAGGTCACCGAGCTGGGCAGCAACCAGGACCGCAACTTCCTCGTCGACACCGGCACCCACCGCTACGTGCTCAAGATCGCCAACCCGGTGTTCGCGGTCGAGGAGCTGCACGCCCAGAACGCGGCGCTCACGCTGCTCGCCGGCGCCGACGCGCGGATCCCGTCCGTGCTGGCCGCCCGCGACGGTGGCGAGGTCGCCGCAGTGGAAGTGCGCGGCACGATCCTCCACGCGCGCGTGCTGAGCTTCCTCGACGGTGAGCCGCTGACCGACGTCGCGCGCCTGAGCCCCGAGCAGCTCCGCACCCTCGGCCGACTCTCCGGGAGCATCGCCGCGGGGCTGGCCGGGCTGCGGCATCCCGGTCTCGCCCGCACCACCCAGTGGGACGCGCGGATCGGCGGGGACGTCGTCGCGCTGCTCGCCGAGCATGTCCTCCAGCCGGCGAAGCGGCAGGCCGTCGTGGCGGCGGCGGAGGCCGCCCTGGCCGCGCTGGAACCGCTGCGGCGCCGACTGCGGGTGCAGGCCATCCACGGGGACGTGACGGACGACAACATCGTGCTCGGCGCGGACGGACCCGGCGTGATCGACTTCGGCGATGTCGCGGACGGCTGGCTGGTCGCCGAGCTCGCGGCGACGGTGACGAGCGCCCTCCACCACCAGCCGGAGGACCCGCTCGCGGTGCTGGACGTGATCGAGGCTTTCCACGCGGAGGCGCCGCTGGACGACGCCGACCTCGCCGCGCTCTGGCCGCTCGTCGTGCTGCGCGGCGCGGTGCTCGTCGTCAGCGGCGAGCAGCAGGTCGTCCTCGACGGGGACAACGCCTACGCGGACGAGAACCGCGCGCACGAGTGGGTCGCGTTCGACGTGGCGCGGCGGCTGCCGTTCGCGGAGGTGGAGGCGGCGATCCGGGCACGGCTCGCCGCCGGCCGCGCCGGTGAAGCGGAGGCGCCCGTGCTCGGCCGCCTCATCGCGGTGGACAGCACCGACGCCCACCTGGCCGACCTCTCCGTCACCGGCCACGAACTGGATGAGGGCCGCTGGCAGCGCGCGGGCGTCGAGGACGCCGTGCTGGGGCGGATCTGCCGCGAGAACGGCCACGCGCTCACCCGCTACGCCGAGGCCCGGCTCAGCCGCGCGCGTCTCGACCGCACCGACCCGTCGCCGACGATCGCGCTCGGCGTCACGCTGGACGCCCCGGCCGGCACCGTCGCCCACGCCCCGTTCGCCGGCGAGCTGCGCCTGGTCGAGGGCGCCTGGCTGCTGCAGGGCGGCACGGTCGGCCTCTGGCTCGACGGTCTGTCCCGTCCACTGACCACGGCCTCCGTCGACCGCGGGGAGGTCATCGGCAGCGCCGTGCGGCTCACCGCGCAGCTCAGCCGCGTGCCCGGCTGGCGCCCTCCCGCGTTCGTCACGCCCACGCTGCCGACGGCGGTGTGGCGCGAGATCTCCCCCGACCCGTCCGAGCTCTTCGGCGTCGACCTCGGTGCGGCCCCGTCCGACCCCGCCGATGTGCTGTCGCGCCGCGACTCGTCGTTCGCCCGTGTGCAGGAGCACTACTTCGCCGAGCCGCCGCTGATCGAGCGCGGCTGGCGGCACCACCTCTTCGACACCCGTGCGCAGAGCTACCTGGACATGGTCAACAACGTGACCCAGATCGGGCACGCGCACCCGCGGCTCGTGCGCGCCGTCCGCGACCAGTGGGCGCTGCTCAACACGAACTCGCGGTTCCACTACGAGGAGCTCTCGCGCTTCACCGAGCGGCTGGTGGAGGTCGCGCCGGACGGACTCGACACCGTCTTCCTGGTCAACAGCGGCAGCGAGGCGGTCGACCTCGCCCTCCGGCTCGCGCAGGTGCACACCGGGCGCCGGACGATCCTCGCGGTGACGGAGGCCTACCACGGCTGGACCGTCGGAGCCGACGCCGTCTCGTCGTCGTTGGGCGACAACCCGCGCGCGCTGGAGACCCGGCCGGACTGGGTGGAGCTGATCGCGTCGCCGAACGTGTTCCACGGCCGGCACCGCGGGCTCGGCTCCGGGCCGGAGTACCTCGCCGAGCTGGACGAGCAGCTCGCCGCGCTGGACGCCGCCGGCACCGGCCTCGCCGGCTTCATCGCGGAACCGGTGTTCGGCAATGCTGGCGGCCTGATGCTCCCCGACGGCTACCTCGCCGGCGTCTACGAGCGCGTGCGCGCCCGCGGCGGCGTCTGCATCGCGGACGAGGTGCAGGTCGGCTACGGCCGGCTCGGGCACTACTTCTGGGGCTCGGCGCAACAGGGCGTCGTCCCGGACGTGATCACGGTGGCGAAGGCGATGGGCAACGGGCACCCGCTCGGCGCCGTCATCACCCGGCGCGAAATCGCCGAGTCGTTCGCGGCGGAGGGCTCCTTCTTCTCCTCCGCCGGCGGCAGCCCGGTCAGCTCGGTCGTCGGCCTGACCGTGCTCGACGTGATGCGCGACGAGCGGCTGCAGGAGAACGCGGCCGCCGTGGGCGACCACCTGGCCGGCCGGCTGCGCGCGCTCGGGGAGCGGCATCCGCTCGTCGGCGCCGTGCACGGGATGGGGCTGTACCTCGGCGTGGAGCTGGTGCGCGATCGGGGGACGCTGGAGCCGGCGACGGCGGAGGCCGCGCTGGTGTGCGAGCGGATGCTGCGGGAGGGCGCGATCGTGCAGCCGACCGGCGACGGCAAGAACGTGCTGAAGATCAAGCCGCCGCTGTGCATCACGCGCGAGAGCGCCGACCGGTTCGTGGACGCGCTGGACCTGGTGCTGGCGACGATCTGAGCGCGCTCGCGACGGAAACCTTCCGTCGCCGAGGGGCACGTGAGCGCCGGCGCGGGCGCTCAGGCGCGGCGGAGCGCGGCCGCCGCGGCGCGCGCGATCGCGGCGGCGACGGCGTCCAGCGCGGCCGAGTGCAACGACCACTGCTGCCAGTACAGCGGCACCTCCACCGAGCCACCCGGGTCCAGCACGACGAGCCGGCCGTCGGCCACGAGTGGGTCGGCCTGGAGGTCGGGCACCATCCCCCACCCCATCCCGAGCACGGCGGCCGCCACGAACTCCGTGGACGCCGGGACGAAGTGCCGCGGCGGACGTGCTCCCGGCGCGAGCGCACCGAGGTAGCGGTCCTGGAGGGCGTCCTTGCGGTTGTAGACCAGCATCGGCGCGACTGCCGCCCGGTCGGCGGTCCAGCCGTCCGGACACCAGCGTTCCACGAACGCCGGACCGGCGAGCGGCCGGTAGCGCATCGCTCCGAGCGCCGAGACCGTGCAGCCCTGCACCGGCTCGGGGTCGGAGCCGATCGCCGCCATCGCGGTCCCGTCGCGCAGGCGGTCGATGGTGTGCTCCTGGTCGTCGAGCGTGATGTCGAAGGCCACATCGGGCACGGTGGCGAGCGCCGGCAGCACCCAGGTCGCGAGGGAGTCGGCGTTGACGACGAGCGGGATCGGGGTCGCGGCGGCCCCGTCGCCGCCCTCCAGCTCGGCCGCGGCCTCGGCCTCCAGCAGCGCGAGCTGGCGGGCGAGCCGCAGCAGCACCGCGCCGGCCTCGGTGGCTTGAATGGGTTTGCCGCGCCGCACGAGCACGCGGCCGCTCTGCTCCTCCAGCGACTTGATCCGCTGGCTCACCGCGGAGGGCGTGATGTGCAGCGCCGCGGCGGCGCGGTCGAAGGTGCCGTGGTCGATCACGGCGGCCAAGGTCCGGAGCTGGTCGGAGGAGGCTTCCATCGACAGCAATGCTAATGGTTCATAAGTAAATCAAGCTGTACTGATGACGCGCCCGTTCCCTATCGTCGAATGGTGCTCTCCGTCTACCTCACCGGCCTCGGCTCGGCCGCCGCCCTCATCGTCGCCATCGGCGCGCAGAACGCGTTCGTCCTCCGGCAGGGGCTCCGCCGCGAGCACGTCCTGGCCGTGGTCGCGATCTGTGTCGCGAGCGACGCGCTCCTGATCGCTGCGGGGGTCGCCGGGATCGGGACGCTGGTGAAAGCGGCCCCGCTCGCGCTCACGATCGTGCGCTGGGCCGGGTTCGCGTTCCTGGTCGGGTACGCGGTGTTCGCCGCCGTGCGCGCCGTCCGCCCGAGCACCCTGACGGCCGCGACCTCCGGGGGCGGCACGCTCGCCGCGGCGATCGGCACCTGCCTCGCGATCACGTGGCTGAACCCGCACGTGTACCTCGACACTGTGCTCCTGCTGGGCTCGCTGTCGGCGACGCACGGCGACCCGGGCCGCTGGGTGTTCGGCGCGGGAGCGGCGACGGCCAGCCTGCTCTGGTTCGTCGTGCTCGGATTCGGCGCCCGGGTGGCCGCCCCGGTGTTCGCGCGGCCGGCGGCCTGGCGCGTGCTGGACGCGGGGATCGCGGTGCTGATGCTGGTGCTGGCGATCATGCTGGTGGTGTGAACTCAACGAAAAAGGACCGCCAGCTCTGGCGGTCCTTTTCCCTGCGGTGGAGCTAAGGAGATTCGAACTCCTGACCTCTTCGATGCGAACGAAGCGCGCTACCAACTGCGCCATAGCCCCGGGGGGATTGCTTAGAAACAATAGCACCCTCGCGGTGCCGAGTCGAAATCGAGCGGGGCTCAGCTCGCGGCTCGGCGGCGGCGGAGGACGGCGTCCAGGTCGAGGGCTCCGTCGTCGACCGCGCCGACGATTCCCATGCTCGAGTACACGCTCGGGACGGCCTCCACGACCGGCGCGGAAGCCGGACGCGAGGCGACGGCCACGGCGACGGGCGCGGCCTCCTGCGCCACCGCGACCGGGCGCAGCAGCACCGGAGCCGGCACCGCGGGCGTCGCCTCGGCGACCGCGGTCGCCTTCCGTTCGAACTCCGCGCGGGCGGCCGAGCGGCGCAGCTCGGCGGCGGCGTCCACCGACGCCATCGCAGCCGCGGCGACGGTTCCGGGCGACAGGTGCAGCGGCTTCGGAAGCGGCTGCGGGGTCCAGCTCTGGCGCAGGGCCTCCTGCACTGGGAGGTCGTGCTTGGCGTCGTCGTAGAGCGCGGGCGACGCGGGAGCGGCCGGGATGAACGGGACGGGAGCGGGCATGGCCTTCGCCGAGCGGGACAGGCGGCCCAGCATCCCGAGGGCGGCCGCCGTGACGGCGGCGGACGCGGCGGGCAGCAGCCAAGCGCCGGTCGCGAACAGCAGCGCGCCGCCGGAGGCGACCCCGACCAGTCCGGCGACCAGCAGAAGCGTGCAGACGGCGCGGGTCCGGCGCAGCCGGCGACGGCGCTGGGGCGAGAGCACCGGACGCGCGTTCAGCGCCGCGAGCTCGCGCGCCCGCTGGGCCGCTGCGGCGCGGGAGGCCCGCTCCAGGGCGATGGCCTCGGAGGCCGCGCGCTCGGCCTCCTCCGCGGCCTGCCGACGCTCCTCGGCGACGGCCAGCTCGCGGCGGGCGTGAGCGGCGGCCTCCGCGCGTGCGGTGGCCAGCCGTCTCTCCTCCGCCTTGCGGAGGATGCGCTGCTGCTCCGCGACCGTCCTCGCGGTCGCCTCCATGCGGACCTCGTCCGGAAGCTCACTCGTCTCGGCCAGGATGCGCAGCGTCTGCTGCAGCCTGACAGCGTTGCGCTCGGTCGCCAAGTACTCGCGGCGACGCAGCCACACCGGGACGAGGTAGGCCAGCCAGAGGGCGGCCGCGATGGCGACGACCACCCCTCCGCCCATCACATCCCCAGTCATGCCTCTACGGTAGGGGTCGACCGGGCGGCGTCCCGGTCAGCGCCCGGGTGTGTCTTCGATGGAGACGACTCTCAGCGTGCGTACGACGGGCATGCGGCACGCACAGAGCGACGCACTCTCAGTGCCGCCGGGCCACCGGCAGCGGGATGGCCGCCGCCGCACGATCCTCCGCCGTCACCGCGGCGGCGTCCTCCGGCGCCTCGCCGTCCATCCAGCGCCGCAGGACGCCCTGCTGCAGCTCCTCCGACACCAGGCCGAAGCAGTAGTGGTCGCGCCAGTCGCCGTTGATGTGGATGTAGCGCCGGCGCAGCCCCTCGTAGCGGAAGCCGAGCTTCTCGACCACGCGCAGGCTCGGCGCGTTCTCCGGGCGGATGCAGATCTCCATGCGGTGCAGGCCGAGTTGGTAGAAGCAGTAGTCGGTCGCGAGCGCCACGGCGGTCGGCGTGATGTTGCGGCCGGCGAACTCCTCCGCGATCCAGTAGCCGATGGTTGCGCTGGAGAGCGAGCCGTAGGTCACCGACGACACGTTGAGCTGGCCGGCCAGCCGTCCGTCGTACTCCACGATGAACGGGAGGCCGTGTCCGGCGCGCGCGTTCGCCAGCAGGGAGCGGATGCTCGCGCGCGTGTCGAACGCCCCCGGCGCGTAGGGGCTGGTGGCCTCCCACTGCCGCAGCCAGGACCGGTTGTCGAGCAGCGAGCGCTCCAGGGCGCGCGCGTCCCGCAGGCGGATCGGTCGCAGTCCGATGCGTCCCTCGCTGAGCGTGGGGATGACGAACGCCACAGCGTCCTCCTTCTGCGGCGACCGTTCGCCGCAGGTATGACGCTAGCGGTTTCCGCCCTCCGATGCGTCAGCCGTGTCGATGGGCATCTCGTCGAGGATCTCGCGCGGCTCGTCGCGGAGGCCGTCGGCGAATTCCTTCAGCCACGGCCGGAGCTCCGGACCGAGATCCTCGCGGTCGACCGCGAGCTGCACGATCGCCTTGATGTAGTCGAGGCGGTCGCCGGTGTCGTACCGGCGGCCGCGGAAGACGACGCCGTACACCCCGCCTGTCCAGTCCGGCGCCTCCGCCATCGACTGGAGCGCGTCGGTGAGCTGGATCTCGCCGCCGCGGCCGGGCTCCGTGCGCTCGAGCACGTCGAACACCTCCGGGCGCAGCACGTAGCGGCCGATGATCGCGTAGTTGGAGGGCGCCTTGTCCGCGTCCGGCTTCTCGACCAGGCCCGTGATACGGACCACGTCGTCGTCGCCGGTCTCCTCGATCGCGGCCGCGCCGTACAGGTGGATGGACTCGGGAGGCACCTCCATCAGCGCGATGACGGTCGCATTGTAGTGCTGCTGCACCTCGAGCATGTGCTGCAGGAGGTCGTCGCGGGAGTCGATGATGTCGTCACCGAGCAGCACCGCGAACGGCTCGCGCCCCACGTGCATCTTGGCGCGCAGCACCGCATGGCCGAGGCCCTTCGGGTCGCCCTGGCGGACGTAGTGGAGGTCGGCGAGCGAGGTCGAGTAGTTGACCTTCTCGAGCCGGTCCGTGTCGCCCTTCTTCTTGAGCGTTTCCTCCAGCTCGGCGTTGCGGTCGAAGTGGTTCTCGAGCGCGTTCTTGTTGCGCCCGGTGATCATCAGCACGTCGTGCAGTCCGGCCGCGACGGCCTCCTCGACCACGTACTGGATGGCCGGCTTGTCGACGACCGGCAGCATCTCTTTCGGCATCGCCTTGGTCGCCGGGAGGAACCGGGTGCCGAGGCCGGCCGCAGGGATCACTGCTTTCGTCACGTGAGTAGCCATACCCAGCACACTATCCGCATTTCGATCGGGCTCCCGGAGCGATCTTCTAGGATTGCGCTATGGAGACCGACACAGCAGCCCATCGAAAGCGCGCACTGCGCGCCGAGCTGCGCGAGCGCCGGCAGAACCTGACGAGCACCGAACGACAGGCCGCGACCGCCGGAATCACCCGGAACTTGGTCGACCTGACGACCGACCTCTCAGCCCGGTCCGTGGCCTGCTACCTGTCGACGACGATCGAGCCCGACACCCGTCCGTTCGTCAACTGGGCCGTCGCCCAAGGGCTGCGCGTGCTGCTCCCGGTCTCCCGCGCGGACGGCCTCCTGGACTGGACCACCGGCGACGGCGAGACCGAGACCGAGGGCCTGTTCGGGATGCCGGAGGCCGTCGGCGAGCTGCTCGGACCGATCGCGATCAACGACGTCGACCTCATCGTCGTGCCGGCCGCCGCCGTCGACGCGACCGGGATGCGGATGGGCTGGGGCCGCGGCTATTTCGACAAGACGCTCGGCAGCATGGAAAAATGTCCCCCGGTGTACGCCGTCGTGTTCGACGGCGAGCTCGTCGACGAGGTCCCGCGCGAGCGGCACGATCAGCCGGTCGACGGCGCGGTCACCCCGACTCGCATCGTCCAGTTCACCTGACCCACCCAGCACACGGAAGACCATGCCCACTTACTCCTACTCGTGCCGCGACTGCGGCCACGCCTTCGACATCCACCAGGCGTTCACCGACGACGCGCTCACGGTCTGCCCGAACTGCGGCGGCCACTTGCGCAAGGTGTTCGGCACGGTCGGCGTGACGTTCAACGGGTCCGGGTTCTACCGGACCGACTCGCGCGGCGGGGCGAAGACGGGTGGAGGGTCGTCGTCCGGCCCCTCGTCGTCGGGCTCGTCGGGCTCGTCGTCCTCGTCTTCCTCGTCTACGGGCTCGTCTTCCGGCTCGTCGTCGTCTTCTTCCGGCTCGTCGGGCTCCGCCTCGTCGTCCTCATCGGGCTCCGCAGCCTGATTCCGCGCCCGCCCGGGCGCACAGCACCACCAGTTCCATCCACCTGGCGAAAGGACCGGTCTTGCTCAAAGGCTTCCGAGAGTTCATCCTCCGTGGGAACGTGCTCGACCTGGCGGTCGCGGTCGTCATCGGCGCCGCGTTCACCGCGGTCGTCACGGCGATCGTGACGAACCTGATCAACCCCGTGATCAGCGCGTTCTTCAAGCAGAGCGACCTCAGCCACGCGATGGTGGTCACCATCAACGGGTCGAGCATCAAGTTCGGCGCGATCCTCGGCGCGCTCATCAACTTCCTGATCGTCGCGGTCGTGGTCTACTTCGTCTTCGTCTTCCCGATCAACAAGATCAAGGAGCGGGCGGACCGTCTGCGCAAGAAGGGCGTCGTGCAGCCGGACGCCCCGGTCACCGACCTCGACCTGCTCACGGAGATCCGCGACCTCCTGAAGGCGCAGCAGGCGCCGCCGTCGGCGAACGCCGGCCGGCACGCCGACCCGCTGCCGTAAGCGGCAGCCGAACTCAGTAGTGCGGCGGCACGTCCCGTCGCAGCTGCTCGTCGTTCGGCGACCAGGAGCCTTCCTCGCCGTCACGCTCAGGAATATGCGGCGTGGGGTCGGCGCCCGGAGCGCCCTCCCGCCGTACGCGCCGCGACCGGCGCGCGGGGCGTTCGTCGTCGGGCTTGTCGTTCACCACTCCAGCGTAGCCGTGCCACGCCCCCGAGGACGTGCCACGCCCTCGAGCGATTCGTCACGAATGTCGTGATTCGCGAACGCCTACATTCGCGCCGAATGTCGCGAATAGCGGCGCCAAAAGCGACATTCGTCACGAATGTCGCGAACCACGAATGCCGGCGGCGGAACCGTCAGAGTTGCGGGAGCGTGATGGGCGCGGTTTCGGTGCTCGCCTCGTCGTTGACGCCGATGAGGCGGGCGACCCGGGAGGCGACGGCGTCCGGGTCGGCGAACAGCTCGAAGCTGTGGACGCGCAGGTAGTGCCAGCCGAGGCGGCGCAGCACGTCCGGGCGCAGCCGGAGGGATTCCCGGAGGCTGCCGCGGTTGACGTCCTCGTCCGTCTCGACCACGACGGCGCGGCCCGCGTTCGACGCCACCAGCGTGAGCTTGCCGCGGTAGCCGATCTGCACATCCAGCCCTCGGCGCGCCAGGCGCTTTGCGAGATCGACCACCATCGGGTCGGCGTCCGGGCTCAGGTACTCGGGCGCTGCGGCCTGGAGCTGGTCTGCCTCCCCCAGCACCTGGGCGAGCGCCGCGATGCCGTGACGCATCCGGGAATCGTCGATGTCGTCGGGGCGGAAGCAGGAGACGATGTCCATGCCGCGGCGCGCGCGGGTCATGCCGACCGCGAGCAGGCGGTCGCCGCCCGGCTCGGCGAGCGCGCCGAAGTTGGACAGCAGGCGGCCGTGCGGAGTGCGGCCGTAGCCGATCGAGAACACGACGCGGTCGCGGCTCTGGGCGACGGACTGCTCCAGCGTGACGACGGTGAACGGCTCCGGCCGGTCGCCCAGGATGAAGTCCGCGAGCTCGTTCCGCTTGGCGAACGCGGAGAGCACCGCCTGGTTGACGCGCACCGCGTGCCGTTCGCTCGCGGTGATGACCATGAGGGACTCGCGCGGCCGCTCGGTCGCGTGCCGCAGCACGAGCTCGACGACCTTCGCCACCTCGGCGTCCGTGCTCTCCACGGCGCCGGTGTCCGTGTCGGGCATCCCCTGGCCGCCGGTGACGTAGTGGAGGGCGAGACTGCCGTGGCCGAGGTAGGTGCCGGCCCACGGGAGGGAGTCGATGTTGCCGCCGTAGAACCGGCGGTTGACCAGCTCGGCCAGGTCTTCGCCGCCGGCCCGGTAGCTGCGGGCAAGCGTGAAGACGGGCAGCAGCTCGGAGAGCCGGGCGAGCGCCGAGTCGGCGTGCAGGGAGTCCACATCCGCGGTCTCCACCGTCGTGCCGTACTCGTGCACGCCGACATCGAAGCGGGACGGGGTCTGGGTCACCGGGTCGCCGAACGCGACGACCTGACGGGCCCGGCGCAGCACGGGGACGTTCTCGGCGAGGGTGGAGGCGCCGGCGTCGATGAGCACGACGGTGTCGAACGCGACCTCGGCGTCGATGGCGGGGACCTCATAGGGCGAGACCAGCCAGACCGGGGCGAGCGGGCGCGCGAGATGCGGTGCCGCGGCGTTGAGCGTCGCCGCGGTGGGCGCGCTCGTCGTCAGCAGCTTCTTGAGCGCCTTGGCCTCCTCCGGCCAGTCGACGATGCCGATCTTCCAGGTCTCGGCGAGCATCCACGCGAGCTGCTTGCCGGTCGCGGAGGCGTGGGCTTCGTCCACCAGGCGGAAGTCCGCCTCCAACCGGTCGAGCACGCTGGTGTTGCCGCTGAGGAGGGCGCGGTCGGAGGCCAGCAGCGCCTCCAGCACCGACTGCCACCAGGCCAGCTCCAGCTCGGCGCTGACCTGCGACTCCGGCACGTGCCGCACGGACAGGTCGGACAGCAGCGGGTCCAGCCCGCGCTCGCGGAGCAGCCCGAGCAGCGCAGTGCGCTCCTGCAGGTTGGCGAGCACCTCGGACTCGGCCGCGAGGCCGGCGACCTGGCGGGTCAACTCCTCGACCGGGAGGGCGGCGAGGGACTGCGGGGTCCCGACGCGGCGCAGCGGGATGTCGAGCCGGGCGAGGTCCTCCGCGACGCGTTGGTACGCGACCTGCACGTCCGCGATGCCGACCGGCACCTCGGGCAGGACGCCGGCGACGGCGAACCGGTTCCAGAGGATGCGCTGCTGCTGGATGCGGCGCAGGGCCTCGTTGAGGTCGGTGACGTGCACGCCGGGGCGGACGTACTCCAGGGCGAGCTTGCGCAGCCGGCGGCGGTTCGCGCCCGACATGGCGGGCGACTCGCGGCGGGAGGAGGTCGCGGCGATCAGCTCGGCGATCGAGCGGTCGAACACGGCAGGCGTGAAGCGGTCGAGAGTCTCCCGCACGTCGAGCAGCAGCCGCAGGTAGACGCCGAGTTCGGCGATCGACTCGAACGGCCGCATCCGGGTCTGCCCGATCAGCGCCTTGGCGCGGTCCAGCAGTCGGGGCAGCTCGGCGCGGCTGAGCTTCTTGGCCAGGTCGTGGGCGGCCTTGCCCTCCTCGGTCGTGCCGAAGGAGGCGCCGTACCAGGGCGAGTCGTTGGGTCCGTAGCGGAACTCGCCGAGACGGGCGGCACGGATCAGCGCGTCCGCCGCGGCGTCGCGCCCGGACGCGAGGACCTCGATGGAGGCCCGGCTGAGGCGCGCGGTCGTGGACGGCGGCGCGGGCAGCAGCGCGAGCCGGGACAGCTCGCGCAGGGCGTCCAGCACCGAGACGTGCAGCACCGGGTCGCGGCGGGCGAGCGCCGCGCGGTAGTCCAGGAGCACTTTGCGGAGGCGGACGAGCGCGTCGTCCACGTCGGTGACGCGCGGCTGCTCGGCCTTCTCGTTGCGGCCGATCGACTGGATGAGGTCGCGGCGGAGGCTCCGCGGCGTGACGGCGAGGCCGGGCAGGCCGACCTTCGCGAACCGCTGGGCGATGTCCTCCAGGCTGGAGCGCCGGGGACCCACGACCAGGACGCGTTTGTGCTGCGCGACCAGTGCGCCGACCGCGTTGACGACGGTCTGGGTGCCACCGGTGCCCGGGAGGGTCTTCACGACGAGCGAGTTGCCCGCGGCGATCTGGGCGACGACGTTCTCCTGCGCCTCGTCGGCGTCGAGCAGGAGCGAGTCGGTGGCCGGCGGCCGCTCGTCCTGGCGGACGGGCTGGGCCGGGTTGAAGGCGCTCTCGATCGTGGTGCGCGCGGTCGGGTTGCCGGCGAGGGCGTCCAGGAGCGTGGTGTCCAGGTCGTCGGCCTCGGCGCGCAGCGCGGGCGCGACGTCCACGAAGGAGGACACCACCAGGCGCGGCTGGACGTTGAACCAGGGCAGGTGGGAGGTGAGGCCGCGCAGCCGGTCGATCACCGGCTGCGGCTTGAAGGCGCCGTTGTCGAGGGCGAGCGCCACGAACGCGCTGGCGTCGAGCGTGATCTGGAACTGCTCGGCCAGCGCCTTCGACAGCTCCGGGTTGAGGAACGGCTGGCCCTTGAGCTTCAGCTCGAAGTCCCGGCCGTAGCGGCGGATCGCCATCGGGCGCAGCAGGATCGGCGCCATGAACTCGTCGGTGCCGTGCCGCCACTGCGCGAGACCGATCGCAAGATGTACGGATTCGATGCCGCGCACCGAGCGCAGCTCGATGCCCTTCGCCGTGATCGCGTTGGCCGCGGCGCGCGCGGTGCGCAGGGCGAGCTCGTCCCGGATCAGGCTGGAGAGCAGCGTGCTCTGCCCGGTGATGAACTGCGGGAGGCCGCCGGGATGCGTCGTGCTCAATTCGATGCGCGTCCGCGGGCTGTCCTCGAAGTGCAGCAGCGGCGAGTCGCCGCCGATCGCCGCGATCTCCTTGCGCCAGCGCGCCCACACCGGCTCGGCGATGTTGCCGGCCACGAGACCGGCCTCGCCGAGGCTGAGCGTGTGCGGCGAGGTGGTGTTGGCGGCCGGTCGCAGGGCGTCGCCCTCCGGCACGTCGGACGTCATGTCGTCGTCGTCCTCGCTCTTCCTATCCAGTCGCCACACACCGACACCCTACGTGCCGATCCGCGAAACATCTGGCAATCGGCCGGGTTTCGCGTCAAGTCGCCGCGTCGGACGGGCCTCAGGACGGCGTCGTGCGTGCGGCGGCCGGCTCCGGCGCGGCCTCCCGGGATGCGCGGCGGCCGCCGAGGAAGAGCAGCGCGAGCACACCGCACAGGAGATAGAGGGAGGCCTGCACGTCGAGCACCCGGACTGCGCCGACGGAAGCGGCGATGAGCCCGGCCACCAGGAGGCCGACGCCCTGGGCCGCGCCGGAGATCGTCCTCACCGCCGCGATCACCCGCCCGAGCGTGGCGCGCGGCGTGACCGTCTGCACGAGCGTGATCTCCCCCGTCTCGGTCGCGACCGCAGGCAGGCCCATCGCGATGAACAGCCCGGCATAGACCCACACCGCGGTGGTGACGGGCGCCAGGTTCCAGGTGAGCAACGAGAGCGCGCCGAACACCAGGTAGCCGATCCCGATCAGCCAGCGCGGCGCGACCCGGCGCACCAGCAGCCCGGCGAGGAGGCCGCCGAGCACGCCGCCGATCGCCTGCACGCCGCGCAGGACGCCGACTTCCGTGCCCCCGGCGTGCAGGTTCTCGGTCACGTAGACGATGAAGAGGACGAGGAACACGCCCTGCGCCACGCTCCCGATCACGGCGATGACCGCCACTGTCGCAAGCTCCCGGCTGCGGACGATGGTGGCGATGCCCTCCAGCCACTCGCGCAGGAGGCGGCGCTCGACCGCGGGGGCGGACTCCTCCCCCGGCTCCGGGACACGCGGCGCGAGCGGGCGGGTGAGCGCGACCAGGAGGGCGGTCACGGCGAAGGACACGGCGTCCACCGCCACGACGCCCGGGAGTCCGGACACCGCGAAGGCGAGGCCGCCGAGCGGCGAGCCGACCAGCCGTGCGAGGTTGTCGGCGATGGCGAGGAGCGCGTTGCCTCTGCCGAGCTCGTCCGGCTTCAGCAGACGCGGGACCATCGACTGCCGCGCCGGGTTCATGACCGCGCCGAGGCAGGACTGCACGGCGGCGACCGCGTACACGATGCCCATCCGGTCCGGGCCGGCGGCGAGCAGCGGCAACAGTGCCAGGCCCTGGATGAGCGCGGTGACGATCATGGTGCGCCGCGGGTCCCAGCGATCGACCAGCACGCCGAGGAAGGTGCCGGCGAGCAGCATCGGGATGAGTTCGGCGAGGAACACGGTCGACGCGCCGAGCGCGGACCCGGTCGCCGAGAACGCGAACAGCGGGAGGGCGATCATCAGGAGCCAGTCGCCGGTGTCGGAGACGAGTCCGGCCGACCAGATCAGCGCGTAATCGCGGCGGAGCAGCGGAGAGCGGGTCACGGCTCGGTCCCTTCGTTCTGGCCGGGCTGCTTCTGGCCGGGCTGCTTCTCGGCGGGCTCCTTCTCGGCCGGCTCCTTCTCGGCGGGGTGCCGGAAGGCGTTGAGGCCCAGCACCACCACCGCGCTGTCGTCGGGCGCGTCCGCCCGGGTGAGCGCGATGTACGGGCGGATGAGCGCGTCCAGCCGCTCCCCCAGCTCGCGGAGCTCGCCGGGCGTGATCCGCAGCGCGTAGCCGGAGAGGATGCTCGCCTCCCGCCACTCGGGCGGCACGCTGTCGCGCTCCGCGATCGAGCGGTGCAGGCGCGCGGCGTCCTCGTCGATCTGGTGATCGGCGAAGAAACGCTCGACGGAGTCGGCGCCGAACCGCATGGCCGGGTCCTCGGTGCGGCCGAGTGTGAGCCCGGTGGCGGTCGACTGCCAGGGGCGCTCGCGGCCGTCCTCTGCCTCCACCCGCTCCACGAGGCCGAACTTGGCCAGGGCGCGCAGGTGGTAGCTGCAGTTGGAGGGCGTGGAGCCGACCGCATCGGCGCACTCGCTCGCAGTGCTCGCGCCGAACGACATCAGGTGGTCGAGCAGCGCGAGCCGGAGCGGGTGGGCGAGCGCCCGGAGTGCCCGCGGGTCGGTGACCGTTCGCCGGTCCTCGCGGCGGCCTCCCTGCGGCCGATCATCCGATGTGAAAGACATGTTTCAGATTGTGCGCGCTGCTTTCTTTCACGTCAAGTCGAACGGATCGCTCGGTGGCGGGAATGATCCCCACGAAGGGCTGTTGTTCACAGGGATGAACGAAATCTCCCGGGCGAGCGTCGGTTTCCGTTCCGAACGCGGACCGATCCTGATCGCACTCATGCTGACGACAGGACTGGTCGCGATCGACGCGACCATCCTCGCCACCGCTGTCCCCTCGATCGTGCGCGACCTGGGCGGCTTCGCTTCGTTCCCGTGGCTGTTCTCCATCTATCTGCTGGCGCAAGCGGTCTCCGTGCCGGTCTACGCCAAGCTCTCCGACACGGTCGGGCGGAAGCCGATCGTCCTCGCGGGCATCGGGCTGTTCTTCCTCGGCTCGGTGCTCTGCGGGTTCGCCTGGAGCATGCCGGCGCTCATCGCGTTCCGCGCCCTGCAGGGGCTCGGCGCCGGCGCTATCCAGCCGATGTCGATGACGATCGCCGGCGACATCTACACGGTCGCCGAGCGCGCGAAGACGCAGGGTTACCTCGCGAGCGTCTGGGCGATCTCTTCGGTCGTCGGTCCGACGCTCGGCGGGCTGTTCTCGCAGTTCCTGTCCTGGCGGTGGATCTTCTTCGTCAACGTGCCGCTCTGCATCCTGGCGGCGTGGATGCTGATCCGCAGCTTCCACGAGAGCATCGAGCGGAAGAAGCACCGCATCGACTATGCGGGATCCGTTCTGCTGACCGCCGGGATGTCGCTGCTCATCCTGGCGGTGCTGGAGGGCGGCCAGGCCTGGGCGTGGGACTCGGTCTGGAGCATCGGCGCGTTCGCGCTCGGCGCCCTCCTGCTGGTCGCCTTCGCGTTCGTCGAGCGCCACGCGGCCGAGCCGGTCATGCCGCTGTGGGTGTTCTCGCGCAGGCTGCTGGTCACGACCACGCTCGTCTCACTCGGGATCGGCGCCATCCTGATCGGCCTCACCTCGTACGTCCCCACCTATCTGGAGGCCACGGTCGGGGCTCCCCCACTGGTCGCCGGCCTCGCGGTCGCCGCGCTGACGCTCGGCTGGCCGATCGCGGCCAGCATCTCCGGACGGTTCTATCTGCGGATCGGATTCCGCAGCACGGCCCTGCTCGGCACGGGCATCGCGATCGTCGGGACCATCATTCTGGCCGCGACGAGTGTGCACCCGAGCGTGCTGTTCGTGGCCGTGAGCTGTTTCGTCGTCGGGCTCGGGATGGGCCTCGTGGCGACTCCGACGCTGATCGCGGCGCAGTCGAGCGTGTCCTGGAGCGAGCGCGGCGTGGTCACCGGGACGAACATGTTCGCGCGCTCGATCGGCAGCGCGGTCGGCGTGGCGGTCTTCGGCGCGATCGCGAACGCGATCATCCTCTCCAGCACCGGCGGCGCGCACTCGCCCGCGGCCGTGCAGGGCGCGTCGACCGCGGTCTTCACGGCGGTGGCCGTGGTCGCGGCGCTGACCATCGTGGCAGGCGTCGCGATGCCGCGCTCGCGCGTCGAGGACGTCGAGTTCGGGCGCGCGCCGGCCGCCGCCGACTGACCCACGACCTCCGCAGAGGGTCGCAACACGCCGTCATCCCGGTGCGATGACGGCGTGTTGCGACCCCTCTGCTGCGTGCTGGTAATGTGTGGTCTGACCATATGGTCCGACCACAGGAGGAGCCAGCGTCATGACGACGGAGCCGAAGGCGTGGGAGAGCGTGCTCGCCCGCATCGAGGAGCGCCTCGTCGACGGCCGGCTGCGGCCCGGCGACCACCTGCCGCCCGAGCGCGCGCTGTCCGCAGAGTTCGGCGTCGCCCGCTCCAGCGTTCGCGAGGCGATCCGGGTGCTGGAGGCGATGGGCCTGATCCGCACCCAGACCGGGTCGGGGCCGAGCTCCGGCGCGATCATCGTGGCGCGACCGCTCGGCGGGATGCAGGCGCTGATGCGCCTCCAGGTCGCCGCGAGCGGGTTCCCGGTCGCCGACGTGGTCAGCACGCGACTGCTGCTGGAGTCGTCGGTCGCGGGCGAGCTCGCCGAGCGCGGGTCCGCCGACCTGACCGACGCCCGGCAGCTCCTCGACGCGATGGACGACACCGCCCTCACCGCGCAGGAGTTCTTGGCGCTCGACGCGCAGTTCCACCTCGCCCTCGCGGAGGCGGCCGGCAACACGGTCGTCGCCACGACGATGGCCGGCCTCCGCAGCTCGATCGAGGGCTATGTGCTCGCCGGCGCCGCTCGCATCCCCGAGTGGGAGGTCATGGCCGCCCGGCTCCGCGCCGAGCACCGCGGCGTGATCGACGCCATCGACGCCGGCGACCCGACGGCGGCGCGCACCCGCATCCACGACCACATCAGCGGCTACTACCGCGACGCACACACCCTGTCCACCGACGCACGTTAGGCACACGAACATGGTCACCCGCCAACTCCCCAGGCCCGCCGAGCTGCTCGAGCTCATGTCCTTCAAGAAGCCCGAGTTCGACGCGAAGAAGCGCCGGCTGAGCGCCGCGCTCACGATCGAGGACCTGCGCGCGATCGCGAAGCGCCGCACGCCGAAGGCCGCCTTCGACTACACCGAGGGCGCCGCGGAGGGCGAGCTGTCGCTGGCCCGCGCGCGGCAGGCGTTCCAGGACATCGAGTTCCACCCGTCGATCCTGCGCGACGTGTCCACGGTCGACACCTCGTGCGAGATCTGGGGCGGCCCGTCGGCGATGCCGTTCGGGATCGCGCCGACCGGCTTCACCCGCCTGATGCAGACCGAGGGCGAGGTCGCCGGAGCGGGAGCCGCGGGCGCGGCCGGCATCCCGTTCACCCTCTCGACGCTCGGCACGACCTCCATCGAGGGTGTGAAGGCCGCCAACCCCAACGGACGCAACTGGTTCCAGCTCTATGTGATGCGCGACCGGGAGATCTCCTACGAGCTGGTGCGCCGTGCCGCCGCGAACGGGTTCGACACCCTGTTCTTCACTGTCGACACCCCGGTCGCCGGCGCACGCCTGCGCGACAAGCGCAACGGCTTCTCCATCCCCCCGCAACTCACCCTGGGCACCATCGTCAACGCCATCCCGCGGCCGTGGTGGTGGTACGACTTCCTCACCACGCCGAAGCTGGAGTTCGCGTCGCTGTCCTCCACCGGCGGCACGGTGGGCGAGCTGCTCGACTCCGCCATGGACCCGTCGATCAGCTTCGCCGACCTCGACATCATCCGCAGCATGTGGCCGGGCAAGATCGTCGTCAAGGGCGTGCAGAACGTGGAGGACTCCCGGAAGCTCGTGGACCTCGGCGTCGACGGCATCGTGCTCTCCAACCACGGCGGCCGCCAGCTCGACCGTGCGCCGATCCCCTTCCACCTGCTGCCGAAGGTCGTGGAGGCGGTCGGCGACCGCACCGAGGTCGCGATCGACACCGGCATCATGAACGGCGCGGACATCGTCGCCGCCTATGCGCTCGGCGCGAAGTTCGCGCTGATCGGACGGGCCTACCTGTATGGGCTGATGGCGGGCGGCCGCGCCGGCGTCGACCGCACCATCCAGATCCTCGGCGACCAGATCGTGCGCACCATGAAGCTCCTGGAGGTGCCGACCCTCGCCGACCTGACGCCGGCGCATGTGACGCAGCTCCAGCGCCTCGTCCCGGTCGCGTCCCCCGGCGCGACGGCGCGGGTCTGACGCGCCCGGCCGGATCCGCCCGAACTCCAGCGGGCGCTCGGCGCATCCAAAGCTTTTGCCCATACGCTTGCTTCTCGGATACCGTCCCACTTTCTCGAATGGAATGACCTGAATGGCTGCTACGGGCAGAGGCGCCGCGACCCCGACGAAGAACGATCGCCGAGCCGAGGCGCGCGAGACCGCTCGCCGCATGCGCGAGGAGGCCGCGAAGAAGGCCAAGCGGCGCAAGATCGTCGTCCAGAGCTCGGTGATCGTCGGCATCATCGCGGTGCTCGCGATCATCGGCGTCGTCATCTTCACCACCGTCGGCGGGACCAGCAGCGTCGCCAACCCGAAGAACATGCTCAGCGGCGGCATCCTGCTGACCCAGGCCGACAAGGCGGTCACGACGCCGGCGATCGCGCCCGGCGCCAAGCCCACGCCGACGAAGCAGACGCTCGACGGCAAGACCGCGCACATCCAGATCTGGCTCGACTACCAGTGCCCGTACTGCGACCAGTTCGAGACCACGAACTCCTCCCAGATGAAGCAGTGGATGTCGGACGGCTCGGCGACGCTCGAGATCCACCCGATCGCGATCCTCGACTCCAGCACCAACAACCAGTATTCGACCCGCGCCGCGGCGGCGATGTCGTGCGTGGCGAACTACGAGCCGGACAAGTACTTCGACCTCAACAGCGTGCTGTTCGCCAACCAGCCGAACGAGCAGACCGGGTCGGGGCTGACGAACGCCAAGATGCTGTCCCTGTTCAAGAGCAACGGGGTCAGTTCGTCGGACATCACCAAATGCGTGAACGACCAGACGTTCTCGAAGTTCGTCACCGACCGCACGAACGACGCGGTGTCGAACTCGCAGCTCAAGAACCCGTCGACCGGCAGCTTCGGCACCCCGACCGTGTTCGTGAACGGCGAGCGCTACCAGGGCGGCTTCACCAACGCGTCGCAGTTCGCGGCCTTCGTCGCGGCGGCGGTCAAGGACGCCGGCTCGAGCGGCACGTACAGCTTCCCGAAGCCGTAGGCGTTTCCGGCCCCCTCTCCTGCCGCCCCCGCGCGCGGGTGTACCTTCGGCGCGAACGGGCGGAGAGCACGAGAAGCTCGAGCGCACGAGAGGAGACGGGCATGGACGACCGCATTCCGGAGGACGGCGCGGACGAGCCGGAGATCGGCGACTCCGACGCCGGTGACACAGCCGGCTGGGTGGACCCCGGCGACGGCGAGGTCGACTACGCGCTGGACGACCCGATCGCGGAAGCCGACTTCGCCGACGAGCTGGTGACGAACGACGGCGTGGCCGGCGAGACCGTGTGGGACGGCCCGGGCGACGGGAACGACGGGCCGACCGGCGGACAGCCGCGGGAGGCCGAGCCCTACTACGACGAGCACGATCCGGAGGGGAATCCGGGCGACGGCGTCCTCACCCAGGACGACGTCGACGAGGAAGGCATCTAAGCGGGGACGGCCTCCACCACCCCGTTCGCGCTGCGCTCCAGGAACGCGACGATGTCGCCGGACGGGAGGTCGGTGCCGATCGCGCTGGCGACCAGCACGTCCTCCGCGAACGCGATCCAGGAGCGCAGGCCGATGCGCAGCAGCGGGGTGTCCGCTGCGCCGAGCTCGAGGAACACGGCGAGGACGCGTTCGGCCTGCTCGGCCCTGGCCTCCTCGATCACCACGCGGACCTCCTCGTCGCCGCTCGCGACGCCGCGCACCAGCGAGTAGAACGTCCCGCTGTGGTCGCGCACGAAGGCGACGATCCGGGTCAGGGTGTCGTGCAGGCGTTCGCGCGGCGGCAGAGCGGGGACCGGCTCCGTGGCGTGCAGCATGCTGTCGCGCGCGGTGCGGACGACCTCCCGGTGCAGCCCCTGCTTCGACCCGAAGTAGTGGAACAGGAGGGCGCGCGACACCCCGGCCCGCGCCGACAGCTCCTCGATGGTCAGGGTGTCGAGCGGCTGGTCGGCGAGGTGCGCGACCCCGAGCGCGACGAGCTGGGCCCGGCGCTCGTCCGGGGTCAGCCGGGTGCGCCGATCGGTGTCCATGCGTCGAGCCTAGGCGCTCTCCGACGCGTCGGGAGTTGCGCCACGAGGACCGGAACGGTCTTTCCGTCCCCCATTCGGCCGACTATTGACAAACGGTCAATAGCGTCTAATCTCGTCGTGGGAACGACCGCACAGTCGCTGTCAAGCCCCCGAACAGGAGGATCGATGAAGTTCCGTAAGCTCGCCGGCTCCCACGCCGGACGCATCGTGCTCGCCGCCGTGCCCGTCGCGCTGGTCTCGACGGTGCTGATGACCGGGGTCGCGCAGGGGGCCGTCCCCGTCTCGTTCGCCGTCTCCGGCAGCCAGTTCCAGATCAGCGCCTCGAAGCTCGACGGCACCGGCTTCTCGCAGTACGCCGGCGTCGCCCCCGACACCGCGGGCAAGCAGCACCAGGTCGCGATCGCCAACATCAAGTCGGCCACCCTCGCCGACCTGTGCCAGTCGGTCGTCTCGGACACGCCGCTCGGCAAGGTCGGCATCCTGATCACGGCGGGTGGCGGCGGAAATCCGGCCAGTGCCTCCGACCTCCAGATCGGCATGACGGACCTCGGCGGAGATGCCCAGTTCCACAACATCCGCATCGGCGTCGACGCCTCGACGGTCAACACGGCCGCCAAGGGCAGCGCCGGCGACTTCGCCCAGGACGCGGACACGGTGACCATCTCGCACCTGCAGCAGACCGCGTGGAGCACGCAGGCCTCGGTCTTCACGCTCACCGGCATGCACGTGCAGCTCACGGACGGGTCGAAGGGATGCTTCTGAGCCGCCCGGGGACGAGGAACGCGATGGTCGGGCCGGAGGCGGGGATGCCCGAGGACGAGTCCGCGTCGTCGGAGGTGTCGGCGCTGCTGACGACGTCCGACGACGCTGAAGAGACGGTGGACGGATTCGAGCCCGCCGCCGCGGAGCCCGCCGAAGCCGCTCCGACCGACGACCGGACGGCCCGGCAGCGCTTCCGCGCCTGGCGGCGCGCCCGCCCCTTCACCGGCGGACTCCTGACGGCGCTCGGCGGGATCGAGATGTTCTTCTCCGGACAGCTCGACATCGGCCGCATCCACGTCCAGCTCGGCATCGAGGGGCTGCAGGCGACGATCATCCCCGTCCTGCTCCTGCTGCTCGGCGTACTCGTCATCGCGATGCCCGCGCACCGGATCTTCTACGGCGTGATCGCACTGGCCATCGCGGTGTACTCGCTCGTCGGCGTCAACCTCGGCGGCTTCTTCATCGGGATGCTGCTGAGCACTGTCGGAGGCGTGCTCGCGGTGGCATGGATGCCGCCCGAGCAGCGCGGCGAGAGCCGCCGGCGCGGACGGCGTCGCGAAGGCGCCCCGGCCGACGCGACCGACGCCGGCCCGGACGGCGAGAGCACGGCGGAGGAGACCGCGTGAGGGCCCGCAGAGGCTCCGCCGGCGTCGCTCTCGCGGCCGGTCTCGCGCTGGCCGGCGCGCTGACCGGGCTCGGCGCGGCCCCGGTGCCGGCCGACACGGCGCGCACGGCGGCTCCGGCCTCCCTCTGCATCCCGATCTTCTCCTCGTGCGACTCCTCGTCTCCGACGCCGTCGCCGTCCCCGTCGTCCGGCGCACCCTCCCCCGTGCTGCCGCTGCCCGGCCTCCCGAGCACGCCGGGCACGCCGGCGACCGGCACAGCGACCCCGACCCCCGCGCCGACGGCGGCCTCGCCGGACGGCGGAGCTCCCGTCTTCACCCAGCCGCCCGCGCAGCTCGGCAGCAACTCGCTGTCGTTCACGGGCCTCAAGGGCGTCACTCTCGTGACCGTCCCGCTCGCGGACGGCAGCCGCGTCCCCGTGCTGAAGATCTCGGCGGACTCCATCACGATCCAGGGCTTCAGCCTCAACGTGCGGAAGCAGACCGGTCCGGTCCTGCTGACCACCGCGGACACGATGACGCTGAGCGGCAACGTGCAGGTCTACCTCGATTCGGCGACCGCGACCCTCCCGGACGGCACGCCGCTCACCCTCGGCGCCTCCACCCCGCCGCCGAACAACACGCTGCCCGGGCAGCTCCTGCGCGTGACGCTCGGCCTGGTGGGCGCGACCGCCGACTCCATCGTCTACACGAACACCAAGCAGCACCTCTCGGAGTGACCCGTCCCTCGGCAGAGGGGTCGCAACACGCCGTCATGCGGTCCGGATGGCGGCGTGTTGCGACCCCTGTCCGGCCCGGCGCGGTCAGCGTCCCTTGCGAAGGCGAAGGCGAAGGCGACGGCGTTCGCGGCGGCCGAGCGCCGCCAGCGCCTCCGCCTCCGCGCGCCGGGCCGACTCGGCCGCGCGGAGGCGGGCGTTGCGGCGCTCGGTCCAGCGCGCGACCTCCTCGTCGGCGTCGCGGGTCGGCGTGACGACGGGAGGACCGCCCTGGAGCTGCCGCCGGGCGTCCACCACCCGGCGGTTGAATTCGGCCACGTGGTCGCGCACGGCCCGCTCGGAGCCGAGCCGGTCGAGCGTCGCATCGAACTCGGCGTGCTCGGTGCGCAGCGTGAGCGCAGGCGGACCGAGGCCGGTGAGCTGCTCGCGTTCGATCTTGCGGCGGATCCACCAGTCCGGGTCGTGCGTGCCGGTGAGCCCGGGCAGCGGCTTGCCCGCGCCGGGCAGATCGTCGAAGTCGCCGCGGCGGATCGCCTGCTGGATCGCGTTCTCGATCACGTGCGCGCGCTGGTCCATCGTCGGCTGCCCGGCGTTGACCTCCTCGACCTCTTCGCCGCGCGCCTCGGCCCCCGGCGCAGACGGTAGCGTGCGGCCTCGACCCGGGCGTCGGGCTCGGAGCGCGGGCTGTCGTCGGCCATGCCGCCAGCCTACGCCGGGAGCGTCGGCCGGCCCTGGCCGCACGTCGGTGGCGCGAGAAGAGCTACGCCGACATCCGTTCGTTCGCGAGGCTGACGCAGGGAGGCCGCTTCACGGCGTGGGAGAACCCCGGCGCAGTCGCACGCGCGATCCTGGCCCTGGAGGCAGCGGCCCGCTGAAATCGGCTCCGCAACCCGGTTGACAACCAGTAGGGCCCGCATAGTGTGTGCACTAAGCAACCGGATGGCAGGCCGAACCGCATGGGGACGGGCGGCAGTACTGCGTTCCCGGTGGGCGATGGCCCGGCCGTTTCAGGCCGGGCCATCTCCCGGCTTCCTGCCCATATCATCGCTGTGGGCGGAAGCCGGATCTCTCGGCTCCGACGGGTGTCAGAGCGGGCGGATGTTGGAGGCCTGCATCCCCTTCGGCCCCTGGGTGAGGTCGTACTCGACCTTCTGATTCTCCTCGAGCGTCCGGTAGCCCTGCGAGGAGATCTCGCTGAAGTGGGCGAAGACGTCGGCACTGCCGTCATCCGGGGCGATGAACCCGAACCCCTTCTCTGCGTTGAACCATTTGACGGTGCCTGTAGCCATCGTTTCTTCCTTCGTTGTCTTCTCCGTACGCTCGATCGAGCGCATGGCACTGCCAGGCTACTCCCCGACGGCTTGTTAGCATTCATCGCGTGCAATCGGAAAGCAACGTGATCGCCGACCGGATCGGCGAGAACATCCGTGGCCGGCGGGAACGTCTGCTCTTCACGCTGGAGGAGCTGGCCCGGCGCGCCGACCTCCAGGAGCACACGCTCTGGCGGATCGAGCGGGGCACGATCATGCCCTCGGTGCTGAATCTGGTGCTCCTGGCCGACGTGCTGGAGTGCCGGCCGGGCGACCTGCTGCACGGGGTGTCGGCGACGATGGGCGACGAGGCGCGCTGAGCCGGTCCGCTCAGTCGTAGCCGAGGATGACGACCTCGGCGTCGGCCACGAATGCGCCGCCGAGTCCGCCGATCCCGAGGGCGCTCCCGAGCCCGAGGGGCGCGCCGGTGTGCGCTCCCTCTGCGGGGTGAACCCGGGTCCGGTCTTCCTCGACGATGGCGGTCATGTCAAGGATGGTAGGCGCGTGGCCGCGGCGTCAGAATCGACACCGCGTCCAATGTTCGGGCATGGATCGACACGGCGTCCATCCGCGCACGGCGTTTCCAGCGTCAGCCTGGAGACCTCGAGGACAGCGACTGTTCCTTCAGAATTTCCCGACATTCGCGAATGCCCCCTTCCTGGGGGTGGTCCGCTCGTGCCAGAATCACGGAACCCGCTGCCGGTCGGCGGTGCACCGAGGCCCGATCACGCTGACAACGACGCCACGAAGGAGAGCCTTATGACGGACATCATCGCCCCTGCCGCTGTGCGCGCCGCCCTCGACCACGCGGTCGCCGCGGCCGGGGAACGGCATCGGTACGCGTTCCCGGCCGACGGTCTGGTCCGGTTCACCTGGGACGCCGACGGATCCGGGCGCGGCGACCTGATCGGCGAGGCGCTCCGCGAACTCGCGCCGGACGTCCACCAGCACCTCGCCGCGGTCGAGACGGATGACCCCGGTCAACCGGTCGAGTCGGTGCTCGACCTGGCCGAGCACGGCCTCGCCGTCCCGCTCGCCACGGTGGCGGCGCTGGATGAGGCGCGGGCCATCGAGGATGCCGGGGGCACCTGGGGCGAGGCGCTCGCGTGCTTCGACGAGAGCTACTTCGACTCGGAGGCGCTGGCGGGCTGAAGCGCGCGGGTCACGCGAGCGGGTCGTACTGGAACTCACGGACCTCCTGCGGGCATCGGCACGCGGTCGCGATCCTGGCCGCCCACTTCAGCGCGACGTCCCCCAATTCGGGGCGCGGCCCGCTACATCGTCGGCCGCATCCCGCCGTCGATCACCACGTCCGACCCGGTCAGATTGCCGAGGACCGGGCTGGCCAGCATCGCCACCAGCGCGCCGACCTCCTCCGGCGTCGTGAACCGGCCGGTGACCATCGCCTGCTCGGCGCCGTGCCGCACCTCCTCCGGGCTGCCCCCGCCGGCCGCCGACACCGTCTGGGCCACGCCGCCGGCGCCCAGCCAGAGCGCCGTGGCGACCGGACCCGGACTGACCGAGTTCACGCGGATCCCGCGCGGCCCGAGCTCCTTCGACAGCGACTTCGTGAAGCTCAGCAGCGCCGCCTTGGCCGCGCTGTAGTCCATCACCAGCGGGTCGGCGAGGATCGCGTTCTCGCTCACGACGTTCACGACGGCGCCCCCGTCGGGGATCAGATCGAGCAGCGCGCGAGTGACGCGCACCGCGGCGAGCGCGTTGAGCTCGTAGGTGCGCAGCCAGTCGTCGTCGGTGATGGAGGCGAACCCTCCTGGACGCGGCGGTGCGGAGCCGACGTTGTTCACGAGGATGTCGACCCGGCCTCCCGGGCCGCCGGCGAGCTCGTCGCGCAACCGCGCGATACCGTCCGGGTCGGAGAGGTCGGCGGGGTGGAAGCGGAAGCCGGCCGAGGCCTCCAGCTCCCGCGACTCGTCGGTCGGAGTGCGCGCCACGCCGATCACAGTGGCGCCCTCGTCGAGGAGGGCGCGGGCGGCTGCCAGTCCGATGCCGCGGCTGGCGCCGGTGACGACGGCGCGGGTGTCGTTCAGTCGGAGGTCCACGGGTGGCAACCTACTGCCTCCCGGGCGGCCCCGGCCAGAGCGGATCGGTCGGCGTCACTCCGCCCCGAACCACCTCCGCAGCGCCGCATCCAACTCCGCCGGCACCTCCCCGATCCACGCGACGTGCCCGTCCGGCCGCAGGAACGGCCGATGCCCTGCCCAGGAAGACGCCGGCCGCGACGGTAGGCAGCCGGGTTCGGGCGCGCCCCGCCGGCCGTCCCTGAGAAGGCCGTCAGGACCACTTCACCTCCCGACAGCACGGTGGAACGCTTGCAGGGACGCAACCGGACGGAGACGATGTGACGGGAATCAAGCGCAGAGCGGCGGCACTGTGGAGACGCGAGCCGGTCCGCGGGATCGACCACCTGGTGAAGAACGTGGAGACCGGGCGCTTCGAACGCTCCCTCTCCGGACTGACCGCTGCGGGCGCCGTGGTGACCGCCGCCGAGATCTACTTCGAGCACGACAAGGCGAGCTTCGGCAACCGCTGGATGTGGGCTCCCGTGATCCTGGGGCCGATCGGCGCCGTCGCCGGCATCGCCGGGTTCTTCAGCAAGACGGCCGCCAAGACGGCGCTGCCGATCGCCGCGGCGACGATCGTCGCGAACGGCCTGCAGGGCGTCTACCTGCACGCCCGCGGCATCGGCCAGAAGCCCGGCGGCTGGCACAACCTCCGCTACAACCTGGAGATGGGACCGCCGCTGCTCGCTCCTCTGCTGGTGACCCTGGTCGGCGGGATGGGCTTGCTGGCCGCGATCCTGAGGCGCGAGAAGTGACGGCCGCCGACCAGAGCGACGTCGCGGGCGACCGGGTCCCCGAGCGCTTCCCCGGCTTCCACGTGCTCGACCAGGCCCCGGCCTGGGACGAGACGACGCGCGCCACCGTGCTCGAACGCGTCGGGCGACCGCCGGACATCCGGTTCTTCGACGCCGCCGAGGAAGCGGCCGCGACCGCGCTGTTCGACCGGCTGCTCGACCAGCACCCCGGCGACCGCCTCGTGCCGGTGACGGCGATGGTGGATGCGCGGCTCGCCGAGAAGGAGACCGACGGCTGGCACTACGACTCGATGCCGGACGACTGGGTGGCGTGGCGGACCAGCCTGGCCGCGCTCGACGCGGAGGCCCACGCGAGACACGGCCGGGCCTTCGCCGCGTGCGAGGAGGACGACCAGGTCGCCCTGCTGGCCGACGTCACGGACGGCGACGGCGACTGGCGCGGCTTCCACCGGGCGCGCATCTGGAGCCTGTGGACCAGGTACGCGTGCACCGCGTTCTACAGCCACCCCGCCGCGTGGGACGAGATCGGCTTCGCCGGTCCCGCCTACCCGCGCGGCTACAAGAACCTCGGCGTCGATCGCCGCGAGCCGTTCGAGGTCGCCGACGCCCGGCCCGGCGACCTCCCGCAGGCCGGGACGGGAGCGTCATGAGCGCCGTCCGCGACCGCAACGACTCCGCCTGGCTCCTCACCCCCGACGGCTCCCGCGCCGAGCCGCGGCTGACCGAGCAGATGCGGCGCTTCGCCGACAGCGACGAAGTCGACATCGCCATCGTCGGCTGCGGCGCCGGCGGCTCCGTGCTCCTGCAGCGCCTGGCGCGCGCCGGCTGGGACGCCGTCGCCTTCGACGCCGGCCCGTTCTGGGACCCGGCGCGGGACTGGGTGAGCGACGAGGCCGGCTCCCACCACCTCTACTGGACCGAGCCGCGGCAGATCGGCGGCGACGACCCGGTGCCGCTCGGCTCGAACAACTCCGGGCGCGGCGTCGGCGGCTCGATGGTGCACTACGCCGGCTACGTACCGCGCTTCCACCCGAGCGACTTCCACACCCTCAGCGCCGACGGCGTCGGGGCGGACTGGCCCATGGAGTACTCCGAGCTCGCACCGTTCTACGACGACATCGAGAACGAGCTCCCTGTCGCCGGCGACGACTGGCCGTGGGGCGACCCGCACCGCTACCCGCACCGGCCGCATCCGGTGTCGGGCAACGGCGAGACCTTCCTGCGCGGCGCCTACGCGGCGGGCGTCGAGGCGAAGGTCGGCCCCGTGGCGATCACGAACGGCCGGTTCGGCCACCGCCCGCACTGCATCTACCGCGGGTTCTGCCTGCAGGGCTGCAAGGTGAACGCCAAAGCGTCGCCGCTCATCACGCACATCCCCGACGCCCTCGCGCACGGCGCCGAGGTGCGCGCGGACAGCATGGTGACCTCCATCGAGGTCGACCAGTTCACCGGCCGGGCCACCGGGGTGCACTACGTGAAGGACGGCGTCCCGCGCTTCCAGAAGGCCAGGATGGTCGCGATCGCCGGGTACTCGATCGAGACCCCGCGGCTGCTGCTGAACTCGGCGTCGGCGCGCTTCCCGGACGGGCTCTGCAACGACTTCGACCTCGTCGGCCGCTACCTCATGGTGCAGGGCGCGCCGCAGACCGCCGGGCGCTTCGAGCAGGAGATCCGGATGTGGAAGGCGCCGCCTCCCGAGGTGAGCACGGAGGAGTTCTACGAGACCGACCCGGGCAAGCCCTACAAGCGCGGCTACTCGATTCAGACCGTCTCGCCGCTGCCGATCACCTGGGCGGAGCACGTCATGGCGCAGGGGCACTGGGGCGCCGACCTCCGCCGCTCCATGTCCGACTACGTGCACTGGGCGTGCCTCGGCGCGCTCTGCGAGTTCCTGCCGCAGGCGGAGAACCGCGTCACGCTGGCCGACGAGAAGGACCGTTACGGCCTCCCGATCGCGCACTTCGCCTACTCGCAGTGCGACAACGACCGCGCCCTGGCGAAGGCCGCGCAGGCGACGATGGAGCGCATCCTGGAGGCGGCGGGCGCGCAGGAGACCATGACCGTGCAGCGCTACGCCCACCTCGTCGGCGGTGCACGCATGGGCGCGGACGAGACGCACGGGGTCGTGGACGCCGACTGCCGGACGTTCGCTGTCCCCAACCTGCTCATCACGGACGGGAGCGTGCTGCCGACCCAGGGCAGCGCCAATCCCGCCCTCACCATCATGGCGGTCGCCGCGCGCGCGGCGGACCGCCTCATCGCGCGCAAGGACTGAAGCCGGGCGCGACGGCTGAAGGCCGGAACAACGACTGAAGACTGAAGGCCGGAACAACGACTGAAGGAGAGAGACACATGGCGACGACAGTCAGCGAGTTCGTGATCGGACGGCTGCGGGAGTGGGGCGTGCGGCGCGTGTTCGCCTTCCCGGGCGACGGCATCGGCGAGTTCGACGGGATGCTCGGCAAGGCCGAGCGCGCCGGCGAAGGCCTGGAGTACATCCGCCCGACGCACGAGGAGATCTGCGCCCTGATGGCCACGGCGCACGCGAAGTTCACCGGTGAGGTCGGCGTCTGCATCGCGACCTCCAGCCCGGGCGGCTTCCACCTGATGAACGGCCTGTACGACGCGAAGATGGACAACCAGCCCGTCGTCGCGATCGTCGGCCAGCAGGGGCTCAACTCGTTCGGGACGTTCAACCAGCAGGAGAGCAAGCTCGAGCAGGCCTTCTCCGATGTCGCGGAGTACGTGCAGACGATCGTGTCGCCGGAGCAGGCGCAGGCTGTGATCGACACCGCGTTCCGCACGGCGATCACCCGCAAGCAGCCGTGCGTGGTCATCCTGCCGCACGACGTGCAGGGGATGAAGATGGCGGCTCCCGGCGCCGAGATGTGGGTGTCCCGGTCGAGCGCCGTGCCGCCGTCGACCGCGATCGCGCCGCCTCCCGAGCAGTTGCGAGCGGCCGCGGACATCATCAACGCCGGCGAGCGCGTCACCTTCCTGGTCGGGCACGGCGCGGTCGGGGCGACGGAGGAGGTCCTCGCGGCCGCCCGGCTGACCGGCGCCGGACTGATGACGACCCTGCGCGGAAAGCAGGTCGTTCCGGGAGACGTGCCGTTCCACACCCAGCAGCTCGGCCTCCTCGGCTCGCGGCCCAGCTACGAGCAGATGCAGGACTGCGACACGCTCGTCCTGCTCGGCACCAACTACCCGTACGGCCAGTTCCTGCCGAAGACCGGCCAGGCGAAGGCGGTGCAGATCGACCTGCGGCCCGAGCAGCTCGGTCTCCGCTACCCCACCGATGTGAGCATCTGGGGCGACGTGAAGACCACGCTGGCCGGCCTCATCCCGCTGCTGACGCAGAAGGACGACCTGTCCTGGCAGGAGAAGGCCGCCTCCGGCATGCGGGAGTGGGACGACGAGCTCGCCGCCCAGGCCGAGCAGCACTACGACGACGGCGTGAACCCGCGCCGGGTCTACCACGAGCTGAACAAACGGCTCCCGGCCGGTGCGATCGTCACCGCCGACGCCGGAACCACCGCCGACTGGTACGGCCAGCACATCCGGCTGCGCGACGGGATGCGCGGCGACCTCTCCGGCCGGCTCGCGACGATGCTCGCCGCGATGCCGTATGCGGAGGCGGCGAAGTTCGCCTTCCCCGACCGCACGGTCGTCTGCACGATCGGCGACGGCGCCTTCCAGATGCTCGGCATGAACGAGCTGATCACCGTCAAGAAGTACCTGTCGCGCTGGTCCAACCCCAACTTCGTGGTGCTGGTGCTGCACAACGACGACCTCACCCAGGTGTCGTGGGAGATGCGCACCGAGGATGCCAACCCGGTCTGGTCGACCTCCCAGGACGTCGAGTCGGTCGACTACGCGGGCTGGGCGAAGCTGCTGGGCTTCCAGGGCATCACGGTGACCTCGGACGACCAGATCGAGGCGGCCTGGGATGCCGCGCTCGCGCACCCCGGCGTGACGGTCATCGACGCGCACACCAGCAAGAACGTGCCCCCGCTGCCGCCGCACATCACGTTCGAGTTCGCGAAGAACACCGGTCTCGCCCTGCTGAAGGGCGACCCGGACGGGCTCGGCGCGATCAAGGACTCGGCCACGTCGCTCATCACCGAAGGCGTCGAACGGGTGAAGGGGGCGCTGCACCGCGACACCGACGACGACCGCTAGCCGACTCCGGCCGGCGGGCTGACGCGGCCGCCGAGCACGCGCGGCGGCCGCTCGCCGTTCAGCGCGCGTCGCCCTCCCAGAACGCGCTGAGCCGCCCGGCCGCCGCCCTCCCCTGGTCGTAACCGGCCCGCGCCGACACCGGGCGCCGCGAGAGGTCCATCATGCTCTCGCCGAAGGCGTCGAGGGAGGCGTGGTCCGGCACGATCGTCTCGACCTCGCTGCCGCCGGCGCGCAGCTCGTCAACCTGCGCCGAGAGCTGCATCCCCCACTCCAGCGGATGCCGGGTGCGGCCGCCGAACGGCGACAGCACGAGGACGAGGTCGTACCCCGCCGCGAGGTCCGCGTTCTCGTTCCGCCGGTAGCCGCCGTCGATGTAGCGCGCGTCGCCGAGGGCGTACGCGAAGCCGCTTGAGCAGCTCGCGGCGACGGCGTCGGCCAGGGCGACGCCGCTCTCCCGGTCGAAGGTCGCGCCCTCGCCGGTGCGTGCGTCCACTGCGGTGATGACGACGTTCTGCTCGGGCCAGTCCTGGCTCGGCAGCCGGGACGCGACGGTCGCGCGCCACTGCGGCTGACGCTCGGGGCCGGCGTCGTCGGCGAGCGCGATCGCCCAGGCGCCCATCCGGCGGCGCATGTCGGCGGCGTCGGAGGACTCGGCGATGATGCGGCCGGTGACCGCGAGCTGGCGGGAGACCGAACCGGCGACGCCGCGCGGGACGCCTGCGCCGCCGGGTCGGCCTCCCCCAGCGGCACCCCGGGCGCACCGCCGGGCCGCTGCGGAGTCGGTGCGTCGAGGATGGCGGCGAACAGCTCGCCGGGCGGCGCGCTCGTGATCTGTGCGGCGGCCGTGGATCCGGCCGAGGTGCCGACGATCAGGTCGGCGCGAGTGACGTCCAGCCCGCCGTCGAGGAGGCCGGCGATCACGCCGATCTCCCAGGCGTTGCCGGAGGAGCCGCCGCCGTGCAGGACGAGCGCGCGGGAGGAGGAAGAAGTGTGTGCGTTCATGGGAGTCGCCTTTCGCGAAGATGCCTTGGGGCGCTCCCGGCGACGGCTAGCGGCGTCGCACGATCGTGTACTTCAGGGGAGCACCCACCACGGATACTGCGTTCATGGGTCTCACCTCCTGCGTCGGATCACGATCGGGAGAACGTTAGCACGGCCCGTTGCGGGCAGTGCCGGAAAATTCTTCTTGCGTTGTGGGGAGGGTTGGTTCTATTGTGTGCTTTATCGATTGAGCACGCCAATGGTTCAGCGAACCGCTCGTTGCTCAATCGATAAAGCGCTCGCAGACACACAGCCGCCCACCGCTTTATCGTTTGAACGAATGCTTTATCGTTTGAACACCTGCTTCATCGTTTGAGCACCCGCTCCGACGACACCAGCCAACGACACGGAGGCACCGATGCCGAAGACCCGGGACGCCCGCTCGGCCGTCACCCTGAAGGACGTCGCTGAGCGCGTCGGCATCACCTCCTCCGCAGCGTCGATGGCACTGGCCGACCACGCCCGGATCAGCTCCAAGACCAAGGCGGCCGTGCGCCAGGCGGCGCAGGAACTCGGCTACGTCCCCAGCTCGGCCGGTCGCGCGCTCCGCAACCAGAGGGCCGGCGCCGTCGCGCTGATCGTCCCGAACACGTCCCAGCACGTCTTCGGCCACAGCTACTTCATGCACGTGCTCACCGGAGTGTCCGACGCCGCCAACGCCCACGACAGCCAGGTGATCGTCTCCACCAACTCCGACGCCGAGAACGGCGTCGCAGCCTACGAGCGCGTCGTGCGCTCCCGCAGTGCCGACGGCGCGATCGTCACCAGCTCGGCCGTGGACGACTTCCACGTCGAGGAGCTCGTCGCCTCCGGCCTCCCGGTCGTTCTGATCGGCAACTTCCCCTACCTCCCCGGCTCGGTCAGCGTCGGCATCGACGACGTCGCCGCCACGCGCACGCTGACCGAGCACCTCATCGACGTGCACGGCCGCCGCCGGCTCGTGCACGTCACCGGCCCGCTCGACCATCAGACCGGGCTCGACCGGCGCGAGGGCTTCCTCGCCGCCGTGCGCTCGCGCGGTCTGGAGGCGGACGCGCAGGTCGTCCGCGGCGAGTTCAACGAGGAGTCCGGCGCCGCGGCGGTCGTCGCAGCGCTCGCCGACGGCCGGGAGGTCGACGGCATCGTGTTCGCCAACGACGACATGGCGTTCGGCGGCCTCCAGGAACTCAAGCGCGCCGGACTCCGCGTGCCGGAGGACATCTCGATCGTCGGCTTCGACGACTTCGGGCTCGCACGCGTGACCACTCCGGGCATCACGACCATGGCCGTGCCGGCCGAGGAGATGGCGCGCCGCGCCACCGAACGCCTCTTCGACCTGGTCGACGGACGCTTCCACGGGCCCGCGCACGAGGAGCTCGGTGTGACCTTCGTGCCGCGCCGCTCGTGCGGCTGCCCGGAGAACCCCTGACCCGCATCCCCGACGCGCCCCCGATACCGCTCCACCCGTCCCACCGCACTATCCCCACCCCACCCACAGCACCGCCCCCTCCCCTCATCTGCACTGCTCAAAGGAGAACACTCGATGAAAATCCGCAGATCCCTCGTCGTCGCGGCCGGCGTGGCCGCGTCGATGCTGGCGCTCACCGCGTGCTCCGGCACCTCCGGCACCTCCGGAACGTCCGGCGGCACGGTCGACCTCACCGTCTGGACCGGGTTCACCGGCGGCGACCGTCCCGGCTACGACACGATCGTCAAGGACTTCAACGCGTCGCACCCGAACATCCACGTAACCATGAACGTCCAGCCCTGGGACACCATCGCCCAGAAGCTGCCGTCCGCGTGGCTGACCGGTCAGGGCCCCGACATCGCGGCGCCCTCCAGCGACCCGAACGCGATCGCGCAGTTCGTGAAGACCAACTCGGTCCTCGCGATCACGAACACCGGTTCGGGCGACACCAAGATCAACACCGACAAGCTCGCGCCGGGCACCGTGAAGGAGTTCACCTACAACGGCAAGCTCTACGCCGTTCCCGCGAACTTCGCGACGCTCAGCCTGTACTACAACAAGAAGGCGTTCGCCGCCGCCGGGATCGCCGGCCCGCCGACCACCGTCGCCGAGCTCCAGGCCGACGCCAAGAAGCTGACCCTCAACGGCGGCCAGACGCAGTACGGCCTCTCCCTGGCGGACAACCAGACCATCCAGATGTGGCCGATCCTGCAGTGGCTGGAGGGCGGCGACATCGTCGATGCGAAGGGCTGCAGCGTCGTGCAGACCAGCGCGGGGCAGAAGAGCCTCTCGACCTGGAGCGACCTGGTCGTCCAGGACAAGATCTCCCCTGTCGGGCAGACCGGCGCCCAGGCCGACTCGCTGTTCTCGGCCGGCAAGGCCGCGATGGAGATCAACGGACCGTGGGCGGCCCCCGGCTACAAGTCCGCGGGCATCGACCTCGGCATCGCGAAGGTCCCGGTCGGCGTCGACGGATCGAGCGTGACGCTCGGCTCCACCGCGCCGCTCGCCGTCTCGGCCAAGACGAAGCACCCACAGGAGGCGCAGGAGTTCCTCGCCTACTGGACCAGCAAGACCGCGCAGGAGAAGTTCTCGCTGCAGACCGGCTTCCCGCCGCTGCGCACCGACCTCGCCGACGACGCCAAGCTGAAGGCCGACCCGACCGTGTCGATCTTCACATCCCAGGTCCCCGACTCGCGGCTCTACCTGCCGCACGTCACCAACGCGACCCAGGTCGACGCCAACGCGTACGTGCCGCTGATCGGGCAGATCACCCGCGGGACCTCCGTGGCCTCCGCCACCGCCGACGCCGCCAAGACGATCGACAGCCTCACGGGGTGCAGCAAGTAGTGAGCACCCACACCACCGAGCCCGCCCTGTCCCGCCCTGCGCGGGACGGGGCGGGACCCTCCCCGGACGGCGACGCCGTCCCGGCGGCCGGGCACGACCGGCGAGGCGCACCCGCGCCGCCGTCGGCTCCGGTTCCAGCCGGCCTGGCTGTTCATGGCGCCGAGCCTGATCATCCTGGGCGTGTTCGTCCTGTTCCCGATCCTGCAGACGCTGTACTACAGCTTCTTCGACTGGACGATCGGGGCGTCCAGCCAGACATTCCTCGGCTTCGGCAACTACATCAAGCTCTTCCAGGACCCGCAGTTCTGGAACGCCCTCGGCGTCACCCTCATCTTCACCGCGTTCGCCGTCGTCTTCCAGATCACCCTCGGCTTCGGGTCCGCGCTGCTGCTGCTGAAGGACAACCTGCTCACCCGGATCGTGCGCTCGGTCTACTTCTTCCCGACGATCGTCTCGTTCGTCACCATCGGCCTGGTCTGGAAGTTCCTGCTGGACCCGAGCATCGGCCTCGTCGGCGGCCTCACCCAGCTCCTCGGCCTCCAGCCGGTCGCCTGGCTGCAGTCGACCTCCCTGGCCCTGCCGAGCGTCATCTTCGTGGCCGTCTGGCGGAGCGTCGGCTTCGCCATGATCCTGTTCGTCGCCGCGCTGAAGGCCGTCCCCGCCGAGCGTTACGAGGCCGGACGGCTCGACGGCGCGAACAACCGGCAGCTCACGCTGTACATCACGATCCCGAGCGTGCGGCCGACCCTGCTGTTCGCGACCATGATCCTCACCATCCAGTCGCTGCAGGTGTTCGACCTGGTCTACGTGATGACCGACGGCGGACCGGTGTTCCGCACCGACAGCCTCGTGAACCTCATCTACCGCGACGGCTTCGTGAACTATCAGACCGGCTATGCGTCGGCGATCTCCTGGGTCCTCTTCGCGCTCATCATGCTCCTCTCGCTCCTCCAGCTCAGATTGTTCAGGTACAACGATGTCGACTGAAACCGGTGTCCGCGTGAGACGCCCCGGCGCTCTGACCGCGCTGGCCGCCTCGTCGAAATGGATCGTGCTGGTGATCGGCCTGATCTTCGCGATCGTGCCGTTCATCTGGATGGTGTCCGGCTCGTTCCGTAGCGAGAGCGACCTGTTCGGCAACCCCGCCTCGCTCTTCCCCACCTCGATCACGCTGCACGGCTACCTCGGTGTGTGGGAGCAGCTGCCCTTCCTCCGCCTGCTCGGCAACACGTTCGTGTTCGCGGGCGTGACCACCGCTGCCACACTGCTGTTCGACTCCCTATGCGCCTACGCGCTGGCCAGGCTGAAGTTCCGCGGACGAAACCTCGCGTTCATCCTGGTCATCGCGACGCTGATGGTACCGTTCCAGGTGACGCTCATCCCGGTCTTCATCGAGCTGTTCCACTTCGGCTGGCTGAACACCTACCAGGGGCTGATCGTGCCGCGCGCCACCAGCGCGTTCGGCATCTTCCTCTTCCGGCAGTTCTTCATCAGCATCCCCACCGAGCTGGACGAAGCCGCCCGGATCGACGGCGCCGGCCACTTCCGCATCTACTGGAAGATCATCCTGCCGCTGGCCAAGCCGGCGATCGCGACCGTCGCCATCCTCAACTTCATGAACCTGTGGAACGACCTGCTCTGGCCGCTCGTGGTCACCAGCGACCCGAACATGCTGACGCTGCCCGCCGGGCTCACCCTCTTCGGCGGCCAGCACGTCACCGATCACGCCGTGCTGCTCGCCGGAGCCACCATCTCGCTGATCCCGATCGCCGTCGCGTTCTTCTTCGCGCAGAAGTACTTCGTGGCCGGCGTCGCCACGACGGGGCTCAAGTGACGGCCGCGGGGCTCGGCCCGGGTGATTTCGCCTGGGCGGCCGGCATCGAGGACACCTGCGTCTACCCGCCGGAGCACTTCGCGATGGCCGACCTCGACGAGTACGACCTCACCGAGCACACCGAGAACTGGCGGGACGACCTCCGGGCTGTCCGCGACCTGGGCGCGACCGTCCTGCGCTACGGCGTCAACTGGCCGCTCGTCCACACCGCCCCAGGGGTGTTCGACTGGTCGATGCTGGACGAGCGACTCCACTTCGCGTCGGCGGAGCTCGGGCTGACCGTGATCGCGGACCTCGTGCACTACGGCACACCGACCTGGCTGCGGGCGTCGTTCGCCGACCCGCGGTATCCCCAGACCGTCGCAGAGTTCGCCGGCGCGTTCGCCGCGCGCTACCGCGGGATCGTGGACCACGTGACGCCCCTCAACGAGCCGCTCACCACGGCGTCGTTCTGCGGCCTGCGCGGCGTGTGGCCGCCGTCGCTGAGCGGCTGGGACGGCTGGACCGCGGTCACCCTCGGCGTCGTGGAGGGCATGGCCGAGACGATCCGCGCCGTCCGCGCGGCCAACCCGGACGCGGTCGTCGTGCACGTCGAGGCGACCTCGCTCTACCGAACCGACGACGCCGCTCTCGCCGAGCACGCCGCGCTGCTGGAGTCGGTGGGGATGCTGCCGACCGACCTCCTGCTCGGCCGCGTCGACCCGTCCCATCCGCTGCACGGCTGGCTGCTGGAGCAGGGCGCGGACCCCGAGCGACTCGAGCAGCTGACCGCCGTTCCCCCGACCGTGGACCTGCTGGGCGTCAACTACTATCCCGACCTCTCACCGCGCACGCTCGTGCAGCGCGGCGAGGAGGTGGCGCAGGTGGCGACCAACCGCTGGAGCGTCGGCCTCGCCGACAGCCTCCGCGCGTTCTCCGCGCGGTACGGCCTGCCGATGCTCATCACCGAGACGAGCATCGAGGGCGACGACGAGCTCCGGTCCGCCTGGCTGGACGACTCCGTCCGCTCGATCGGGGAGTTGCGCGACGAGGGCCTCGACATCCGCGGCTACACCTGGTGGCCGATCCTCGACTTCGTGGACTGGTCGTACGCCTCCGGCGGCCGCAACGTCGAGGAGTTCGTGGTGGACGACCACATCGTCGCCGCGCGTCTGCACTCCGGCGACGGGGTGGCGGACGGCCGTCGCGCCAAGACGCCGTTCCTGCGGCGCATGGGCGTCATCCGGCTGGACGAGCAGGAAGACGGGCGGCTGGCCCGCGTGCCCACCGCGGCGGCCGCGCTGTACGCGCGACTGGCCGCGGAGCCCGCCGGCGCGCCTGGGACGGAGGTCGCCGATGAGCTCGCGCTCTGAACCCGTCCGCGCTGAACCCGTCCGCGCTGAACCCGTCCGCGCTGAACCGGTCTACGACGGCTACTTCGCGGACCCGTTCCTCGCCCGCTCCGGCGGCGAGTTCATCGCCTACGGCTCCGGCGACGACCGCCTGCTCGACGGCACCGAGACGCACGCTTTCGAGGCGCTCCGCTCCCCCGACCTCCTGCACTGGTCGAGCGCCGGCGGCGTGCTGGAGCGGCCGGATCCCGCGCTCGGCGACGCCTACTGGGCGCCGGAGGTCGTGGCCGCCGACGGCGCCTACTGGATGTTCTACTCCGTCGGCCACGGCATCGTCGGCCACCACCTGCGCGTCGCCCGGGCGGACTCCCCGCTCGGCCCGTTCGTCGACCAGGGCGTGAACCTCACCCCGGGCGAGTCCTTCGCCATCGACGCGCACCCGTTCCGCGACGCCGACGGCACCTGGTACCTGTTCTTCGCCCGCGACGTGCTCACCGGCGACCGGCCCGGCACGCACCTCGCGGTGCTTCGCCTCGACTCCTCACCGCGCCCCACTCGGACCCGGTCGCGGTGCTCGCGCCGGACTCCGACTGGCAGCTCTTCGAGCGCGACCGCACCATGTACGGCCGCCGCTTCGACTGGCACACGCTCGAGGGGCCGACCGTCGTGCGGCGCGGCGACCGTTACCACCTGTTCTTCTCCGGCGGCCGCTGGGAGGGCGACGGCTACGGCGTCTCGGTCGCGACCGCGTCGCATCCGCTGGGGCCGTGGACCCACGAGCCTCGGGTGGCCGCCGACGTGTTGAGCACGGAGCTCACCGGCCTCCTCGGCCCCGGCCACAACTCGGTGCTGCGGCTGGACGACGGCGTCGACCTGATCGCTTTCCACGCCTGGGACGCCGTGGGCGGGAAGCGGCAGATGTTCATCCAGCCGCTGTCATGGGAGTCCGGCCTACCGAAGGTGGTACTCCCTGTGCCTGGTTCCGTGGCGACGCCCGGCACAGGATGGAGGGCGTGAACACCACCGCCAACACCGCACCCGCCACCAACGCAGGGGGCCCGTCCACCGCTCTTGTCACGGGAGCCACCAGCGGAATCGGGAAGGAGATCGCCCGCCAGCTCGCCGCGCAGGGCTGGAACGTCCTGCTCGGCGCCCGCGACCGCGCGCGAGGCGAACAGGCCGCCGCCGAGGTCGGCGGCGCCGTCCTGCCGCTCGACGTCACGGACGCCGACAGCGTCGCCGCGGCCGCCGCGGCCGTGCCTGCCCTGGACGTGCTGATCAACAACGCCGGCATCTCGCTCGACATCGCGGACGTCATCACCGACGTCGACGTGGACGTCTTCCGGCGCACCTACGAGACCAACGTGTTCGGCGTGGTCGCCGTCACGAACGCGTTCGCCCCCGCACTGCGGCGCTCCGCACATCCCCGGATCGTCAACATCTCCAGCGGCACCGGCTCGCTCACCTGGAGCACCGGGCCCAACCCGCAGTTCGACCACGTCGCCGCTTCGTCCGGCCGGGGCGCCGCCTACCGCTCGTCGAAGGCCGCGCTCGACGGCCTGACCATCTTCTACGCGCACGCCCTCGCGGCGGACGGCGTGAAGGTCAACGCCCTGGCGCCCGGCCTGCGCGCCACCAATCTGAACCCGCGCGCCGCGGCCGCCGCCGGCGACCCCGCCGAGGCGGCCGAGGGCGCCGTGCGACTGGCGACGCTGCCCGACGACGGGCCGAGCGGGCTGCTGTTCTCGTGGGACGGCACCGTCGCGCCCTGGTGAGAGCGGGGCCGCGTCAGCGCACGTCGTGGTCAGCGCACGTCGTGGTCAGCGCACGTCGTACTGGGACCGCCCGAACAGTTCCACCCACTCCGCGTACGTGTGGTCGTGACCGATCGGGCACCAGCACCGGACGCTGATCGTGCGGCTGTCGCCAGAGCCCTGGATCGTCTCGACGTGCGCGACGGGCGCGGGCCTCCTGATGGGGGTAATCGTGGCACCCATGATCATTTCCTGTCTCGTTCGGTTTCCCCCGCCTCTGGAGAAAGGGTAGATCGGCGACCTGCGATGGACGGCCGGGATCAGCGAACTCGAAGCCTGACGGCGGCCCCAATTCTCGGGTAGACGGAGGGGCACAGCCTCGGGTGGGCGGCGTCCGGCGGCCCGGCGCAGGTCGGGCGGCCCGTCGGGTGGCATGGAGCGTGGGCCAGCGCGTAGCATCCACACCATCACCCGTTCGCCGACCGAGACGAGGCCGTCATGGAGACGCGCACCATCCACACGCCCGGAGCCGAGATCGTCTACGACGTCACCGACGCGGAGACCGGCGAGGGGGACATCCTCCGCTCGTCATGATCGGGCAGCCGATGGACGCGAGCGGCTTCCGCGCGCTGGCGTCCCACCTCCCCGACCGCGTCGTCGTCACCTACGACCCCCGGGGCCTCGGGCGGAGCACCCGCAGCGACGGCGAGGTGACCAACACGCCCACCACGCAGGCCGAGGACGTCCACGCCGTCATCCAGGCGCTCGGCACAGGCCCGGTCGACCTGTTCGCGAGCAGCGGCGGCGCCGTGACCGCGCTGGCTTTGGTGACGGCCCATCCCGAGAACGTGCGGACCCTCGTCGCGCACGAGCCCCCGCTCCCGGGCGTCCTCCCCGACGCCGAGGCCGCCGAGCGCAGCCTCGACGCGGTGCACGCCGCCTACGACGCCAAAGGATTCGGGGCGGGAATGGCCGCGTTCGTCATGATGACGTCGTGGCGCGGCGAGTTCACCGACGACTACTTCGCCCTCCCGGCGCCGGACCCGGCGATGTTCGGGATGCCCACCGCCGACGACGGCTCCCGCGACGATCCGCTCCTCTCGCGGCGCTCGGTCGCGATCACCGGCTACCGCCCCGACATCGACGCCCTGAAGGCCGCGCAGACCCGCGTCGTAATCGCCGTCGGCGAGGAGTCGGAGGGCATCTTCACCGGCCGCACCTCCACCGCGGTCGCAGCGCTGCTGGGCACCACGCCGGTCGTCTTCCCGAGCCACCACGGCGGCTTCGCGGCCGAGGACTCCGGCTACCCGGGCAAGCCCCGCGAGTTCGCCGCCCGGCTCCGCGAGGTGCTCGACGCGTCGTGAGAAGCGACTTCGCCGGAACCACCGCCCAGTACTACGCCGAATTCCGCCGGGACCTCCCCGCCGACCAGACCGCCCGGCTCGTCGCGGCGTCCGGCCTCCGCGCGGACGACATCGCGCTGGATCTCGGCTGCGGCACCGGCCAGCTCGCGGTTCCGCTGGCTGAGCACTGCGGGGCCGTGGTCGCGATCGATCCCGAGCCCGACATGCTCGCGGGCCTGCGCGCCCGCAGCGCCGAGCGGGTCGTGTGCGTCCTCGGCGACGACAGGGACCTCCCCGCCGTGGCGGTCCCGTTCGCGGCCCCGATCGGGTTGGTGACGATCGGGAACGCGCTGCACTGGATGGACGAACGCGCGACGCTCCGGGCGGCGTCCCTGCTGCTCCGCCCGGGCGGCGCGATCGCCGTCGTGACCCAGGGGCCGCCGCTCTGGCTCGGCGCCGCACCGTGGCAACGGATGGTCCGGGAGGCGCTGGAGTCCCTCTACGGCCCGGTGACGGGCAACTGCCGCACCGACGCATCGGCGCTCGACGAGCGTCGCGCGATCGCCGACTCGCTGGGGCTCGACACGGAGGTGCTGACCTGGCACGCGTCGTATCCGGTCACGCTCGAGTGGGTGCTGGGTCACCTGGGCAGCGCGCTGAGCGCCGTACAGGCGACGAGGGGCGCCGAGCTGCGGGAGCGGTTGCGGGCGCTCGCCGAGGAGGAGCCGATCGAGGACGTCACGACGACCGTGCTTCTCGCTCGGCTCCGCTCCTGAGCACGCGCGCCGACCGGTACCGGGTCGTCCGATCCTGCGGCACACTTGCAGCGTGAGCACCCTCATCCTTTTACGCCACGCCAAGTCGGACTGGTCCGGGTCGGTCCGGGACGTCGACCGCCCGCTGGCCGAGCGCGGCCGGACGCAGGCGCCCCTCGCCGGACGATGGCTCGCCGATCACGCCGACCCGATCGACCTGGCCCTCGTATCCCCCGCACGCCGCGCCCGCGAGACCTGGGAGCTCGTCTCCGCCGAGCTCGCGCCCGCGCCTCCCGTGCGGTTCGACGATCGCGTGTACGCGGCATACGCCGACACCCTCCTCGACGTCCTGCGCGACGTCCCGGACGACCTCGGCACGGTGATCCTGGTCGGTCACAATCCCGGGATGGAGGAGCTGGCCTCCCTTCTCGCCGACGAGGACGTGGTCATGCGCACCTCCGGCCTGGTCGTGCTGGGGGTGCATGGACCGTGGTCCGAGCTCGGCCCGGCCACCACGGCTCTCCGCGACGCGGGCCGCTGGGATGGCCACCACTGGGACTGATCCAGCATTGACCGGTCGGTCAATCAATTCTAAAATCGAACATGACCCCCAGACCGGGAGCCGACTGACGAAAGGATGTTGGTGTCGATGAAGAAATGGACTCGCTGGCAGGACTGGGTGGCCGTCGCCGCCGGTCTCTATGTCGCATTGTCGACGATCTGGACCGCCCACACGGGCGCGTCCCTGCCGATCATGCTCGTCCTTGGTGTGCTGCTGGTCGCGGCCGGGGTGTGGAGCCTGGCGATGCCGGGCCTCGTCTCGATGGAGTGGATCCATGTCGCTCTCGGCGTCCTGCTCATCGTCTCGCCGTGGGTGGGGAACTACGCCTCCGACGCCGCAGCGGCCTGGACCTCCTGGATCGCGGGCGTCGTCGCGCTGGCCGTCGGCCTCCTTGCCGTGCAGCCGGCGATGAAGATGCACCACCCGCAGGCCACGCACTAGAACGAACCATCCGCGAGGGGCCGGTCACCGGCCCCTCGCACCGTTGGAAGGGCGGAGAAGCGTGGAGCAGGCGACGGAGGCACGCACCCGGATCCTCGACGCGGCCGAAAACCTCTTCGCCGAGCGCGGTTTCGACGCGACCCCGACCTCGGCCATCGCAGCCGCGGCGGCGGTCCCCAAAGGCCTGCTCTTCTACTACTTCCCGACCAAGAAGGACATCCTCGGCACGCTGGTCGACGAACGCCTCGGGCCGGGCACGATCGACCCGGACCCGCTGATCGAACCGGGCAACCCGGTCCGGTCCCTGCTGAACCTGAGCCAGAAGCTCTTCCGCGTGCAGGCGGACTCCGCGGTGCTCCGCGTGATCGTCTGGCGCGAGCAGCACTCCCACCCGGAGGTGAGGGCCAACCTGGCCGAGCACCGGCGTGCGCTGTACACGACGATCGAGAAGGTCCTCGCCGGGAGCCTGCACATCCCCGTCGGCGGCCGGCGACTCCGTGCCGCCGCGCTCGCGTGGGGCGCGATCGTCACGACGCCCCCGCTCCGGGAGGAGTCCGGCGACGGAGGGACGGCGGATGTCGTGGAAGACCCGCGCGAAGACCTCGCGACGCTCGCCGAGCTGGTGTGCGCCGGGTTGCAGCACGGTTCCGACTGACCCGCCCCTGCCCACCGGTCGACGGACTACGCTCGCGTCATGACGATGCCCGAACCGCCCGTCTGGGCGGCGAGCGACCCGCCCTTCCGCCGGGTCCGTGCGCTCGGGGTGACCAACCCACGGACCCACGAGCCTGCTTGACGGGGATCACACGATGAGACCGCTTCGCTACTCCATCAACGTCACGCTCGACGGCTGCGTCCACCACGAGGCCGGGCTCCCGCCCGACGAGGAGTCGATGCGCTTCTGGACCGCGGAGATGGAGCGCGCCGACGCCCTCCTCTTCGGCCGGGTCACGTACCGGATGATGGAGGCGGCGTGGCGACGGCCGCCCTCCGGCGTGTGGCCCGAGTGGATGGACGAGTCGCAGATCCCGTTCGCGGAGGCCATCGACGCCGCGAAGAAGCACGTCGTGTCGAGCACGTCGAGCGGCGTCGACTGGAACGCCGAGCTGCTGCGCGGCGACCTGCGCCAGGCGGTCGGACGGCTGAAGCAGGAGCCGGGCGATGGCCTGTTCGTCGGCGGAGTGACACTTCCTCTTGCACTGGCGGACCTGGGCCTGATCGACGAGTACGTGTTCGTCGTGCAGCCGGTGCTCGCCGGCCACGGCCCGACGCTGCTCGCGGGTCTGCACGAGCGCATCCGGCTCGAGTTGGTGGAACGCGTGGAGTTCCGGTCGGGCGTGATGGCGGCGAGATTCCGCCCCACGGGGTGATGGTGCCGCGACGCATCAACCTGCGGGAGGGTCATCCATGCGCGACAACATCGGCTCGCAGTGAAGCTGTCACGCAACCGGGAGCGCTCGGCCTGTCAACCGGTGAAGCTCGCCACCGTTTTGACGGGAGCCGCGGGCGCCGCGACCGGCGCCGGAACGGGTGCGGGCGCCGGGTCCGCCGTGACGTCGAATGAGACGGGAACAGCGTGGATGCTCCATGCCCCGCTTCCCGCGTCGATTGTGTAGGTGCCCGGATTCGCGTAGTTGCTGCCGGCCTTCGGCACGAAGTGGACCGTGGCGGTCCCGGACACGCCCACGACGACGTCAGGACCTGCCGGATCGCCCATCACGGGGGTGGAGATGAGGAACGAGACGGTGGAGCCCGGGGTGAATCCGGAGAAGCTCGCGGTGACTCCCTTGCTCAGGTAGTCGGACTTTGCGACAGTAGACGGGCTCACCGCGGACGTCGGCTTGGCCACCACGTCGATCACCGTGGTGGCCGACGGCGAAGTCGCTCCGGTGACCGTGATCGTGTGCGGGCCGATCGGCGTCAGCGTGGGTATCACCGCGACTCCGCTGTAGCTTCCTCCCGCGTCGGCGGTCTCCGAGGCGGAGCCATAGGTGGGCAGCGGGGTGGAATCAAGGCTGAAGGCGAGGGCCTCGCCCGGCGCGAACCCGGCGGCCGTCAGGGTGAGCTGACCGTTCGCGGTGACGCTCGGGGTGCTCGACACCAGCGTCGTCACTGGCGCAGCGTCTGCCGCGACGGGGGTTCCGATCGCCAGGGCTGCGGCGAAAAGGCCGACCGAGAGCAGTGTCGCTGATCGCTTCAGCTTCCGGCGGTGAGACGAGCGGCGTGCGGTCGAGCCTGAGGACATGTGCGTAGCTCCTTCGATGATGTGCAGTCGCAGCTCGCCACGATCGCGTGGGTGACGGGACGCGTCAGTTGATGGTGATGGGCGTGCCGAGAGGGAGCAGGGTGGCGAGTTCGGTGATGTCGGGGTTGGCGAGGCGGATGCAGCCGTGGCTGGCCGAATGGCCGATGCTTCCCGCGTCGTTGGTGCCGTGGAGTCCGATTTGGCCGGGCCCGCCGCCGAAGCTGGAGAGGACATCCGAGAACGCGGACAGCCCGAACGCGTATGGACCGTATCCGTCGTTGGTCGGTTGGAGGAGTTCGGTGATGTAGAACGATCCATGCGGCGTGGGTGTGCCGCCCGTGCCGGTGGCGGCGGTGTACGTCTTCACCGGCGTCCCGTTCTTCAGGAGGGTCAGCGTGTTCTGCTCGGTGGATGCGTGCAGGCTGTAGACGAGGCTGTGAAGGGTGACCCCATCGGCCTTGACCCAGCCGGTGCTGCCGTTCGGGCGCTGAGCGAGGTCGACCTGCAGCCATGCGCCCTGGGTGGAGGCGACGAGGAAGGTCAGCGGCGCCCCGGACGGTTGCGGGTTGGCCAGGGTCTCGGTCACAGCCCCGTCCGGCGAGCCGTACACGGCGACCTGTGCCGGAATGGCTGTCGCTGACGTTCCGATCGAGGCCGGCGCTGCAGGCGGGGTGGGCGTCGGCGCAGGGGAGGTCGTGCGGGTTTGCGGGTGAGGCAGCGGGGAACGGGTGGCCGCGACGCCTCCCGCGCAGCCGGTCAGGAGCAGTGCGGTCAGAAGGGCGGCCGCTCCGAACGAGAGCGACGCTGTCGCACGGGTGAACATTGGACTCCTCGGAGGGACTGCAGGTGGAAAAGCGTTCGCCGGGCGGGAGCGAGAGCCCCGGCCCGGCGAACGGATGACGCCGTGCGGTGGTCAGCCGGTGAAGCTCGCGGTGTTCTTGACCGGCGCAGCCGGAGCCGCGACGGGCGCGGTCGGCGCAACGACGGCGTTCGGGGTGACGACGAACGTGGCGGCCTGTGCCAGCACATTGCCCGACTTGGTGAAAGCCGAAAGCTGGTACGTGCCCTGGTTCGCGAAGGGGCTGCCCGCGGTGGGAACGTACGTGATCGAGACGACACCCGAGGCGCCGACAACGGCGTCAGGACCAGCCGGATCGCCCATTCCGGGGTTGGAGATCCCGAAAGAGACCGTGGACCCGGGTGCGAAACCGGTGAACGTGGCCGTCACACCCTTGCTGAGGTAGCTGGAGAGCGCAACGCTCGAGGGGTTCGCGGCGGCTGTCGGCTGGGCGACCACGGTGATCGGAGTAGTCGCCGCCGGGGTGGTCGCGCCGGTCACGGTGATCGTGTGCGCCCCCACCGTAGCCGTGCCGGGAAGGTACGCCGCCGCAACATAATGACCGGTGGCGTCAGCGAAACCCTGCGTGTATCCGGTGTCGGCATACGTGGTCAGCGACGAGGAATCGAAGGTCACCGTCAGCGCCTCGTTCGGCTGGAAGCCGTCCACAGTGAGCACGACCTGCCCGTACGCGCTCGCTGTGGACGTATTCGAGGTGACAGTGGGAGGCGTCACCGCATTCGCGGCGATCGGGCCCGCGACGGCGAGCGCCGCGGCGACGATGCCTGCGGAGACGAGCATCGCTGAGCGCTTCAGTCTGAAGCGAGTGGACGTGGACGAGGCAAATGACACGGGTGTGTCCTTTCACGTTGATCGGCAGCCACAGCGAAAGGAGCGAGGAGCAACCGTGGATGGCGCACCCTCTGCCAGATGCGGGCGGGCGGCGCTCCCTGAGCGTATACGAGAAAAAATACCGATCGGTCAGCAAGGAATGAAAACCGTCGGTTCTGCCCCGAAACTGGGGGTGACTCCTCGCCGGTGCGGGACGGATCAGCCGGTGAAGTGGGCGTCGCCGGTGACAGGGATCGCCGGGGTTGCCGCTGTGACCGGAGCCGCGGGCGAAGGCGCGCTCACAGGAGAGGTGGGCGACGGTGCGACCGGACCATCGGCGGTTACCGTCAGCGCTGCGGAGTCCGAGTACCGGGTTCCCGTCGAATTTCCCCGTTGATCACGTACTGACCCGGGCCGAACGCGGCGAACGATGCGCTGAAGGCGGCGTTCCACTCGCAGGTCACCGTCACATTGCCCGAGGCATCCGCGGTCGATGTACCGCACTGGCCGACTCTGGTCTGATCGTTCAGGGTGAATGTGGTGCTGTCGCCGGGTGCGAAGCCGCTGAATACGACGGAGATGCCGGGGGCTCTCATCTGCGAGACCGTTCGCTGAATCGTCGAAGGCGTGGGGTGCGGGGCCGGGACCACCTGCACGTTCGCGGAGGCGGTGAGCCCTGCTGTGGCATCATTCACGACGAGCGTGTGGGGTCCGATCGAACCACCGTTCGTCCCCGGGATCTGGATGCTGCCGAGGGACGTGGTGATGGAACCGTTCGAATCGGTGATGGTGTTGGACAACTGGCCGGTCACGTCCGTACCGTCCACCGTGATCGTCAGCGCGTCGTCGGGGCCGAATCCTGACACCGAATCGAGCCCGACCCACCCATAAGGGCTGACCGAGGTCGTGCTGAGGGCGACTGTCGGAGCCGGGACAGCGTTCGCCACGAGCGGGGCCCCGGCAATCGCATTCACCACGATGAGCCCGGCGGAGACCAGGGATGCGGCAATCGGGAAGGGCCGCCGAACACTCGGCCTCGCGACACGGGAAGGCGACACTCTTTTCTCCTTTGATGTGAACCGATGGATCAACGGACGCTCTGCGGCCGTGGGCTGGATCGCGCGATGAAAAGACGTGGGCGCCCGTTCCGCGGTCGAGTCTAAGGCCACGGCCGCGGCCACGTCCGCGGCCGGGCCGCTCGGCCCCGCGAACGGGGGATTCACCGCGCACGGTTGTTTCACTAGCGTCGATCGTGCGTCTTACCCCCTGCGACCGGACCCCGACCGGTCGCCTGACGCCACCCGGTGATGCCGACCCGCTGTCGCCGCCCGACCCGAACGCAAGGCCCGAACCCGACGTGACGTCTGCCCGCACTCCCGTATCCGTTTCACGTCCGCTGCTGCGAACCACGGCTGTGATCGCCGCGTTCGCACTGGCGGTCCTCACCGTGATCCAGGGGGTCGACTCGGGCCCCGCGCACGCCTCGGCCGCTGCACTCGCCTGCGATCAGAACACCCTCTACGGCGTCGACAACGCCAACCAGCTCGAGGCGATCAACGCGACCACCGGCGCGACCACCTCCATCGCGAGCGTGGCGCCGGCCAACAACGGGCTCGGTGTCGCCGTCAACGGGACCGCCGCATACGGATTCGACAACAGCGCGAACTCGATCACGAAGTACGACGCCACGACCGGCACGACCTCCACCGCCACCTCGGTCGACCCCGCCGGAAACCAGACGGCGATCCGCGGCGCGATCAACCCGGCTACCGGTTTCTACTACTACGGCGGCAGCGGCACCTCTGCGACCATCGGCGCCTACGACCCGGCGACCGGCACGAAGATCGGCGAGGTCGGCGTGCTCACGGGCCTCCCCTCCGGTAACGGCGACTTCGCCTTCAGCACCCGCGGCCTCCTGTTCGTGGTCGCCGCCAACGAGGTCCTCCGCGTGAACGCGACGACCATCCCGACGACGGCAGGGACCACCAGCCTGTCCACCTCACTGGTGGCGACCCTTCCCACCGGGACGAACAGCCCGGGGATCGCGTTCTCCACGGACGGCTATCTGTACGTCTCGAGCGGCACGAACATCCTCAAGCTCGATCCGGCCTCCGGGGCTCTGGTCGACACCATTGCGATCTCCGGCGGCTTCAGCCCGACCGACCTCGGCTCGTGCAACTACGCGAACACCCTCTCGGCGCAGGCGAGCGTCGACACACGCTGGCGCAGCACCGACCAGTTCGGGCTCTCGTTCACCGGCGGCGGGATCGTCTCGGGTAACAGCGCCACCACGTCGGGCACGGCGACCGGCCTCCAGCCGGCGGTCGCGGGCGCCGCCCTCACTCTCCCCGGCACGTCCTACACCGTGACGCAGACGGCTGCGGTCACGACGGACCTCACGAACTACTCGACCACCTACAGCTGCGTCGATGTGAACACCGGAACGCCGGTCGCGAGCGGGACGGGCGACACGACGACCTTCACCTTCCCCGCGGCCGCGACCGCCGCCGGCACCGACGTCGTGTGCACCTTCACGAACACGACGTCGGCCGCGCACGCGTCGGCGGCCAACGACACCGCGAGCACGACGGCCGGAGGTGCCGCGCTCAGCGTCACGGCACCCGGTGTGCTCGCCGGTGCCGGCGGGACCGGCCTGGCCGCGTCGCTGGCGACAGACCCGTCGCACGGCACCGCGACCGTGAGCTCGAACGGCGCGTACACGTACGCGCCGGCTGCCGGGTTCTCCGGAACGGACACCTTCACCTACACGGCCACCGACTCCTCCGGAGCCACCTCGACCGGGACCGTGACCATCACGGTCACCCCGACCGCGACCGATGACACCGGAACCGCGAGCTCCGGCGTCACCCTCACGGTCGACGCCGCCCAGGGCGTTCTGGCGAACGACCACGGGACGGCGCTCACCGCGTCGCCCGCGACGAACCCCGCGCACGGCACGCTCCTGCTGTCCTCGGACGGCTCGTACACGTTCGCGGCAGCCCCCGGATATTCGGGACCGGACTCGTTCGCCTACACCGCGACGGATGCGTCCGGGCAGCACGCCACCGCCACCGTCCACCTGACCGTCCTCCCGACCGCCCTCCCCGACAGCTACAGCGCCGCGGCCGGCACCACCCTCAGGGTCGCCGACCCGGCAGTACTCGGCGACGACCTCGGCACCGGCCTGACCGCAGCGCTGGCCACCGGCCCCGCCGACGGCACCGTGGCCCTGAACGCGAACGGTTCCTTCGCCTACGTGCCGGCCGCCGGATTCACCGGAACGGACAGCTTCACCTATACCGCCACGGACGCCTCCGGCAGCCACAGCACCGCGACGGTCACCCTCACCGTGCTCACGGCGGGGAGGTCCACCGACGACACCGCCATCGGGACGCCCGGCCGGCCTGAAACGATCGACCCGCTCGCAAACGACACCCCCACGCGCGGCAACGCCTTCGACACCTCGACGCTCGCGCTGGTGGACCCCACGACGCACAGCCCGGTCCACCAGGTGCGAGTGGCGAACGTCGGGACCTGGGCCCTCGCCGGCGCGCACGTCGTGTTCACCCCGGTCACGGGCTTCGCCGGAAGGGCGAGCGTCGGCTACCAGGTGACCGACACCGCCGGACGGACCACAACCGCAGCGGTGACGGTCACCTACCCGGCAGCGGCGCCCGCGGCCGCCCAGGCGCCTCCTGCCGTCGCCCGGCTGGCGGACACCGGAAGCGACGCACCGGTCGGCCCGATCGCCCTCGGAGCGCTGCTCCTCGCGGCGGCGGGAGCAGCCCTGCTGCTCGCCCGGCGCCGGGCGATGGCCTGAAGCAGCGGGCATCCGTCTAGCCGCACCCGACGCAGCAGGTCCACGATGGCGCCATGCCACTCATGCAGCCGATCATCGCCGGCCCTGTCTCCGTACTGAGCGCGTCGATCCGCGTCCGAGGACAGCTCGCGGGAAGCACCGTCACGATAGAGACGGGCTCGCGCACTGTCGCGAAGGGGATCGCCCCATCCGGCGACGAGCGGATACCGCTCGACCCCGGTGTCACGCTCAAGCCCACAGAGATGCTGTACGCCGTGCAGCATGTGGGCGGCGACCAGAGCGACCCGCCCTCGCCGAGCCAGATGACACCTGTCGGCCCGCTGCCCAGCTCGGGTTTCGGCATGGTGAACATCGCGACGCACCTCTATGCCTGCGGCCGCTATGTCTGGGTCGACGGTGCGACTCCCGGGGCTGACATCACGATCACGGCGAGTGGAGGCGTCATCGGCTCGGGCATCGCGGACGAAGGCGTGGCGAGGCTGACCCTCACGAACGCCATCCCCGCGACCGGAACGGTTTCCGCTCACCAATCCGGCGGCGGCCTTGCCCCCGGCCCGGACGTCACGCGCAGCCCGGACATCATCCCGGGAGGACGCGGGCAGCTTCTCCCCGCACCCACGATCACTGTGCCCGTCCGCGGGTGCGACCCCTCGGTCCAGGTGACCGGGGTGTTCGATGGCGCGCTCGTCACGATCGACCGGGCTTCCGGCGGGCACGACGAGGCCGGCTTCGATCGTGCTGAGCTCACCTTCGTGCTCTCCTCTCCCCTCGCAGAAGATGACGAGCTCACGATCAAGCAAGAGGTCGATCGCACGTGCGAGCGGCCGGCGAAGACCTCCGACCCGGTGAAGATAGGCAAGACCGAACCCGTCGACGCCCCCACCGTCCTCGGTCCCCTCTGTGCCGACGCCACAACGGTTCGGGTCATCGGTCTGCGCCCCGGCGCGACGCTCCACCTCAACGCCAACCGGACGACCTACGACGGGCAGGTTCCACCCGAGCAGACGTGGATGGACTGCCGCGTTCCAGGACTCACTCAAGATCCTGTCACCGCGACCCAGGAGTGCTGCGGTGTCCTGAGCCCTCCGGCGACCCCCGTCGGAGTCGACCCGCACGCCAAGGACATCCCCGCCGCCGAACTCGTTCGGCCGATCTTCGCATGCACCGGTGCGGTCAGCGTCACCCGTGCGCGACCCGGGTCGCTCGTACAGATCTTCCAGCAGACGCCCCTGGGCGACGTCGCGATCAGCGACCAGGTCTTCGTCACCGGCAGCAACGCCGTCGTCGGCGTCGCACCGCTTCTCGTGGCGGGCTCGACCATCTTCGTACGTCAGTGGGCGTGCGGGGGCGCCGGGGTGGATTCGCTGCGGCAGCCGGTGGACGCTCATCCCGAGCTTGGCGGGTTCGTCATCGTCGCGCCCCTGTTCGCCGGGGACACCAGCGTCGCCGTGCGTGGGCTGGTCCCCGGTGCGACCGTGGACCTCTACACCCGCAGCGGCGGCTTCCTCGGCTCCGCAGTGTGCGACGCCCTCCATCGTGTCACTGTCGTGCCGCTGAACCGCCCGCTCGCCGAGGGCGACACCGTCTTCGGCCGCGAATTGCTGTGCGAGATGGCGTCGCAGTCGGAGGGCTCGGTCACCGTGAGCGCCCCACAGAGCTTCGGCCCCCGGCCGTTCTACGTCGTCGGTCACAACCCGAACACCGTCGGGGACGCAGTGGATGCGGTGAACGGCGGCGCGAACGGCCTCGAACCGGATGTGCAGGTGTACGACGACGATTCCAGCCGACTCTGCATCAGTCACGGCACGGGCGATTCGTCTGCGCCGACGGTCGCGGATTACCTCGACGGAGTGCACCAGCAGCTCGCCGGCAGCGGCCTCGCACTCGTCGTCTTCGACTGCAAGACCGAGGCGACATCGGCCGACCACGGGTTCGAGTTGCTGATGACGATTCGCGATCACCTCACGCACGACACCGACATCGCTGTGATCATCTCCGTCGGGAAACTGGACGAGGGCGGATTCTTCGACCGCATCATCGACATCCTGGGCCCCCGCGAGGGACTCATGATCGACGCCGAGGACGACGCCGGGGCGGTCACCAACTACTTCACATCACGCGGACTCGCCCATCAGGGCTACGGAAACGGCATCAGCTTCGCCAACTTCGCATTCGGTCCCTACTACCGGTACTCCCTCGAGGCAGCCTGTGGGATTCGCGCCCAGGCCGCCCGCCCGTCGTTCGTCTACGTCTGGACCGTGAACGCCCACGACGAGTTGCGCGAATACATCCGCATCGGCGTCGACGGCATCATCACCGACGACCCGCACGACCTCGTCCAGATCGCAGGCGAGCCCGAGTTCTCCAGACTGATCTTCCTCGCGGATCGTTTGGACAACCCGTTTGCCCGCCCCGACTTCGCCTACGGCCTGCACATCCACACGGCTGATCGCTGGATGGCCGGCACCGACGCCGACGTGACGTTCACCCTGACGGGGACGCTGGGACACGCAAGCAAAACGGTCGACACCTCCCTGGTCAAACGAATGGAGCGCGACGACTGGAACTGGGTCACCATCCCGAGCAGCGACCTCGGCACCCTGCAAACCATCACTGTGCAACGGGACAACGAAGGAAACGGGCCCGACTGGTATCTCGACCGAATCGACGTCCACAGCGCCGTCTACGGCACTGGCGGAACCGCGATCTTCGACCGCGACATCGACAGCACGTCCCCGTTCACGCAAGCGATCACCTAGGCAGCCGACCGTCACGCGTGAGCGATCGCCCCCTACTCACATCCGCTCTGGATGCCGTGACTCGTCTGGCGCACCACGAACGCCTGGCTGCTCACGTCGCACACAGCAGACACGCCCAGAAGCGAAACGGTCTTCCCATTGGTGTAGTTGCCGTTCTGCCCGGGCGCGTTGAGCAGAATCGAATCCGCCGTCCCCGGAGTGATCTTCCCCCAGAAGGGAGGGAACGTCGCAGGCCCGAAAACGGACGTGAGGCTCGGCAGCCACACCCATCCTCCCTGCACCAGCGGCGCCTGGTAGGTCGTCGCCGGCGTCCACCCCTGCGGTGCGGCGCGGCTGACGTTGGCGCACGAGTCCGCCAGCGCCGGCGAAGCTGCGAGTCCCACGAGCGATACGGTCGCTGCCACCGTGAAGAGGATGCGCCCGCGTAGGGACATCCCTTGCTTCTTTTCCGACTTCGATCCTCCACGCATGATGACTCCCTTGACATCGAGTGTTCCGACCGCACCTGACCAACTCATTATTGAGCAAAGCTCAGGTTACGCTGCCTGCAGGGCGCCGTGTCAAGTTAATTCGGACGTGTGCGGAAGCCTGGTCGCCCGTCATCCGAGCGGGCAGCAGCGCGGCCCCGAGGTCCAGGACCTCGGGGCCGCGCTCTCGTGGACGGGTGTCTCCGCCCGTTACTGATCACCCTTGACGGGCTGGCCGGTCTTCGGGTCGAGGAACAGCGTCCGCGATCCGTTGCCCCCGCCCTGCTCGCCGTTGCCGTCGCCCTCACCGGAGCCACGACCGGAGAAGGAGAACATGTTGTTCAGCGTGCCTGCTTTCTGATCGAACGAGGCATTCCCGATCCGGCCCGTGCTCCAGTTGTCCTCGATGAAGCGGAGGACGGAGGTCTGGTCGGTGGTGGTGTGGTCGACGAAGTTACTCTTCGCGTACGGCGAGATCACCAGGAGCGGCAGCCGCGGACCGTAGCCACACCGGTCCTGATAGCCGCCGAGGACGTTCGCCGGGTTCGTGCCGCAGTTCGTGCCGCCGGCCAGCGCATCGACCGCGGGGTCGTTGGACTGGTTCGCGATGGGGCTCATCTGGTGGTCGTACCAGCCGTCGCTGTCGTCGTAGGCGAGCACCACGGCGGTGCTCTTCCAGTCCTGCGTCTTCTGGAGTCTGTTGATCGTGTCGACGACGAAGGCCTGCTCGTCGATCGGGTTCGAGTAGCCGGCGTGGCCGTCCTGCGCCGCCGGTGCCTTGAGGAAGCTGACGGCCGGCATGCTCTTCGCGTTCACGGCGGACCAGAAGTCGGTCAGATCGTACTGGTGGTTGGCCGGACCGTTGTGACCGACCTCCGCGACGGAGGCCGGCGGGGTGTGCTGCAGGTTGGCGGTGCTGGCGAAGTACTGGAACGGCTCGTGGTGGGGGATGTAGGACTTGGAGGTGACCGGCGTGCCGACCGTCGTGGTGCTGGTGGCTGCGCAGTCGCGGAACCCGCCCTGGAACCATCCCCAGCTCACGTTCTTGGCGTTCAGCAGGTCGCCGATGTTCTTGTTCTTCGAATCCGTCGAGGTGGTCGCGTCCCGCGTATCGCACTTGTCGCCGGCCGGCTGCGGGTCACCCACGACCGTGGAGTTCGCGGTCACCGCCGGGGACGTGGTGGCGAAACCGTGGGTCTGTCCGGAGACCAGATTGAGGGCTCCGGGAGTGGAGGGGCCGAAGGTGGTGTCGTACGAGTTGTCGCTCATCGCGAAGTGCTGCGCATAGTTCCAGAGGCCGGTGACGGTGTTCCCGTCGTAGTACCCCATGACCAGGCCTTTGCCCTTGCCGTAGTCGACACACGTGCCGGCGCCGCGGCCGACCGTCTCGACGAACTTGTCCATCAGCCCGGAGTCGAACGCCTTCTGCTCATCCGTATAGGTGTGATCCTGGTCGCAGGTCTGCGCCTGGCTCGGGGTGAGCCGGAACGGCTGGACCGAGTTCGGGTTGTTGGGCGCCTGCAGCGGCTCGTTCAGCCCGTTGACCGTCGGAGTGTTCGCGGCGGCCGTGAACCGGGTCTCGCCGGGCAGATTGGCGGCGTTCGGGTAGGTCGCGAAGTAGTGGTCGAACGACACGTTCTCCTGGAAGATGACGACGACGTGCTTGATCGGCGTCGTCGTCGCGCTGGCGGCCGGCCGGCCGCCGTCGTCCGTCTGACCGGACGCGACCGCCGGAGCGACGGCCCCGGCAGCGATGAGAGCGGCCGCGCCCACGGCGGCCGCTGCGTGCTGGATCTTGAATGTGAACACCAGGCGTTCTCCTTGGCGAGTTGGCGGTCCCCGGGGGCATCCCGCGGCCGACCCCCACTGTGCCACGGCCCCCCGATGGGTGCCAGGTCCTTCCCGTGACGGCGTGATGACCGTCAGGTGAACACTCCCATCGCCCGACACTCGCGCTCATCGATGCACCACCGTTCTCCCCGCGGAGCAGTCGGATGGAACGCCGGGGTTCCGGTCGGGGTGACGGCGCTGCGATTCCGGCCCCGCCGGTCGGGGGTCAGCCCGCGTATCCTGAAAAAGATCCTGCAGCGCAGCGGGGGAAGCGAGGTGCCGCGATGGGTGCGGGAGCATGGACGGCACGGGCTCTCACCGGAGCGGTCTGCGGCCTGGCGTGGGCCTGCGCGCTCCGCGCCTACATGGCCGAGCTCGCCGGCTTCGGGTCGACCTTCTCCTGGCTGGGCACGTTCTTCGCGATCCTCACGCCCGGGGCGCTGGTGGGCGCTGCCCTCGCGCTCGCGCCCCTGCTCCCCCGCGCCGCACCACGGCGCTGCGCTGGATCGCGGCGTCCCCGCTGCTGTTCGCGCTGTTCGCGCTCCCCCTCCCCGGCCTCCTGATCTCCCTCGTGACGACCGGCATCGGCGGCGGCACGATCGGCGTGCCCATCGCGGGCATCGCGGGCGGCTACGCGCTCGCGGGGCGGCGCCGTTGGCTGCGCATGATTACGGGCGTCCTGGCCGTGCTCACGATCGGCGGCGTGGTGGTCACCGTGCCGACGATCGCCGGAGAGTCCCTCGCATCGCCCGTCGGGGCGTGGCTGGCCACCCTGATCGGCTCGCTCATGATCGTGCTGATGCTCGCGGCGGCGATCCCGTTCCGGGCCCTCGCGCGGGCAGACGGGCGTGTGCACGCCGCAGAGGTCAGCGGCGACACGCTCCCGCGAGAAGCCGCAGCGGACGTGGCCTCCGTCGCAGACTCGGCGGGCTCGGGCGGTGCGGAGGCGGACGGGCTGGGGTCAGCGTCCAGTTGACCAGCACCTCACCGCGACCGTCTGACGGCGTGTGCTCGCCGGCGGCCGGGGCGCGTGCAGTCGGCCCTCCTGACACGCAGGGACGAACGACTGAGCCCAACAGCGGAATCATCCGCAGATCGGTCACTCCGGACCATCGGCGGGTCTTTCGGCCCGAGTGCACGCGTCGCGACAGGTCGACGCTGGGCGTATGCCGTCCGAGTCACCGATCAGAACGCAGGATCTCACGAAGCGCTTCCGTCACACGCGCGCGTTGGACGGCGTCAGTCTCACGCTCGAGCCGGGCGAGGTGTTCGGCTATCTCGGCCCTAACGGAGCGGGCAAGACCACGACGATCCGAATCCTGATGGGCATGCTCCGTCCCACCTCCGGGCGCGCGATGATCTTCGACCACGACACCTGGCGGGAGGCGCAGCGTGTGCACCGCCTTGTCGGCTACGTCCCGGGGGAGCCGTCGCTGTACGCGCGGCTCACCGGCGCGCAGCACGTCGACTACCTGTGCCATCTGCGCGGACGCGACGACCGCGCTCGCGCGCGAGAGACCGCCGAGCGGCTAGGGCTGGATCTCGGCAAGCAGACCAGGGCCCTCTCGCGCGGAAATCGGCAGAAGCTCGCACTCGTCCTCGCCGTGATGTCCGGGCCGCGGCTTCTGATCCTCGACGAGCCGACCTCCGGGCTCGACCCGCTGGTGCAGCGCGAGGTTCACACGATCCTGCGCGAACACGCCGGAGAAGGCGGGACTGTCTTCCTGTCGTCGCATGTGCTGGGAGAAGTGCAACGGATCGCCGCCCGCATCGGCGTCGTCCGGCAGGGGAGGCTGATCGCCGTCGAGCGACTCGACGAGCTCAGCGCGCGCTCCCTTCACCACGTCCGGGCCAGCTTCGCTGAGTCAGTGAGCGCGGAGGACTTCGCGGGTATCCCTGACGTCCGCGACCTGGTCACGACGCAGCACACGATGAGCTGCAGCGCCCCGCAGTCGGCGCTCGACGCGGTCCTCAAACGGGTCTCGGCGCACCGAGTCGTCGACTTCGAGTGCGCGGAGGCCGAGCTGGAGGATCTGTTCCTGGGTTACTACGGGGGTGCGGACGATGTTGAGCACGGTGCTGACCAAGTCGTTGTTTGAACAGTGGAAGGCGCTCCTCTGGTGGGCGCTCTCGATCGTCCTCCTGATCGCCATGTACGTCGCCATCTGGCCGAGCGTCAAGGGCCAACCGTCCATGGCGGACTTCCTCAACCAGATGCCGGAGGCGTTCCGCAGCCTGTTCGCCGCCGCGGGCGCCGACATGTCCACGCCGGTCGGCTACATCCAAGTCGAGCTGATGTCTTTTGTCGCGCCGATCACCCTCCTGCTCTACTCCATCGGGCGCGGGGTGTCGGCGATCGCCGGCGAGGAGGATGCCCACACGCTGGAGCTGCTGCTGTCGTCACCGGTCGGGCGCGCCCGCATCGTCGTGGAGAAGTTCGCCGCGATGACGATCGGTGTCGCCCTCCTTGCGGCCGTGACCGGCGCGGCGCTGGTCATCGAGGGTGCTCTGGCCGACATGGGCCTCCCCGCGCAGAACATCACGGCGGCGATGGTTCACCTCGGGCTCCTCGCTCTGGTCTTCGGCAGTCTGTCGCTCGCACTCTCGGCGGCGACAGGGCGTGCTGGTCTCAGCAGGGGCATCCCGGCCGCGATCGCCGTCGTCGCCTACGTCGTCAACGGCCTCGCTCCGGTCGTGGATTGGCTGGAACCGCTGCAAAAGTGGTCGCCGTTCTACCAGTACGCCGGGCACGACCCTCTGCGGAACGGCATCGATCCGACGAGCGTGCTCGTGGCGACGGCCACGTGCCTGGTCTTGGTGGTTCTCGCGGCCGTCGGGTTCCGTCGCAGGGACACGGCCGCGTAGGAACTGTCGCGAGCGACAGAAGACGCCCGAGTCAGTCAGGCCGGCGACGCGCCACCCGCAGCCGCTCGGCCCACGTGACTTTCGGCCCGCGCGTCCAGTCCGTCGGACATGCACAGGCGCGCCGTCCTGACAGGGCTGTCGAGCGCGCCTGGCGTCGGTCCTGCGTGCGCACGTCGGGTTTCCGGCGCTGGGACACCGCAAGAAGGGAAGGGCTCACGAACGATCCGCCCTCCCGGACGAGGCCGCATCGGGTCCCGCATCGACCCCGTCCTCCGGCCGCCTCCGACGGCGGAGCGCTCGCCCGATCAAAAACGCGCCCGCCCCGATCACGGCGATCGGCCAGAGCACGTTAACCAGCGCGAACCATTCCGCCGCGCTGGCGAGCACCACGACCGCTGCCAGGGCCAGCACACCGGCGGGGATCCAGGCCCACCAGCGCGGGGACGCTCCTCCAGGGAGCACGGCGACCAGGACGAAGGTGAGGGCGGCTCCCAACAGGAAGGCCACGCCCGTTCCCGCACCGCCGACGGTGCCCGCCAGCGCGGTGACGATCGAGAGCGTGAGCAGGATTCCGCCCGGGATCAGCGCCCACCAGTGGCGACGATCGCGCAGGTAGATGGCCCAGAAGCCCAAACCGAGCACGCCGAGCATCGGCACCTCGGTCCACTGGCCGAGTCCGCGAGGATCGAGATCCATGAGCGTGACGATCGCTGCGCCGATCAGCGCAGCGCTGGGGATGGCTGCCCACCACGAACGTCGCTCCGCGAAGAACACCAAGCCGAACGTCACGCCGGCGCACACCAGCACCAGCGCCCATAAGACGGGCGTGATGATCACGCCGAGAGATTCGAGCAGCAGGAGAACCCCGGCGGCCAGCACAAGGGCCCCGAGGGCGACCTGAACAGGCAACCGCTTCATTGTTCCTGCCCCTTCCATGCGCAGGGCGAGCGCGATTGATCGGACACCCCTCTCAATCATTCAGCGTGAGAGTCGACGATGCGCGGGACCATGGTCCTTCGGATCGCGGCCGACGGGACGACAGGCCACGCGGCATCCAGGTTCGAGCCGCCAACTGCATGACCGTCGTCACAAAGTGCCCCTGGAGGGACTCGAAAACTGCGACGACCTTTTAAGCACTATTCGCGCAATGCTCAAACCCGCGGAATTCCGCGCTTTTCGACCCCTCTGAGATGACTGCGATCACATAGGAACTCACTCGATTGTGGGCAAATTGTGGGCAAATCTGGGCGTCCGTTGAATCTGACATCTAACCTGTCGGCGCTCGTTAGGAATTGAGCAGAAACGCTCGTGAGGAATTGAGCACCTGATCCAGATTGGACGGGTGATCACCTTGGAGCATTGGGCCTTGATTCGGCGGCTGCACTTGGCAGAGGGAGTGCCGAAGGCGCAGATCGCCAGACAGCTCGGGCTGTCGCGGAACACGGTGGCGAGGGCGTTGGCCTCGCCAGCGCCGCCGACCTATCAGCAGCCGCCGAGACCGTCGGCGTTCGACGAGCTCGAGCCGCGGGTCCGGTCGCTGCTGGCCGAGTTCCCGACGATGCCGGCGACGGTGATCGCCGAACGAGTCGGTTGGGCAGGGTCGCCGTCGTGGTTCCGGAAACGGGTCGCCCTGCTGCGGCCGGAGTATTCACCGAAGGACCCAGCCGACCGGCTGGACTACTCCCCGGGCGACCAGGTCCAGTGCGATCTCTGGTTCCCGCCAGCGCGGATTCCGACTGGGACCGGCCAATGGGCGTCCTTCCCGGTGCTGGTGATGGTCGCCTCGTATTCACGGTTCATCACCGCCCGGATGCTACCCACCCGCAAGACACCGGACCTGCTGGCCGGCATGTGGTCGCTGCTGAGTGGGCAGCTGGGCGCCGTTCCCCGACGACTGATCTGGGATAACGAGGCCGGCATTGGCCGCCGCAACCATCTCGCGGAGGGCGTCACCGGGTTCTGCGGGACGCTGGCCACTCGGATTGTTCAGCTCAAGCCCTTCGATCCGGAGTCCAAGGGCATCGTCGAACGAGCGAACCAGTTCCTGGAGACCTCGTTCATGCCTGGCCGCCAGTTCGAGCACCCCGACGACTTCAACGCCCAGCTGGCGACCTGGCTGACCAGAGCGAATCAACGAACGGTCCGATCGCTCCAGACCCGGCCGACTCAGCTGATCGAGCTGGACCGGAGGTCGATGCTGGCGTTGCCGCCGTTGGACCCGCAGGCCGGGTTCCGCAACCGGATCCGGGTCGGCCGGGACTACTACACGCCCGTGCTCGGCAATGACTACTCCGTCGACCCGGCGGCGATCGATCGGATGGTCGATGTCAGCGCCGACTTGGAGCGGGTCCAAGCGCGTCTCGCCGGTCGGCTGGTCGCCGACCATCCCCGCAGCTGGGGACGCGCCGGACGGATCACCGACCCCGAACACGTCAGCAGCGCCGGCCGGCTGCGGGTCGCGTTCCAGCAACCGTGGCCGAAGACGATCGAGGATGCCGGGATCCTGCGGGATCTGGCCGACTACGACGCCTTCTTCGGCATCACCCTCGACCAGGAAGAGCACACCGCATGACTAGCACCGCGATCAAGCAGATCGACCATCTCGCCCGGGCGCTGAAGGCGCCGCGCATCCAGGAGCACGCTGCCCGGCTGGCCGAGCAGGCCCGCGACGCCGGGTGGTCCCACGAGGAATACTTAGCTGCCGTCCTGGATCGGGAGGTTTCGGCCCGGGACTCCTCCGGATCGGATCTGCGGATCCGGGCGGCCGGGTTCCCCGCCCGCAAGACGATCGAGGACTACGTGTTCGATCACCAACCCGCGCTGAAGCGCGACACGATCTTGCACCTGGCCGGCGGGGCTTTTCTCGCGGGCGGGCAGAACGTCGTCCTGATCGGTCCGCCCGGGACTGGCAAGACACACCTGGCGATCGCGCTCGGGATCAGAGCCGCCCACCTGGGTCACCGGGTTCTGTTCGGCACCGCAACCGAATGGGTAACCCGCCTGCAAGCCGCCCACACGGTTGGCAAGCTCGGCGCTGAGCTGGCCAAGCTGCGCCGTTACGGGCTGATCATCGTCGACGAGGTCGGCTACATCCCGATCGAGCAGGACGCCGCGAACTTGTTCTTCCAACTCGTCTCATCCCGTTACGAACACGCGTCGTTGATCCTGACCAGCAACATGCCCTTCGCCCGCTGGGGCGACGTCTTCTCCGACCAAGTCGTCGCCGCGGCCATGATCGACCGCATCGTCCACCACGCCGAAGTCGTCACACTGAAGGGCTCCAGCTATCGACTCCGAAACACCGAGATCGAGACGCTACCCTCCGTCCGCGCCGAAAACGCGGCAAACTAACCACACAACGAAGTGCTCAATTCCTCACGAGCGAAAGTGCTCAATTCCTGACGAGCGCTGACATAACCTTTCATCCGATGAGCCACCCCGCATCGGGTGTCTCGATGCTACGTCCGCCGCACGATTCCTGGCGGCACCGGAAACTTCCACTGGTGTTAAGCGAGCAGGTCTACGACGAGTAGGTGACGCGTTCAGGGGCCAGGTTCAGACAGTCAGTGAAGTACCACAGCTGATCAATGCCCGCCCGCGCAAGGATAGGGAGTTCGTCGACCTCGCACCTGAAGACGCCGCCTGACGGCTTTCCCTGGAGAGTCGTCAGGTGGCCTGATTTCTGGCGACGGCCCCTCTCCGCATTAGGCTCGCCACGGGCATTTGGATCGGCAGCGATCTGCCGAAGGATCGCTTCCCTTTAGCGCCCGATTACCTGCTGATCGAAAGTAGCCAGCAGCGTTGCCCTTAGGATCGGATGCTGAGTCAAAAAATCATCGAGTCCTCGATGTTCGTTCAGGTCGAAACGATCTCTCCGAAGGGCTCCATGTTGGTCAACGACAAGCTCCTCAAGGTACCCCCTTGCTGTGCCTCGAACCCGGGGTGAGCTTCCAAAGCGACGTAACGTAGGCCCAGCGCGCCCAACAGTGCCCGCTGAAGTTCAAGACCGATTCCTGTCGCGCGAGCGGTCACGTAGTCCATGAAGTCGAATCCGAAGCTTTTCAACAGGTGCTCCAGCCCAACATCGCGTGGAATTCCGTCCCATTCGATGCTGCCGCGAACGTATCGCGGACCGTGATCACCGTCCCGCGCGAGATAGAGCTGAGGTATGAGCGACTCGTCGGAGTTACGAGCTAGCGCTTCAAGCCCGAACAAAATGTCATTCGGTGAATAGATCGCTATGCCGATCTGCTGGGTCAAAACAGCCGATTCCTCGAGCCACTTCCCAATAATCCTTGGCCAAGGCTCGGTGCCTCGAGTAACTTCGGCCACGTTGTTGACCATGCGCTCCCACGCTGGTCTATTCGCTGGAGCTACAGAATCCGTGAAATTAACCGCCCATCGATCTCCCGCGCCGTGCACGATGTCGAGGAGACGCTCACGAGTCCACACGACACGGTCGGCAAATACTCCAAACCCGGCCGTTGACGCTACGTCCCAGTTCGCCTGCGAATCTAAATGAGCGGGCGAACTTGCGACAACGTCGTCCGATTCGACATTTTCAGTGATGCGAGCCTCGACGAATTGCTCATGCATGAAGTCGTCCGGTTCATACTCGTCAAACTCCTCCCCCGGGAAAATCATCTCAACGTGTTGCTTCATCGCCTTTGAAAAGGTGGCGAGCACGAGGAACAAAGCCCAACGATAGATCACCTCTCCAGAGTCCCCGGAATAGTCCAGCGCAAGTAAGACAAAGTCTTGAACGTCCAACTCGTCGAGGGCCGACTGTACTTCGCCCAGCGCAATATCTCGTTTCCCTGCGTCTTCGAACAGCATTCCGAGGTACTCGGGACACAGCTCAACTCCCTTGGAGAGCTCAACTGGCATGAACGGATTGCACGCTCTGATGGAGCCGTCCCCATTGAGCACGAGCTCCAGTCCGACCAGGTAGAAGTCGGCGTGCGCCAAATACCTTGTAAAGGGGACGGCGAGCTCATGCCAAGTGGTCGAAACTAGAACGCATCGCAGCTGGTCAACCCGAATTCCAGGTGGCGTCCCTTGGGGTGGTGTAGTTCTTGGGCTTGAGTGTCACGTCGTTGACGTGGCGAGCCATCGTGCGATGGTCAGTGAGAACTGTCTAGGAATCTCACGAAAGGACACAAACGCACGATGGCTCTTGACCAGTCTGCCCTCCTCGAGCTGCTCGGGGAACTCAAACTCACCGATGTGACCGATCGGATCCGGGTCGCGACCGAGACGCTCTATCAGGAGTTGATCGACGCGGAAGCGGCCGCGTTCATCGGCGCAGCCCCGTTCGAACGCAACCCGGATCGGGTGGCCCAGCGCAACGGGACCCGACCGCGGGCGTTGACCACGACCGCCGGCGAGCTGGAGTTGAAGATCCCCAAGCTGCGGCAGGGCAGCTTCTTCCCGTCGCTGCTGGAGCGGCGCCGCCGGGTCGACCAAGCGTTGTTCGCGGTGGTGATGGAGGCCTATGTTCACGGTGTCTCAACCCGGAAGGTCGATGATCTGGTGAAGGCGCTCGGCGCCGGCACCGGGATCTCCAAGTCCGAGGTGTCCCGGATCTGCGCCAACCTGGACGAGGACGTCGCCGCGTTCCGGGACCGGCCGCTGGCGGAGACGACCTACCCGTATGTGTTCCTGGACGCCACCTACTGCAAGGCCCGCGTCGGCCGACGAGTGGTCTCCCAAGCCGTCGTGGTCGCGGTCGGTGTCGCCGCCGACGGCCGCCGTGAAGTCCTCGGCTTCGAGGTCGGCGAGACCGAGTCGCAACCGTTCTGGACCACGTTCCTGCGCTCATTGAAAGCGCGCGGACTCGACGGGGTGAAGCTGGTGATCTCCGACGCTCACACCGGTTTGATCGCCGCCATCGCCACCGTGTTCGCCGGCGCAGCCTGGCAACGCTGCCGCGTCCACTTCATGCGCAACGTCCTCGCCAACGTCCCGAAGACCGCCGGGCCGATGGTTGCCTCGATCATCCGCACGATCTTCGCCCAACCCGACACTGAACACGTCACCGCGCAGTTCGGCGAGGTCACCCAGATGCTGGCCCGGTCCCATCCGAAGGTCGCGGACATGCTCGAGGACGCCCGTGATGACCTGCTCGCCTTCACCGGGTTCCCGACCGCGCATTGGCGGCAGATCTGGTCCACGAACCCGTTGGAGCGGGTCAACAAGGAGATCAAACGCCGCACCGACGTCGTCGGCACCTTCCCCAACCCGGCCGCCCTGCTGCGTCTGGCCGGGCACGTCCTGATCGAGCAGCACGACGAGTGGGACGGCGCCGACCGCCGCTACTTCAGCGAGCACTCCATGAAGCTGCTGGACGTTCAACCCGAGGAGGTGGCAATCCCCGAACTCACTGCGGCATAATCACCAACAGCTGATCCCGCACGGTGTCGAGAAACTCCACCACTCAACGGGACGCCACCCGAATTCCACGACTTGCCGCTAGAAGAGCGACGTACTTTTCAAGCTCGTGAAGTGCCTGTCGCGCGGTTTGATCAGACCGCTTTAGCTCAATGACGACCAAATCTCCCCGAACATCTCGCGCAAGAATGTCGATTGAGCCGCGCGCCCCTTCGGCGTTCGGCAGCGGATATTCGACTTGAATCAAGGTCAGATCGTCAGCGATCAAGTCGAGGCGCTGTGCCAAATCATCGCGGAGGATGTGCTCGAGCGGGATCGCCCCTTGCCGGGAAGCCGATTTGGTGTGGTCGCTCACGAACTCTCCAAATGCTAAGCCAGACTATTGATCGCGGACTGAGGCTTGCATCCCCGCACTCTCGACGGCGTGCACCAATTTCGACACCTCTTTTGAGTCCGCAACGATTGTGAGCGTCCCCTGGATCCAGGACACGTCGCCCGCGTCGATCGCCTCGTACAAACGGAGGAACAACCGAGCTATCGCATCGCTTTCCGCGGTCGACCCCGTAGGGACCGCAAGCGAGAACGACAATGCCTGCTCGTGCATTCGCGGGTCGTCTTGGACGGGCGGAGTGGCCGGCGCACTTGGATTTGCGGGCTCAGAGTCGAAGCCTGCATCATCTGAACCCGGGGGGCCTCAGAGATCTCCGGTTTCATGAGCCGAAGCCCGGATTGATTCAGATTGATTTCCGACGCGACTGCGACAGTGACGTCTGCGCCGGCGCTGTCGACTAGGCGAATTGACCTGTCTTTCAACGCCCCAAAAATACCTCGGCGCAGATCCTCCTCTCCCTCCGGCAATAGCGGAAGCCTCGGCGCACTCCAGAACGCATCTCGTACTTCGTTCAGAGGCCGACCGTAGTCTTCTGCGCGAAGGTTGAGAACTAGTGTCGATCCACCGAACTCATGGGTGCCAAATGCACGATCTTTTGCGACCAACAAATTCCAAACAGCCGTGCCATCCAAAGCGGACTGAGCATCGCTCTCGAACGTTTCAACGACCATAGTTCTGGGCAAATGGGCATCGGGCTGTGAAAGATATATAATATGCTGATATGAGCTTCGGACCTTGTCTTTGAGAGCGCGTAGGGCTTCATCGCGCGCGCGCGACGCAGCCGCGCGCATTTCCGGATTCTGCTCCATCTCGGGAGCGGCCAAAGCAGAGTCATGCGCAAGATAGTTGACAGCTAGAGCCCGAGCCTGCTGGCGTCTTTGAGTGTTTACCACCGCAAAGATCGCAGAAGCCGCCCACTCGACGGGGAGCCTTTGTCCACCCAGCCCGAGAGCTGATTCAACAGCCTCGAGCGTCGCCTTCTCCATCCCATTTCGAAGCGAGAATTGAGCAGGATCCAGAACAACCAGACGCGTTGTACGCGCGTCATCGATACCGGCGGCGCTAAGCGTCTCAAGGGGGTGAGTCCATCCTGAGCAGGAACAAAGATCCGCTTACGGAAGGGGCCTGTGTTGCTGAGATCTTCCGCGAGTCGAGCAATTGCTTCATCGCGCTCTCGGTCGGAAATGATGTTGCGAGCAGCACGCACCAGGATTGCGAGCGTCTGAGTCGTCGACAAGAAGTAACGCGGTGGCTGGCCGCCTCGTCCAGCGATTACCTCGACTGTGCCCATCCCCGACTCGCCGTCGACCAGCTCTTTGAGAACGGTATCAGCGTCGGCCAACACATAGTCAGAATCTGGGACGAGCGTAGCCGCCTTGACCTCAGGTTCAGAGGCTCCTCTACGGCCTGACCCGCGGCTACCTACCACAGAGGCCAAGAAGATGAACGACGCTGCTCGTTCCGCAGCGCGTGGGTTTACCGAGCTCGTGTCGTCATCCGACCGCTTTCGGTCGAGATTCCGAGCAGCGCCGCCCGCGTCGTCTAGACCGACAATGTCGTTCTGTGCGATCGAACGATAGTTTGCTTGCGTCTTGGCATCGCTAATCAAACCGCTCCCGAGAATGCTCTCTCGGACGTTTGCGTCGGACAACGGCAAATCGCCAGGCCCAATCAATTCCGGCACCCATCCACCCGACATCGCGCGTTCGTAATGCGCGTACACGGTTGCAGCGAAGACGCGAATCGTGGAACGGACCTTCTGAAAGCCAGCCATGTTGGCCCACTCGTTTTCAGCAAGTTGCATGAGCTGCGGGTGGAATGGATACGTGCGCTCTACCTCATCGGCGAATGCACCTGCCCATCCTGCCGACAGCGCATCAAACACCTTTGCCTTCCAGGCGGGATTTCGCATTACATCGAGGTATCGACCGGTTGTCCGTCGGATCGCTTCCGGACTGGCGGACCGCACAAAAAGGCGGCGACGCAGGATCGCGGCGAAGTCAGCATTCTCATTGACTGTAGCGGGCTGGCCGTTCCTCTCGAGCAAACTGCTAAGTTCGTCGCGCCGCCGCTCCCCCGCAGCAGAAAGCGCTATCGAATCTTTCTCAGAGGCGATCATCACGACGAGCATCGCCACGTTCGGAACGTCGTTGACCGTATCGAGCAGCGCGCGCAGGAAGGCCATGTCCTGTGCAATGAGTTCTGGACGGGCCGCGCCATCCAGTCCATTCCCTACATAATCGAGGACTTCATCAACAATGATCAGGACAGGTCGATCCAGCGAACGCAAGGCTTCACCGATCTTCGACTTGTCATTGAAGTAGGGCTGATAGCTCTCATACTTGGCATAGTCGTGAGAGAAAAGTCTCCAGAGAAAACGCTCATAGAGATTCTCCGCCGGCCCGTCCAACGCCTTGTCTGCCGCCCCCGGGGTCATGTTGTCGCATGGGAGTACGACCACATGCGGCCGATTCAAATCGCGAGCGATTGGGCGCCCAGCGATTTGCTCCGCAAGCGCAAAAACCTCGCGCCCGATCTCTGTCTCTGCGAATTCTTGGGGATGGGCCGCCAAGTGCCAACACCCGACACAAGCGTGGGACTTTCCACCACCCATGCCCTGGTCAAGCCGCCTGAGTGCGGGCGCGGCGGTATATCCGTCGCTGCCCAATCGGACTGCCACTTTCGCCAACAAGTCAACGAGCTGATTGGTGGGATATGTTATTTCACCAAACTGCATGGCGTCTGCGTAGAAGGGCTTGGCGCCGGCGGTGGCGTGCACTGCCTGAAAGAGTGACATCTGGACGTCGTCGATCGCGCCTGACGCATCGACGATCTCGGGACGGAGCACAAGCTCGCTCCACCAGCCCGACCGATTGGCACTCATTTGCTCTCCGTCTCAATCTCAAACAAAACTGGCGCGCGCATATCAATATCGCCTTGATCTCGATCGGCGATCCGTTGCGCCCAGACGCTCCTCGTAGTGGATGCGAGGCCACCTTTGGCTCGCAGAATTCCACTCCAAGCGATCGCGTCCGGGTCGGCGTCGGGTAGACGGTCTGACAAGAAGCGAATCGCGGCCCAAAGGAAAGAATCCTGATCGTCACGTTCTGACGCCAGCAAGACACCGGCTACAGCGTCAAGGCCATCGCGCCAGGCGGAAGCCATCCCCAAAGCTACGTCGATGACATCACTGGACGACGAAACGCGGTGGCGAACATCCTTCGCAGAGACGAATCGGCAACCTTTGTCAACATCCGGAACCAGGTCACGAACCTGAGCAAGCTCCATGTCGGACGCCAGCGCTTGCCAACGAAGTTCAGGCTTGGGCGCGATCCCCTTCCCAAACAGTCGAATCCACCACAGGGCGAATCGGGTTCGCGCGTCGAACGTATCGAGCGGGAGGTGATCAATCTCAATCGCCTCTGCATCCTGAACAGCTTTGCGCGCAACCACAAGGAACGTCTCCGGCGGCACCGTGATCCCCTTGTTATTGATCACGCTTGAATACCGCCCGACTACCTCCATAGCCGGTCCGGCAGACGCCATGAGCATGTCGGTTGGAGCGAGACCTGATCGACCCCATTGATCAATCCGCAAAGCGACTTCGGCCTTTACTTCGGCTTCGACAGCGGCCGCGCGCCCGATCGGACGTCCTGGTGGTGCCGGTCGGCAAGCCATCGTTAGCGTGGACACGATATTCGCCTTGCCCTGTTGCCCACCCGATTCGGTGCGTGCTGGCCAAGAGCCGGTCAGTACGAGTTCGGCCTGCGTGATTGACCCAAGCAGTCTTCGCCACACTTCGGGCTCACCATGCCCAAAAACAATAGTGACCACCCCATCGTCGCTGACTACACGCCGCATTTCGGAGAACGCCTGGGACATGAGCGTGTCGTAATGCTCGCGTGTTCTGTGCTCCGTGTAGTCAGATCTCTTCGCCAGCCCTCTCGCGCGCTTGACGATGATCTCTTCGGCCTTCTCCTGAGCGCGAAATGGATCGGTGGTTATAGCCATTGACGGGTCAGCGACAAACATCGCACGCTTGACCCACGCGTAGAAGAGATCGCTTGAGTCTGCGTACGCAATCATCTCGTCGTATGGCGGGTCGGTAACGACCGCCGAGAACGATTTTGAGGCCTGCGGTAACCGCACAGCGCTCCCTCGCTCCACGCGAGTAGGCTGCCCAGGCCGTTCCGGAATAAGGGACTCGAGCGTGCGGATCGTTTGCTGCGCCGACGACCGCCAGGAGCCTCCGCCACCGTTGATCCCAACCTCAAACGAGTCGTACGAATAGGTCAGCGATCCTTCATTAACGAAAATCCCTGCGACGCTGATGCTTCCGCGGTCTTGAGACCTGAGCCACGCTCCGCGCGTGCTGTATCGAAGTTGGCGCACCAGGGTCGACGATGCGTACCCCGCGAGAGCCATCCTGTACCTCGGCGAGACTCCTACCTCGCTCATCTCTCGACTTAGCTCATTGACGATCCGGGCGACTCGAATGAATGACAGAGTTTGCCGAGGGACGCAGAGATCTCCGTAATTGCGCGCCCCGTAAATGGATGGACCGACAATATTGTTGTTTCCCGGCGCAATCCCTTCATCCGGTATCGCTGGCAAGAGCGGACTGAAGGCCGGTTCGTTATCCAGGGCTTGCTTCGCGTTCTGGGCTGCCTCTATCTCTTCGAGCTCAGGGAGACGGAAAGTCTTCCCCAAGTCCTTGTCAAAATCTGCGACAAGAAGCAGTCGGTCCTCGCCCAACCCTTCATTCGTAAGACGGCGGTGTACCTCCACGGGGTGAACGTGGTCGCAGAAGACGCAAATGGCCGACTTACCTGGGATCCGCCTGCCATCTGAATCCAGTGCCACGGCGAGGGTCGGAGGGCGCCGCTCACCGCCCGCGTGAACGACGACATCGAACCTCTCACCATCAGACGAGGGGCGCACGTAAAAGGCTTGACCCTCGTCGTTGATCGCAGCACGTGCCTTGGTTGCTCGGCGAACGGATGGGGTTCTCAGCGCAGAATTTGTAAAGAGCGGAAAACGTCTACCGCATTCCTGGCATGGAAGCGTGACTGCCCACAAGTACCCCCACGGCCCCTTCCCATCCGGCGCGGGATAGAACTCGCCCATTGCTTTTGCATGACGTTGGCTAATCTCGTCTAGCACAGCTTCGACATCCCGAACAAGTCGTGACCCTGTAATCCGTTCAGACCGCCCAAAAGGAAGGTCAGGCTCGGAGCTCCAATCCACGAATGGAAAATCCGTCAGCAGTTTCGAGGCGAGGACCGCAACCGGCGCATACTCCACTGCTTCTGACCGTGTGCCTAGTCGAGCAGCCTCTAGCGGGATCATTCCGCGTCCAGAAAACGGGTCGAGTACTGACGGGCCGTCCGGCCAGGCCATCTCAACCTCTCGACGCAGGGAATCCCACGCCTCGTAGCGGCCCTCCATCGCTCGGCGGACAAGAGCCTGAAGACGGCGTTGTTCAGCCTCCGAATCAGGCCACGGCAAAAGGCTTGTGATTACTGCTGCCTTGGCCTGCGCGGTTGGCCTCGCAGCGAACCACGTAAACAGGCCACGTTCCGTATTGCCGCTTCCCCATCCTGCTCCTGTGGCCTCGCTAACCTCCGCGCAGGGGAACCAACGTTCGATCATCCTGGTCATGCGTACTCCGTGTGGTGTTTTGCCGTTACCAAAGCGCTGCCTGGAACCCGAAACACCGAGTCGCGGGCGATGTCAGTTCCGAGAAGGCGGATTGGATCCGAGATGGCAAGGAATACTTCTCCGCGGCCGTCGGCGCAGCCATCGACCACATATAGCCAGTAGCCGTCGCCTTGCTGCAGAGCTATTAGTACTTCATTGGCCGTCATGCGTACGCCCTGGCTTGATGCAGCCCCCCACACGCCCTTGACCTCGACGCAGCGCTGCTGACCGCCCCTCGTCGCCAAGAGGTCGTAGCCTCGACCCTCCGTCGACACGTCGTTGACTGCCCAACCTTCACTTCTTAGTCGGTCCCTGACGCAAATCATCGCGATGAGTTCAGAATCCTTTTCCTCTGGCGTTGGTGGCGCACCAATCGCTTTCACGTCAACCTGACCGACGAGCCGAACGTCGTCAACGATCGCGTCTGTCATTCCCTCAAGCAGCGATAGGCGCTTCTCAACCTGTGCAGATAGCGACGCACGCATAGCCAGACGCTCTTCGCGGTCGGCAATTGCCTTGGTGATGTTGACCGGCAACGCCGCGAGCTCCTTTCGGGCGCCTGCGAACCACTCTGCCTTGGCCTTCCGCAGCTTGTCGCTCATGTGCGCCGCCGCCTCATTCGCTGCAACGCTGGCTTCATGCATGCGCGCGGGATGGGTTCCGTGGCTACTGGCGTCGGACGGCGCTATGTTGGCGAGGGCCTCCCACCTTACTGGTCGAGCACTCCCGGTCTCGTCGATGCGGATCAGGGTTAACCACGGCGCTTCTTCGCCCTGTTGTCCATCCCGAAGGACACCTTCGAAAGCGAAAAGAGTGTAATCGCTCGCGCTTGTTGCATCCACGGCTGCTCCGCCGCGATACAAATCTGGCGAAAGTACGATATCGGCCTTTGCAACCAATTCTTGGAACGCAGGTTCACCTGGTCCGAGAGCTGTAATTTGGCTCGTGTCCATATCGAGCGAGGCAAGCTGCAGTGCCGCGCCGGATGTAGCGATGAGCTTGCCGGTCGGCGCGAAGAGAACTGGACCGTGGGAGGGATTGGATAGACGAAAGATTCCCTCCCCCGTCGCGGTCGATTCCACGCGAAGGACACTCGCCGCATCGAGCCGGCGGAGATATGCCTCAACGATCGCCGGGTTGACCCGATCAAGCATGTCGCTCTGAAGTAGCTTGATTGCTGCAAGCGTGTCCACCTTGCTAGACAAGGCGACCTCCTGGCTTTGTGCCGCGTTAGCGGCTCGTTTAAGATCCTCAGCTTTCAGCCGGTCAGCCGCTGCGGTAGCTTCTATTTGCCTTGACGGCTCGTCGGCGAAGAAGGCGGTTAGCCACTCGGTGTAATGCACCCCAGTGAGCTCGGCAACGAGCGAGAGACTGTCGAACATTTGGCCGTTCAACTCATTGGCGGCCGTCACGAATCGCTCAAGAAGCTTGTGAAGAGTCTCTCCTTCGCGAGTACCGATCGCGATCAAGTTGTAGAGTTCTACGTCTCTCTCTTGACCGATCCGGTGAATTCGTCCCATTCGCTGTTCGAGGCGTACGAGCGACCAGGGAATGTCATAGTTCACCAGTACGTGAGCCGACTGAAGGTCAATTCCTTCGTTGCCGGCGTCGGTGGACACTATCACCTGAAATTCCTTGCGCATGAAAGCCGCTCGGACTTCGTCGCGTTGAGCGTTCAGTTGACGCCCGGAGTACATGCGCGCGGAATATCCCAGCCGATTGAGCTCCTGCGTAAGCCATTCGGCCGAATCGGCGTATTCGGTAAAGACCACAGCTTGTTCCGTACCGCCCGGGACAATTGAGTTCGGTCGTAAGCACTCGGCGACTAGCTTTTCGCGCTTTGATGCCGCATATCCGGCCGCTACAAACGCGTCAATTTGCGCGAGGAGCTCGTCAATTGCCGCGCGCTCTTGACGTGCTGAGGTGCTGTCGGCGTAGACAACAGCGGCTTCTTCCCGCGCGGACTCATCTTCTCCCTGCGGATCTGCAAACAGCTCCGCCTCTACCTGCGACTTTTCACCCATTAGTGCTCTGCGTCGTTGAAGTGTCTGGCTTAGCGCGAAGAGGGTGGATGCGGCGCGCTTTCCGTAGACCATTCGCGCGAGCGGCCTCGCCGAGATGGGAAAATAGTCGTCCACAAGTTCCAGCGCGCGCCTGTAGACCGAATCCTCCGCAGACGACAGTTGCACTCGGACGTTGGTGGCGTGGCGCCCGCGGAAAAGCGGCGTGACGTTATCCCTATCGAAAAGGTCCTCCTTCATCCGGCGCAGGAAATGTACCGACCCTGGTTTGAGGGGTGAGAGCTCTGTGTTCGGATCGTCTCCAGGATCCGGGTAGATCTCGGCATCCACGAGATGGAGAAGATGACGAAATAGCCACTCAGACCCGCGATGCGGAGTGGCGGTCATGAAAACAGCCCGCGGTGTGTTTCCCGCGAGAAGGCGTCCGACCGAATGAAAAGTCGCGGCAGTCGGGGTTAGCCGATGGGCTTCATCAAAGATGACCAAATCCCAACCAGCGCGATCGGGGCGAATTGCGTGTTGAACGCTTGCGTTCGACGCGGCCAACTCAAGCGAAACGATCCATGTGTCATGGTCAACGTCAAGGGCGTGCTGATGAATTGTCTCGCTCGTTACCCTTCGAAGCTCGCCCCCGAAAAACCGCTCGAAGTCGTACTGCCATTTAGTAACGAGGTTGGCCGGGGCAACCACAAGGGCCCTTCTCACGAGCCCCAGCTTCTGCGCCTCGCGCAGGTACAGTCCAGCCATGATCGTTTTGCCGGTGCCAGGCTCGTCGGCGAGTAGAAACCTCAGCTGCGGTTGCGGGAGCATCGCGCCGTATACAGCGTTAGCTTGATGGGCGAACGGCTCGAGGGGCGTCGAAGCTAACAAGGTGGACGAACCGCTAGAAGTGGACGCCATCATCCATCTGGTCCACAGGCCGGCGATCACGCTAGCCGACGCGCCCGAGCCATCGCGGGAAATTCGTTCGACGGAGTCAATTTGCTCCGGGCCTAAATCGACCGGACGAGCGAGCAGGTCGCCTCCATCTCGGGCAAGAAAGAGCCTGATACCGGTCCCGTTTGGGATGACCGAAACAATCGTGACCCAATCCGAAACCCCAGCAGTCGGAATGCGAACCCGCTGTCCCTCTGCCAATTGCATGCTTTTACTCTAGGGGCCAGCCGAGGGGTCAAATCGTTGCACACACCGGCACGACGTCGACGGCATGACACACAATCGGGGGTGCATTCGATCGATACGCTCGATCCGCATGCCGATGCATATCCGCGCCTGTCCAACCCGGGTTGATGCCGTCGAAGCGCCCCTCCAATTCAGCAGTAAACGCAGTGGCAGGTTGGGTGGAGAAAGTCCGGGGAAGAAGACAAGCGACTGAGAGAAGGAAGGAAGGGACAGACGAAGAGAAAGAGGGCAGAGAAAGGACGAAGGAAGACTGAAGGGAAACAAGCCAAGGAAGGGAAAGGAACAAGCGAGGAGAATCGAGAGAAGCTGATGCACGTAGGCACTTAAGTGGAGCGGCCTGCGCCAGTCCCGGTTTCAAAGGGCTTCCGCGTCAACCTCGTTGCCTCGATCTCACCGACTATCAGGGTCGGCCGATCCGTGTCCTGCCCCTGATCCATGTGGACGACGGCGTCTACATGCCCCTGCTCAACGAGCCGATCAAGGTGTGTCAGCACTGGCCCCCGCGTCGTTGCCCGTGCGGTGACGGGGCCACATCCATGTCTTCACGTGCGGCTAGTCGAGGTCGCCGCACGCGGCGCTGCACTGTTGGGGTTTGAGGGCCTTTCCGTCGCCCGATCGTAGCTCGCTCCCGGTGCTCCGTGCCGGGCTTTCGCGGCGTAGCCTCCTCCGCTGCGCTCCCCCGATACTCCACGACCCGGCACTGCACACCGTCCGCTCGCTCTCGATCACTCGCCGGAACGGCGCTCAAAAACGATCGACCTGGGGAGTGAGTGGGATGCGGGTATTCATCATCGACACCAGCAACATGGCATCGGAGCTGGAGGGCGGACTCCTCGGCGTGGAGGGGTCCCCGAACCCGACCGCGGCGGAAAAGCAGGAGTGCGTTGAGATAGTCAGCACTTACGTGATGGATGGGTGGGCGATCGCCGCCGACCCGCACACTCCGATCGGTTGGCTCGCCGCCCTCGCCGCGGAGACGGCATGCGTGCCCTTCGTCAACCTCACCCGTCTCGCTCCAGGTGAACCCGCGCTGCAGCCTGCAGCACACCCTTGATCCACCGACTGGCGACTCAGCCACGCGGCGGGGCTGTCTTCTGTTGCGAAGCTCGAATGCCCGGCCACGCGATGCGGTCGGGCAGTGAACGGTTTCCTGTGAGTTTCTGATTTGCGCGTCAAAACCTCCTGGCAAACACAACGTGTAGGTATGAGGGCATCGCTTTCGGGAACGGCACCGCGGCGCAGTTCGCCGTTGGCTGCGCCGGGAGTCTTGCCGGATTCACAGCAGAAGCGGCCTGCACGTCCCCCGTACACCTCCGCTACCGCACGATCGAACACGCTGAGCTGCGGTCGTCTCAGGCTCGCGTCGGTGGTTGGGCGGACGATGATCGGGCGGTCTCCTGACACGGTTCACGACGGGGAGAAGTGGCCCGATAGTGATGCCGTTCCAGCGGGTTTCGGACATTTGAGCCATTTGCGCGCCAAAACCACCTTGGAACCGGAAGTTCTAACTAGAAGGACCTTTTTGAAAGGACAAGGCTGTCCAGTTTCGGGAATCCCGAAGACAAGGCAAGCGGGAGGTGAGTTCAGGTGCGAGGTGGAGTAGCCAGATGGAAGCGGGGACAGCGGTCCCACGGGGTCAGGCAAGCGGTGGACTACGCCTTCAGCGGCGTCTGTGACGCCACCCTCACCGCCAAAACCGCCGAGGGTGTGATCGCTGCCGCCGGCTACGCCGACGCGATGATGACCCGGTACATCGTCGAACACGGCGCCATCCGCGACGACCTTCTCACCCGCGACCAGCTCAAGGACTGGGTCGACGGACTCGACCCACTCGCCGGGGAACGCCGTGGCCGGGATCTCGAGTCGCCGGTGGCAGACCTGATTCTTGATGCGACGATCAATGCGCCGAAGTCGTTCTCGATCGCTGCGATGCTCGACCCCGACCTGGCCGCCGCGTACGAAGACCTCCAAGACCGACTCCGCGACCGAATCATCAAGCTCTGGCAGTCCGAGCTCAACGCCCGCCGCGGCAAAGGCGGCGCCATCCGAGAAGATCTCGCAAGGATCGAAGTCGTCGAACTCCGCCACGAACGCTCCCGCTCCCTCGACCCGCACAAACACCGCCACCTCTGGCTCAACGTCAAAGTCCAAGGCCGAGACGGCAAATGGTCCAACATCGACACCCGCGTCGCATTGCGGTTCCAGAACGTCATCAACGCCGAAGGCGACCTCGCCTCCCGCACCGACCCCACCTGGATCAACGCACTCGCCGCCAAGGGCTTCACCCTTAATGAGGACGGGGAGATCACCCAACTCCAGCACCTGGTACGCCCACTGTCGAAGCGGTCCGCGCAGATCGAAGCCAACAAGGCCATCCGCACCGCCTGGTGGAAGGAGCAGCACCCCGGGCAGGAGCCCTCCCACGATGTGCTCAGCCAGATCGACCACTGGGCGTGGGCGGTCGGCCGACCAAACAAACCCGGCAAGCTGGAGGAAGACGGCTGGGCCGAGCTCGTCCGTGAAGAGCTCGCTGCTACCGACCCCACCATCGGCATGCAACGTTCTCCCGTACCGCTACCTAGCGTCGCCGTCGAAGATCTCGACCTCGAATTGCTGGCAGCCAAGGCTGTCGTCGACGCGGACGCCCGCTCGACCGGCAGCGGCGGCCGATTCAGCGAGTGGGACATTCGGGCCGGCGCGCTCCGCGCAATCGCTGCAACAGGTGTTGTCGCCGACCGTGACCAACTAGCGAAGCTCGCGGAGGAGGTCGTGGCGCACTCGCACACGGTGACGCTGATCTCTGAACCGGACGCCCCGAAGCACGTCAAGCACCTCATGGCGGTCTCCACCGCTACGCTCAAGGCCACCCTCGCCCAAAAGGTCGACACTATCTCCGCACCTGGACACATCCTCGGCGCAGCCGAAGTCGCCGCGATCGGTTACGCGATCGAGCCCAATCGGACGCTCGATGACGGCCAGCTCTCCGGCGCGGCCGCGATCGGCGGCACATCCCGGAATGTTGTTGTCTCCGGCCCGGCGGGCACCGGTAAGACAACGATGCTCAAAGTCGCGGGCGCAGCTCTGCGGCGACGCGGCCACCAGATGATCATCGTCGCGCCAACCAAGAAGGCTTCCACTGTGGCGGGACGCGAGACGATGAGCGCGTCGTCGTCACTCCATCAGCTTCTCCACGACTACGGATGGCGCTGGGCGACTACCACCTCTGGCGCAACCGAGTGGCGGCGGCTTTCCATCGGCGAACCCGACTCGGCGTCAGGCTGCGTCTATCGAGGGCCCCGGCTTAGAATCAACGCGGGTGATCGCATCGTTGTCGATGAGGCCGGCATGCTGGACCTCGAGGCCGCGAATGCACTTCTCGATGTCCTACATGACACTGGCGCAGGTGTCGCCTTGGTCGGCGACCAACGTCAAGCCTTGCCGGTCGGGCATTCCGGCGCCATGGCAGTGTTCTGGCGCCGCTCAACCGATAGCGTCGAGCTTCGAACAACCCACCGCTTCAAGGATCCGGCGTGGGCAGAGCTCACTCTCCGGCTCCGCGACCCCCAGGGCGAAGACGACATGCACAAGGTTGCCACAGACCTCGTCGCGAGGGGCCATGTCGTGATGACCGATAGCGATGCGGCCGCGCGCGAAGCGATGGTCGCCGGATGGTTCGACGCCACGCAGTGTCGGGAGACGATCGCGCTAGTCACCGCGACGCACGCTGAAGCCCAGGAGATCAGCGAAGCGATCCAACACCGACGGATTCAGTCCGGGGCGATCCACGCTGGACGCGCACTTTCGGGACAATCCGGTCAGGCGATATTCGTCGGAGACATTGTCCAGACGCGACTCAATGACAGGGCTGCCGACGTCCAGAACCGCCAGAACTGGATCGTTAAGACCATCGGCAACGACCACGCGATCCTGGCTGCGAGCACCGACACGACCGATCTAAGGAAAGTCAGCCTCGACTACGCCGCATCGCACATCCACCTCGCCTACGCCACAACGGTGTACGGCGTTCAGGGCGAGACCACCGACCGCGCCCTCGTTGGACCAGGCGTTGACGCCGCCGGCCTCTACGTCGGTCTCACTCGTGGGAAACAGCACAACGCCGCCGTGCTGGTCGCGCCAACGACCAATTCCGCCAAGTCCCAACTTGTCGACATGATGCAACGCCAGACTCTCGAGGAGACAATGGCGAAGTCGCGAGGCGCGGCACATACCGAACTCCGGAGGGCCGCGCAATCGTCCACCGGGCCGATCGCCGCTGCGCCCGATCGCCAACTAGCGCCGGTCGGCCTCCGGTGACCGCGCCGCTAGATCTGTTGGGTTGGAGCGTTCGCGAGCAACTCGCGGCCACGCGGATTGACGCCATCCAACGTGCCGCCGTGAGCATCGAACCGAAAAATCGCGATCCCCAATTCGTCGGCTCTCACTCGAGCGAATGGACTCACACCGTGACCCGCGAAGACCAGCCCCGGCGACCATCAGCCGCGACGACAGCCGCCGCACGCTCAACGAGCTCGACTTCCACGTTCCCTCGGTTGTTATCAACCCAACCCAGATAGTCGGAGGAATACAAGTCGCAGGCCTGACGCGGGTCACCCGTCGCAAAAACGGTTGCGTCAGAGGCTCCGAGATAGCGCATCCACTCCTTGCAGAGCTCCACGGCTTCATCGTCCGAGGCTCCCCATGGTCTTGGTTCAGGCGTCTCTCTCACATGTCCAGAGTGCACCCATCCTCGGATAGCCAGCTAACGCGATTGCACTCCTCATCGCGGCGCTGCCTCGTCGGTGGCCAGAGTTAGGTTCTGCGAGTGGGAAGCATCGACGCTTACGAGTCGGCCAAAGGCCGACGCTATCGCGTGCGCTGGCGCGACCCCGAACACCAGCAACGCGAGAAGCGCGGGTTCCGCACCAAACGCGAAGCCGAGCTCTACAACGCGACGGTCGAAGTAGCGATGATGAAGGGGACCTACTTCGAGGCGTCTCAATCCAAGATCACAGTCGGCGAGCTCGCTGAGGAGTGGCTCGCCAACAAGGAGCAAGCCCTCAAACCCTCGAGCTTCTCCCCCATCCGCATCGCCTGGCGGGTCTATGTCGAGCCGCGCTGGGCGACGACACCGATCGGCGCCATTCGCCCCTCCGCGGTCGAGAAGTGGATCCGAGAACTGAGCCAGGGCAAAGCTGTCACGGTTCGGGTCCGCGTGGGCAACGCCGGTAAGCCACGATCGGCCGGCGTCGTCCTGCGCGCGGTGGGGATCCTCGCCGGGATCCTCGATGTTGCAGTACGTGATGGCAGGATTCCGGCGAACCCGGCTCGGGGTGCGAGCAACCTTCCACGTAAGGGAACCAAGAAGCGTCGCCGGTATCTCACTAATGAGGAGGTTTTCCGCTTCGCACGAGCGGTGCCCGATGACAAGCGCAGCGTCCTCGTGTTGACACTGGCCTACACCGGCATCCGCTGGGGCGAAGCCGTCGCCCTCACCGTGAACGACATCGACCTCGACCGTTGCCGTCTGGCCATCCACCAGACCGCGACAGAAGTAGACGGGCTCATCCACGTCGGGCCGCCGAAGAGCTGGGAAGCTCGTTCGGTACCGTTCCCCGCATTCCTCGCCCCACGCTTCGAGCAGCTCATCGCAGCAAAGAAGCGTGACGACCTCGTCTTCCCCGCACGAGCGGGCGGCTATCTCGCGCGACCCGACACCGCCTGGAACCGGCAGTCCTGGTGGCTAACAGCGCTGCACGATGCCGGACTCGAGCACATGACCCCGCACGACCTCAAACACACCGCCGCCAGCCTCGCGGTGAGTGCCGGTGCCAACGTCAAGGCCCTCCAGCGCATGCTTGGGCACAAGTCAGCTGCGATGACGCTGGACACGTATGCTGACCTCTTCGAGGACGATCTCGGGTCGGTCGCCGATCGGCTGAACGAACGGGTCCTGTCGGAGAGCGGAGGAAGCTTATGGAGCAACTGACGCACCCACTATCTGAGCGGGAAAGAGTTATACTCAATTGAGTATAACCGCGAGGAGGTGAGTGGGATGGCATTCGCGGATCTGATTCGGGCCGCACGCAAGGCCTCAGGATTCAGCCAGGCAGAAATCGCAGACCGCTCGGACACGTACCAACCGATCGTCTCTAGCGTGGAACGCGGCAAGCGAGACACCAGTGTCGCGTCCGCAGGGCACCTCGCGCGCGCCGCACGGCATCGTCTCCTCCTCATTCCGACTACCCATCCGAGCGCCGTCGAAACGGCAGCGCGCATCGCCGCCGCCGTCCACGAGGGCAGCCGGGACGGCGCGTTCCGCGCGCTCCTCGACCTTTCTGATGGGCTGGCGAAGGAAGACCCACTGGTCGTTGCGGCGCTCGTCGTCGCCCAGCCAGAAGGCACCGGCAGCCGAGATTGGGACGCGGCATTGTCCGGCACCGTCGCGTACCGGCTGCGCCAGGCGGGTCTGCCCGCGGCGCTCTGGACGAATCAAGCGATTACCGAAGACTCTGAGCTGCGGGCCCCGCACCTACACCCGCTCGACGACGCACCGGATGCGTCCAAGGTGCCGCCCGAGTTCCTCGAACGGGGCATCCTGATCGAAGAGGGAACGCTCGCCAGTGTCTGATCAACGACCTGGTCTCGACCGCGACTCACTCATCGATGGACTGAACGATCTCATCGAACGAGTCCAAGCCGAAGGGATCGGCCCTGTCCGGATCAGCATAGTGGGAGGTGCCGCTCTGGCGCTCTCCCACATCGACCGCCGGCGAACGGTCGATGTCGACGCACGCTTGGACCCACACGATGCTCTCATTCGCGTCGCCGAGCGGATCGCTGTCGAGCGCGATTGGCCGTCCGACTGGCTGAACTCCAACGCCTCTCAGTTCTTCCCCGACTGGGGCAAGTCCGTCGACTGGAGACCCCTTTACGACCACGACGGTGTCCGCATCGAAGTGGCGCCGGCGGATGCGCTTCTCGCCATGAAGCTCCGCGCCGCGATGGGCCGACCCGGACGTGACACCGCCGACATCGTCAGCCTCGTCGCCGAGCTCGACATCGAAAGCGCCGACGACGCCGAATCGATCTTCTCCGCTTACTACCCAGGCGACGCACTGAACGACCGGGTCTACGCGCTTGTGGAACGCGCTGTGGCGCACCGCGCCGAGTTCCGCACCACGGCGCTCCCTGACGTCGAGCTGAAGCCAAAGGCGCACTGACGGTACTGAACCCAAGATCGTGCCCGCTCGTTCACTGCCAACGGGGCCACGGCTCTGCGACAATGGCGAGCGTGAACAGGGACCGACTCCAACGCTAGTTCGCGTTGTACCGAAGTGGAGACACCTCATGTCCAAGGTCCCTGCCGGCTACAAGCTCGCCGCAACAACCGATCGCCACATTCTCGAATCCGACGAGTACATGCACTGGACGGTCGCCGATCTCATGGAGATGCTCGCGGAGTTTCCGCCCGAAGCTCGCCTCTGGGTGATGGACCACGAAGAGACCGTGCATCCCGTGGAGGGCTTCGGCGGCGACAAGTCTGACCTCTTCATTCACTGAGCCCAGTGAAGTCTTGGGGGCCGATCGGCCCCCAAGACTTCCTCGTAGGGTGCACCATCCGTCGGTTTGAACGGACACTGCGGACGGTCGGCCAACCCTTCGTCGCCACTCGTACTCGAACGATCGAATGCGAGTCATTGAGATCACCGGAGATCTCTTAGAGTTTCTTAGAGTTTTTCGGCGTCCCTGTGGGCAAATTGTGGGCAAAAACGAAAATCAGCGATTTCCGCGCCTTCGGAAATCGACTCTGACCGGCTATTTCAACGCACCCTTAAGGTGCCCCTGGAGGGACTCGAACCCCCAACCTTCTCCTTAGGACGGAGCAGCTCTTCCATTGAGCTACAGAGGCCAGCCCTTCCAGACTACCGGAGGGCGCTGGGCCGTCAGGCCGCCACCCCCAGGTAGTCCTGCCAGTCCGCCTGGCCGCCTTCCACCCCGCGGACCACCCAGGAGCTGTCGTGCGGTGCTCGCGGGGTCAGCTTCAGGGTCCAGCCCATTTCGGCCGGGGTGCGGTCGCCTTTGACGTTGTTGCAGCGGAGGCAGCACGCGACCAGGTTCTCCCAGCTGTCGGCGCCGCCGCAGGAGCGAGGGAGAACGTGGTCGATCGTGGTCGCCGTCTTGCCGCAGTAGCCGCAGCGGTGGCTGTCGCGCCGCAGCACCCCGCGGCGGGAGACCGGCACCGCGCGGCCGTGCGGGATACGGACGTAGCGGGTGAGGAGGATCACCGACGGGCGGTCGTAGCGGCCCGAGATGCTCCAGACCGGGTGGTCGGTGTCGCTCGCGAGGACCGTGGCCTTCTGATTCATCACCAGGATGATGGCGCGTTTGAAGGAGACGACCGCGAGAGGCTCGTAGCCGGCGTTGAGGACCAGTGTCTTCATCTGCGTCCTTTCGGGTCCGCTGGGCGAATGAGAACCGGGGAAACAGAAAGGGCACTGTCCGAACGGACAGCGCCCTGGAAGACGGCGGCATGGTGGCGGCACACCACATGGTGGCGGTGGCAGGCCTCGACATGGTGGCGGCAGGCGAGGAAGTCGCGGTGACGCGGCAGCAGCTCGCGCTCGGCTCCGAGGCCGCGACCCGCCCCGGTGGTCACCCTCGGTGACCGCGCGGTGGTCGACTCGGCCATCGGATGCTCCGATCTGCACGGCTGCCTGGCGTTGCGCCAGGGCAACAGAGTAACGCAGAAATGGCGCGCCACCTATTCGTGGCGCGCCATTTCTGGTGCGTGACCCGCAGTGTTAACCGCGGGTTCGGCTGTCAGATACCGAGCCGGACGACGTAGTAGTCGCTGGTCCAGATCGGACGGATCGAGATGGAGCGACCGGTGTCGGGGGCGTCCATGATGTTGCCGTTGCCCGCGTAGAAGCCGTCGTGGCCCGGCATGATGATCAGGTCGCCCGGCTGGGCGTCGTTGATCGAGATCCTGGTGCCGCGCGCGGCCTCCCCCGACACCGAGTGCGGGAGGGAGATGCCGAACTGCGCGTACACGTACATGACATAGCCGGAGCAGTCGAAGCCGGCCGGGGTGGCGCCGCCGTACACGTACGGGGTGCCGATGTACTGCTTCGCGACCGAGAACACCTGCGCGAGGCTGAAGCTCGGGTACGGCGGATTGGCCAGGAAGTCGGACACCGACGGGCCGGAGTAGCTGCTGGCGTAGTTGGCGAGGGACACCGCGGCGCGCTGGCGGGCGGCCTCGGCGGCAGCGGTGGCGGCGGCCGCGGCCTTCGCCGCGTCGAGCTGCTGCTGGCTGGTCGCGGTGGCGGCGTCGCGGCTGACGGCGGAGGCGGTGACGCCCTGGCCGACGGCGACGGACTGGGCCTGCGCCTTCTTCATGCTGTCGGAGGCGCTCGGACCGAAGGCCGCGGACTCCGCGCCGTTCGGGTTGAACGCGAACGCGGGGAGCGACATCGTCGCGATGATGCCGGTCGCCACGGTGATGACGCCGACGTTGAGGATCCAGCCGCCCTTGCGCTTCGCGGCGGGCTTGCCGGACTCCTTCGTGGCGGGGGCGGGCGTCTTCGCCGCGGCCCGCTGGGCCGCGGCGGCGACAGGCGCCTTCGCGGTGCGGAGCGACCTCCGGGAGACGACCTGCGACCCGGACACGGGCGTCGTCGACGTCGTCGAAGCGGTGTTTTCCGGGTCCCGAGGGTCCGCTCCTGGGCAGGATCGGACGTACCAGAGTGTGCCAAAGTGCAACCTCCTGCGCTCCGGCAGCACTAGGGAGCTGCCCCCGTCCGATGCGATCGGCATTCGGCTTCACCGACCAGGAGACGGGTCTCAGGGGGTTGGAGCGTCCCGGTCGGGGTCCTGATGGGCCGGCTTCTGGCCCGTTCGGACTCGTTAGAGACTACGGGACCACCCGCGATTTGTCACATTGTTTAATGCCTTTTTTAACGAATCGGTAACAGAGTTCAGGCGTCCACGAAGATGTGCGCCGCGAGCTCGTTCGGGAGTTCGAGGCCGGTCTCGAAGCCCTCGACCTGCACGGTGACGTACGAGCCGGCCGCAGCAAAAGTGCCGGTCGAGCCGGGAAACACCCCGGCCTGCTTGAGCTGGAGGAGCAGCTCGGGATCGACCTGCGCGGGCTCGCCGAGGCGACGGATCCTGGCAGTCACCTCCGAATCAGCGCCCCGAACGACGTCGACGAGGTTGACCAGGTTCTGGGTGGAGGCCGCGTCCGGCGCGCCCAGTTCACCGAGCCCCGGGATGGGGTTGCCGTAGGGCGACTCGGTCGGGTGGCCCAGCATGGTGATCAGCTTGCGCTCCACCTGCTCGCTCATGACGTGCTCCCAGCGGCACGCCTCCTCGTGCACGTACTCCCACTCCAGCTCGATCACGTCGCTGAGCAGGCGCTCGGCGAGGCGGTGCTTGCGCATGACGTGCACCGCCTTGCGGCGGCCGTCGTCGGTGAGCTCCAGGTGGCGGTCGCCGGAGACGACGACGAGCCCGTCGCGCTCCATCCGGCCGACGGTCTGCGAGACCGTCGGGCCCGAGTGGCCGAGACGCTCGGAGATGCGCGCACGCAGCGGGACGATGTTGTCCTCCTCCAGCTCCAGGATGGTGCGGAGGTACATCTCTGTCGTGTCGATCAGGTCGGTCATGGGCCCCTCCCGTGCGGGCGCGAATATGCGGATACGAGCCTACTTGCTGCAGGTGACGGCGAAGTGACGGCACCCCGGCGTCGCGCCGCGTCATCGGACCCGCCGCACCCTTCAACAGCCAATACACTTCAGTTATGCCGGACGTGACGATCCCCACCGACCTCCTGCCCGCCGACGGACGATTCGGCTGCGGCCCGTCCAAGGTGCGCCCGGAGCAGGTCGCCTACCTGGCCGGCCCCGGTGCGGAGCTGCTCGGCACCTCCCACCGTCAGGCGCCGGTGAAGGACCTGGTCGGCCGCGTCCGCTCCGGCCTCGGAGAGCTGTTCCGCCTCCCGGAGGGCTACGAGGTCGTCATCGGCAACGGCGGCTCCAGCGCGTTCTGGGACGCCGCGGCGTTCTCGCTCATCCAGGAGCGCAGCCAGAACCTGGTCTTCGGCGAGTTCGGCGGCAAGTTCGCCAAGGCGGCGAAGACCCCGTGGCTGCAGGCTCCGCACGTCATCGAGGCACCGGCGGGCTCCCGTGCGGAGGCCGAAGCGGTGGAGGGCGTGGACGTCTACGCCTGGACGCACAACGAGACGTCGACGGGTGTGATGGCGCCGCTGAAACGTGTGCACGGCGACGCCGGCGCGCTGACGGTGATCGACGCGACCAGCGCAGCGGGCGGCGCCGACTTCGACGTCACCGAGACGGACGTCTACTACTTCGCGCCGCAGAAGAACTTCGCCTCCGACGGCGGCCTCTGGCTCGCGCTGTTCTCCCCCGCCGCGATCGAACGGGTCGAGCGGATCGCCGCGGGCGACCGCTACATCCCGGAGTTCCTCAGCATCAAGAACGCGATCGACAACTCTCGCCTCAACCAGACCCTGAACACTCCGGCGGTCGCGACGCTCGTGCTGCTGGAGAACCAGATCGAGTGGATGAACGGCAACGGCGGCCTCGCCTGGGCCGACGCGCGCACGAAGGAGTCCTCCAGCGCGCTCTACACGTGGGCGGAAGACGTCGACTACGCCACGCCGTTCGTCGCCGACCCGGCGCACCGCTCGCAGGTGGTCGTCACGATCGACTTCGACGACCGGATCGACGCGGCAGCGGTCGCCAAAGCCCTGCGCGCGAACGGCGTCGTCGACACCGAGCCCTACCGCAAGCTGGGCCGCAACCAGCTCCGCGTCGCGACGTTCACGGCCATCGAGCCGGACGACGTGCGCGCGCTGATCGGCTGCGTCGAGTACGTGGTCGAGCGGCTGGGCTGAGCCGGGCGCAACACCGGAAGAAGAAGGGACGGGCCGATCGTGCGACTGTGGCTGCGCGACGACGAGCGCCGCCCCGACCCGGTGCCCGTGCCGACGGACGACCGCCGGGCGGTGCTCGTCGGCTTCGGGCTCTGGGTGCTCACGCTGATCCCGACGCTCATCTTCGCCGGACCCATCGCCGCCGCGGGCGGAGGCTGGTGGATCTCGACGGTGGTCGTCGGGATCGCGCTAGGACTGCTCGGGTTCGTCTACCTCAGCGTCACCCGCGCCCGCAGGCGCCGCTGAGTCGCTGACCGGCCCCAGCTCGTCGGCCTCCGCGTCGTCGGCGTCGGCGTCTTCAGCGTCGTAGTCCTCGGCGTCGTCGGGCTCGGCGTCGTCGGGCTCGGCGTCGTCGGGCTCGGCGCTGTCGTCCGCGAGCGCGGCGGCCTCCTCGGTCGCGAGGTCGAGCTCAGTGTCGACATCGGTGTCCTCGTCGAACGCCACGTCGACCGAGTCGATGTCGACGCCGTCGAGGTCGTCGTCGGCGTGCAGGTCGTGAACGTCGCGGTCGTCGTCCGAGTCGTCGTCGTCCGAGTCGTCGTCGGCCTCGGACTCCTCGTCGTCGTATTCGTCCTCGTCCTCGTAGTCGTCGGCGTCGTCCTCCGCGCGCGAGTCGTCGCCCTCGGCTCCGGCCGCCTCGGCGGCGAGCGCCTCCTGGGCGGCCTGATACTCGGCCAGTCGCTCCGACCAGGGCACCCAGTCGGGCGCGAGGAGGGCGTCTTCGCCGGGCATCAGCTCGGCCTCCAGCACTGTCGGGTCGGTGTCGCCGTCGGCGCGTCCGACCGTGACGGTCCAGTGCCAGCCCGGGTAGCCCGCGAGCTCAGCGGCGAACTGCAGCGAGACCACGCCGCCAGGCTCCACGACGTGACCGAGGGGCTCTCCGATCGTGCTCTCCGGAGTGATCTCGGCGAGCGCCGCCCGCGCGAGCGGGAGCGCGGCCAGGAGGTCGGCGACCTCGGTCTCGCTCAGCCCGACGACGGCCGGCTCGGCGTCGGTCGGCTGCACGTCGACTTCCTCCTCGACCTCGACGGCCGGCTCGCCCGTCGTCGGCTCCTGCGTCGTCGGCTCCTGCGTGCTCGGGTCCTCAGGCATCCAGGTCGTCCGCAACCCGGCGCAGCACCGCCGCGATCTTGGCGCCGTGCGCCTTGTCCGGGTACTTGCCCCGGCGCAGGTTGGCGCCGATTCCGTCGAGCAGCTTCACGAGGTCCTCGACGATGATCGCCATGTCGTCGGCCGACTTGCGCTTCATCTTCACCAGGCTCGGAGGCGCCTCCAGCACGCGCACCGACAGGGCCTGCGCGCCGCGCTTGCCGTCGGCGATGCCGAACTCGAGCCGAGACCCGGCTTTCACGACGGCGCCCGCGGGCAGCGCCGAGGCGTGCAGGAAGACCTCCTGGCCGTCATCGGTGGCGATGAAGCCGAAGCCCTTCTCCTCGTCGTAGAACTTGACCTTGCCGGTCGGCATGGGAACCTCGCTTCACATGGGGGATCGAATGACCAACCTCAATTATCCTTGATTTCGTGACTTCTCAGACCCCGCCGCCCGCATCCCGCCTCCAGCGCGTCCTCTCGTACATCGTTGCGGCGCTGGTCGTCGTCTCGCTGGTGTGCATCGCGGCCATCCTCGTGGGGTCCGCGCTCGGCGGGATGCCTCAGCAGGGATCGGGTCAGGGGCTGTGGCCGGCGGTCTTCCTCTTGCCGCTGATCGCACTGCCGATCGCGTTCGTCCTGCTGATCACGCTCATCATCGTGACCGGCCGGCAGCGCAGCCGCGCCGCGAAGGCGGCTGCCGGGCCGAAGAACCGACCCTGACCTCCCGTCCCGGACCGGCCCGATGACGACGACGCTCGCTCTGGCGGCGCGGCTCCGCGCCCTGCCGGACGACGAACTCGCGGCCGTGCTGCGTGCCCGCCCGGTGCGCCGCGCCGGCGTCTCCGACTTCTTCGACCTGGCCGAGGCGCTGCTCGACCCGGAGTCCGTGCAGCGGGCGCTCGCGCCGCTCGACCGGCTGCGGCTCGCCACCCTGGCAGTGCTCGGCGACGCGGGCGGCGCCCAGACCATCGAGGGGATCACCGCCCGGCTCGTCCGGCATCCCGCGACCGCCGGCACGACGGCGGACGCGGTCCACGAAGCCGTCGACGCGCTCGCCACCGTCGCCCTCCTGCACCCCGCGGCCGACGGCGCCGCCGCCTACGACGCCGTCACCGCCGCGCTCGACTCCTGGCCGGCGCTCGGCCTCCCCGGCCGGCGGCGCTGCTCGACACCGCCCCTCCGGCCATCCCGGAGACGCTCACGCCCGACGAGTCGGCCGCATCCGACCGGCTCGCCGCCGAGCGCGCCTTCGAGGCCGTCTCCAGCGCCTCCGAACTGCTGACCGAACTCGGCAGGGAGGGCGCCCGCGAACTGCAGAAGGGCGGCCTCGCCCTCCCGGCCGCCAAGCGCCTCGCCGACGCGCTGGCGGTGGACGCCGCCGTCGTCCCCGTCGCGCTCTCCGTCGCCGCCCGCGCCGGGCTGACCGCGGTCGCGGACGGGCTCTGGCTGCCCACCGCGCAGGCCGCGGCCTGGCAGCACGCCACGACGGCGGACCGCTGGCGCGCGCTGGCCGGGGCCTGGCTCGACGGCCTGCCCGACGACGTCCGTGCGCTGTTGACCGAGCGCAGCCGGTCCCCGTGGGGAGCGTCCCTGCGCGCCCACCTCGCCTGGCTGTACCCGGCGGCAGTCGCCGAGACCGAGCAGCGCGTCGACCAGTACATCCGGGAGGCCGAGTGGCTCGGCGTCACCGCCGGCCGGTCCCCGGGCAGCGCGGGCGCCCTGCTCCTGGAGGCGGGCCCCGCCGAGGCGACCGCCGCGATGGTCGCGCACTTCCCCGCGGAGGTGTCGCAGGTCTACCTGCAGCACGACCTGACGGTCATCTCCCCCGGACCGCTCGCGCCCGACGTGGAGGCCCGGCTGCGGACGATGGCCGACCTTGAGAGCCGGGCGCTGGCCTCCACCTTCCGGTTCTCGGCGGCCTCCATCGACCGCGCGGTGACCGCGGGCGAGACCGCTGCGAGCATCCACGACTTCCTCGCCGCCGTCTCCCTCACCGGCGTGCCCCAGCCGCTCGACTACCTCATCGCAGACGCCGTCGAGCGCCACGGCCGGGTGCGGGTGCGCGACGCCGAGCAGGGCGGCGAAGGCAAGGCGGTGGTGCGCTCCGACGACGCCACGCTGCTCGGCACGATCGCGGTCGACCAGTCGCTGTCCGCGCTACGGCTGCTGCGGGCCGACGCGCGGACGCTGGTCAGCCGGTTCCCGCGTGACGTCGTCTACTGGGCGCTCAGCGACGCCCGCTATCCGGTGGTCGCCGAGGACGCCTCCGGCGCGCTCGTGACCCCGCAGCGTCGCCGCGTCGCGGAGCGGACCGCGCCCGCCGCGACGCGCGATCCGGCAGCCGAGCTGGTCGCCCGACTGCGTGAGGCGGACGGCTCCGAGGCCGACACCGGCGAGCAGTGGCTCGCCCGCCAGCTCGACCAGGCCGTGCGCGCACGGCAGACCGTGATGGTGCAGGTCGCGATGCCGGACGGCCGGCTGGTCGACTACCTCCTGGAGCCGACCGGCATCGGCGGAGGACGGCTGCGCGGTCGCGACCGGGCGGCCGACATCGAGCGGACCCTGCCGCTCTCCAGCGTCAAGGGGCTGCGCAGCGTAGACTGAGCGGTCATGTCCGATGGCCCCCTGATCGTCCAGAGCGACCGCACCGTCCTCCTCGAAGTCGCGCATCCCGCGGCTGAGGACGCCCGTCACGACCTCGCGGTCTTCGCCGAGCTGGAGCGCGCGCCCGAGCACATCCACACCTACCGCATCACGCGGCTGGGCCTGTGGAACGCCCGCGCGGCGGGCCACACCGCCGACGACATGCTCGGAACGCTCGAGAAGTACTCCAAGTTCCCGATCCCGCAGACGGTGACGGTGGACGTGTCGGAGACCGTCGCCCGCTACGGCCGCCTGGTCATCGAGCGCGACGAGGAGGGCACGCTGCTGCTGCGCTCCCCGACCGGGCCGTGCTGCTGGAGGTCGCGACCGCCAAGCGCATCGCCCCGCTGCTGGTCGAGCGGCGCGATGAGACGACCTTCACCGTGGAGGCCTGGGCGCGCGGCCAGCTCAAGCAGGAGCTGGTCAAGCTCGGCTGGCCCGCGGAGGACCTCGCCGGGTACACCCCCGGAACGCCACACCCGATCGAGCTGGACGAGAGCGACTGGGCGCTGCGCGACTACCAGCGCAAGGCCGTGAGCAACTTCTTCGACGGCGGCTCGGGCGTGGTCGTGCTCCCCTGCGGTGCGGGCAAGACCCTCGTCGGCGCCGGAGCGATGGCGACGGCCAAGACGACGACGCTGATCCTGGTGACCAACACCGTGTCGGCGCGGCAGTGGCGGGACGAGCTGCTCAAGCGCACCTCCCTCACCGCGGAGGAGATCGGCGAGTACTCGGGCCAGGTCAAGGAGGTCAAGCCGGTCACGATCGCGACGTACCAGATCCTCACGGCCAAACGGAAGGGCGAGTACGCGCACCTTGCGCTGCTCGACGCGCTGGATTGGGGATTGGTCGTCTACGACGAGGTGCACCTGCTGCCCGCGCCGGTCTTCAAGCTGACCGCCGAACTGCAGGCGCGCCGCCGGCTCGGCCTGACCGCGACGCTGGTGCGCGAGGACGGCCGAGAGGGCGACGTGTTCAGCCTGATCGGCCCGAAGCGCTTCGACGCGCCGTGGAAGGAGATCGAGTCGCAGGGCTTCATCTCGCCGGCAGCCTGCTTCGAGGTGCGGATCGACCTGCCGGCCTCCGACCGGCTGAGCTACGCCGCCGCGGCCGACGACGAGCGCTATCGCCTCGCCGCCACGGCTCCGGCGAAGCTGGACGTGGTCCGGCAGCTTGTGGACCGGCACGCCGGCGAGCGCATCCTGGTCATCGGGCAGTACCTCGACCAGATCGACGAGCTCGCCGAGGCCCTCCACGCGCCACAGCTCACGGGCGCGACGCCCGTGGACGAGCGGGAACGGCTGTATCAGGAGTTTCGGGACGGCACGACGCCGGTGCTGGTGGTCAGCAAGGTCGCGAACTTCTCGGTGGACCTCCCGGAGGCCACGGTCGCCATCCAGGTGTCCGGATCGTACGGCTCGCGGCAGGAGGAGGCGCAGCGCCTCGGCCGGCTGCTGCGCCCCAAGCAGTCGGGGCTGTCGGCGAACTTCTACACACTGGTCTCGCGCGACACGGTCGACCAGGACTTCGCGCAGAACCGGCAGCGCTTCCTCGCCGAGCAAGGGTATGCGTACACGATCCTCGACGCGCACGCGCTCGCCGCGGCCTAGCCGTCGCGAGCTCCCCGCGACATTCGGCACGAATCGCGTCAGCGCCCCCACTCCACATTCCGCACGAATGTCGTGAATGGGGACGCGCTTCACGACATTCGGCACGAATCGTTGGTTAGGGACTCGGCGACATTCGGCACGAATCGCGTGAATGAGGGCGCGTTTGGCGACATTCGGGGCGAATCGCGGCAGCGGCCCGCGCGGCGAGTCAGACGCCGGGGTCGGCGGCGAGGCGCGCGAGGGTGCGGCGGGAGGGTGCGTCGTCTGGGCGGTCTCGCACGGTGATGAGCGCCTTCCAGAGCGCCCAGGCACGTGCTCGCTGAGCGGTCGCGTCGTCCAGGCCGACCGCCTCGAGGAAGGCGCGGCGCGCCTCGCCGTCGAACATCGTCCACGCCGGGACGAGGTCGCACGCCGGGTCGCCCACTCCGGACGTGCCGAAGTCGATCACCGCGGAGAGCCGGCCGTTCTGGATGAGGAGATTGCCGGGGGCCGCGTCGCCGTGCAGCCAGACGCCCGGTCGCTCCCACGCTGACGCCTCCGCGGCGTCCCAGATCCGTCGCGCCAGTCGCGGATCGATGTCCGGAGCACCCGCGGACATCGCCGCCAGCGCCTCCTCGCGGTAGACCCCGGGCGGCGCGCCCCGGTGGAAGTTGTGGCTCCCGGCCTCCGGAGCGTTCGTCGTGTCCGCGTCCCGCAGCGCCGTCAGGAAGCCGCCGAGGTCTGCCGCCAGCGCGACCGCATCCACGTCGTCGACGAGCCCGAGCGGCGTGCCGGGCAGCCAGCGGTAGACCGACCACGCGAACGGATAGCCGTCGCCCGGCTCCCCGAGCGCGACCGGCTGCGGGATGGGCAGCGGCACCTGGGGTGCGAGGCGCGGCAGCCACTCGTGCTCCTTCGCGACCTGATCGACGTAGCCGCGGGTGCTCGGCAGACGCACGCTGAGCTCCTCGCCGAGCCGGAAGGTCCGGTTGTCCCAGCCGCTCAGCTCCACGTCCCGCACCGGCAGCGCGCGGTACGCGGGGAACTGCGCGTCGACCAGCCGGCGGACGAGCGCCGTGTCGACCTCCACCCGATCCGTCACGGGCGCCGCACGTAGCGCAGCAGCAGCGTGTCGCCCGACTGCAGCACGTGGGCGAGCCGCATCCCCACCGGGAGGATCGGCGCTGCCCCGGCAGAGATACGGGAGGCGACCCCGGCCTCCAGTGTCGAGGCGACCGTCAGGCACAGCTCGTCCACGACGCCCGCCGCGATCAGGTCGCCGAACAGGTGCGGGCCGCCCTCGCAGTGGATGCGGCTCAGGCCGCGCTCGACGAGGCCTGCCACGAGCAGGCCGGGCTCCACGCGCTCCTCGCCGCAGACCACGACATCCGCGACCTCGGCGAGCGCCGCCCTCGTGTCCTGCCGGGACAGCTCTGTCGTGACGACGATCGGCCGCTCCGGCGCCCCCGGAAGATCGGGCTCGCCGGGTCGAGGTCCAGGCTGGCCGAGACGATCGCGAAGACCGGGTGCGCAGTCATCCCGGCGTCGCGGCGTGCCCGCTGGGAGGCCTCGTCGACGCGCATCGGGCCGTAGCCTTCCGCGCGCACGGTGCCCGCGCCGACGAGCACGACGTCGCAGAGCCGGCGCAGGATGTCGAACACGCGGTGGTCTGCGTCGTCGGAGAGCCCGCCGGACAGCCCCTGCCGGGTGGCGGCGCCGTCGATGCTGGAGACGAAGTTGACGCGCAGCCACGGGTTGCCTGCGCCGTCCGAGTACAGCTCGGCGATCCGCGTGTCCCCGATGCCCTCCTCGGGCGGGAGCGGGAAGATCCGGTCGATAGTGGCCTCACTCATTCACGTCGCCCATGTTGTGCTTCAGATACGCCGGCTCGCGCAGCCCCAGGATGGCCTCCGTCATCCGCGCCGCGGCGACCGAACCAGCCACATCGTGCATGCGGATGATGCGCGCGCCGTTGACGATGGCGACGACGGCGGCTGCGATCGACCCGTCCCGGCGGTCCGCGCGCGGTGCGTCCAAGGTCTCGCCGATGAAGTCCTTGTTGGACACGGCAGCGAGGACGGGATAGCCCAGGTCCGCGATCTCGGAGAGCCGGCGGGTGAGCTCCAGCGACTGCAGGGTGTTCTTGTTGAGGTCGTGGCCCGGGTCGAGGATGATGCGCTCCTCCGGCACCCCTGCCGCGACCGCCCGGTCGACCCGCTCCAGGAGGAAGTCGGCGATCTCCCGTGCGATGTCGCCGTACGCCGGCCGCGGGTAGAACGTCCGCGGCGCGGCCAGGCTGTGGGTGAGCACGAGGGTGGCGTCACTGTCCGCGACGACGCGGGCCAGCTCGGGGTCGCTGAGCCCGGTGGTGTCGTTGATCACCGTCGCGCCGGCGGCGATCGCCCGGGAGGCCACCGAAGCGTGGAAGGTGTCCACCGAGATCACGACGTCGGACCCGGCGCGCAGGTCGGCCACGACGGGCACGACCCGGTCGCCCTCCTCGTCGGGCGGGACGGGCGCGCCGGGCGCGAACGGGGCTCCGCCGATGTCCACCCAGTCGGCACCGGCCGCGACCGCGTCGAAGCACGCGGCGACCGCGGCGTCGAGCGCGAACGTGCGGCCCTGGTCGAAGAAGGAGTCCGGCGTGCGGTTCACCACCGCCATCACGGCGACGCGGCGGGAGAAGTCGAAGGTGCGCGCGCCGATGGTGCGCACGGGGACGCGGAGCGGGGCAGGTACATCGCGACGCCGGTCTCAGAGCTCTGCAAGGTCCACGCTCTCGTCGGTGAGCCGGTCTGGGTCGACGGCCTCCCGGCCGCGGATCAAGCGCTGGATGTGGTCCTGCACGTCCCAGACGTTCACGTTCATGCCGGCCACCACCCGGTCGTCGCGCAGCCAGAAGGCGATGAACTCGCGCGCCGAGACGTCGCCGCGGAAGACGACCCGCGCGCCGGACGCGAGTGGTGCATAGCCGGAGTACTCCATGCCCAGATCGTATTGGTCGGAGTAGAAGTACGGGATGTCGTCGTAGCTGGCGTCCTCCCCCGCGATCGCGCGCGCGGCGACCGTACCGCCCGCGATCGCGTTGGCCCAGTGCTCGTTGCGCAGGCGCTGCCCGATCGCCGGAAGCACCGGGTTCGCCACATCGCCGACGGCGTAGACGTCCTCGATCGCGGTGCGCATCGCCTCGTCGGTGGGCACGCCGTTCTCCAGCGCCAGCCCCGACTGCTCGGCGATGTGCGTGTTCGGCGCGGCGCCGACCCCCGCGACTACCACGTCCGCCGGGAGGCGCTCGCCCGTCGCGAGGACGACGGCCTGCTCGTCCCCGCCCTCCACCGCGACCACGTGCGCCGCGTTGCGGAAGGTCGCGCCGTGGTCGCGGTGCAGCGTCTCGAACACCGCACCGAGCTCCGGACCGATCGCGGGAAGCGGCACGTGCGACCGCCCGACGACCGTCACCTCGTTGCCGTAGCCGCGCGCGGCGGCGGCGACCTCCATGCCGATCCACCCCGATCCGACGACGACGACGCGCCGGGAGCCGACCTCCAGGGCGGCGCGCAGCCACTGCGAGTCCTCGATGGTTCTCAGAGAGAAGACCGCCCCGTGACCGCTGCCGGGGACACCGAGCGGGCGTGCGTGCGAGCCCGTCGCCAGCACGAGGCTGTCGTAGGTGATCCGGGCGCCGCCCGCTACGAAGAGCTCGTGCGCCGCGGGGTCGAAGGAGCCGCCGTCCGAGCCGGGGAGGAACTCCACCTCGTTGTCCGTGTACCAGTCCGCGGGCTGGACGAACGCGTCGTCCAGCGGGGACTCGCCTTTCAGGTACTCCTTGGACAGCGGCGGGCGGATGTAGGGATGGTGCTCCTCCGCGCCGAGCAGCATGATGCGGCCCTCGAACCCGCGCGACCGCAACTCGACGGCGGTCGTCGCTCCGGCGAGGCCTGCTCCGACGATGACCACGGTGGGTTTCGACATAGTGCTCCGTTCGCTGGTCTCCTCAGCATCCACTGTTCGCACGGCCCGCGCCAGCCCCTCACACGGCGCGCATAGGCCGCACGCACCGCCGGCACCGGCCCCCCGCACTCACGGCGCACCGTCCACTCACAGGCATAACTCAGCGGACGCGCAGATACTGTTTCGCATGAACGCAGGACCCCGCATTCTCATCGTCGACGACGAGCCGAACATCCGCGATCTCCTCACCACCAGCCTCCGCTTCGCCGGGTTCGCCGTGCGCGCGGTCGGCAACGGGGCCCAGGCGATCTCCGCGGTCCTCGAAGAGGAGCCAGACCTCATCATCCTCGACGTCATGCTCCCGGACATGAACGGGTTCGGCGTCACCAAGCGGCTGCGCGGCGCGGGCTACACCGCCCCGATCCTGTTCCTCACCGCCAAGGACGACACCGAGGACAAGATCACCGGCCTCACGGTCGGCGGCGACGACTACGTGACCAAGCCGTTCAGCCTGGACGAGATCGTCGCCCGCATCAAGGCCATCCTGCGCCGCACGATGCAGGCCGACGAGGATGCGGTCATCCGCGCCGGCGAGCTCACGATGGACCAGGACACCCACGAGGTCTACGTGGGCGACACCCCCATCGAGCTCAGCCCGACCGAGTTCAAGCTGCTGCGCTACCTGATGCTCAACCCCAACCGCGTGCTGTCGAAGGCGCAGATCCTCGACCACGTCTGGGAGTACGACTTCAACGGCGACGCGGGCATCGTGGAGTCCTACATCTCCTACCTGCGCCGCAAGGTGGACGCGCACTCCAGCGAGCCGCTCATCCAGACCAAGCGCGGCTTCGGCTACATGCTCAAGGCCGCGAAGGCGTGACCGCCGCTCACATCCTCGGCTCAGCACTGTCTGCTTAGACTGGCGGCCTGATGCACTCACGCCTGCTCGACCGCTGGAACGCGATCTCCCTCCGGACCAAGATCACCGGGGTGACCGTGCTCATGCTGACGCTCGGGCTGCTCGTGACCGGCATCGGGACGATGTCGATGCTGAAGCCGGTGCTGATCGACCAGCTCGACGCGCAGCTGTCGGCCGCCTCGGGCGGGACCTACGTCGAAACGTATCTGTACGGCACCCCGACCGAGAAGGACACGATCGCCACCGACTCCAGTCCGTCCGACTACTTCGCGGCGCTGTACGACGCCAGCGGCAACCTGGTCAAGACGAACTGGAGCAACATCCCGTTCGCCCACCGTCCGGCCATCCCGCAGAACCTGACCATCACGCAGGGCAAGGCCCTCGGGCCCGGCGGCATCACGATCTTGAGCAATGACGGGCACACGGTCTACCGCGCGCTCGTCACGACGCAGACGTTCGCGTCGACTGGCGAGCTCGCCACCGCGATCGTCGCCACGACGACCAGCCAGATCGACACGGTGATGGCGAGCTTCCTGGCGATCTTCCTCGGCTTCGGCGTCATCGTGATCATCGTCGGCGCCGGGCTGACCCGGATGCTGGTGACCACGACCTTCTCTCCGCTGCGGGAGGTCGAGCAGACTGCCGCGGCCATCGCCGACGGCGACTTCAGCCAGCGCCTCGGCGGCGCGACCCCGAACACCGAGGTCGGCCGGCTCAACCGCTCGCTCAACACGATGCTGAACCGCATCGACCGGGCCTTCAACGACCGAGCGCGCACGATCGACCAGATGCGACGATTCGTCGGGGACGCCTCCCACGAGCTGCGCACACCGCTGGTCTCGGTGCGCGGCTACGCGGAGCTGTACCGGATGGGCGCCCTCCAGACGCCGGAGGACGTCGCCCAGGCGATGGACCGCATCGAGAAGGAGGCCATCCGGATGGGGCTCCTCGTCGAGGACCTCCTGGAGCTCGCGCGTCTGGACGAGACGAAGCCGCTCGATTTCCACCCCGTGGACCTGGTGCGCATCGCGCAGGACGCGGCGATGGACGCGATGGCCGGTGCGCCGGGCCGCCGGGTGACCGTGCTGACACCCGCTCCGGTGCCGCCCGCAGTGCGGACCGACCCGGCCGAGCCCGGGCTCGACACCGTGCCGATGACCCTCCCGGAGGACCTGTCACGGCCGCCGGGCGCCACCGGCCCGATCGCCTTCGCCGGCTCGGCGCTGGCCCGGCTGCGCCGAAGCAACCGCGCGCGTCGTGCCACCACAGGCCCGATCGCGGTCACGACCGCCGAGAAGGTCGTCCTCGCGGCGCCGCCGGCCGAGCCCGCGATCGTGATGGCGGAGGAGAACAAGCTCCGCCAGGTCGTCACCAACCTGATGGGCAACGCCCTCCGCTACACCCCGGAGGACACTCCGATCGAGATCGCGGTGCAGGTCGACCACCGCGCCGAGCGCGCGGTCCTCGAGGTGCGCGACCACGGCGAGGGCATCCCGCCGCAGATCCGCGACAAGATCTTCCAGCGCTTCTGGCGCGCCGACACCTCCCGCGCCCGCGAGACCGGGGGCAGCGGCCTGGGCCTGGCGATCGTCTCCTCCATCGTGACGGCGCACCACGGCACCGTGGAGGTCGTGGAGACCGACGGCGGCGGCGCGACTTTCCGGGTGTCGCTGCCGCTCGCAGGGCACGGCCGGCAGGTTCAGCCGGGCGCCTGATCGGCCGGGCCGCTGCCGAGCCGCCGGAGGGCCCTCAGCCCAGCCGGCCGCTGGCGATCACCTGCCCGGTGGCGGTGACCACGGCCTCCTCAGAGCCGGCCGGCCACCCACCCCACGACGGACGCCGCCTCGTCGTCGGAGCCGGTCACCGTGGCGAACTGGATCCAGGCGTCGCCGAACAGCGCGTCGACCACCGTCTCGGCGGGCGCGGACCCGGCCGCGTCGGTGTGGCGGACCAGCGTGGCCAGCTTGGTGCTGCCGACCTGGATGGTGCCGCCGCTGGCGTCCGGGTCGCGGTCCACGACGAGGCCGTGGTAGGTGGCGAACGCGGCGGACGCGCCGCGGAGGACGGAGATGGTGCCGATGAGCGACGAATCTCCTGTGCCCGACCGGTAGGCGCAGACCGTCACCCGCGGATCCGCGACGAGCGCGTTCTGGACGCCGAAGGTTCCGGCCGGGGCGAGGACGGCGACGGAGGTCGCGCCGTAGACGCCGCCGACGGCCTTCAGCCAGGCCGCGTCGCCGCAGGACAGCGGCTTCACCGGGGTGGGCGTCACGGTCCGCGCGTCGATCGTGGCGACCGTGGGGACGAACGATTGGACGAGCGCGTGGAACGCCTTCTCGTCGATCGTGGAGGTGCTGCTGACCGCCTCCACCGCCAGCCACGAGCCGCCGACCAGGACGTTCGTGTGGCAGGTGCTCCCCGCGCCGGTCGTCGCCCGGCCGCAGTCGCCGCCCCGGGATTCGCCGCCGTCGTAGTGCGCGCCCGTCGCGGCGGATTGCGGGTACTGCTGGGCCTGCCACTGCCAGGTCGCGGTCGCGCGGGGCAGGAGTTGCACGGAGAGCAGATGCACCGCCGCCGGCGCGGACGCGGGAGGCGCGGCTGCCGGGTCGTCGCCCCAACGGCACCAGCCGCCACCCGCGGCCTGGGCGCCGAACGGCCCGCGCCCGGCCGGCGCCGTGAGCGCGTCCGCGGGCGTGGTCGCCGGCGGCGCGGTTCCACCCAGCAGGGCCTCGACCGCAGGCGTCGCGGTGAAGGCGGCGCAGTCGAGGGGCGGCACGACGTCCACGGCGGGTGCGGAGGTCGCGTGCGGGCTCGTCGGCCCGGCGCCGGGCAGCCCGAGCGCCTGACATCCCGAAAGGCAGAGCAGCGCCGCCGCCAGCCCGGCGGCCGCCGCTCCGGACAACCGTGTCGCCGTCATGCTCTGCCTCCGCCTCGATCGTGACGACGATAACAGCGAAGAGGGCGCCTCCCGCGAACGGGAGACGCCCTCTACAGCGTGTCTGACGGACTCAGAAGTCCATGCCCGCGCCCGGGTCGCCGGCCGGCGCCGAGTTCTTCTCGGGCTTGTCGGCGACGACGGCCTCGGTGGTGAGGAACAGGCCCGCGATCGACGCGGCGTTCTGCAGCGCCGAACGGGTGACCTTCACCGGGTCGTTGATGCCGGAGGCCAGCATGTCGACGTACTCGCCGGTCGCGGCGTTGAGGCCGTGGCCCACGGGGAGCTCGCGCACCTTGGCGACCACGACACCGGCCTCGAGGCCCGCGTTGATGGCGATCTGCTTCAGCGGCGCCTCGATGGCGACGCGGACGATGTTCGCACCGGTCGCCTCGTCGCCCGTCAGCTCGAGCTTCTCGAACGCGGTCTTGCCGGCCTGGATGAGCGCCACGCCACCACCGGCGACGATGCCCTCCTCGACGGCGGCCTTCGCGTTGCGGACGGCGTCCTCGATGCGGTGCTTGCGCTCCTTGAGCTCGACCTCGGTGGCCGCGCCCGCCTTGATGACGGCGACGCCGCCCGCGAGCTTGGCGAGACGCTCCTGGAGCTTCTCGCGGTCGTAGTCCGAGTCGGTGTTCTCGATCTCGCCGCGGATCTGAGCGACACGACCGGCGATGGCGTCGGGGTCGCCCGCGCCCTCGACGATGGTGGTCTCGTCCTTGGTGATGACGACCTTGCGGGCCTGGCCGAGCAGGTCGAGGGTGACGTTCTCGAGCTTGAGGCCGACCTCCTCGGAGATGACCTGGCCGCCGGTGAGGATCGCGATGTCCTGCAGCATCGCCTTGCGACGGTCGCCGAAGCCCGGGGCCTTGACGGCGACGGACTTGAAGATGCCGCGGATCTTGTTGACGATCAGGGTGGCCAGGGCCTCCCCGTCGACGTCCTCGGCGATGATCAGGAGCTGCTTGTTGGCCTGGATCACCTTGTCGACGATCGGCAGCAGGTCCTTGATCGAGGAGATCTTCTGGTTGGCGATGAGGATGTAGGTGTCCTCGAACACCGCCTCCTGGCGGTCCTGGTCGGTGACGAAGTACTGCGACAGGAAGCCCTTGTCGAAGCGCATGCCCTCGGTCAGCTCGAGCTCGGTGCCGAAGGTGTTCGACTCCTCGACGGTGACGACGCCCTCCTTGCCGACCTTGTCGATCGCCTCGGCGATGATCTCGCCGATGGTGGTGTCGCCGGCGGAGATGGACGCGGTGGCGGCGATCTCTGCCTTGGTCTCGACCTCCTTGGCGCTGGCGATGAGCTCCTCGGTGACGGCCGCGACGGCCTTCTCGATGCCGCGCTTCAGCGTGATGGGGTCGGCGCCGGCGGCCACGTTGCGGAGGCCCTCCTTGACGAGCGCCTGAGCGAGCACGGTCGCGGTGGTGGTGCCGTCGCCCGCGACGTCGTCGGTCTTCTTGGCGACCTCCTTGACGAGCTCCGCGCCGATCTTCTCGTACGGGTCGTCGAGCTCGATCTCCTTCGCGATGGAGACGCCGTCGTTCGTGATGGTGGGGGCGCCCCACTTCTTCTCGAGGACGACGTTGCGACCGCGCGGGCCCAGCGTCACCTTGACGGTGTCGGCCAGGATGTTGAGGCCGCGCTCGAGGCCGCGACGGGCTTCCTCGTCGAAAGCAATGATCTTTGCCATGTGTTTCTCGTCCCTCCCGGACGTCTGCGAAAGATTCCGTGTGATTAGCACTCGATCAGATGGAGTGCTAAAGCGATTCTGGCACTCGCGCCCGGGGAGTGCAAGCGCGCGGTGGAGCCGCGCAAAGAGAAGGAGCGCCGCCCCGAAGGGCGACGCTCCTCATTGGTCTTGCCGATCGCTGCGTACTACAGCGGACGCACCGACTCGGCCTGCGGGCCTTTGTTGCCCGTGCCGACCTCGAACTGCACCTGCTGGCCCTCTTCGAGAACCTTGTAGCCGTTCATGTCGATTGCGGAGTAATGAACGAAAACGTCCTGTCCCCCATCATCGACGGTGATGAATCCGTAGCCCTTTTCAGCGTTGAACCACTTCACGGTCCCGTTCGCCATGCATTACTCCCATTGCTGTGTCGCTCGCCCGGTCCAGCGCCGCGCGTTGACTCCCGATCCTAATGCTTGCAATAGCCGGTGACGCCAGTGTTTTCGCCAATCCGTTACGAAATCGGTCCGAAGTTAAACACGCGTGAAACAAAGGGATGAGCGCGCGTCCACGCGCGGAATGACGCGAGGTCAGCCCGTGTAGTCGCTGCCGACGACCACGGTCAGGTCGGCGCCGCTCGCCGCGAAGTCCTGCGTGAGCGCGATGGTGGCACCGGGGAGCGACTGCGCGACCCCGAGCGCCGCCGCCTGGTTCTTGGGGTCGGAGTAGTAGACGATCGTCTGGGTGAGGTCCTGCTTGTCGGCGTTCGCGACGGCGCCGACCTTCCAGCCGGCCTTGGTCAGGGTGTCGCCGACCTTGCCGCCGAGTCCCGAGGTCGCAGTGCCGTTCAGCACGTTCACCGTGAGCGACGGGTCGACCGTCGGCACGATGGTCGGGGTCGGGGTGGGTGTCGGGGTGTGGGTGCCGCTGGCGTGGGGCGAATTCGGCGAACCGTGGAAAGAGATGGAGCCGCTCACCAGCGAGAGCCCGAAGATTCCGGCAGCCACGAGGACGACGACGGCGAGCGCGGCCCAGCCGACGGCGATCCAGCCGCGACCCTTCGGGCGGGGAGCCCGGTGCGCACCGACGCGCTGCAGACCGTCGGGGATGTCGTCGAACCGGTCTCTCGGGTACTTCTCTGCCATCTACAGGTGTTTCCTCGCGGTGTCAGTCTCCGGACGGGAGTGTCCGGGATCGCCGTGCTGCCAGGCGCGTCTCGCGCAGCCGGAGCAGGCGCTTGACGAGCATGGGGTCGTGCTTGAGCGCCTCCGGTCGGTCGATCAGCGCTCCGAGGAGTTGATAGTACCGGGCGGCGGAGAGACCGAACTCCTCGCGGATGGCCTGCTCCTTGGCGCCGGCATGCCGCCACCATTGACGCTCGAACGCGAGGATGGCGGCCTCACGATCGGTCAGGCCGGCCGCGTCCGGCGCGGGGATCCGGTGGTCCGCAGCCTCTGCCACGTGCACCGCCTCCCCTCACCGTCTTCGAGTCAGCCCTTCCCCGCGCTCGCGCCTCATCCTAGGGGCGCTGTCCTGTGCGTTCCCCGTTTGCGTCCGGCACGTCGCGTGCCGAAAGAGGGAACAGTCGCACAGTCGCCGCCGTTTAGGCTGGGGACGGACGACGAAAGGAACGCACGATGAGCGCATCGCACGACGAGGCCGCGCAGGGCACCTACGGGGTCGAGAAGACCGACGAGGAATGGCGCCGCGAGCTCAGCCCGGAGCAGTACTCGGTGCTGCGCGAGGCGGGCACGGAGCGGCCGTGGACCGGCGAGCTGCTCGACGAGGGCCGCGCGGGCGTCTACACCTGCGCCGCGTGCGGGGCGGAGCTGTTCAAGTCGGGCACCAAGTTCGACAGCGGGTGCGGCTGGCCGAGCTTCTACGAGTCCGTCCGTCCGGAGGCCGTGCAGCTCCTCGAGGACGACAGCCTGGGCATGGTGCGCACCGAGGTGCGCTGCGCGAACTGCGGCTCGCACCTGGGCCACGTCTTCCCCGACGGCTTCGGCACGCCCACCGGCGACCGCTACTGCATGAATTCGATCTCGCTGAACTTCTCGCCAGAGGCCTGATGTCCGGGCTCGTCGAGCGCGTCGCCGCACGCCGGTCCTACTCGCGGGTGACCTCCGCGGCGCCGACGCACGAGGAGCTGCTGCCGCTCGTGGCGGCCGCCGGGCGCGTCGCCGACCACTCGGCGCTGCACCCGTGGCGCGTCATCGAGCTGCGCGGCGACGCGCGTGTCCGGCTGGGCCGCGCGTTCGTGAAGGACGCCTCGGCGACCGGCGAGGAGGCCGAGAAGCTGGCGGCCAAGCCACTGCGCTCGTCGCTGCTGCTCGCGATCGTCGCGGTGCGCGCGGCGAGCGAGAAGGTCCCGGGCTGGGAGCAGGACGCGGTCGCCGCGGGCGTCGCGCACGTCCTGAGCCTGCTGCTCCACGACGCCGGCTGGGGCGCCATGTGGCGAACCGGCCACCACACCCGGTCGAAGGCCGTGCACCGGATGCACGGCCTCGCCGAGAACGAGCGGCTCCTGGGCTGGCTCTACGTCGGCGGCGTCCCGGAGGACGGCAGGGAGGCGCACCGCACCTCCCTGGACCCGGAGCGCTTCCTCAGCGTTCTCGACTGAACCGCTCCGCGGAAGGCTCAACACAGCGGGGTCGCAAAACGCCGTTATCCGTCGCGCGAGACGGCGTGTTGCGACCCCTCTTCGCCGTGGGTGGGACGACGGCGGCCCCAGCGGATGCTGGCGACCGCGACCGCGACGAGGGCGAGCAGCGTCCCGGCGACGGTGGAGAACGCGACCGGCTCGGGCGAGCTCGGCGCGAGCAGGTCGAGCAGGAGCGCTGTCACGAGCTGGCCGGCGACGGTCGCGAGGCCGAGCAGCAGCACGCCCGTGATGCGGACGAGCAGCGCGGCGGCCGCGATGAAGACGCACCCGATCGCGCCGCCGAGATAGAGCCACGGCTCGCTCGGCAGCGGCTTCGGGAGGCCTCGCAGGCTCCAGTCGACGGCCATGATCACCAGGAGCACGGACGTCCCGACCACGAAGTTGACGAAGGTCGCGGTCAGGGCGCTCTCGGCGACCACACGCACCTGGCCGTTGACGGCCTGCTGCCAGCCGAGGCCGAGGCCCGAGATCAGCGGCAGCAGCATCAGCCAGATCGGCACGGGACCGCCGAGCTGCGCGGACACCGCCCAGGTCACGGCGCCGAGGGCGATCAGGGCGCCCGCGAGCCGCGCGGGCGTGATCGGCCGGCGGCCACCCGGGCCGAGGCCGATCCGGTCGAGCACCAGGCCGCTGACGGTCTGGCCGGCCACGACGGCGACCGTGAACAGCGCGACGCCGAGCACCGCGGCGGCGACTCCCTGCGACAGCACCAGGAACGCGCCCGCGGCTCCGCCGGCGACATACCACCAGGGCACGCCCCGCGAGCGGAGTGCGGCCACGACCCGGCCGAACCCGCGCCGGCCGACGGGGGCGACGGCCATCGCGACGATCAGGATCACGAGCCCGGAACCGAACGAGATGACGGCGGCGGTGACGCCGTCGCCCAGCCGCTGCCCCAGCTCGCCGTTGATGCGGGACTGGAGCGCCACCCCCGCCCCGCAGACGATGGCGCAGACGAGCGCGAGCCAGAGGGGAAGGAGCGGGGTGTCACTCGCCCAAGCCTAGGCCGATCGGGCCCCGAGGGCTGGGCGGACGCTCAGGGAGCCGGCGCCTCGCCGTCGGCCGGCGACGGGTGCGGAAGCCAGGGGATGTTCTCCTCGGGCGCGACGTCCTTCTCGAAGTCGAGGTCGTAGTCGTCGCCCTGCTCCACCACGTCGGGCTTGTCGGCGTCGTCGGGCTTGTCGGCGTCGTCGGGCTTCTCTGCGTCGCGTGGTTCCTCGGTCATGCCCTCACCGTACCCGGCGCCTCCCCGGCGAGGAAGGCGATCGGCGACTCGATCGCGTCGGCGATCTCGCGGAGGAACCGCGCCGCCACTCCGCCGTCGGTGACGCGGTGGTCGAAGACCAGGCTGAGCTGCACGATCCGGCGCGGGACGACGGCGCCGTCGACCACCCACGGACGCTCGATGACACGGCCGATGCCGAGGATGGCGACCTCGGGGTGGTTGATGATCGCGGCGCTGCCGTCGACGCCGAGGCTGCCGTAGTTGTTCACGGTGAAGGTGGAGCCTGTGAGGTCCGCAGGCGGCAGGACCCCGTCTCGGGCGGCGGCCGACAACCGGCCGAGCTCGGCGTCGAGCTCGCGCACGCTCGACCGGTCGGCGCGGCGGATCACCGGGACCAGGAGGCCGCGCGGGGTGTCGGCGGCGAAGCCGAGGTTCACCCCGGCGAAGACCTCGATCCCGTCGCCGTCGGCGGTGACCCGCCCGGCGAGTTCGGGATGCCGCGCGAGCGCGCTGAGGGCGAACCGCGAGATGAAGGCGAGCAGCGACGGCGGCTTGCCCGACTTGCCGAGCGCCTGCCTGGCATCCCACAGCTCGGTGGCGTCGACATCGACCCAGACGGTCGCCTCCGGGATCTCGGAGCGGCTGCGCGTCATGGTCTCGGCGACCGTGCGGCGGAGGCGGGAGAACGGGGTGACAGAGGCGATGGCGAGGCCGGTGCGGGGGTCGGTGCCGGACCCGGCTTCGGCGGGCGCCGGGCGGGCGGCGGGCACTGCGCGCGCGCCACGGGCTGCGGGCACGACCGGCGCGGTGGCCTTCGCTGCGGCGAGCGCGGCCTCCACATCGCGTCGTGTGACGACGCCGCCCGCTCCGCTCGGGGTGAGCGAGGCGAGGTCGATGCCGTGGGTGTGCGCGAGCGCGCGGACGACCGGCGACACGACCGGGACGATGCGGCTCGGCGCTCCGGCGGCCACGCCCGTGCCGCGCTGGGCGGTGCGGCCGCGGCGGCGGGCGGTGGCGTGGTCGGTGGTGCCGTAGCCGACGAGGACCGCGCCGGAGCCGGCGGCGACGGGTTCGGGTTCGGATTCGGGTTCGGGTGTCTCGGCCGCCTCCGCGACAGGCTCGGCGGCCCGCGCCGGAGCGGCGACGTGCACCTCGGCGTCCTCCCGTACCTCCAGCAGCGGCGAGCCGACCATGATCGTCTCGCCCTCCTCGCCGTGGCAGACGGCGACGACGCCCGCGTACGGGGACGGCACCTCCACGACCGACTTGGCGGTCTCCACCTCGGCGATCGGCTGGTCGATCGTCACCGTGTCGCCGACCGCCACCAGCCAGCGGACCAGTTCGGCGTCCGCGAGTCCCTCGCCCAGGTCGGGCAGCGCGAAGACCTTCATGCGTCCTCCCACTGGAGGCTGTCGACGGCGTCGAGGACGCGGTCCACTCCGGGAAGGTAGAAACGCTCCAGCTTCGGCGGCGCGAACGGGGTGTCGAAGCCGGTCACGCGGCGCACCGGCGCCTCCAGATAGTGGAAGCAGCGCTCCGAGACGCGGGCGGCGATCTCGGAGGCGACGCTGGCGAAGCCCGGCGCCTCGGCCACCACCACGGCGCGGCCGGTCGCGCGCACCGCGGCGCAGACGGTCTCGTCGTCGAACGGAGTCAGGGTCCGCACGTCGACCACCGCCAGACTGCGGCCCTCCTCAGCGGCGGCCTCCGCGGCGGCCAGCGCCACCGGGACGGTCGGGCCGTAGGCGATCAGGGTCGCGTCGGTGCCCTCCCGGGCGACGCGCGCGCGGCCCAGCTCGGGCAGCGGCGCGGTCGTGTCGACCTCGCCGGTCGACCAGTACAGCTTCTTCGGCTCCATGAAGACCACCGGGTCCGGAGAGGCGATCGCGGCGCGGAGCAGGCCGTAGGCGTCCTGCGGCGTCGCCGGCGACACCACGGTCAGGCCGGGCGTGTGCACGTAGTAGGCCTCGGAGGAGTCGGAGTGATGCTCGACGCCGCCGATCCCACCCGCGAACGGGATGCGGATGACCATCGGCAGCCGGACCTTCCCGCGGGTGCGGTTGCCCATCTTGGCGACATGGTCCACGATCTGCTCGAACGCCGGGTAGGCGAACGCGTCGAACTGCATCTCGACCACCGGGCGCATCCCGTTCATCGCCATCCCGACCGCGGTGCCGACGATGCCGGACTCGGCCAGCGGGGTGTCGAAGCAGCGCTGTTCGCCGAAGCGCTTGGTCAGGCCGTCGGTGATGCGGAAGACGCCGCCGAGCGTGCCGACGTCCTCGCCGAAGACGAGGACCGCCGGGTCCTCCGCGAGAGAGTCGGCGAGGGCGCGGTTGAGGGCCTGCGCCATCGTCATGCTGGCGACCGCGGGCGCGGGCGAGCCTTCCGGCTCCGGCTGCCGGTCGTCGGGCCGCCGGTCGTCGGGCTGCCGGTCGTCGGGCTGCCGGTCTGCTGGGGCGTCGTGCATGAGCGTCATCGGGCGACCTCCTCGGCGCGGGATTCTTCGGCGCGGGACTGTGCGGCGCGGGACTCTGCGGCGAGCTCGGCCGCGAGCAGTTCGGCCTGCTCCCTGAGCTGCGGAGTCGGCTCGGCGTAGACGTACTCGAACAGGTCGAGCGGCTGCGGTTCGGCGTCCGCCATGATCCGGGTGCGGAGGTCGACGGCGATGCGCTCGGCGCGGGCGCGGAACTCGGCGTCGTCGTCGTCGGTCAGCGCGCCCTCGGCCGTCAGCCAGGTGCGCAGGCGCAGCAGCGGGTCGCGGGCGATCCACGGCTCCACCTCCGCGGAGGTGCGGTAACGCGTGGCGTCGTCGGCATTGGTGTGCGACTTCATCCGGTAGGTGAGCGCCTCCACGAGGGTGGGGCCGCCGCCCTCCCGGGCCTCGGTGACGGCCTCCCCCAGCACCGCGAGCAGCGCGGCGAGGTCGTTGCCGTCGACCAGGCGTCCGCGCATCCCGTAACCGATGCCCTTGTGCGCCAGGCTCGGGGCGGCGGTCTGCCGGCTGAGCGGAACCGAGATCGCGTACCCGTTGTTCTGGACGAGGAACACGACCGGGAGGTGGAAGACGGCGGCGAAGTTGAGCGCCTCATGGAAGTCGCCCTCGCTGGTGGCGCCGTCGCCGCACAGCGCCACGACGACGGTGTCCTCGCCGCGCATCCGGGCGGCATGGGCGAAGCCGACCGCGTGCAGGAGCTGGGTGGCGAGCGGGGTCGCCTGCGGGGCCACCCGGTACTCGTTCGGGTCGTAGCCGGAGTGCCAGTCGCCGCGCAGCAGCAGGAACGCCTCGAACGGGTCCACGCCCCGGGACACCACCGCGACCGAGTCGCGATAGGTGGGGAACAGCCAGTCGCGCTCGCCGAGCACCATCGCCGAGGCGACCTCGCAGGCCTCCTGGCCGTGCGAGGACGGGTACACCGCCAGCTTGCCCTGGCGCACCAGCGCGTCGGCCTGGTCGTTGAGCCGCCGGCCGAGCACGAGGCGGCCGTAGCCGTCGCGCAACCGGTCGGTGGACGGGAACGCGTAGTGCTCGTGCGGGTGTGCCGAGCCCTGCTCGTCGATGAGCCGCAACGGGGTGTCGCCCGGCATCAGATCGTCGGCGTGCATCTGTTCTCCTTCGAAAGACGTCGCTGATCATCAGAATGACTTCGCTAGACCCGCTTTGCCACATGTGCGGAACTTTCGAGACGAACGGGTGCACAGCGGCACCATCGATGCCAAACTGTCTCCCATCATGGATGACATCGACACCCGCATCGTGGACGCGCTGCGCGCCGACGGCCGCGCCTCCATCACCGCCGTCGCGGAGGCGGCGCACGTCTCGCGGGCCAACGCCTACGCCCGTGTCTCCCGGCTGGTCGAGGAGGGCGTGATCACGGGCTTCACGGCGAAGGTGGACCCGCGCCGCTCCGGCCGTGCGTCATCGGCGTACGTGACCATGCGCGTGGAGCAGGCGGCCTGGCACGATCTCCGCGCGCGGCTGAGCGCCATCCCGGAGGTGGAGCACTTCGCACTTGTCGGCGGCGACTTCGACGTCATCCTGCTGGTGCGGGCGCGCGACAACGAGGACCTGCGGCGGGTGGTGCTGGAGGAACTGACGAGCATCCCCTCGGTGCACGACACGAAGACCTCCCTCGTCTTCGAGGACCACGACCTCCGGTAACGCGGCGCATTCGTGCCGAATGTCGTGAATGGCGGCGCGATTCGCGACATTCGTGCCGAATGCGTTCGGGGCGATGAGCGCATTCGTGCCGAATCGTGCGGGTGGCGCTACGCTCGCCCCATGGCGAACCCTGCGGCGGGCGCGCTCACGTCGGAGCTCACGGTCGGGGACCTGCTGGCCCTCGCCCGCCTGGGCGATCGTGCCGCCGTCGACGGCCTGACCGTCGCCCTCACCTGGCGGTACGAGCACACCATGACGCTCGCCAAAGCACTCGCGGCGGCCGGGTCCGGGGTCATCCTCTCGCTCGTGGTGCCGGTGCTGCAGTCGAATCCCGGCGTGAACCCGGTGCCGGTGGCCGCGTGGCTCTGGGTGCTCATCGCCGGGACGGTCACCATGCTCAGCGGCGGCGTCTTCTACATGCTCGCCCGCCGCGCCCAGCGCACGTTCGTGCTGGCGCAGGGGTTGCTCGCCGAGCTGCTCGCGCTGCGGCAGCCGCCGGCGCCACCCGCACCGGGAGCGCAGCCGTGAGCACCACCATCGTCGTCGTCCTGGCCTCCTTCGTCGTCGTGCTGGCGGTCGCCCTCACGGTCGCCGCGCTGATCGTGCGGGCCTCCCGGCTGCGGTCTGATCGGGACCGGGCCGCTGCGCTCGCCGGTCCGGCCGCGTGGAGTGCGCTCGACGGCATCTCGCTGTCCGGGTACGCCGACGACGAGCGGGTGCGGGCAGCCGTCGATCATTTCCTCACCGCAGGCCGGCGCGGATGAGCGGCGTGTCCCTCCCTCGCCGGCCCGTCGCCGGCGACCGGGATCCGTCGCGTGCGCACTGGATGGAGCTGTTCTTCGATCTGGTGTTCGTCGCGCTGGTCGGACAGCTCGCGCACGGGCTCCACACCGAGCCCTCGTTCGGAACGCTCGCGGTGTTCGTGGCCCTGTTCGCGTCGGTGTGGTGGTCCTGGGTCAACCTGACCTTCGTCGTGGACGTCTCGCCGCAGCTCAGCGCGCGGCGACTGTCGATCGTGATGCTGATCGCGATGTTCGCCGTCGGAGCGCTCGCGGTCGCGGCGCCGGAGGCGATCGGCGACCGGGCCTGGCTGTTCGCGGCCGGCAACGCACTGCTGCGGGTGCTGCTGCTGGTGGTCTGGATCCGCTTCTCCTGGTCGAACGGGACGGCGTCGCGCGTCCGCATCCTCGCCTACAACGGGTTGACCGCCGTGATCTGGCTGGTGTCGATCGCCCTCCCCTCGCCGGCGGACTATGTGCTCTGGGCGGTCGCCATCGTGTTGGAGGTGGTGCTCCTGACGGCGACCTCCGGTAGCTGGGCGGCGATCGCCCTCGACCGGCTGAACGTCGAGCACCTGTCCGAGCGGTTCGGGCTGCTCGTCATCATCGTGCTGGGCGAGTCGGTGCTGAGCGTCGTGGACGCGGTGTCCAGCGCCTGGACGCTCGCCGCCGGGCTGGTCGGGCTGCTCGGGCTCCTGCTGACCTCCGGGCTGGCGTGGTCGTTCTTCCTCTACGGCGTGGACGCGATGACCAGCGGGCTGGAGCGGCTGCTGGAGGCCGGCGACGCGCGGACGATCCGCGACACGGTCGCCTTCCTGCCGTTCCTGCTGCTGGCCGGAGTCACCGCGCTGTCCGGCGCGCTCGCCGAGGGGATCGCGCACCCGGGCGAGCCGCTGCCGGCGGCGCTGGCGGTGTCCCTGGGCGGCGGGATCGCCCTGTTCTACCTGACGAACGCGGTCATCGCCCGCCGCTACGGCGACCCGTGGCGGGTCGTGCTGCGCTGGGCGGTCCCGGCGGTCGGGCTGTCCGTCGCGCTCGCGGTGGCGGCGCTGTGGCTCCCCGCCGCGGCCGCGATCGGCTGCGCGGTGGGGATCCTCGGGGTGGTCGTGGCGTCGGCGGAGCTCGCCTCGCGGTCGCGGCGGTTGCTCGCGGGTCGGGGTTCTGCGACTATTTACTAGCTGAACGTTCGTTCGGTAATTCGCATTCGAAGGAGCTGCGATGGCGGAGGCCTACCTCGTCGGCGGTGTACGCACGGCTGTCGGCCGCTACGGCGGAGCGCTGGCCGGCATCCGACCCGACGACCTCGCCGCCATCGTGGTGGGCGAGGCGGTGCGACGCGCGGGAGTGGACGGCGCGGCGCTCGACGACGTCATGCTCGGAGCGGCCAATCAGGCGGGCGAGGACAACCGGAACGTGGCCCGCATGGCCGCCCTGCTGGCCGGCCTCCCGGACAGCGTGCCCGGTGTCACCGTCAATCGGCTCTGCGCGTCCGGCCTCAGCGCCGTGACGCTCGCCGGCCAGGCGATCCGCGCGGGCGACGCCGACCTGATCGTCGCGGGCGGCGTGGAATCGATGACACGGGCGCCCTGGGTGCAGGCCAAGCCGCCGCGACCGTGGGCGAGGCCGGGGCCGCAGTTCGACACCTCCATCGGCTGGCGCTTCACCAACCCGCGATTCCTGGAGCGCGACAAGGCCACCTACTCGATGCCGGAGACCGCGGAGGAGGTCGCGCGCCTCGACGGAATCGGCCGGGAGGAGGCCGACGAGTTCGCGCTCGAGAGCCACCGGCGAGCCGCGGCGGCGACCGACGCGGGCCGCTTCGCCGACGAGATCGTCCCGGTCGCGACCTCCGCCGGCGAGGTCACGGCCGACGAGAGCATCCGCCGCGACACCGACGCCGCCGCCCTCGCGGCGCTGCGCCCGGTGGTCACGGGCGGCAGCGTCGTCACCGCGGGGAACTCCTCGCCGCTGAACGACGGCGCATCCGCGATCGTCGTCGCGAGCGGCGACGCCGTGCAGCGCTTCGGCCTGCGTCCGCGCGCCCGGATCGTCGCCTCGGCGAGCGCCGGCGTGGCGCCGGAGGTGATGGGCCTAGGCCCCGTCCCCGCGACCAATCGCGCTCTCGAGCGTTCCGGTCTGGCGCTCAGCGAAATCGGCAGCATCGAGCTCAACGAGGCGTTCGCCGCGCAGGCGATCGCGTGCCTGCGCCGGCTGGGGCTGGACGACGAGAGCGGCCGGACGCGGGTGAACGCCGACGGCGGCGCGATCGCGCTGGGGCACGCGCTCGGGTCGAGCGGCGCACGCATCCTGGTGACGCTGCTCGGCCGGATGGAGCGCGAGGGATCCCGGTATGGGCTCGCCACGATGTGCGTCGGCGTCGGGCAGGGCGCCGCTCTGATCGTGGAGGCCCTGTGATGGCGGCGCCGACGACGCTGGTGGTCACCGAGAGCGCCGACCGCGTGGTCGCGACGCTCAACCGTCCAGAGGTCCGCAACGCGATCGACCAGCGGATGGTGGACGAGCTGCACGCGCTGTGCGACGACCTGGAGCGGGACCCGCGCATCCTCATCCTCACCGGCTCGGAGGGCGTCTTCGCGTCCGGCGCCGACATCGCCGAGCTGCGCGAGCGCACGGCGGCCGACGCACGCCGTGCGATCAACGCGACGATCTTCCTCCGGATCGCCGAACTGCCGATGCCGGTGATCGCGGCGCTCGACGGGTACGCGCTGGGCGGCGGCGCCGAGCTCGCGTACGCGGCGGACTTCCGGCTCGGCACGACGCGGCTGCGGATCGGCAACCCGGAGACCTCGCTCGGGATCATCGCCGCGGCCGGCGCACTCTGGCGGCTTCCGCAGCTCGTCGGCGAGCCGCTCGCGGCCGAGATCACGATGGCCGGACGCGTGCTGAACGGCGAGGAGGCGCTGGCCGCCGGGCTCGTGAGCGACCTGTTCGAGCCGGGCGAGCTGCTCGCCGGCGCGCACGCGCTCGCCGACCGGATCGCGAAGAACGACCCGCTCGCGACCCAGTACACCAAGCAGGTCCTGCGCGCGCCGCTGAGCGACCATCCCCGGGCCGAGCAGGAGGCGCAGGCCGTGCTGTTCGAGTCGCCGGAGAAGCACAGGCGGATGACGGAGTTCCTGGAGCGGAGGACGCGATGAGCGACCAGCAGGCGGGCGTTCCGGAGCATGTCGGCGTCCCGGAGCACGTCGGCATCCCGGAGCACGTGGGAGTGATCGGCGGCGGCCGGATGGGCGCGGGCATCGCCCATGCGTTCCTGATGGCGGGCGCGCGCGTCGCGGTCGTCGAGCGCGACGCCGCCTCCGCCGATGCCGCCCGCGCGCGCGTGGAGGCGGCGATCGACGGCAGCGTGCGCCGCGGCGCGACGGCCCCGGCCCCCGACCGGCTGATCGCCACGACCACCTGGGACGCCCTGCGCGGCGCCGCCCTCGTCGTGGAGGCGGTGCCCGAGCTCCCCGATCTCAAGCACGACGCGCTCCGCCGCGCCGCGGAGCTCCTGGAGCCCGACGCCGTGCTCGCGAGCAATACCTCCTCGCTCTCCATCGACGGGCTCGCCGAGGTGCTGCAGCGGCCCGGCGGCTTCCTCGGCATGCACTTCTTCAACCCCGTCCCGGCGTCCGCTCTGGTGGAGGTCGTGGCCGGCAAGGCGACCGCACCGAGCGCCGTCGACCTCGCCACCGGCTGGGTGACGGCCCTCGGCAAGACGCCGATCGTGGTGCGCGACTCCCCGGCTTCGCGTCGTCCCGGCTCGGTGTGCTGCTCGGGCTGGAGGCCGTCCGGATGGTCGAGGAGGGCGTCGCGTCCCCCGAGGCCATCGACACGGCGATGACGCTCGGCTACAAGCACCCGGTCGGGCCGCTGCGGCTCACCGACATCGTCGGGCTGGACGTGCGGCTCGACATCGCGGAGTACCTCGCGAGCGAGCTGGGGCCGCGGTTCGAGCCTCCCCTCTGCTGCGCCGCATGGTCGCGGACGGCCTGCTCGGCCGCAAGTCAGGGCGTGGGTTCTACGCGTGGGACAGCGACGCTGCGGGCGGAGCGCCGCTCACGCGCGCTCCGGAGCCTCCACGATGAGGTTCGTGATGCGCACCGTGCAGAGCCGGTTGCCGTCCTCGTCGGTGAGGACGACCTCGTGCGAGGTGACCTTCCTGCCGAGCCGGATCGCGGTCGCGACCCCGGTCACGAGGCCGCTGCGCGCCGACCGGTGGTGCGTCGCGTTGATGTCGAGCCCGACCGCGCTGCGTCCGGGGCCGGCGTGGATCACGGCCGCCCAGGAGCCGAGCGCCTCCGCGAACGCCACCGAGGCGCCGCCGTGCAGCAGCCCGAACGATTGGCGGTTGCCCGCCACCGGCATCGTCGCGACGACGCGCTCCGCGGATTGCTCCAGGATGCGCACGCCCATCTTCTCGTCGAGCTCGCCGAGCTCGATCGTCCAGTCTCCGTCGGCCACGGCACCAGCCTATGTCCGATCCCCGCACGTCCGATCCCCGCACGTCCGATCCGCCGGAGCGTCGTCGCTCCAGACCCTCCCGGGAGGTACCGAATCATGAGTCTGCCCAGCTACCTGCTCGATCAGTGGTGGAGCCCGGCGTCCGATGAGGGCGCCGCGGAGGTGCGCGACGCCTCCACCGGCGAGCTCGTCGCCCGCGTCAGCGCCGAGGGCGCCGACCTGGCCGGAGCGCTCGAATACGCGCGAACGGTCGGTCAGGCCTCGCTCGGTGCGCTGACGTTCCACCAGCGCGCTGTCCTGCTCAAGCGGATGGCGCAGGTGCTCACCGAGCGCAAGCAGGAGCTCTACGACCTCTCGGCCCGCGCCGGTGCGACGCGGACCGACGCGTGGATCGATGTGGACGGCGGCATCGGCGCGCTGTTCACCTACTCCTCGAAGGGCCGCCGCGAGCTCCCCAACGCGCAGGTCGTCGTCGACGGCCCGGCGGAGTCGCTGGCGAAGGACGGCTCGTTCCTCGGCCAGCACATCTTCACCCGCCTGCCGGGTGTCGCCGTGCAGATCAACGCGTTCAACTTCCCGGTCTGGGGCCTGCTGGAGAAGTTCGCACCGTCGTTCCTCGCCGGGATGCCGACGCTCGCCAAGCCCGCGACGCCGACCGCGTACGTGGCGGAGGCGATGGTGCGCATCCTGGTGGAGTCCGGGCTGCTGCCCGCCGGGTCGCTCCAGCTCGTGAGCGGCAGCGTTCCCGGGCTGTTCGACCACCTGCGGCTGGGCGACCTGGTGGCGTTCACCGGGTCGGCCTCCACCGCCGAGCGGCTGCGCGCGCACGACTCCGTGCAGACCGGCGGGGTGCGGTTCACGAGCGAGACGGACTCCATCAACGCGTCGGTGCTCGGTCCGGACGCGCTGCCCGGCACGCCCGAGTTCGACGCGTACGTGAAGCAGCTAGTGGTCGAGCTGACCGCCAAGGCGGGCCAGAAGTGCACGGCGATCCGCCGCGCGATCGTCCCGGCCGAGGCGGTGGACCCCCTGTTGGCGGCCGTGCGGTCGCGCATCGAGGAGCGCGTCGTGATCGGCGACCCGCGGGCCGAGGGCGTCACGATGGGTCCGCTCGCGTCGCGCGAGCAGCGGGCGGAGGTGCTGCGCCAGGTGACGCGGCTGGTGGAGGCCGGCGGGGAGCTCGCGATCGGCGGGCTCGACCAGCCGAGCGTCCGCCGCGGCGACGGCAGCCTCGGCGTCGAGCTGGAGGGCGCGTTCGTCGCCCCGATCGTGCTGCGCTTCGCGGACGCCCGCACCCCGGAGGCGCACACCGTCGAGGCCTTCGGACCGGTCGCGGCGGTGCTGCCGTACGACTCGGCCACCGAGGCGGCGGAGCTCGTGGCGCTCGGCGGCGGCTCGCTGGTGACCAGCGCCGCAACGCACGACCCGGACTTCGCCCGCGAGCTGGTGCTGGCGACGGCGGCGTACAACGGCCGCATCCTCCTGCTCGACCGCGACGACGCCCGCACCTCCACCGGACACGGCTCGCCGATGCCGCACCTCGTCCACGGCGGTCCCGGCCGCGCGGGCGGCGGCGAGGAGCTGGGCGGCATCCGCGCCGTACTGAACCACATGCAGCGGACGGCCATCCAAGGCTCCCCCGACCTCCTCACGGCCGTCACCGGCGTCTGGCACGAAGGCGCCGCGGCCGAGACCGGAGGCCCGCACCCGTTCCGCAAGTCGCTCGCGACGCTGCGTATCGGCGACCAGGTGCAGTCCGAGTCCCGCCGGGTCACGCTGGACGACATCGAGACCTTCGCGACCTTCACCGGCGACACCTTCTACGCCCACATGGACGAGGAGGCCGCGGCCGCGAACCCGTTCTTCCCCGGCCGCGTCGCGCACGGTTATCTGCTCGTCTCGTGGGCGGCCGGGCTGTTCGTCGACCCGGCGCCGGGCCCCGTGCTCGCCAACTACGGGCTGGAGAACCTGCGGTTCCTGACGCCGGTCTCCCCCGGCGACAGCATCCGTGTGGCGCTGACGGCCAAGCAGATCACGCCGCGCGAGACGGACGAGTACGGCGAGGTGCGCTGGGACGCGCGCATCCTCAACCAGAAGGACGAGCTCGTCGCCTCCTACGACGTCCTCACCCTCGTCTCGAAGGAGTGACCCCCTCGAAGGGCACGTCAACGCCCCTGGAACGCGGTTTCAGAGGCGTTGACGTGCCCCTCGACGTCAGGAGCGGAGGGCCAGGGCGAGGATGGTGTCGGCGAGTGCGTCCGGGGAGACAGGGCCGGCGGGGTCGTACCACTCGGTCAGCGAGTTGATCATGCCGAACAGCAGGCGGGCGACGACCGCCGGGTCGGCGTCCACCCGCAGCGAGCCCTCGTCGCGCGCCTCGGCCACCAGCGCCGCGACGGCGTGGTCGAAAGCGCGCCGGCGCTGCAGCGCGGCCCGCTCCACCTCGGTGTTGCCCCGCACGCGCAGCAGCAGCGTGACGTACGGGAGGCGATCCACCAGCACGAGAACTGCCCCGCGGAGCACCTGCGCGAGCCGCTCGGCGGCGGTCCCGTGCGTCTCCACGGCTGAGCGCAGCGCGCCCTCCAGACCGTCGAGCGCTTCATCCAGCGCGAGCGCGAGCAGCTCGTCCTTGGAGGCGACGTGGTGGTAGATCGCCGACTTGGACAGCCCGAGGCGCTCGGCCAGCATCCCGATGGAGGTCGCATCGTAGCCGTGCTCGTTGAAGGCGGCGACGGCGACCTCGAGGATGCCGCGCTGGTCGTAGCCGGGCCGGCCCCGGCGCAGGGGCTCGGCCGTCCGGGTGTCGGTCACCCAGCAAGTGTGGCACGAACCCATCCGGCCCGCATATACTGAACGAACGATCAGTCAGTATTGATGGGAGCTGGTTCAATGGCGAACACGACGGAGACCACCGTCCCCACGGATGACGACGCCGCCGGCGAGGCGCTCTTCGAGCAGCTCATCGCCGAGGACTCCCGCATCGAGCCGCGCGACTGGATGCCCGACGCCTACCGCCGCACGCTCATCCGGCAGATGTCGCAGCACGCCCACTCCGAGATCATCGGCATGCAGCCCGAGGCCAACTGGATCAGCCGCGCCCCGAGCCTCAAGCGCAAGGCCATCCTGATGGCCAAGGTGCAGGATGAGGCCGGCCACGGGCTCTACCTCTACTCCGCGACGCAGACGCTCGGCATCACGCGCGACGAGATGACCGAGCAGCTCATCAGCGGGGCGGCCAAGTACTCCTCGATCTTCAACTACCCGACCCTGAGCTGGGCCGACATCGGCGCGATCGGCTGGCTGGTCGACGGCGCGGCGATCTGCAACCAGGTGCCGCTCTGCCGCTGCTCGTACGCTCCGTACGGCCGCGCCATGGTCCGCATCTGCAAGGAGGAGTCGTTCCACCAGCGCCAGGGCTTCGAGATCCTGCTGACGCTCATGCGCGGCACCCCGGAGCAGCAGCGGATGGCGCAGGACGCCGTGAACCGCTGGTACTGGCCGTCGCTGATGATGTTCGGGCCGCCGGACGCCGACTCCCCGAACTCCGCGCGCTCGATGGCGTGGAAGATCAAGCGGTTCTCCAACGACGAGCTGCGGCAGCGGTTCGTCGGGATGCTCGTCCCGCAGGCGGAAGCGCTCGGCGTGACGTTCCCCGACCCGGACCTGAAGTGGAACGAGGGGCGCCAGGCGTACGACCTCGGCGAGATCGACTGGAGCGAGCTGCAGCGCGTCATCGCGGGCGAAGGCCCGTGCAACGCGCAGCGGCTGCAGCGCCGCCGCGACGCGCACGAGCACGGCGCATGGGTGCGCGAGGCGGCTGCGGCGTACGCCGCCAAGAGGGCGCAGCGCGCCCAGGAGGTCGCGGCATGACCGACAAGCAGCCACCCGCCCACGAGGTCTGGCCGCTGTGGGAGGTCTTCGTGCGCGCCTCCCGCGGCCTCAGCCACGTGCACGTCGGCTCACTGCACGCGCCCGACGAGGAGCTCGCGGTGCGCAACGCCCGCGACCTCTACACGCGGCGCGGCGAGGGCGTGTCGATCTGGGTGGTCCGCTCCGACGCGATCACCACGAGCGACCCGTCCGCCAAGGACGCGTTCTTCACCTCGCCGGAGGGCAAGAACTACCGGCACGCCACGTACTACACGGAGAGCGAAGGGGTGAAGCACCTGTGACCGACGCGCACACGCACGACGACCTCCACGGCGACGACCTCCACGCTCACGACGAGCACGGTCATGTCGAGCTCAGCACCGTGACCCTGTCGGCCGAGTTCGTCGCCGACGAGGCCACGGCCTCCCCTGACACCGCCGAGTACGCGCTCTGGCTCGGCGACGACTCGCTCGTACTCGCCCAGCGGCTCGGCTGGTGGATCTCCCGCGCGCCCGAGCTGGAGGAGGACGTCGCGCTGGCGAACATCGCCCTCGACCTGCTCGGCCACGCACGCTCGCTGCTGCGCTACGCCGGCAGCGCCACCGAGCGGTCGGAGGACGACCTGGCCTACTGGCGCGACGAGCAGGACTTCCGCTCGGCGCACCTCTTCGAGCAGCCGAACGGCGACTTCGCGCACACGATCGTGCGGCAGTTCGCGGCCGCCCACTACCTCTTCGAGCTCTACGACCGGCTGCGCGCCTCGGAGGACCCGGTGCTCGCGGCGATCGCGGGCAAGGCCGTCAAGGAGGTCGCGTACCACTGCGACCACGCCGACCAGTGGGTGCTCCGGCTGGCTCTCGGCACCGACGAGTCCCGACGGCGCACGCTCACCGCGTTCGACGACCTGTGGCCGTACGTGGCGGAGCTCTTCCGCGACGAGCCGCTGATGGACCGGCTGGAGGGCGTGGCCCCGCGGCCGTCGACGCTGCGCGAGGCGTTCGACGCTGCCATCGCCCCGATCCTCGCCGAGTCCGAGGTCAAGCTCCCGAGCACGTTCACCGCCGCCGGCGGCGGACGCCGGGGCCGGCACTCCGAGCACCTCGCCCCGCTGCTGGCCGAGATGCAGGTGCTCACCCGCTCGCACCCCGGAGCGACCTGGTGACCGGGCACGCGGCCGAGGCCGGCCGGGCCTGGGCGGCCGCCGCGGCGGTCCTCGACCCCGAAGTCCCCGTGCTGAACATCGACGACCTGGGCGTGCTGCGCGCGGTGACCGTGACCGACACCGGGGTGGAGGTCGTGCTCACGCCGACCTACTCCGGCTGCCCGGCGATGGACGCCATCCGCGAGGACGTCGTACGCGCTCTGGCCGCCGAGGGCTTCGGCGACGTGCGGGTCAGCCTCGCCCTTGCCCCGGCCTGGACGACCGACTGGATCAGCGAGCACGGCCGCGCCGCGCTCCGCGACTACGGCATCGCGCCGCCCTCCGGCGCCGGTCCCGTGCGACTCACGCTCGCGATCAAGTGCCCGCACTGCGGCTCGCTGAAGACCCATGAGGTCTCCCACTTCGGCTCCACCGCGTGCAAGGCGCTGTTCGTCTGCGACGAGTGCGGCGAGCCGTTCGACCACTTCAAGGCTCTGTGAGGTCCCCCTGATGGCACGGGCGCGATTCCACACGCTCGCGGTCGCCGAGGTGCGCCCGCTGACCGCAGCAAGCGTCGAGGTGACTTTCACGGTCCCCGACGACCTGCACGGCGAGTACGACTATCTGCCCGGCCAGCACGTCGCCCTCCGTGCGACGGTCGACGGCACGGAGTTGCGGCGCAGCTACTCGATCTGCCGCCCGCCGACACCGGGCCGGATCAGCGTCGCGATCAAGCGCGACCTGGGCGGCGCGTTCTCCACCTGGGCGACCAGCGAGCTGCGCGCGGGCGACCGGATCGACGTGATGAGCCCGCAGGGGACGTTCACGATCGACCTCGGCGCGCTCGACGGGGTGCACGTCGCCGGGATCGCGGCAGGGTCGGGGATCACCCCGCTGATGGCGCTGGCCTCCAGTGTGCTGGCGGCCTCCGACACCAGCACGTTCACGCTCGTGTACACGAACCGCACGGCGATCGACGTGATGTTCCTGGAGGAGCTGGCCGACCTCAAGGACCGCTACCCGTCGCGCCTCGCCCTGCACCACGTGCTCTCGCGGGAGCAGCGCTTCGCGCCGCTGCTGTCCGGACGGATCGACGAGGAGCGGCTGCGCACCATCCTCGACGCGCTGCTGCCCCCGGACACCGTCGACCAGTGGTTCCTGTGCGGGCCGTTCGAGCTGGTGCAGCTCTGCCGCGACGTGCTGGAGACGTACGACGTGCCGCGGAGCAGCGTCCACTTCGAGCTGTTCACGACCGGCGAACCGGGTGAGGTCCGCGGAGACATCGGCCACCCGGTCGTCGTGCACGAGGGCGAGAAGACGGCGGAGATCGAGTTCACACTCGACGGGCAGACCTCCACGGTGACGACGCCTGTGGACGCGAACGAGTCGGTGCTCAACGCGGCGCTGCGGGTGCGGCCGGACGTGCCGTTCGCCTGCACCGGCGGCGTCTGCGGCACCTGCCGCGCCCGGCTGCTCTTCGGCGACGTGCGCATGACGGAGAACTACGCGCTGGAACCGGAGGAGCTGGAGGCCGGCTACGTGCTCACCTGCCAGTCGCACCCGCTCACCGAGAAGGTCGCGGTGGACTATGACGTCTGAGGAGGCGCCGTGATCGAGCTCACCATCCAGGACGACATCGCGCACGTCACGCTGAACGCGCCGGAGCGGCTCAACGCGCTCGGGCCCGACGACCTCCGCGCGCTCGACGCCGCCTACGCCGAGGCGGAGGCCGCCGGAGTGCGTGCGCTCGTCCTCCGCGGCGAGGGCCGATCGTTCTGCGCCGGCCGCGACATCGCGGGCGTCGATCCGGCGACGGACGATGTGTCCGGGTATCTCGACGGGCTGGTGACGCCGCTGCTGCGCCGGATGAGCGCTTTCCCGGCGCCGACCTTCGCGGCGGCGCGCGGCGCGGCCCTCGGGGTCGGCCTCGGTCTCCTGGTCGCCACGGACGTCGTCTACGTCGCCGAGGACGCGAAGGTCGGCTCGCCGTTCGCCGCTCTCGGCGCCGCGCTCGACTCGGGAGGCCACTGGCTGCTGGTCTCCAGGCTCGGCCCGCACCGCGCCCTCGACCTCATCTACTCCGGGAAGCTGATCTCCGGAGCGGAGGCCGTGTCCGGCGGCCTGTTCAGCCGCGCGCTGCGCGCCGACGCCGTCGAGGCCGCGGTCGAGGACGCCGCGACCGCCGCCGCCCGCGGCGCGACCCAGGCCTTCCTCGCCAGCAAACGCATCGTCGCCGGCCTCCGCGACGGCGACCTCGACCTCTGGTCATCGGTTGACGCCGAGACCCGCGCCCAGACGACCCTCCGCAACACCGCCGACTACCACGAAGGCTTCGCCGCCTTCCAACAGAAGCGCCCCCCGACCTTCCACGGCCACTGAGCTATCGTTTCCTCACTTTCTCCCCCGACACGCCGAATGGAGGCGGGAGAAAGTGAGGAAGCGATGGCTGGGTTACGGAATGTGGCGGAGGACGTGCGTAGCTGCGGGAACGCATGCATTCTGGAGCGCATGACCCGGCAGATCCGTTTCAACGCTTTCGACATGAACTGCGTCGCCCATCAGTCCTCCGGGATGTGGCGTCACCCTGACGACCAGGCCTGGCGGTACAAGGACCTCACCTACTGGACCGAGCTCGCGAAGCTGCTCGAGCGCGGCACCTTCGACGGGATCTTCATCGCCGACGTGCTCGGCACCTACGACGTCTACGGCGGCAGCAACGAGGCCGCGATCCGCCACGGCGCCCAGGTGCCGGTCAACGACCCGCTCCTCCTGGTCTCCGCGATGGCGCTGGTGACCGAGAACCTGGGCTTCGGCGTCACCGCCGGCACCGCCTACGAGCACCCGTACCCGTTCGCCCGCCGCATGTCGACACTCGACCACCTGACCAACGGCCGGGTCGGCTGGAACGTCGTCACCGGCTACCTGCCGTCCGCCGCGCGCAACATGGGCCACGACGACCAGCTCCAGCACGACGACCGCTACGACCACGCCGACGAGTACCTGGAGGTGCTCTACAAGCTGTGGGAGGGCTCCTGGGAGGACGACGCCGTCATCCGCGACCGCGAGTCCGGCGTCTTCACCGACCCGGCGAAGGTGCACGAGATCGGCCACAAGGGCAAGCACTTCACCGTCCCGGGCATCCACCTCTCCGAGCCGAGCCCGCAGCGCACGCCCGTGATCTACCAGGCCGGCGCATCCAAGCGCGGCATCTCGTTCGCGGCGGAGAACGCCGAGGCGATCTTCGTCGCGGCCTCCACCAAGGAGGGCCTGAAGGAGACCGTCGGCAAGCTCCGCGACGCGCTGGAGGCCGCCGGCCGCGACCGCTACTCCGCCCGCATCTACACGCTGCTCACGATCATCACCGACGAGACGGACGAGAAGGCGCAGGCGAAGTTCGAGGACTTCCTCCAGTACACGAACGACGAGGGCGCCCTGGTCTTCATGTCGGGCTGGATGGGCGTCGACCTGTCGCAGTACGACCTGGACGAGCCGATCGGCAACGTCAAGAGCAACGCCATCCAGTCGGCGGTGGCCAACTTCCAGCGGCCGAACGCGGAGGGCGGCGAGTGGACGGTGCGCGACATCGGCCGCAACGGCGTCATCGGCGGCCTCGGCCCGTTCATCGTGGGCGGCGCGGTCAGCATCGCCGACCAGCTCCAGGAGTGGGTCGAGGAGACCGACGTGGACGGGTTCAACCTTGCCTACGCGATCACGCCCGGCACGTTCGAGGACATCGTGGAGTTCGTCATCCCCGAGCTGCGCAAGCGCGGCGCCTACCCGGAGGCCTACGCCGAGGGAACGCTGCGCAACAAGCTGCACGGCGCGGGCGACCGCCTCCCGGAGAACCACCGCGGGGCGAAGTACCGCATCGGCGCACAGGTCCCGCAGGCCTGATCCGCGACGCGGCTGCCGCGGTAGACAGCGTGGTCTGTCTGCCCGCGGCGCCGCGCGCACCCACAATTCGCGCAGGGCGGGCATGGGCTTCGAAGATGTCCGCCTACACGGCGCCCGGCGTGCGGGTAACACGTCGGGCGCCGTGGTGGTCCGGGGCCGAACCGCATCGGGCCGGATCACGTCGGCCCGGATCGCGTCGCGTCGCGTCGCGTCTGGCGCGCGCCTCAGTGCGCGATGCCCGCGGCGTCGCTCAGCAGCCGGTCGACCGCTGCGCGCGGGATCGGGATCCAGCTCGGCCGGTGCCGCGCCTCGTAGGTGATCTCGTACACCGCCTTGTCGAGCTCGAACGCCGCGAGCAGCTCGGCGTGCTCGTCCAGGACGTCGCCGGCAACGCTCGCGTAGCCCTCCAGGTACGCCTTCCGCGCATCGGCGGCCCACTGAGCCGCGTCGACGGGAGGCTCGCGCCGGGCGAGCGAGCCGGCGACGTAGTCGAAGGAGCGCAGCATCCCGGCCACGTCGCGCATCGTCGCGTCCGGGAGGGCCCGCTCGGCGAGCGGACGCAGCGGCTCGCCCTCGAAGTCGATGAACTGCCAGCCGCGTTCCGGCGAGAACAGCACCTGGCCGAGGTGGAGGTCGCCGTGGATGCGCTGCAGCACCGGCAGCGGCGCGGAGGCCGCGGCCTCGTAGACCGACGCGATCTCGGCGCGCAGCGACTCGACCTCCGGCACCTCCGTCGTCGTGATGGTGAGCCGCTGGAACATCCCGTCGAGCGCGGCGCGCACGTCGTCGGTCTCCGCACGCTTCGTCGGCAGCACGCCCGCGAGCAGGCGGTGCAGTTCCGCGGTGCCCGCGCCCAGGGCGAAGGCGTGATCGGTGAAGTCCTCGCCCGCCTCGGCCGCACCGACTGCGAGCTCCCAGCCGTCCTCCGCGCCGGGGACGAAGTCCTGCATCAGCGCCAGCTCCCCGGCGGCCGTCGAGCCGTCCGGCGCCGGCCAGGATCCGGTCAGCCAGCCGAGCAGCGCGGGCGTGCGCTCCGAGCCGCCCGCGGTCAGCGCGGCAAGCGTGGAGATGTCCGGGTTCTCGCCCGCCTGCACCACTCGGAAGACCTTCACCAGCGCCAGCCGGTCGCCCAGCTCGGCGACGATGGAGGTGTTGGACTGCTCCGCCGAGAGCCGCCGCGACGACAGCACGGGGATGCGTTCGCCGAGCGTGCGGCCGCGCGCGTGCGCGTGCTCGCCGTCGGCCGATCCCGCTCCGGTCATCAGCGCCGCGAGCGCGGAGACGTACGACTCCTCGACCGCACCGTCGTAGAGGTACCGGCCGCCCGCCTCCCCCACGAACCCGGCGGGATCGCCGTCCCGCCGCACGCGCGCGACCAGCGGCACCTGGTACACGCGGGGCGTGCGGGGCGCGTCGTCGCAGAAGAAGTGCGTCACGATCCGGGATCCGGCGTCCGCGCTCTCGGGTGCGCGTTCCAGTTCGAGGGAGCCCAGGAGCCGCAGCCTCGGTTCGAACGCCTTGGTCGAGTACCAGCGCTGGCGGCGCATCCACGAGCCCACCAGCTCCGTCAGTTCCGTCATGCCTGAACCGTACGCCCCTCAGCTGGTTCCGACGATGACCCCCGTGCCGCGAGGAAGGGGTACGGATCTATTTGCACGCCGTTCACCCGGACTTCGAGGTGGAGGTGGCAGCCGGTGGAAAGCCCCGTCGAGCCGACCTGCGCGATCGGCTGCCCGGCCGCGACGTGTTCGCCGACGGTCACGCCGATCCCGCCGTCGCGGATGTGGCCGTAGGCCGTCTCGACGCCGCCGCCGTGGTCGATCAGCACGAAGTTCCCGTAGCCGCCGTTCGGGCCGGCCGCCAGGACGGTGCCCGCCGCCGCGGCGACGATCGTCGTGCCGCAGGCGGCGCCGATGTCGTCGCCCGGGTGGAAGGGCACGGTGCCGGCCGGGCGCGACGGCCGCGGGCCGAACGGGTCGGTCATCGGGCCGTGCACCGGGAGCGTCCATCCGGCCGCGATGGCGGACGGGTCGACGGTCAGCGCCTGCCAGCCTGTCCCGGCGGTCAGCACGGTGGGCAGCTGGGCGACGGCGGCGGAGTCGGAGTCGACCTGCGCCTGCGCGTCCGCGACCGCCTGCCGGCTGGCGCCGACGTCGATGCCGGCGAGCGCGTCGGCCGCGTGCTTCGCCTGACCGCTGAGGCTGGTCGCGGCCTTGCCGTCGGCCGCCGCGTCGCGCAGCGCGGCGACCCGGTCGTCGGAGAGGGAGCGGAGCCGGTCGACGGCTGCGAGCTTGGTGAGGAGGTCGCCGTTCGTCCCGAGCACCGCTGCGAGCGGGTCGGAGCCGAGGCCCTTCCAGCCGGAGGCGCGGATCAACGCCGTCGCGAAGGCGGCGGAGGCGGCGGCCTTCTTCTTCGCGGCCTTCGCCTGCGCGGCGAGCGCGTCGGACGCGGCCTGGGCCTGGGCCTGCTCGCGCTGCACGCCGAGGTCGGCGTTGGTGGCGTCGGCGAGCGCCTGCTGCGCGGAGGCCAGGTCGCTGGCGAGCTGGGCCGCCTGCTCGACCTGCGCGGTGTCGGATTGCACGGTGCCGCCGAGGTCGGGCGGGACGAGCAGGGGGATGTTGTCGGTCGGGGCGGGCGTCGGGGTGGGCGTCGGAGTCGGGGTGGGCGTCGGAGTCGGCGTCGGTGTGGCCGTCGGCTTGGGTGTCGGAGTCGGAGTGGGTGTCGGAGTCGGAGTGGGCGTCGGAGTCGGAGTGGGCGTCGGGGTCGGAGTGGGCGTCGGGGTCGGGGTCGGCGTGGGTTTCGGCGTCGGCGTCGGCGAGGGTGTCGGCGGGGGTGAATCGTCCGGATCGGGCGTCGGCGTCGAGGTGGTGCAGTCCGGCCCCTGGCACTCGTCGGCCGAGGCCGGCAGCGGCGCGAGCACGAGGCCGGTCGCCAGGAGGAGCGCCGCCGCATGGGCCAGCACCCTCAGGACCGATCGGTCGGACGACGGCGGACCGCCCGGGGCGACCCTGCTGAGCCCGGCCGGGCCGCCCGGAAAGGGCAGCGAAGCCCCGGCACGGAGGGCCGGATCGCGGCGGGTGCGGCTTCGATCGCCGCGGCGCGGAGGTTCGCGTCGTGTCAGCAGTCTGAAGCGCTCGAACGCATCCCGCATGATCACGCGGGCCCCCGACGGGCATCGGGTCGGCCCGTCCTTCGATCCTGTCACCGCGCCGGGCCGGAGGACAATCCCTCGTCAGGGGGTCGGATGCGTCTCACAGCCTCGGCACGCTAGCGTGAATCCTTGTGACCGACAGCACCGAGACCCTGCGACCCCGTCGTGCCACCACCCGTAAGTCCGGCTGGAAAGTCCTCCTCCGCGACGTCGTGGTGATCTTCGTCATCGCAGTGCTGGTCTCGTTCCTGATCAAGACGTTCGTGGCCCGCTCGTTCTACATCCCGTCGGGGTCGATGGAGAACACGCTGCAGATCAACGACCGGATCATCGTCAACGAACTGCAGCCGTCGGTCTTCCCGCTCTCCCGCGGCGACGTCGTCGTGTTCAAGGACCCGGGCGGCTGGCTCCCCGCGGCCGCGCCGCAGACCGGCAACCCGATCCAGCGGGGGGTCGGAGCGGTGCTCGACTTCGTCGGCCTCGGCGCCTCGGACAGCGACCAGCACCTCGTGAAGCGCCTGATCGGCCTCCCGGGCGACCACATCACCTGCTGCAACGCACTCGGCCAGATGAGCGTGAACGGCGTGCCGCTCAAGGAGCCGTATGTGCTGCTGCCCGCCGGACAGCAGGCCGTGTCGGCGAAGCCGTTCGACGTGACCGTGCCGGCCGGCAAGGTCTGGGTGATGGGCGACAACCGCTACAACTCGGCGGACTCCCGGTACCACATGGACGACCCGACCAAGGGCTTCGTGCCGCTGAGCGACGTGGTCGGCCGGGCGTTCGTCGTGAGCTGGCCGGTGAGCCATTGGCAATGGCTGAGCAACCACCCCGAGACGTTCGCGGGCACCGAGACCACGAACAAGTAGCGCGTCCGCTGGGCGCTGGACGCCTTCCGCGGCCGCACAGTATCGTCGGGCGCGTGACGACCGCGCACCATCACCCGCTGCTCGGGAGGGATGCGCGCCTGCTCATCCTGATCACCGGCGTGCTCGCCGGCGCGGCGGTCGGCTTCCTGCACATCATCGACTACGAGCTGGGCAGCGACACCAAGCGCGAACTGCTGAGCCCGCAGCTCTTCCTCTACGGTCCGGTCGCGGCCGGTGTGGGCTTCGTCAGCGCCGCCGCGCACTACGCCTGGTTCGTGCGCGCCCGCCCCGGCGGGGTGCACTGGTGGCGGCACGTGTGCGCGACGGCGAGCGCGTTCGCGGTCGGGTACATCGGCTACACGCTGCTCTGGCTGACCACGCCGGCGACCTACCTCGGCTGGTTCAGCGAGCCGCTCGGCGCCGGGATCGTGGCGGCGGTGGTCGAGTTCGTCGCCTACCGGCTGATCCGGGCGAGCGGAAGTGTCGAGCCGCGACCACTCCGTTCGACGTCCCAGTGAACCGACCACCGACTCCGAAAGGACCCACCGCGATGAAGTACATGATGTTCGTGATCACCGACTCCCAGCCGGACACCGAGACCGACGAGTCCGACGTCGACCTCTGGGTGGACCCGCTCGACGCCAGCGGCAAGCGGATCATCGGGGAGGTGCTCCAGCCGCAGTCCGAGTCCCGCGTCGTCCGAGTGCGCGACGGCAAGCGCTACGTGACCGACGGGCCGTTCACCGAGACGAAAGAGGTGATCTGCGGCTTCGACATCCTGGAGGTCGAGGACCTGGACGAGGCGATCGAGATCGCGTCCCGGCACCCGATGGCGCGCAATGGCCAGCTGGAGCTGCGGCCCTTCATGGTCTGGGAGTGAGCGCGCCTCCCCCTAGACTCGGCGAATGGCCGTCGTCCCGCTGCTGATCCTCGTCTTCTTCGTCGTCGCGCTGATCGACATCATCCTGCGCGACAGCAGTCAGCTGAAGCACCTGCCGAAGGTGGCCTGGATCTTCATCGTCATCCTGCTGCCGCTGATCGGCGGGATCCTGTGGTTCGCCGTCGGGCGCGAGTACGCCGGCGCGGCCTACCGCCGGCCACGCGGCACGTTCGTCGTGCGCGAGGAGCCGGCGGTGGCGCCGCGGCCGTCCTCCACGGAGGAGCAGCTCGCCGCGCTCGAGCGCGAGATCGCGGACGACCGCATCCGGCGCATGGAGGCCGAACTCCGCAACCGCCGCGACCCCGACCCCCGCCCGGACCCCTCCTGACCCGAGGCCGCAGGGCACGTGAACGCCCTGAGACCTCGCGCTGAGGTCCGTTCTCGTGCCCTTCGGTGTCAGAACTCGGTGTGGCCGAGGCGCGGTTCGGGGACGAAGTCCGCGGTCGCGTCGGCCGCCGACTCCAGCTCCAGGATCACGAGCTCGTTGCGCCCGGCTCGGGTGACCGGTGCGGGGACATGCAGCGTCTCCTGAGGGCCGCGCGTCCAGTAGCGGCCGAGGTTGAAGCCGTTGATCCAGGCGACGCCCTTGCCCCACCCGGTGGTGTCGAGGAACAGCGTCCCCTGCTCCTCCAGCTCGAAGGTCGCGCGCGCGAACACCGGCCCGGCGAGCCGCTCCGGCTCCTGTTCCACCGCGCCGCCGGCGGCGTCGAGCTCGGCGCGCACGACGTCCAGTGCGGGCAGGTGCAGCGGGAGGACGCTCCAGCGCCGGAGCCGTTGCCCGTTCAGCCGCGCCGGGCCGATCAGGCCCTTGGGCTCGCCGATCCGGGGGCCGTAGTCCACCCGCCCCTGGTCCTCCACCAGCACGGTCAGTGTGCCGCGGCTCGGGGAGAGCGTGATCGCGCTGTCGTGGTGGTCGCGGGCCAGCACTCCGACGCGCGTGGAACCGACGAAGACGTAGGCGCGGTCGCGGACTTCCCCGAACTCCAGGACGGCGGGCTGGGTCGTGTCGATCTCCGTGCGGTACAGCCCGAGGCCCGCGTAGTGGCCGAGCGCGTCGAACGTCGGAAGCTCGTCGGTGTGATGCCAGTCGCCCAGCCTCGGTGTGACCGCGAAAAGCGGAACGGCGTCGCTGAACGGCACGCTGAACGCGGGCGCTGCGGCGGCCACGACGGGCTCCTCCACCGGGACCGGCGCGTGCTTGGCGATGACCTCCCGGAACGCCCAGAACTTCTCGGTCGGCTCCCCCGCCTCGTCCAGCGGGGCGTCGTAGTCGTAGCTCGTGACGATGGGCTGGTAGACGCCCTTGTCGTTGGCGCCGTTGGTGAAGCCGAAATTGGTGCCGCCGTGGAACATGTAGATGTTCACCGACGCGCCGAGCGCCAGCAGCTCGTCCAGATCCGCCGCGGACTGCTCGACGGAGGTCGTGTGGTGGTGCGCCCCCCAGTGGTCGAACCAGCCGTCCCAGAACTCCGAGCACATCAGCGGCCCGGTCGGCTGGTGCTCGCGCAGCGTGGCGAGCCGTTCGCGCGAGCGGGACCCGAAGGAGGCCGTCTTGAGCAGCCCGGGCAGCGAGCCGTTCTCGAGCATCGCGGGCTCCGGCTGGTCGACGGTCGTCAGCGGGACGGTGATGCCCGCGGTCTCGAAGACGTCCACCAGGTGCCGCAGGTAGTCCTTGTCGTCGCCGTACGCGCCGTACTCGTTCTCGACCTGGACGAGCAGCACCGGGCCGCCTTCCGTCACCTGCAGCGGGCGCACGATCGCGAGCACGCGCTCCAGGAACGCCGTGACCGCCGCCAGGAACACCGGCTCCGAGCGGCGGATGCCCACCGACGGGTCGGTGAACAGCCACGCGGGCAGTCCGCCGTTGTCCCACTCGGCGCAGATGTACGGGCCAGGCCGCACGATCGCGTGCATCCCCTCGGCCTGCACCGTCCGGAGGAACCGCGCCAGGTCGAGCGCGCCATCGGCCGTCCATTCGCCCGGCCGCGGCTCGTGGGCGTTCCACGGCACGTACGTCTCGACGGTGTTCAGGCCCATCAGCCGCGCCTTGCGGATGCGGTCGGCCCAGTCGTCGGGGTGGACGCGGAAGTAGTGGATCGCCCCCGAGAGGATGCGGTGGGGCCGGCCGTCGAGGAGGAAGTCGTCCCCGGCGATCTCGAAGGTGCTCATGTGCTCTCTCCTCCCTCGGGCGCCCGCCGGGCTGCGGCGGACGCCCGAGGGCCGGTGACGGTGTCTCGTGCTCTGGACGGGGTTACTTGCCGGTGACCGTGAAGCCCTGCTGGTTGCCGTAGCCGACCAGCGCCTTCTGCCAGGCCTGCAGGCCGGGGTTCAGGCTGGAGTTCGACGTGTACGACTGGCCGACGGTGTCGCCGTAGATGCTGTTCGCGTAGACCTGGAAGGGCAGGTACTGCCAGCCGCTGGAGACGTTCTTCGCGCCGTCGACCAGCACCTCGTTGATCTTCTGGCCGCCGAAGTAGGCCGGGGCCTGGGCGAGGAAGTCGGACGAGTTGAGGTCCTTGGTCGTGGACGGGAAGCCGCCGGAGGCGAGGAACACCTTGATCGACGCGGGGTCGTTGTTCAGCCACTTGAGGAAGCCGGCAGCGAGCGCCTGGTTCTTGGACTGCTTCATCACGACCTGCGCGCCGCCGCCGTTCTCGGAGTTCGTCGGAGTGCCGTCGTAGGTCGGAGTCGGGGCGACGCGCCACTGGCCGGAGCCGTCCTTCACCGAGGATTCCAGCACGCCGGGCATCCAGGCGCCGGTGACCAGGGTCGCGATCGAGCCGTTGCCGAGCGCCTTGAACCAGTCGTCGCTCCAGCCGGGGACGGTGGAGAGCAGCTTGCCCTGCACCAGCTTGTCCCAGGTGCCGGTCCACTTCTTGCTGCCCTCGTCCTGCAGGTTGATCGACACCTTGGTGCCGTTCACCTGGAACGGCCGGCCGCCGGCCTGCCACATCATCGAGGTGGTGAAGCCGGAGTCGCCGGAGTCGCTCGTGATGTACTTGGTGGGGTCGGCGGCGTGCAGCTTCTGCGCGTCGGCGACGTACTCGTCCCAGGTCTTCGGCACGGTCAGACCGTACTTGTCGAAGACGGTCTTGTTGTAGAACATCGCCATGGGACCGCTGTCCTGCGGGAGGCCGACGAGCTTGCCGCCCACGTTCACCGAGCCCCAGGGGCCGGGCGTGTAGTCGCTCTTGAGCGAGTCGAAGCCGTACTTCGTGAGGTCGACGAGCGAGTCGGAGAGCGCGAACTGCGGGATCGCGTAGTACTCGACCTGCGCGACGTCGGGCGCGCCGGAGCCGGCCTTCACCGCGTTCTGCAGCTTGGTGTATTCGGTGGTGTTGGTGCCGGCGTTGACGAGCTTGACCTTCACCTTGGGGTAGGCCTTCTCGAACGCGGCCACCTGGGCCTCCGCCGACGGGGTCCACGACCAGTAGGTGATCGTGCCGCCCTGCTTGAGGGCCGCGTCGATGTCGGAGGCGCTGCCGCCGCCGCTCGAGCCGGAGCCCGACGAGCAGGCCGCGAGCGACGCGCCGATGACGGCGCTGGCGACGACGGCCGTTGTTATGCGGCGCAGGTTCCGTGAACGCAGGATGCGCTTCATGGTGGTGTTCCTTTCACTTCCTTGTGGGTGGGAGGGAGGTGCTGTGTTCACTGCTTGACGCTGCCGGCGGCCAGACCCGACTGCCAGTAGCGCTGGAGCACCAGGAACGCGGCCACGATCGGGATGATCGTGACGAGCGATCCGGTGATCACGAGGTTGAAGATCGGCTGGGCGCCGACCCCGGTCGCCTGCGCGCTCCACTGGCTGAGGCCGACCGTGAGGGGGTACCAGGTCGGATCGCTCAGCATGATGAGCGGCAGGAAGTAGTTGTTCCAGGTGGCGACGATCGCGAACAGCGCGACGGTCACCACACCGGGGGCGAGGAGGCGGAGCGAGATGGTGAAGAAGGTGCGGAACTCGCCGGCGCCGTCCATCCGGGCGGCCTCCAGCAGCTCCGTCGGGATGGCCTCGCTGGCGTAAGTCCAGATCAGGTAGAAGCCGAACGGGCTGATCAGCGACGGGAGGATCACGGCCCACGGGGTGTTCGTGAGCCCCACCTGGCTGAACATCAGGAAGGTCGGGACCGCCAGCGCCGTGCCCGGGACCGCGATCGCGCCGAGCACCAGCGCGAACACCGCACGCTTGCCCGGGAAGTTGAACTTCGCCATCCCGTACCCGGCGACCGTCGCGAGCAGCGTGGCCCCGCCCGCGCCGACCACGACGTAGAGGAGGGTGTTGCCCAGCCACTGCAGGAAGATGCCGTCGCGGTACGTGAAGAGCTGCGCGATGTTCTGGAAGAGGTTGAAGTCCTTGCCGAACCAGAGCCCGAACGACGAGTACAGATCCGGCTGGCTCTTGGTCGCGTTGACGATGAGCCAGATCAGCGGGACGAACGAGTAGATCGTGAAGACGATCATCACGATCGTCAGCACGGTCGACTTGCGGGTGCGGCGGCCGGAGGTGGGGGCGGCCGCGCGAGCGGCGCGGTTGGAGCGGGCGGCGGCGCGGGAGGGCGCCTTGCGGGGGCGTTCGGTGAGCGCGGTCATCAGCGGACCTCCTTGCGCGAGCCCCGGAGCTGCACGACGTAGGCGATCACCGCAGTGATGACCCCCATCACGATCGCGACCGTGGCCGCGTAGTTGAACTGCTGACCGGCGAACGACAGGTTGTAGGCGTACATGTTGGGTGTGAAGTAGCTGCTGATCGCGTTGGGCGCGAGCTGCTTGAGCAGGTTCGGCTCGTTGAAGAGCTGGAAGCTGCCGATGATGGAGAAGATCGTCGCGATCACGATCGCGCCGCGCACGGCGGGGAGCTTGATGCTGAACACCGTGCGGAACGCGCGGGCGCCGTCGATCTCGGCCGCCTCGTACAGCTCGCCGGGGATGACGCGCAGCGCCGCGTAGAAGATGAGCATGTTGTAGCCCATGAACTCCCAGGTGACGATGTTGCCGATCGAGCCGAGGATCCACTGTCCGGCGAGCGGGGCGAGCTGCGTGCCGAGCAGGTGGTTGACGCTCGCGGTCAGGCCGAACTGGTCTCCGTAGATGAAGCCCCAGATCAGTGCCGCCACGACGCCGGGGACGGCGTAGGGCAGGAACAGTGCGATGCGGAAGAAGCCGGCGCCGTGCAGCCGCGCCGAGTCGAGCGCGAGCGCCGCGACGAGCGACAGCGCGAGCATGATCGGCACCTGTACGACCAGGAAGAGCGCGACCCGGCCGAAGGACTCCCAGAACTTCGCGTCCTGCAGCAGCGCGATGTAGTTGTCGAGCCCGACGAACGCGTTGCCGCCGATGAGCTGCTGGCGGAACAGGCTCAGGTAGAGCGCGTAGACGACGGGTGCGACGATCATGAGGGCGAACACGACCAGGAACGGGGCCACGAAGGCCCAGCCACGCCAGTCGCGGCGCGGTCGGCGGAGGCGCCGCTGCGGCGCGGACGCCGGGGCGGTCGGCGTGAGGGACGTCGTTGTCATGGCCTTCCTCGGTGATTCGGTGCTTCGGTGCTCGCTGCGACCGTCAGTGGTGTGCTTCAGTGTCGCGGCGGATGTTTACGTCAACATCTGGTTGCATACCCTAGCATGTTGACGTCAACATGATGCAAGTCAGCCAGAATGGGGAACCATGACCGAGTCGATCGCCGAGCCGGCGCCCGCACGCCGCGGAGGCCGCACCCGCGGCCCCTCGCTCGGCGACGTCGCCGCGCACGCCGGAGTGTCCACCCAGACCGTCTCGCGCGTCGCCAACGGCCTCACCAACGTGGAGGCCGCCACCCGCGACCGCGTGCTGGCCTCCATGCAGGCGCTCGGCTACCGCCCCAACCGCGCCGCGCGCGCGCTGCGCTCCGGGCTGTTCCGCAACATCGGCGTCGTGATGTTCACGCTGTCGTCGTACGGCAACATGCGCACGCTGGACGCGATCGCCGTCTCGGCCGCGACCGCGGGCTATTCGATCACCGTCGTGCCGGTGGAGCGCCCCACCCAGCAGGACGTCAGCGTCGCCTTCACCCGCCTGCTGGAGCAGGCGGTCGACGGCATCATCATCGTCATCGAAGCCCACATCGTGGACCGCTCCGACGTCGAGCTGCCCTCCGGCCTCTCCGTCGTCGTCATCGACAGCACCGAGCGCCCCGACTACCCGCAGGTGGACACCGATCAGGCCGAGGGTGCGCGCCAGGCCACCGAGCATCTTCTCTCGCTCGGCCACGAGACCGTGTGGCACATCTCCGGACCGGCCGACTCGTACTCGGCCGCGCGCCGTGAGCAGGCCTGGCGGGACACGCTGGAGGCCGCGGGCGCCACCGTGCCGGAGGTGTTCCGCGGCGACTGGTCCACGACCGCCGGTTACGGCTACGGGCGCGAGATCGCCCAGCGGCCCGAGATCACGGCGGTGTTCGCCGCGAACGACCAGATGGCGCTCGGCGTGCTCCGCGCGCTGCACGAGGCCGGCCGCCGGGTGCCCGACGACGTCAGCGTGGTCGGCTTCGACGACATGGCCGAGGCGGACTCGTTCTGGCCGCCGCTGACGACCATCCACCAGGAGTTCGAGGCCACCGGCCGCCGCGCCGTCGAGCTGCTCATCGCCGAGATCGAGGGACGCCCCGAGCCGGCGCGCTCGTCCGTCCTCCCGACCCGGCTCGTCGTGCGCGCCAGCACCGGCCCGGCGCCCGCCTGACCTCGGCCGAGGGGCACGTCACGCTCATCGACCGCCGGGCGACGCTACCCCCGCTCGACCACTTCGAACCGGTTCCCGTCCGGGTCCGTGGCCTGGAACATGGCCGGGACACCGGGCCAGCGCAGCAGCTCCCCCACCGCCACCCCGCGCCGGGTCAGCTCCTCGTGCGTGCTCCCCGCGTCCACGCTCTCGAACCGGATGCCCGTCTCGACCCCGGCCGGCACGTCCGCGCTCGCGACCACGAGCGACACCGACACCGCCGACCCCGGCGGCGCCAGCATGATCCAGCGCCCGTTCGGCAGCGGCGCGTCCACGCGCACCTCGAACCCGAGCACGTCCCGGTAGAAGGCCAGGGCGATGTCCTGGTCTCTCACGGGGATGCCGATGGTGTTCACTCCGATGATCCCTGCGTCCGTCATGAGCGCATCCTCCTCCTCTCCCGGGTACGTCGACAACGGAGGACGTCCACCGCGGAATTCCTCTGTTGCCGACGCTCCCTCAGCGGCTCACCAGCGGCCGGACCTCGATCCCGCCGTGCCCCTGCCGCGCCTCGGCGAGCGAGGCCGCCAGCGCGACCGCCTCCTCCTCGCTCTCGGCCTCGATCAGGTAGAAGCCGCCGACGACCTCCTTGGCCTCCGAGAACGGCCCGTCGGTGGGCCGTGGCTCACCGTCCGGGCCGGTGCGGACCGTCGTCGCCGTGGACGACGCCTGCAGCTCCCCGCGGCACGCACCCCGGCGCCCGCTTTCTCGCTGAACGCGCGGTGGGCCGCGTCGACCGCGGCGCGCCCCTGCTCGTCGAGCGCGTCCCAGCGAGTCTCGTCGCCGTAGATGAGGATCAGGTAGCCGGTCATGTCTCTCCCTTTCGTGGATGCCGGATCGTGGATGCCGGATCGTGGATGCCGGACACCTGGACGTCGAACGGGAGGGGCCCCTTTCGACACCGGGCTGCACTGTCGACAGCGGCTATACTGCTGACGTCCGGCCGTCCCACGGCCCGGTGCTCGAAAAAGGGCACGAAGCCGCGCTCGGCGAAGCAGCAGCGCGCGAGACACATACGGATCATCGCACCTCCGTTCCCGTCTCGAAAGGCACCGCCATGCCGTCCGTCTCCGCGCACGTCGCCACCACCCTCGCCCACCACGTCGACCAGGTGTTCGGGGTGATGGGCAACGGCAACGCCCACTTCCTCGACGCCCTCGAGCGCGAGGGGCGCGTCCCCTACACCGCCATGCGCCACGAGGCCGGAGCCGTCGTCGCGGCCGACGCCTACCACCGCGCCTCCGGGAGGCTCGCCGCCGCCACCGCCACCTACGGCGCCGGGTTCACCAACACGCTGACCGCGCTGGCGGAGGCCCGCCAGGCGCACATCCCGCTGGTGCTGGTCGCCGGCGACGAGCCGACCTCCGGCCCGCGCCCGTGGGGCGTCGACCAGATCGCGCTGGCCAGCGCGGTCGGGGCGCGCACCTATACCGTCGGCCGCACCGACGCCGCCGCGACCACGGCCATCGCCGTCGAGCACGCGCTGACGTACCGCGTGCCCACTGTGCTCGCCATCCCCTACGACGTCGCCACCCGGGAGGCCGGCCCGGTCCCCGAGGCGCCGGCGCCCGTCCTCCCCGCACCTCTCGCCCCCGCCGGCCCGTTCGCGCGCGGCGCGATCGTGGACGCCGCCGCCGCGCTCGCGAGTGCGGAGCGACCGTTCCTGCTCGCCGGCCGCGGCGCCTGGATCGCCGGCGCGGGCGACGCGCTCGGCGCCCTCGCCGACGCGACCGGCGCCCTCACCGCGGGCACCGCGCTGGGCCGCGGCGTCTTCCCCGACACGCGCTACGACCTCGGGGTGACCGGGGGTTTCGGCGCTGAGGGCGCGATGGAGGCCGTCCGCTCGGCCGACGTCGCGGTCGTCTTCGGCGCCTCCCTCAACCAGTTCACGATGCGCTTCGGCGACCTGTTCGCCCCCGGCACCCGCATCATCCAGGTGGATGTCGCTCCCGCGGCGACGCACCCGAACGTCGGCGCGTATCTGCGCGGCGACGCCCGGGTGGTCGCCGAGGCGCTGGTGGAGGAACTGCGCGCGCTCGGCGCCGTCCCCTCCGGCTGGCGCGAGTCGGCCGACCTCGCGGCACTCCGCGACCGCCCGGCGGGCGACGGCCTGGCGGCAGACGGCCGCCTCGACCCCCGCACGGCCGCGGCCCGCATCGGCCAGCTGCTCCCCGCCGACCGCGTCGTCGTCTCGGACGGCGGCCACTTCATCGGCTGGGCGAACATGTACTGGCCGGTCGCCTCCCCGGCCCGGATGATCATGGTCGGCACCGCCTACCAGTCGATCGGCCTCGGCTTCCCGAGCGTCGCCGGCGCCGCCCTCGCGCATCCGGACTCCACGATCGTGCTCACGACCGGCGACGGCGGCGGCCTGATGGCGCTGGCCGATCTGGAGTCCGCGGTGCGGGTCGCGGGGGGCCGCGGCCTGTGCGTGGTCTGGAACGACGCCGCCTACGGCGCGGAGGTCAACCTCTACGGCCTGAAGGGCCTCGCCCAGGGCCCGATGCGCATCCCGGAGGTCGACTTCGCCGGCCTGGGCGCCGCGGTGGGGGCGGAGGGCGTCGTCGTCCGCACCCCTGAGGATCTGGAGGCGCTGGTCCGCTGGGCGGCGCGCCCGGCGGCCGAGCGGCCGTTCCTGGTGCTGGACCTGCGGATCTCGGGTGATGTGGTGGCGCCCTACCAGGAGGAGATCATCCGCGTGAACTCGTGAACTCGTGAATCGCGGGTGACTGCCGCCGTGGCGCACTGACCGATCCGCCGCGATGGCCGATAGTGACTGACGTACCTCCCTTCGCTGTTCCGTCGTAAGTCGTCAGGAGTGCCATGCCCGAGTCAGCGTCCCGTCCCGCCCGCCACCGGGCGACCGGTCACCGAGTCCAGGCGGCCCTCCGCCGGCTGCTCGGCCAGTTCCGCCCCGGCCGCCGCACCGCGCATCGGCGGCAGGCCGTCATCGCCGCACTGGCCGTCGCCGGCCTCCTCGGCGCCGGTGCGGTCGCGACCTCCGGGGCCCTGGCCGCCGCGACGCCGCGCGTCGACGTGACCTGGACGACCGCGAACTCCTGGACCACCGGATTCCAGTCCGCGGTCACCGTCGCCAACGGCACCGGAACGACGGTGAAGCCGTGGCAGGTGCGATTCGACTTCCCACACACGCTCGTCAGCATCTGGTCCGCGGTCTCCTCGGCCTCCCCCACCGGGACCCTCACTGTCGGCGCGCCCTCCTGGGCGACCAGCCTGGCTCCGGGAGGCTCGGCCCGGTTCGGCCTGACCGCCACCCGCGCGGGGACCGCCGCGATCGTGCCGACGTCGTGCACGATCGTCGGCCTTCCGGCCGGTGCGAACGTGCCGTGCGCGGTGAACGGCGCAGCGACGGCCGGCGGAACGACCTCGCCGACACCGACACCGACACCGACCCCCACCCCCACCCCCACGCCCACGCCGTCCGCCACCCCGACTCCGGCCCCCGCCCCTGCTCCCGGCGCCGCCCTCGCCGTGACCTGGACCGTCACCTCGCAGTGGGCCTCCGGCTTCCAGTCGTCCGTCGCGGTCGCCAACACCTCGAAGACGACGCTGTCGCCGTGGCAGATCGCCTTCACGACGGCCGACGGCGTGGTCACCCTGTGGGATGGCACAGCCGCGACGACCAGCGACGGCTTCAGCGTGACCGCCCCGTCGTACGCCACCACGCTCGCTCCCGGAGCGACCGCGACCTTCGGCCTGACCTCGACCACGGCGGCGGGAGCCCCTCTGGTCCCGACCGCGTGCCGTGTCGTCGGCGCGAATCTCCCGTGCTCCCTGAACGGGGGCACGACATCGACGCCGACACCGACACCGACGCCCACACCGACACCGACACCGGCCCCCGCCCCCGGGACCTCCTCCACGCTCCTCATCGCCCCCTTCGTCGACATGGGCCTCTGGCCCACCGCCGACCTCACCTCGTTCGCGTCGTCGGCGGGCGTTCGCGCCGTCACCGCGGCCTTCATCGTCGCCGACCGCAGCAGCGCCTGCTCGCCCACCTGGGCCGGCTACACCGCGTACACGATCGGCGGCAGCCAGGACTTCCAGGCGGATATTCAGTCGTTCCAGGCGCAAGGCGGCCGGGTCGTGGCCTCCTTCGGCGGTGCGGCCAACGACGAGCTCGCGCGAGCCTGCACCGATCCCGCCAAGCTCCTCGCCGCCTACAGCACCGTGGTGTCGCGGTTCGCGCTCGACCGCGTGGACTTCGACATCGAGGGCGCCGACGTCTCCGACTCCGCGTCGAACATCCGGCGCGCCACCGCGGTCGCCGCCCTCCAGCGCCAGCGCGCGGCGGCCGGCCACCCGCTGCAGGTCACGCTCACGCTGCCGGTGATGCCGTACGGCCTCCTCGCCAGCGGCCTCCGCACCATCTCCGAGTTCACGGCCGCGGGCGTCCAGCTCTCGGCGGTCGACCTGATGACGATGGACTACGGCACAGGCGTGACGAACATGGGCCAGGCCGCGATCGACGCCGCCACGGCGACCGCGGCACAGCTCAAGAGCCTCGCCGCCTACGGGTCCTGGAGCGACGCCCAGCGTCTCGGCTTGATCGCCGTGACCCCGATGATCGGCCGGAACGACACCGGCGAGCTGTTCACGCTCGCCGACGCCACGACCGTCGGACACTACGCGAAGGCGAACGGCCTCGCCGGTCTCGGCTGGTGGGAGCTGACCCGCGACCAGCCGTGCACGTCGGGCGTCCCGGCGTACATGTGCTCGGGGACGAGCCAGCCGCGCTGGGGGTACTCCCGGGCGTTCGTCGCGGCGGTGGGATAGGGCCGGCTGGCGGACGTCGCCTCCCGACTTCTTCACCGCCAGGGATGCGAAAGATGGGGGATGCGAAAGAATGAGCGCATGGCGAGCACACCTGACGACGCAGGCGCACCGGAGGCGCGCGACACCGTCGCGCCCGCCCCGCACTCGCAGACCCTCTCCCGTGGCATCCGCGTGCTGGAGGCGCTGGCCGACGCCGACCGCCCGCTCACCATCGCCGAGCTCGCCGCCGCCCTCGGCGTGCACCGCTCGATCGTCTACCGGATCCTCCGCACGCTCGAGGACCACGGCCTCGTGGTCCGCAACCCCGCCGGGGCCGCGCTGCTCGGGCCGCGCATGGCGACCCTCGCCCGCGCGGTGTCGCGCGACCTCCAGTCGGCAGCCGTCCCGGAGCTCGGCGCCGTCGCCAACGAACTCGGGATGACCGCGTTCCTCGCGGTGCTCGACCGCGGCGAGGTCGTCACCTTGGTCAGCATCGAGCCCTCGCACGCGCATGCCGCCGTCGCCCAGCGGCCCGGCAGCCGCCACCCGATCACCACGGGCGCGCCGGGCATCGCCCTCCAGTCCGTGCTCACCGAGGCGCAGTGGGGCGAGCTCCCGGACGGCCACCCGCGTGACGAAGCTCTGGAGGCCCGCGCGCGCGGCTACGCGACCTCCCACGACGAGGTCATCCCCGGCCTGGCATCGGTGGCGGTGCCCCTCGTCGTCCACGGTCAACCGCTCGCCGCGCTCGCGGTCGTGTATGTGGCGAACGGCCGGGATGTGGCCGCGATCGGCGCGCGGCTCGGCCGGGCGGCGGCGACGGTCGCCGGCGAACTGCGCTGAGCCGGCCGGCGACGTCGCGTCAGACGGTGGTGGCCTCGGCTGTCGCGGCCTCCGCTGTCGGGGCCTCCGCCGTGGCTCGTACCGCCAGGATCGGCGCGAAGAACTCCCCCAGCTCCGAGTACCCCGCCAGCGGCAGCACCTGCGCCACGTACTGATCCGGCCGCACGACGACGATCACGCCGCCGCGGTCGATCCCGCGCGCCTCGAACACGTCGTCGCCCGGCGCCGTCGCGTACACCTTCTCGTAGTCGATCAGATCGAACGGCCCGGTCCGCGGCAGGAACGCTCCCGGGACGAGTCCGAGGTCGACGCCGGTGTGGTCCTGCTGGTAGACGACCTTCACGTCGAACCAGGCGTCGATGTCGCCGTCGCGCGGGGTCGCGGCGAGGGGCGACGCCGCGGAGGTCGTGAGCCACTCGGCGAACGCCGGCACGAGCGTCCCGTCGCCGGCCGTCGACGCGTCGGCGAACACATAGATCCGCCAGCGACCGTCCGCCGTCGCGTGGTGCCCGAGGTGCACCGGGTTGGTGTCGCAGACCCGCTCGACGATAGGCGACTTGAATCGCTTGCCGATCGGGAAGCCCGTCGCCAGCTCCTGGTGCTCCGGCTCCCCGACGATCAGCGACGGCGCGTACTCGGTCAGGAACCCGGCGGGGAACTCCGCCGTGCGCACGTAGAAGTCCTCCAGCGCTGAGGGGTCCTTCAGGTCCTCCGGCTTGGTGGCCATCAGCGTCGACCACTCCTTGTCGAAGTCGATCAGGTTCTTGGCGACCACGTGCCGCTCCGCCGAGTAGGTCGCCAGCAGCGACTCCGGGCTCCGGCCCTGCAGCACGTGGCCGAGCTTCCAGCCGAGGTTGAAGCCGTCCTGGATGGAGACATTCATCCCCTGCCCCGCCTTCGCACTGTGCGTGTGGCAGGCGTCGCCGGCGATGAACACCCGCGGCGTCCGCGACCCGAGCACCTCGCGCGGGATGTCGTCGAAGCGGTCGGTGAGCCGGTGGCCGACCTCGTAGACGCTGTGCCAGGCGACGTTGCGCACGTCGAGCGTGTAGGGGTGCAGGATCTCGTTGGCCTTCGCGATGATCTGCTCGATGCTCGTCGCCCGCACCGCGCCGTGGTCGTCGTCGCCGACAGAGCCCAGGTCCACGTACATCCGGAACAGGTAGCCGCCCTCGCGCGGGATGAGCAGGATGTTGCCGTACTCCGACTGGATGGAGCACTTGGTCCGGATGTCGGGGAAGTCGGTGACGGCCAGCACGTCCATCACCCCCCAGGCGTGGTTGGCCTGGTCGCCCGCGAGCGTGCAGCCGATCGACTCGCGAACCTTGCTTCGAGCGCCGTCCGCCCCGACCACGTACTTGGCGCGGACCACCCGCTCCTCACCCGCGTTCTCACTGGCGCTGCGCGCGAGCGTCACGACGACCGGGTACTCGCCGTCGTCCTCGATGCGGAGGCCGCGGAACTCCCAGCCGTAGTCCGGCCGCATCCGCGTCGGGCCGTTCGTCATGAACTCGCTGAAGTAGTCGAGCACGCGCGCCTGGTTCACCAGAAGGTGCGGGAACTCGCTGATCCCGGTCGGGTCGTCCACCGCGCGCGCCGCCCGGACGATCCGGGTCGGGTCGGCCGGGTCCGGCTTCCAGAACGCCATCTCGGTGATCCGGTAGGCCTCGGCGGTGATCCGCTCCGCGAACCCGAACGCCTGGAAGGTCTCGACGCTGCGCGCTTGGATGCCGTCCGCCTGGCCGATCTCCAGCCGGCCGCCGCGGCGCTCCACGAGCCGGGTGCTGACGCCGGGGAACTGCGCGAGCTGCGCCGCGGTGACCATCCCCGCCGGTCCGGACCCGACGACGAGCACGTCCATGGCCTCCGGCAGCTCGGGCGACCAGGCCGGCCCGACCGCGGGCAGCACGTGCGGGTCGCCGGACACATAGCCGTGGTGGTGGAACTGCATGGGGAGGCTCCTCACATCATCGTGATTGCGTGTTCGCTATCCGAACGAGTGATTCGGATTCCGCACGACAAGGATAGAGCGCCCGGCAACGGCCGACAAGCACGACGACGTTCGTCGAGCACGACGACGGCCGTCGAGCACGACGAACGGCGCGCGACGGCGAAGAAGCGGGAGGACGGAGCCGACTGCGAGGTTCGAACTCGCGACCGCTCGCTTACAAGGCGAGTGCTCTACCAGCTGAGCTAAGTCGGCGGACATGACGGACGCCCGTCGCGAACAATCCTAGGGGATACGCGGCGGGCGCCCTGGTGTCGAGTGGGACGTGCGGACTCAGCTTCCCGCGCTCGGCGACGGCGTCGGCGTGGAGGTCGACGAGTACTCGTCACCCTGCGCCTGGAGGATGAACGCCTTGAAGTCGTCGGCGTTCGTCAGCGAGCCGGTGTAGGGCTTGCCGTTGACGAGCACGAGCAGCGCATTCGTCATCTTCCTCACGTTGGAGTTGGGGATCGGACCACTGAGCGCGCGGTCGCTGGCGGAGCCGACCCAGGTCTTGAACCGGCCGTCGTCGACGCAGGAGTCGATGTCCGACGGAGAGGCGCCCGCAGCCGCGGCCAGCTTCTTGAGCTGGCCGTCGGTGAGACCGGGACCGCCGTCCGCCGGCTGGTTCTCGAACAGCGACTGGTTGAACGCCCAGAACGACTGCGGCGAGTAGTTCGCCACGCAGGCCGCGGCGTTGGCAGCGCGCAGCGAGTACCGGGTGCCCGCGGAGTGGCTGGTGTAGATCGCGACCGGATGCATCTCGACCGTGACCGCGCCGTCCTTGACCAGCGGCTGGAGCTGCTTCAGGTTCGTGCGCTGGAAGTCGCCGCAGAGCTTGCACAGGTAGTCGGCGTAGATCCGGATGTCGACGGAACTGCCGTTCGGGTCCGGCGTGCTCGCGACGGGCTTCGCGTCGGCCGCGAGCGCCGGCGTCGTCTTGACCTTGAGGCCGGAGCCGACGAGAACGCCGTCGCTCGCCATGTTCTTCGGGCCGGGGACGGTGGGACGGATCGCGCCCATGATGACCACCGCGACGATGGCCAGGACCGCGATCACGCCGATCACGATGCCACCGGACAGCAGGGCCCTTCTCCTGCGGTCCCTGCGCTGCTGGCTCGTGCGGAGCTGTCGGGCTTTCTCCCGCGCGGCCGCGCGGACGTCGCCGCTGCGGCTCTCGTCGGAGTCGTTCATGGAACTCATATCTCGGGGGAATCGGCTCTCGGGGGTAGGCGGAGCGGCGCGCGGGGGGACGTGCCGCCTGGTGTGGCGTGAGCAGACGCAACCAGACGACCATATTGCGGCAGTCTGGGAATAGACCAGACATACCCCGCTCACGCCCCGAGCGCCACCTGGGGGTTGGCCCCCGAGTGCGGGACGTCCACCCCTCGCGACCTCCCGCAGACCCGTGGTAAGCGCAGCGCGTCGGATGCCTTACTATGGGGGTCGTGGCATCGACGCCCTCGGACGTCGACGCCACGTCTATTCCATTCACAACGGATCGTCCGGCACGTACCTGCCGGTGAAGGAGACAAAAGAAAAATGGCGACTGTCACGTATGACAAGGCGACCCGGCTCTACCCGGGTTCCAACCGCCCCGCGGTCGACGCTCTCGACCTCGACATCGCAGACGGCGAGTTCCTCGTCCTCGTCGGCCCGTCCGGCTGCGGCAAGTCCACCTCGCTCCGCATGCTCGCGGGCCTCGAAGAGGTCAACGACGGCAACATCTTCATCGGCGAGCGCAACGTCACCGACGTGCCGCCGAAGGACCGCGACATCGCGATGGTGTTCCAGAACTACGCGCTGTACCCGCACATGACCGTCGCCGAGAACATGGGCTTCGCCCTGAAGATCGCCGGCGTCGGCAAGGACGAGCGCGCCTCCCGCGTCCTCGAGGCCGCCAAGCTGCTCGACCTGGAGCCCTACCTCGGCCGCAAGCCGAAGGCGCTCTCCGGTGGTCAGCGTCAGCGCGTCGCCATGGGCCGCGCGATCGTCCGCTCCCCCCAGGTGTTCCTCATGGACGAGCCGCTGTCGAACCTCGACGCCAAGCTCCGCGTCCAGACCCGCACCCAGATCGCGTCCCTCACCCGCCGCCTCGGCGTCACCACGGTCTACGTCACCCACGACCAGACCGAGGCGCTCACGATGGGCGACCGCATCGCGGTCCTCAAGGACGGCGTGCTCCAGCAGGTCGGCACCCCTCGTGACCTGTACGCCCAGCCGAACAACGTCTTCGTCGCCGGCTTCATCGGCTCCCCGGCCATGAACCTGTTCACCGCGGACGTCACCGACGGCGGCATCAAGTTCGGCACGACGGTCGTCCCGGTCGAGCGCGACGTGCTCGCCAACGCCGGCAACACCGTCACGATCGGTGTCCGCCCGGAGGACGTGGTCGTGTCGTCCGCCGAGAGCGGCGGCCTGAAGGTCGCGGTCGACCTGGTCGAGGAGCTCGGCGCCGACGGTTACCTGTACGGCCACTCCGAGCTCGACGGCAAGCGCACCGACATCGTCGGCCGTGTCGACGGGCGCGTGCACCCGAACGCGGGCGACACCGTCTACATCACCCCGAAGCCGGGCCACGTCCACCTCTTCCACTCGGAGTCGGGCGAGCGTCTCGGCGGCGCCGTCGTCGACTGAGGTCGTCGCAGCTGATCCTCACTCTGCCGCAGTCCGGTCCCGGGCTGCGGCAGAGTGCTTTCCGCCCCCACTCGCTCCTGGAAGGCGCCTCATGGCCGGCTCTGTCAACATCACCGCGGCGACCGTCGATCCCGCTCTGCTCGATCTGCCCTGGAACATCCCGTTGGAGCAGTGGTCGAACGAGCACATCGCCCTGCTGCCGAAGGGCATAAGCCGGCACCTGGTCCGGTTCGCGAACATGTCCGGCTACGTCATCGCCATCAAGGAGACGACAGCGGAGATGGCGCAGCGCGAGTACGAGATGCTGCGCACCCTCCAGCGCCTGGACGTGCCGTGCGTCGAGCCGGTCGCCGTCATCAAGAACCGGACGGACGACGACGGCGACGCGCTGAACGCCGCGCTCGTCACCCGGCACCTCAAGTTCTCGCTCCCCTACCGCGCACTGTTCTCGCAGACCTTGCGCCCGGACACCGCGACCCGCCTGGTGGACGCCCTGGCCGTGCTGCTGGTGCGGCTGCACATCGTCGGCTTCTTCTGGGGCGACGTCTCGCTCTCGAATACACTGTTCCGTCGCGACGCCGGCGCCTTCGCGGCGTACCTGGTGGACGCCGAGACCGGCCAGCTCTACGATGGCGGCCTCTCGAACGGCCAGCGCGAGAACGACCTCGAGATCGCCCGGGTCAACATCGCCGGCGAGCTGATGGACCTGGAGGCCGGCGGCCGGGTGGACGAGGAGCTCGACCCGATCAAGGTGTCGAACGGCATCGTCGCCGCCTACCGGTCGCTGTGGAAGGAGCTGACCGGCAGCGAGTCCTTCTCGTCGTCGGAGCGCTGGCGGATCAGCCAGCGCGTCGAGCGACTGAACGAGCTCGGCTTCGACATCGAGGAGCTGGCGATCAAGACCTCCGACGAGGGCACGACCGTGCGCATCCAGCCGAAGGTGGTGGATGCCGGCCACCACTCCCGCCGCCTGTTGCGCCTGACTGGCCTCGACACCGGCGAGAACCAGGCCCGCCGCCTGCTCAACGATCTGGACTCCTACTCGGCGACGCTCGGCAAGCGCGGCCTGGACGAGGAGGCGATGGCCCACGAGTGGCTGATGCGCGTCTTCGAGCCGGTCATCCGCTCCATCCCGGCCGACCTGAAGGGCAAACTGGAGCCGGCCGAGGTCTTCCACCAGCTCCTGGAGCACCGCTGGTTCATGTCCCAGGCCGAGGGCCGCGACGTCCCGCTGGCCGAGGCGCTGACCTCGTACATCAACGACATCCTCCGCCACCGCCGCGACGAGGCCACCGTCGTGGGGCCGCCCACGGAGACGATGAGCATCCCGGTGATCGGCGGCGCGGCCCCCGTGGAGACCGACGACGACGAGGACGACTGGCGCTCGAAGGTCTGAGCAGCCGGTCGCCTGCGGCCCGTGCACGCGGCGGAGGAAACCGAGCCACTCCTCCCTCCGAATGACGCGTAACGGAGGAGATACGGGCACAGCGGCGACTAATCTCCTCCGCTAGCCACCGCACCCGGCTCTGCCTACCCCGTCCCGCGGTCGCCACCCGCCGTCGCAGCCGGAGGATATCCGGGCCGGCGGGTGCCAGATGTCCTCCGTTGGCTGCTGTGGCACGGCGTGTCGGGACGGATCTCCTCCGCTAGCCTCGCGGCGCCTTCCCCTCGGCCCGCAGCTTCGAGATCTCGTAGAGCGTCACACTGGCCGCGATGCCCGCGTTGAGGGACTCGGTCGAGGCGGAGATCGGGATGGAGACCACCGCGTCGCAGGTCTCGGTCACCAGGCGGGAGAGGCCCTTGCCCTCGCTGCCGACCACGATCACAACCGGACGGTCGGCGAAGGAGAGGCCCGGGAGGCTGGTGTCGCCGCCGCCGTCGAGGCCGAGCACGAACACACCCGCCTTCTTGAACTCCTTGAGCGTCGCCGTGAGATTGGACGCCATCGCGACGGGCGTGCGTGCCGCCGCACCCGCGGACGTCTTCCAGGCCGAAGCCGTCATGCCGACCGAGCGGCGCTGCGGGATGATCACGCCCTGACCGCCGAACGCGGCGGTGGAGCGGATGATCGCGCCCAGGTTGCGCGGGTCGGTGATGCCGTCGAGCGCGACGAAGAGCGGGGTCTGGCCCTTGCGCAGGGTGAGGTCGAGGAGTTCGCCGGGGTGGGCGTACTCGTACGGGGGCACCTTGAGCGCGACGCCCTGGTGCACGGCGTCGCGGCCGGCGAGGCGGTCGAGTTCGGGGCGCATGATCTCGAGCACCGGGATGGCGCGTCCGGTGGCGATCGAGAGGATCTCCTTCATGCGGTCGTCCATCTCGATGCGCGCCGCGATGTAGAGGGTCGAGGCCGGGATGGCCGCGCGCAGAGCCTCCAGCACGGAGTTGCGGCCGGTGACGATCTCGCTCTCGTCACCGCTCTTCGCCCGGCGGGCCGCACCTGACGCTCCGCGCGGGGCGCCGTCGCGGCCGCCGCGCTGCTCGGCCTTGGCCGCGGCACGATCGCGAAGCTGCTTGTTCTTGTAGGCGACGTGGTACTCGCGGTCCTCGGCCTTCGGGGTCGGGCCGCGCCCTTCCAGGGCCTTGCGGCCGTGGCCTCCGGTGCCGACCTGGGCGCCCTTCTTGCTCTTCCTCACGGCCCCGGCACGGGGCTTGCCACCTGAGTTCTTCATGCTTCGATACTCCAATGCGACCCCGACGGGGTGTCTTCGATACTGATTCCCGCGGCGGTCAATTCGTCGCGGATGCGGTCTGCTGCCGCGAAGTCGCGCGCCTGGCGCGCCTCCTGGCGGTCGTCGAGCAGGCGGCCGATCAGCGTGCCGAGCGCGTGCTCGGCGGCGCTGGAACCGGCGGTGCGCCAGTGCGGCGAGAGCGGGTTGATGCCGAGCACCTCGGTCATCGCCAGGACGTGGCCGCGCGCGGCCGCGGCCGCCTCCAAGTCTTCCGCATCCAGCGCCGCGTTTCCTGAGCGCACGGTGTCGTGCAGCACGGCCAGCGCCTGCGGGACGGCGAGGTCGTCGTCCATCGCCTCGGCGAAGGCCCCGGGAACGACCTCCACGCCGCTGCCGGCGAACCGGGTGCCGGCGAGCCGCCGGTCGACCCGCTCGAAGAAGCCGGCGATGCGGTCGAGCGCCGCCTCCGCCTCGCTGAGCGAGCCGTCGTGGAAGTCGATGGTCGACCGGTAATGCGCCGAGCCGAGGTAGTAGCGCACCACCAGCGGGCGCGCGGCGCCGAGCAGGTCGGCCGCGTAGACGGAGTTGCCGAGCGACTTGCTCATCTTCTGCCCGTTGACGTGGACGAGCCCGTTGTGCACCCAGTACGAGGCGAATGCGTCCCCCGCGGCCGTCGACTGCGCGAGCTCGTTCTCGTGGTGCGGGAACCGCAGGTCGAGGCCGCCGCCGTGGATGTCGAACTGCGGCCCGAGGTAGCGGCGGGACATGGCGGAGCACTCGATGTGCCAGCCGGGCCGTCCCTCTCCCCAGGGCGACGGGAATGCCGCCGACGCCGGCTCATCGCTCTTGCGCCCCTTCCACAGGGCGAAGTCGCGCGGATCCCGCTTGGCGCGTGGATCCGCGTCCGCCGCGGCCTCCATGTTGTCGATGCTCTGCCGGGTCAGCTCACCGTAGGCGGGCCAGCTCTTCACGTCGAAGTAGACGTCCCCCGATCCGTCCTCGGCCACGTAGGCGTGCCCGCGCTCGATGAGCCGCGCGATCAGCTCCTGCATCTGCGGGATGGACGCAGTGGCCCGCGGCTCGTAGGTGGGCGGTTGGACGCCGAGCGCCGTGTAGCCGGCGGTGAACTCGAGTTCGAACCGGTAGGCGAGCGCCCACCACTCCTCCGAGCCGCCCTGCGAGTGCGCCGCGACGGCGTTGACGAGGATCTTGTCGTCGATGTCGGTGACGTTGCGCACGAGCGTCACGTCCAGCCCGCGATACGCGAGCCAGCGGCGCAGCTGATCGTAGACCAGCGCCGATCGGAGATGCCCGATGTGCGGAGACGACTGCACCGTCGGCCCGCAGACGTACATGCCCACCGCACCGGCGCGCAGGGGGACGAAGTCGCGCAGGGCGCCGGCCTTCGTGTCGAAGAGTCGCAGAGTCACGGCACAAGCCTACGGGTCGCCGCCAACGCCCACGCGATCCATGACCGAAGAGGTGGAGAAGTCGTCCGCACCGCGAACTGTGGAGGACTACAGGGAGGCTGCGCGCTCGGCGAGGGCCTCGTTGACCGGTGCGAACGCCAGCCGGTCGAAGATCAGCTCGATCGCGTCGATCCGCCCGTCGCGCACCGTCACGAGCTCGACGCACGGCACCGCGCCCGCCGGTGTGTCCGTCACGAAGTCGTACACGACGCAGCCGCGCTCACCGTCCGCGAAGACCTCCCGCACGTCGTTGCGCACCAGCGCAGCCAACAGCCGCCCGAGCGCGCCGATCCACTCCCGCTTTCCCACCGTTCCTCCCGCGAACCGTGCGACGAGACCCTCGGCCAGCAGCTCGTCGACCCTCTCCAGATCGTGGGCGCCGACGGCCTCGATGTACTCGCGGGCGACGGCCGCGGTATCCGTTCCGGTCATGTCGTTCTCCTTTCCACAAGTCAGAATAAGTACAAACACACATTTGTGCTAGCCTGAAATCGACAGGAGGCCCATGCCGCAGACCGCCATCGACCATTCGCTCGACGCCGCCCTCACCGCCCTCGCCGATACGAACAGGCGCGCAATCCTCGCGGCGCTCCGTGACGGCCCGACCCCGGTCGGCCGGCTCGCCTCCGAGCTCGGTCTCTCGCAGCAGACGACCTCGCACCATCTCGGGGTGCTCCGGCGCGCGGGGTTGGTCTCCGGAAGCCGCGACGGCACCCGGCATCTCTTCGTCGTGGACGACGACGGCCTCGCCGCCGTCCGCTGCTACCTCGACGAGTTCTGGCCGAGCCGCTTGTCGGCATTGAAGGCGGCCGTCGAGAGCGGCCAGGAGACGACCGATGGCTGAGCATCGTTCTGCGGTCGACATCGCGGCGCCGCCCGGAGCGGTGTTCGCGTACCTCGTCACGGCGGATGGCCTCACCGCGTGGATGGGCCAGCACGCCGTCCTCGATCCGCGCCCGGGCGGCGAGTTCACCGCCGACATCGCGGGCAGCCCGATCCGCGGCGAGTTCCTGGAGGTGGACGAGCCGCATCGCGTCGTCGTGAGCTGGGGCGTGGCCGGCAGCGCCGACCTCCCGCCCGGAGCGTCCACCGTCACGTTCACGCTGACCCCGATCGCGACGGGGACGCGTGTGGAGGTCCACCACACGGATCTCCCCGAGCCGCGCGTCGCCGGTCATCGCGCCGGCTGGGCGCACTTCCTCCCCGCCTCGCCCTCGCGGCGGCCGGTCAGGACCCTGGCCAGGACCACTGGAGACCGCTCACGCCCGGCCAGTGACACCAGGCTGACCGGTGACGACAGGCCGGTGACACCAGGCCGCTGACCGGGGCCGCTGACACGATTCCACTGACACGATTCCACTGACACGATGCCACTGACGCCGGGCCGCTGAGCCCGGGGCCGTCGCTCAGCGCGCGAACAGCATCGCTGTCGCGAAGGCGGCGATCCCCTCACCGCGCCCGGTGAAGCCCAGTCCATCCGTGGTCGTCGCGGCGAGCGAGACCGGGGCCCCGAGGATCCCCGACAGCAGTTGCTCGGCCTCCACCCGCCGCGGCGCGAACTTGGGTCGCTGGCCGATCAGCTGGACGGACACGTTCCCGATCCGGAAGCCCGCGTCCTCCACCAGGCGGCGCGTCTCCGCGAGGAAGACCTCACCGTGCGCTCCCGCCAGCCGCGGGTCGCCCGTCCCGAACACGCCGCCGATGTCTCCGAGACCCGCGGCCCCGAGCAACGCGTCGACGATCGCGTGGCACGCCGCGTCCCCGTCGCTGTGACCAGAGAGCCCAGGCTCGTCGGGCCAGAGCAGGCCGGCCAGCCAGAGCTCGGCGGACGGATCGAACGCGTGCGTGTCAGTCCCGAGCCCGATCCGCGGCATGCGGGCGGAGCCGACCAGGTCGCGCGCGCGCTGCAGGTCCCACGGCGTGGTGATCTTGAACGCCTCCGTCGCGCCCGGCAGCACCGTCACGCGGTATCCGGCCGCGGCCACCAACCCCGCGTCGTCGGTCTCGTCGGTCGTCGCGGCGGCGTAAGCCGTGAGCAACTGGTCGCGCGGGAAGCCCTGAGGGGTTTGCACGGCGGCCAACCTCGACCGGTCCACGGTCTCGTGGACCGAGCGGTCGCCGTGGACGCGCTTGATGGTGTCGCTGACCGGGAGGCCGGGGACGACGCCGTGCCCCGTCTCGACCACGGCCTCCACCACCGCGTCGAACAGTGTGGAGGGCGTGAGCGCACGGGCCGCGTCGTGGACGAGGACCACGTCGACGTCATCGGCGATCGCGGCGAGCCCGGCGGCGACGGACTGCTGGCGGGTGGCGCCACCGGCCACCACCGCCGGAGGACGCCCGAATACGCGCAGCGCGACCTCCGCCGCCTCCTGCACACGGTCGGACGGGACCACGAGCACCGGGTCCGCCGCAGCCCGCATGCCGCGCACGGCATGCAGCGAACGCTCCAGCAGGGTGCGCCCGTCGAGGTCCACGAACGCCTTCGGTACGTCGGCTCCCAGTCGCGTGCCCGATCCGGCCGCGACGACGACGACCGCGACGCGCGGTCCAGGGTTGCTGCTCACGTCACGAGACTACCCGGCCCGCAGCGACCCTCCCAGGAACGCCGAAAGGCCCACGACCGAAGTCGCGGGCCTCTCGAAAGCAGGTGAATCGCGGGTTAGGAGGCGAGCACCTCGTCGAGGAGGCTGGAGGCCTTCTCGTCGTCGGTCTTCTCCGCCAGGGCGAGCTCCGAGATGAGGATCTGCCGGGCCTTGGCCAGCATGCGCTTCTCGCCCGCGGACAGGCCGCGGTCCTGGTCGCGGCGCCAGAGGTCGCGGACGACCTCGGAGACCTTGATGACATCGCCCGACGCCAGCTTCTCCAGGTTCGCCTTGTAGCGGCGGGACCAGTTCGTCGGCTCCTCGGTGAACGGGGCGCGCAGCACCTCGAACACGCGGTCGAGGCCCTCCTTGCCGATGACGTCGCGCACACCCACGAGATCCACGTTCTCAGCGGGGACCTCGATGGTCAGATCGCCCTGAGTCACGTTGAGCTTGAGGTACAGCTTCTCTTCACCCTTGATGATTCTTTTCTTGACCTCGGTGATCGTTGCAGCACCGTGATGGGGGTAAACGACGGTTTCGCCAACCTCGAAAAGCATAGATATGTTGTCCCTTCAGCAACGAATAGGATACCACACGAGGCACATGCTAAGGTTCGCCCCTGCACCTCCCGGGAGGCCGGGAAGCCCTGTCGGCATACGGTAAACTCGTGCTCACACCCGCTTCGTCACAGGGCATCAGCGCGCCGTCGAGCGGAACGATTCGGAGGATCATCCAGTGAAAGCTCGCGTCGCGGCGTCCATCGTCCTCGCCCTGGCGGTCGCAGCCGGCACCGCCGGGTGCGGATTCATCGCACCGCAGGCCACCACGAAGCACTACGACGCGAGCGACGGAGTGAGCGGCAACGTCGGCCAGATCGACGTGCGCAACGCTTTCATCGTCACCGACGGCGTCGACGGCAAGGTCGGCAACCTCGTGGTCAGCCTGGTGAACACCGACAGCAAGAGCCACCGCGTGGCCATCACCTCGGCGAACTCCGGAAGCGCTGCCTACGTCACCGTCGAGCCCGGCCAGGTCAAGAAGGTCGGCTCCCAGCCCGACAAGGCCTCCGCCAGCAACGTCTTCCTCACCCCGTTCGACGCGCTGCCCGGCAGCAACTACGACGTGTACTTCCAGTACGGCGACGCGACCGGCGTGAAGCTGCAGGTCCCGGTCCTCGACGGCGGCCTCCCGGACTACAAGCAGCTCGTCCCGCCGGCCATCCTGCCCGCCCAGGGCTGATCGGGCACGAGCCCGAAGACACGGAAGCCGCCCTCGCGAGAAGCGAGGGCGGCTTCGTCGTTCGCGGCGCCGGCCGCCGTCAGGCGTTGAACCGGTAACCGAGCCCACGCACCGTGACCAGCATCTGCGGGTCCGACGGGCTCTCCTCGATGCGCGAGCGGATGCGCTTGATGTGCACGTCGAGCGTCTTGGTGTCGCCGAAGTAGTCGCTTCCCCACACGCGGTCGATGAGCTGACCGCGGGTGAGCACGCGTCCGGCGTTTCGGAGGAGCAGCTCCAGCAGCTCGAATTCCTTCAGCGGCATGGAGATCTCGTTGCCCTTGACGGCGACGGTGTGCCGGTCGACGTCCATGCGGACCGTGCCGGCCTCCAGGACGCCGTCGTCTTCCAGCTCCGCCTCGTCCACGCGCCGGCGCAGGACCGCGCGGATGCGGGCCAGCAGCTCGCGCGACGAGTACGGCTTGGTGACGTAGTCGTCCGCGCCGAGCTCCAGCCCGACCACGATGTCCACCTCGGAGTCCTTGGCGGTCAGCATGATGATCGGGACGTTGGAGCGCGTGCGGATCTCGCGGCACACCTCCGTACCCGGGATGCCGGGGAGCATGAGGTCGAGCAGCACCAGGTCGGCGCTCCCACGGTCGAACTCCGCGAGGGCCGACGGGCCGTCTTCGGCGACGGTCACCTCGTAGCCTTCGCGCTTGAGCAGGTACGCGAGCGGCTCGCTGAGCGCGCCCTCATCCTCGACGAGCAGGATCGCTGTCACAGGTTCTCTCCAATCGGGGGACGGACGGTGGCCGCCTCGGGCAGCCGGATGGTGAAGGTGGAGCCGCGGCCGGGCTGCGACCAGACCCGGACCTCCCCGCCGTGGTTCTGCACGGCGTGCTTGACGATGGAGAGACCGAGCCCGGTGCCCCCGGTGTTGCGGGAGCGGGCCTGGTCCACCCGGAAGAAGCGCTCGAACACGCGGTCGAGGTCCTCCTCGGGGATGCCCTCGCCCTGGTCGGTGACGGCGATCTCGACCACGCCGTCGATCGTGCGGACGCCGATGCCGATCCGGGAGTCCTCCGGAGAGTACTGGATCGCGTTCGAGATGAGGTTGTGCACCGCGGTGACCAGCAGCGCCTCGTTGCCGATCACCGTCGCGTCCTTCTCTCCGCGCATCGCGATCTCGATCTGGCGCGACTCCGCGGCGACTTTGTTCTGATCGATGGCGGCCCGGACGACCTTCTTCGCCGAGAGCTCCTCGGCGTCGCCGAGGGCGTCGGCGGCCTGGAGGCGACTCAGCTCGATGATGTCCTGGGTGATCCGGGCGAGCCGGGAGGCCTCCTCGCTCAGCCGCAGCGCGAACCGGCGCACCTGCTCAGGGTCGTCGGAGGCGTCGTCCAGCGCTTCGGCGAGGAGGCCGACGGCGCCGATGGGGGTCTTCAGCTCATGGCTGATGTTCGCCACGAAGTCGCGGCGCACGGACTCCAGCCGGAACGACTCGGTGCGGTCCTCCGCCAGCAGCAGGATGTACCGGGAGCCCAGCCGCGCCACGCGCACGCTCAGGTGGATGTTGGCGTCGCCGAACGGTCCCCGCGCGAGCTCGCACTCCTCGGTGATCGGCTCGCCCGTGCGGCGGACCCGGTCGACGAGCTCGACGAGGTGCGGGTGGACGAGGGCGCCGTTCCAGACCAGGCCGATCGCGTGCGCGCCCGGGGACGCCTTGATGACGTTGTTGGACGGGTCGATGACGACGCCCGCGGACTCCATCGCGTCGAGCACCTGATCCACGCCGTCCGGCACCGCCGGGTTGGAAACCGCTGCCGCGTGGTCCCCGCGGCGCGCGGCGATGTGGAGGATCCAGACGAACCCCGCGCCGACGACCAGCCCCAGGCCGAGCGAGAGCAGCACCAACCAGGCGGAGTCCATACCCAAAGCGTAGGTGATGCGCGAGGACGCGCCGGGACCGATCAGGCTCTCCGCCGCGTGTTTTCGCGGGTACGTTAGACAGTGTTCAGCCCTACGGCACCGTCCGTTAACCTCCCGAAGCGACCATGCTGAACGGGGTCAGTACCGACCCCTGTATCCCGCGTGCCCGCGCACGCCCAGGAAGGACCTCATCCCATGCGCGAAGTTTTCCAGCAGGAGCTGGCCGACGTCCAGGACCGGCTGGTCCAGATCGCCGAGCTGGTCGTCCGCTCGATCCGCAGCGCCACGGAGGCGTTCAACGAGTCGGACGTGTCCCTCGCCGAAGAGGTGATCGCCAACGACCACCGCATCGACGAGCTCACCGTGCTCCTGGACGAGCTCTCGATCCAGATCCTCGCCCGCCAGCAGCCAGTCGCCCGTGACCTCCGCATCGTCGTGAGCGCGCTCCGCATCAGCGCCTCGCTGGAGCGGATGGGCGACATGGCCGAGCACATCGCCCAGCTCGCCCGCTACCGCTTCCCCGACAAGGTCGTGCCGAAGAGCCTGCGCTCGACGTTCGCCGAGATGGGCCGCCTCGACGTGCAGATCGCCGAGAAGCTCGCCGAGCTGCTCCGCACCCAGGACATGCGCATCGCCGACGAGATCCGCAACGACGACGACGACATCGACGAGCTGCACGCCAGCGTGTTCGACAAGGTGCTCGGCGAGACCTGGAAGGGGCAGGCCGTGGACACCGTCGACGCCACCCTCGCGAGCCGATACCACGAGCGCTTCGCCGACCACGCCGTCTCCATCGCCAAGAAGGTCCAGTACCTCGCCACCGGCGACTGGGCCCCGGAACTGGCCGGCTGACACCCCTCCCCTTCTTCTCGGAACCGCCGAGTACGCGAACAGTCCGCGTGCTCGGCGGTTCTGCTTTCTCCACGCCTCAGCTTGGATATCTGTCCTCGGATTTCAGAAACGTTAGGATGGGCGGGGCAGACAGCGATCTCGTGGGGAGAGGTGCACATGGCGGGGGCGTCAAGAGGAAAGCGCAGAGCGAAGCTCGTACGGTTCTTGTCGGTGCCCGTGCTGCTGGCGGCGCTGGTCGCCGGCTTCGTGATCCTGAACGACGATGCCGCCCATCGCGTCGGCGACTTCCGGCCGACGGTGGGCCTGGTGAACGAGGACCTCGCTGCTGAGTTCAACAGCGAGGAGTATGCGTTCGGCACCTCCTTCGTCGACCGCATCTCGAAGGACTCCGAGTACAACTGGACGGTCGTCTCCCGGCCCGTGGCGGAGAAGGCGTACAAGGACGGCTCCGTCGACGCCCTCCTCTACATCCCCCGGTCGTTCACGCACGACATCTTGACGCTCCAGGAGACCAGTCCGACCAAGGCGACGGTGGAGTTCCGGCTCCGGCACCAGCCGGACGTCAGCGCGGACCGGCTGCTGGAGAGCAGGATCCGCGGCATCGTCCACGACTTCAACCAGAGCGTCGTCACGATGTACTACGCCTCGCTCGCCGACAACATCGCGCAGGCCGACGGGCAGATGAGCGCCACACTCGGCATCCAGAAGGCGCTCATCGCGGCGCTCGCCTCGGAAGTGCAGGAGCCGTTCTCGGCAACGATGCCGACCTTCCAGAGCCTCATCGCGAGAGCGTCCGGGCTGAAGGATGTCGATGCCGCGACCGCCGAGGCGTACAGCTCCTACGCGAAGTCGATCTTGGATCTGCTCGCCGCCAACAGCGAAGCCCTCACCGGCAAACTGCCCGGCATCGAGGCATACGCCGAGCGGCAACGGGACATCGCCCAGATCAACGTGGACAACAGCAACCGGGGCATCGCTGACCAGGCCGAGTCCGACCACGGCTTCTACGGGACGCAGTTCGACGGCTTCACGACCGGCATGCTGTGCAAGCTCAACGGTCTCGACGTGGCCGACGCACCCGAGCCGTGCGTAGATGCGGGAGGCGCCGCTCCCCCGCACTTCCAGAGCCGGCTCGCCGAGCTCCGCCAGGCGATCGCGCAGTTCTCCGAGGGTCACGCACTTTCCCTCGCCGGCATCGTCGACAGCCTCGACCAGAGGATCACCAATCTGCGCGTCATCGAGTACCTGCTGAACCCGTCGGCGGCGCCGATCACTCCGCCCGTTCCCGGCAATGGGCCTCCACCGACTCCCCCGACGGCCCCGCCTGGCCTTGCCGTGCCTGCGGTGCCCCTGGACCCGGCCGTGCCGACCCATCCCGTCCACCCGGTGATCCTCCAGTTCCTGCACGATGAGATCGAGGCGCTGGAGGCCCTCCGGGACTCCCTCGACCCGAGCAGTGCGCCGGCTCCGCTGTTCGAGCCCGAGCTGACGAACCTGGACCTCTGGCACGCGGACATGCTGAACGCCGTCAAAGACGCCTCCCTGGTACCGAGCACCGTCAACAGCCTCGACGTCCAGGACTGGAGCACGTACACCCCCGACACCTCCGGGGTGTTCGTCGACACCAGCGATCAACTGACCGATGACATCACCGCGTTTATCACGCAATCGGCGGACACCAGCAGCAGGCTCACCACCGGTGCTACGGCTGTGCCCGACAACTCCAGCCAGTTCGAGGCCCTCCTCAAGAACTCGACGAGCACATCCACGGGCGCCGAGAGAGTATTCACCGGCGTCAACAAGCTGCTGTCCTCGGGCAACACGGGGCTCACCGAGAACGAGGCGTACTACGCCAACTTCGCCACAGTCCTGGCGAACACGCGGACGCCGGGCGTCGACCCCGGGAGCATCTACTCCTTCTTCTCGGCACCGATCGACGCGACGAACGTCACGCCGGAGCGGGCGAGCGTGGCGTCGGTCGCCGCCGACTCGACGGCCATGCTGGATCCGAAGTGGCTGGTCGTGTTCGCAGGCGGATTGCTCGTGGGAGGGTTCGCGATGGCGGTCGCCGGCGCGATCCGCAGGAGGAAGGTCCGGACCCTTGCGCGCCGCGGCTAAGGGACGACAGACGTTGAGTTGGAAGTTCGGGGAGAGCTTCGCGCGAAAGATGATTCGGGCTGACCACCGGCTGGACGAGCCACTGTTCGGAGCTATTCCTCGAATCAGCGACGACGAGCGCAAGGCAGAGTATTACCTCGAGCTCGGCAAAGACAGACGCAGCCAGCTCCTCAGCAACAGGGCGTTCCCTTCAAACGCAGTCGCGGTCATTCGGAGTTGCGCTGTGCATCCGGGTGCGCCTCAAGCCATTCGCGCTTCTCCTCATAAACGAGCTCGTAACCCTCGCCTAGCGTTCCAAGAAACTCCCGGCCATTCTTGCTAACGCGAAAGAAGCCGTCTCGGTCCCCCGATAGCCAGATTTCATAGAGACCGTCGCTTCTCGGGACGAAGTTGTTGATTCGTAGCGCAACGTCAGACGCGTCTTTCGAGAGACGAATGAGGTCTTCAGCGCCGGCTCTCGAGTAGCCGAGCGCTGACATGGCTGAAATGTACTGCTCGCGGTTCATGGAATGTCCTTACCGCCGATGATCGTCAGCGAGCGCGAACCCGGTCGCGGTCATTCGGAGTTGCGCCGTGCATCAGGGTGCGCATCAAGCCATTCGCGGACTTGGTCGTAGATAAGCTCGTAAGCCTCGCCTAGCGTTCCAAGAAACGGCCGGCCATCCTTGCTAACGCGAAAGAAGCCGTCTCGGTCCCCCGATAGCCAGATTTCGTAGAGACCGTCACCTCTTGGAATGAAGTTGTTTGTTCGTAAGACCACATCAGAGTCGTCCTTGGACAGCCAGATGAGGTCTTCCGCTCCTGCTCTCGAATATCGGAGCGCTGACATGGCTGCAATGTACTGCCTGTGGTTCATGGAATCTCCTCACCGCTGGCGATCGTCAGCGAGCTCGAACCCGGTCGCGGTCATTCGGAGTTGCGTCGTGCATCCGGGTGCGCATCGAGCCATTCCCGCTTCGCCTCATAAATGAATTCGTAAGCCTCGCCTAGCGTCAAAAGAAACTTCCCGTCATCCCTGCGAACGCGGCGGAAGTAATCTCGTTCGTCTGTGATCCAGATCTCGTAGAGACCGCCACCCCTCGGAACGAAGTTGTTTCTTCGCAAGACCACATCAGAGGCGTCCTTGGTGTCGACGCCGCTCGGATTCTGGACGGTTTCGCCGGGTGAAAAGTGAACGGTTGCGGGCAGTCTAGTTCTCGGTGTCGGCGGTGGTGGTGCGGATGCTGGGGAGGCTGTCGATGCCTCGGCCGCGGAGTCGGTAGCTGGCGCCTTTGAGGGTGAGGACGTCGGCGTGGTGGACGATCCGGTCGATCATCGCAGCGGCGACGGCCTGGTCTCCGAAGACGCCGCCCCAACCGCTGAAGGGCAGGTTCGAGGTCAGGATCAGCGACGCGTGTTCATAGCGGCTGGAGACGAGTTGGAAGAACAGGTTCGCGGCGTCTTGCTCGATCGGGAGGTATCCGACTTCGTCGACGATGATCAGCCCGTATCGACGCAGCCGGGCCAGTTCCTGCGGCAGCCGGCCGGCGCGGTGGGCGTCGGTGAGGCGGGTGACCCAGTCGGTCGCGGTCGCGAACAGGACCCGGTGTCCGTGTCGGGCGGCGACGATCCCGAGCGCGGTCGCGAGGTGTGTTTTCCCGGTTCCGGGAGGGCCGAGAAGGACGACGTTCTGCGCTTCCAGGAGGAACCCGCCGGAGGCCAGTTGAGCGATCTGTTGTCGGGCGGTCGGTTGGGCGTCCCAGTCGAAGTCCTCCAGCGTTTTCCGGGCGGGGAATCCGGCGGCTTTGATCCGCAGCTCTGCTCCGGATGCGTTGCGGGCGGACACTTCGCGTTCCAGGACGGCGGCGAGGTAGTCCTCGAACGACCAGCCGGAGTCCCTGGCCTGGTCCGCGAGTCGGGCCGCGGCATCGGTGATCCGGGGTGCTTTCAACGCGGCGGCGAGATAGGTGATCTGTTTGACCGCCTCGGCCGGTGAGCTCGTTGGGGGCATCAGATAACCTCCCCGGTCAGCCCGAACGCCCGGTCATAGTCGGCCAGGTCCCGGTGCAGATCATCGACCGGCCGAACCGGTCTGGGTTGCTGGAACTGCTTGCGCAGCCGGGCTGCGACTTGAACATGAGCCGGATCGGTGACCGTGGTTCCCCGCGCCCAGAGACGGGCATGGTCAGCGACGAGACGGCCGCCGGCGCGCACTCGCACCCGTTCCAGGTCGGCGCTGACATCGACCAGGCGGCCGATCACGGACGGGTCGACGGAGTAGTCAGTGGTGTCCAACCGGACGTAATAGTCCCGACCGAGACGGACCTGGTTGCGCCAGCCCAGATGCAGCGGGATCGGCGGCAATGGCAGCATGGCCGCCTGATCCGCCGCCAGCCTCGAGATCGGTGACGCGTTCGTGGTCCGCACCACCCTGGCATTAGCTCGTGTCAGCCAGTCGGCGAACTGGGTATTGAAGTCCGCCGGGGAGGCGAAGCTGCGCCCGGGCATGAAGGAGGTCTCGAACCATCGGTTGCGGCGCTCGACGATGCCTTTGGACTCCGGGTCTCGCGGCGGCAGCAACACCAGCCTGGTCGCCAGAGTCCCCATGAACGCGCTCACCCCTTCCGCGCGCCGGGGTCCGCGGCCGATGCCGGGCTCGTTGTCCCAGATCAGTCGACGCGGGACCGCGCCCAGCTGCTGGATCAACTCCCACGACCCCAACAGCAGGTCCTCCGTCTTCCGGGTCGGGATCATCCGCCCGGTGACGAACCTCGAGAATGCGGCCGTGATCACCAACACCGGCAACAAGCACGCTGTCCCGTCCTCGAGCGGGATCTTCTTCGGCGGGAACCACAGATCGCACTGGGCGGCATCGCCTGGCTCCCAGACCAGCCGGTCGGCCGGATCGATCCGACGATGCTCCGGCCGCAGCCGCTTCACGTTCTGACGGAACCACGACATCGATCCCGGCCACTCCACCCGTTCCGCGATCACCGTCGCCGGCAGCTCCGGATCCTCCGCCAGCAACGCCCGCACCCGGGCCTGGAACGGATCGAACGAGGTCGGCGCAGCCCTGCGCTGATACGTCGGCGGCGAATCAGAACCCACCGCCTTCCACACCGTCGTGCGCGAGATCCCTAACCGGTCGGCTATCCGGGCCTTCGGAACACCCTCCGCAGCGAGCCTCCTGATCAGCGCCCAATCCTCCAAAGTGATCACTCTCCAATCGTTGAGTGTTCACTTTTCAAGCGTCGATACCGTTCAGAATTCGAGCGTCGTCAACACTTGGACAGCCAAATGAGGCCCTCAGCCACCTCACGCGAGTAGCCGAGCGCTGACATAGCTGCAATGTACTGCTTACGCTTCATCGGTCTCCTACCGCTGGCGGTCGGCAGCGAGCGCCAACCCAGTCGCGGTCACTTGGAGTTGCGCTGTGCACCCGGGTGCGCCTCAAGCCCTTTGCGGACTTGTTCATAGATAAGCTCGTAAGCCTCGCCTAGCGTTCCAAGAAACTCCCGGCCATCCTTACGAACGCGACGGAAGTAGTCTCTTTCGTTTGCGATCCAGATTTCGTAGAGACCGTCACCTCGTGGAACGAAGTTGTTTCTTCGTAAGACCACATCAGTGGCGTTCTTGGACAGCCAAATAAGGCCTTCAGCATCCGCTCTCGAATATCCAAGCGCGGACATGGCCGCTACGTACTGCTCGTGGTTCATGGAATCTCCTTCAGGTATTTCCCGTCGACAAGTTCTTGGATGCCGTCAGGGAAGTGGTATTGGGTGCCCAGACCGGGTTGTTCGAACCCGGGCGCGATCTGACCCGTTCGCACATTCTCCGGTAGCGGCTTCAGAATCTCGTACCGAACAACCATCGCGTTCCCACCAAGCCGGTCCGGTGGCAGCGAAAGCTTGTCGAATGCCGTTCCCGGGGGAGCCGCAAAGTCGCCGTCGGCAGGCAGACCGGAGCTTTCTCGGAAGGTGATGCGTTCGAGTGTGTCACCGGGAGCGAGGTCGGCGGGTTTCGACATCCCGTTCATGAACCCGTCCGTGTGAGGCGGGTCGTCAGGCCATTTCCACGCAGGGCGGCCCTCGGAGTCGAACCCGTTGAGGTGCTTCTCCAGGAACCGGTCCCAGCCCAAACCGCCGGTCGGGTCGTACCCGGGAATATCCTTCGCCCGAGTCGCCTCCGTCAGCGCATCCTTCAGAGCTTGAACCTCGCCGACGGACCCTGGCGCCGGTGCGGGGAGTCTGGGCTGGACAGGTGGGGGAGCTTGGCCGGTTTCACCAGCCCGTCGGCCATTCCGCCCATCTTGGCGACCGGGCCCCCTTCCCGGGCAAGCTTCGCGGCCGCCGCGCCCGGGATGATCAGCCCGGCCACCTCGCCGACCACCTGTCCGACTGCGAACTTGTCCCCACTGGCTATCCGGCCTACGAATCCGGACACCTGCTGCCACAACGCGTCACGCGCAGCCTGGTCGGTGGCAAGCGCGGTAATCCCCACCCCGATCTGTTGCACGTTCAACTGCGCCATCCCGGTGACAGCATGCCCGGCCCCCGACAGGAAGCCGCCCACGTACTGCCAATCCCCGCCCCAGTCCGCGACCGGCCGCGCGACACTCGCATCCCACCACTGGCCGGCCATGCCGGCCAGATCCAGCTCGTTGCCGGTGGCGGCGATCGAGACGTGGTTGATCGCGCTGTTGATCCCACCCACCAGTAGCGTGCCGCCGATAGCGGTCAGGCCCAGCGAGAACCCGGCCGTGAACGGGGTCAACCCCAACCCGATCGCGGTCACAACCGCGCCGGTGAGGATCTGCAACCCGTCCCAGATCAGATCTGTCAGCGCCTGCTCCCGCCGGGCCGCGTCGACGTCCTGGGCGTACTTGTCGAACATGTCCTTCCAGCCTTCGGAGGCGACCTGTTGGTTCGCCTGGCAGTACTCGAACATCCCGGTCGTGAGTTCACCCAACCGCGCCAGGGTCAGGTCGAAACTCCCCGCCGTGTACGACCGGCCTCGCCCGACCGTCAACGACCCGAGGTTCTTCAGAACACCCTTCAGCTCAGCGATCAGTTCGCGGACCTGGTTGAAGCCGGGATCTGACGCCTCATACGCCTCCCAGGTCTCCTTCTGCATTCTGGCGATGGCCCGCATGCCCTCGAAGTCCTCGACCGCAGCCCCCGCTGCACGCGCACCAGCGCCACCCAACGACACCAGATGTCCCGCTCCCGCAGAGATCCGCGTGAGCTCCGTCTCAAACCCGCGCAACCGGCCCAACCCCGTATCCAGCTGGGTCAGGTGGGCGTCGAACTCGTCTGCGACGAGCCGGAAATCCCCATCCGTGTCGACCTGGGCATACCCCGCCCAATACACGCCGATCGCGGTCTGGAACGTTGAGACACCCACCAGAAGCGACCGCGCGACCGGGACCTGAACCTCCCGGATATACGCACGCATCGCATCCGCACCCACACCACTGATCTGGTTCGACGCCGCTAAAGCCTCCAACCCCTTCACCAGCTCAGACAACACCTCAACCCGATGTGCAAGCCCCTCCTGCAACCCCGGCGACGACGCCTGCCACGAATCCGCAGAAAACTCCACAACACTCACTTCCGAGCATCCTCACGATCCTGGACCTCGATATTCACGCCGAACTTCTGGAATGCGCCGGTGTCGTTCTGCGCCAACACCCCGAACCCCGCGATCACGGTCGACAGATCCGCGTAAATCTCCGACACCGCCTTCGCGCCGGGGACATTGAGGTTGTCGCCGCGTTCCCAACCGTCCTTCGTCTCGGCAACACGAGAGGTGAGCGTGGATACCTTCCGCGCCTCCTCGTTAAAACCCTTCTGAATGCTTCTCGTCGCCATGACCTATCGCCTCCTCACACCACTCAGTCCAGGGCTATCGCGATGGCCTGCACCGAAAGCAAGGGGTGCTCGATCGGGTTGATTGAAAACGCCAGACTGCGCTGCTTGCTCTTGCACTCACTGATCGCCTGCCCGATCTGCTCGCTGATGCGGTCGAAGTTCGACTTGGCCACATCGAAACGGTTCGTGAACCTCGTCCGCTTCTGACCCGCCCACACCGCCCGGCCGGCGTCTTCGTAGGTGCCGACGCTGAAGTCGCGCACATCACCTCGCACCCGCTCGAGCTGGTGGATGACCGCTTCCAGCTCCCGCACCCTCGCCAACGCCTGCTCGTCACTCATCGTCATCACCCAGATCACGAACACCCGCGAACGGGTCATCGTCGATCACCACCGGGGCAACAGGTGCGGCGACGACCTGCTCACCGCTAGCGCCCTGCTGGAACTCGGCGTGCGCCCCCTCAAGGATCTCGAGTACGAGTTCGTTGTCGGCATCCGAGTAGCCCTCGGCCACGACCTTCGAAATGTCGTCCCGGTTGAAATACGCGACGTTCGTGTCGATCATGCCTTCCGGGTACAGGAACGCCCCGTAGTCGAAGAACTCGCCCTCCACGATCGAGCCGCGGTTGACAACCAGCAGCTTCTTCACCGACCCCTTCAGAATCACGACACTCCCCAGCGGGAGGAACGATCGAGTCTCAGGCTGGTCCTGGGTCATGCGCGTCTTCCTTTGCTTCGTAACTCACTGAACGGGTCTTTCATGTTCATCACCGACCCCACGGACGCCGGCGCCTCGGTGCGCGCCGGCGGCGGCGCAAGTGCGGTGACAGCCGCAGGCTTGGTGAGGTCCACCGTCAGATCCGGCTCCTCGTCAGGAGGCGGCTTCTTCGCTGGCGGTGTCTTCGCGTTGTCGAGCTGCTCTCTCGCGAACACCGCATCCTTCGCGTCCTCATGCCCGCGGTGAACGACCTCCGCGATCTGGGTCTGTCGGATCACGATCTCCCGCACACCCGCGCCCGCCCCCTGGGGGTGCCGCACGCCCTTGTAGCCGGCGAGGAATCCGTCGTCGTCCAGCTTTTGGAGACCTCTCGCGACAATGACGTAGATGGCGTCGTCGTCCTCGATCGTCACGGCACTCCCCAACGGAAGCAGCTCCGGGATCTCGCTCATACCGCCGCCCCGCTCTGCTTCGGGAGCTTGATCTTCTCGAACGTGCTGCCACCACGGACCACGAAAAACGGCTCGTCGGTTCGCGGCTCGGGCTCGCTCGAAATCCCCAAGCTCTTCACCAGGGCACTGTCGTAGGCCCGCGCCCCCACCAGCCCGCTGAACTTCAGCTCCCTGATGAGCTTCGGCACCGGGTCGAACGATTTGGCGATGTAGTCGTGCCTGCTGAAGATCACGAAATCCAGGCCTGCTTTGAAGGTGTTCTTCAGTGCGAGCGCGAAGTCTTCGGGCTTCACTCCGGTCTTGGCGATGAAATCCCCCAGATTCGCCACAACGAGCACCGTGTGAGCACCCAGGTCCTTCTTCTTATTGAGGTTCAGGTACGCGACGATTCCCGCGACAAGCTGATTGGCGTCGTTCTTGCTCGTGATGTAGCTGAAGTTCGCCGGCAACGAAGTCGCCTCCAACGCCTCCTCGAAGCTCTCGTCGAAATCGACGATCAGGAACTCCGCGCTCACCCGCGCCCCCTGAGAGAGCAGAACTTCCTGGAAGAGGAGTTCCTGTTCATCGTCCCGCGCTGCGAACAGGAAGTACGGCTGCGAACGGGGCACGAACCCGAGTGCGTTCGTCGTAGCCTTCGACAGCCCCAACGGCGTCCCGCCCACGGCTCTGAGGTCACGCACCGAAGCGAACTCACCGAACGCCGAGGGGGTGAGCTCTCGCGGCACCATCGGAATCCGCTTCGGCTTGTCGCCCGCCCACGCGGCGTCGACCGCCGCGACGCGCGCTTCGAGTGCTGAAAGGGTTTCCGAGCCGTTCTCACCCGGCACCGGCAGGTAGAACTGGATCGCGGTCGGCGCATCGACGAGCAGCTGGCCTCTGCCGGGGGCGTCGACCTGCAGCAGCCGCTCTCGGCCCATGAGTTGGCCCAGCTCGCTCTCGTCGTTCAGGTAGAGGCACAGCCTCGTGGAGATGTTGCTGAGCATGTTGACCCGCACCGCTCCCACTCGGCTCGCGCTCAGCACGACGTACACCCCGAGCGCAGCGCCCTCGCGGAGCACCTGCAGAAGCAGGTTGTCGATCGAGTCCTTCCTCCGGTCATCGCCCGTGAGGTTGTCATATCCGTCGAGCACATTGACCACGATCGGCAAATCCCGCGCCGTCTTCGCCGTGTACTGCTCGATATTCGCGACCCCCGCCTCCTTGAACTGTTGCTTACGGGTCGCGAGCAGGCCCGCAATCGCGTCCAGCATCTTCCCGAGCTTCTCGCCCTCTTCGAGCGTGACGATATCGGCGACATGCGGAAGGTCCTTCAGGGGCAGAAGCCCGTTGTTCCCGAAGTCGATGAGATTCACGTGGACGCGCTCGGGCGTGTTCGCCTTGGCGAGATTGACCACGAGCGTCTGCAGCACTGTCGACTTGCCGTAGCCGGGGCTGCCGAACAACACGGTGTGCCCAGCCTTCAACAGATCGAAGTCGTAGTTCTCCTGCGCCTGCCGGCTGGGGATGTCGAGCAGGCCGAGCGGCACACTCAGGCCGGCGCCTGCCGCCGGCTCCGGAGTCGGGATGTTCTCGCCCAGACTCGGCAACCACGGCTTGTCCGGCTGCGTGAGCGCGTCGTCGCCGTCGAAGATCTGAGCGATGGTGTCGATGACCGCCTCCAGCTGCGAGGGCAGTTCGCTTGTGTCCTTGCCCTGCTCGACTTCCTCGTCGGGGTCGAAGAACAGCTCGTACTGGCCGAGGTCGTTGATCTTGTAGATCCGCTCGTCCACCTTCTCGGTGACCTGCGCGTCAGGATCGTATGGGACGCCGGCGTAGCCGCTCTGGAAGAGCTCGTACACCTCGTTCTGCCCGACCTTCAGGTAACCGCGGCCCGGGTTGGTGATGTGTGCGGCGTCCGTGGTCTTCAGCAACTCGTTCGAGTCTTGCTCACCGGCCATCTTCAGGGCGATCTTCGATGTGGAGTTCGCCTCGATCTGGTCGTTCACCACACCACTCGGCTTCTGCGTCGCGAGGATCAGGTGCACCCCGAGGCTCCGGCCGATGCGTGCGACCGAGGTCAGTTCGTCCAGGAACTCCGGGACGTTGGCCTTCAGCTCGGCGAACTCGTCCGACACCAGGACCAAGTGCGGCAGGGGCTTCGTCGGGTACTTCATTTCCGGCTTCGGGTCATGGCGCTGCTTGTACAAGGTCATGTACGCGTTGATGCTGTTCACGCCGTAGATCGCGAACTCGCGCTGCCGTTTGTCGAGCTCCGCCTTGATGCTCGCCAGCGCCCGGGCCGTGCCCGCGCCATCGAGGTTGGTGATGGCGCCCATGAAGTGCGGCAGCCGATCGAGCGTGTTGGCGATGCCGCCGCCCTTCCAGTCGATGATGAGCATGCCCACGTCCTCCGGCGAGAAGTTGATCGCCAGACCGATGAGGTAGGTGGTCAAGAACTCCGACTTGCCCGACCCCGTCGTGCCGCCGACCAGCGCGTGCGGGCCGTGGGCACGCTCGTGCAGATCCCAGTGGACGTGATCGGACTTGCCGCGCCAGCCGATCAGCGACGAGATGGACTTGTTCGGCTCGGCTCGCGCCCAGCGGTCGGCGATCGTCAGCTCTTCGACGGTCTTCACCTCGTACTGTTCCAGCAGGCTCAGCGCCTCCGGGATCGCGTTCTTCTCGACCTCTACGTGGTTCAGATTCGAGAGCCTGCGGAGCGAGTGCTCGAGGTCCTGGGGCGAGACGTACGGCGTGAACGGCGTCGCGACGTACACGCTGTTGTCCGTAACGAGTTCGCCCTTCACCTGGTGCGGCGCCTGGATGAGCGCGGTCACCGTCTCGGGCAGCAGCTTCGCGTCCTCGCTGCACCAGATCACCGTCACGCCCAGCTCGCTCATGTCCTCCGCGAGCAGCTCGTTGATGCCGTGGCCGGCCAGGTGGCGGTCGTCGGAGATCGTGAAGAGGTAGTGCGGTGCGAACTGGGGCTTCTGCGTGCCCGCGTCCTTCAGCGCCTGCTTGCGCTTCTGGAGAAGTTGGTAGAACCCGTTCAGCACCACGTCGCGCAGCTTGTCGTTGTAGATCAGACCCCGCATGTTCAGCTCCTGCAGCGTGAAATGCGGCAGCAGACGCCACGCGCTCCAGGTCTGCGTGTACGCCTCCCGCGAGAGCAGGCTGATGAAGTTCACGTCCCGGTAGGAGTGGAAGAAGGCCGTCTGGAACAAGACCGATTGCAGGTAGTCGGTGACGACGGCGGGAGGGCCGACGATTCCGAGCGTCTGCCCCGCCAGGCCGATCGGAGTCGGCGAATCGCGCTGAGTCCGGAACCCCGACGCGAGGTCGGACACCTGCTGCGCCTCGGCGGTCGCGTCCTTCTCGCTCACGTCGGAGGACACTGAGAGCGCCGAGGGGCGATCGGACAGCCCCAGCGAGACGCGGAGGAAGTCCTTGTTGAAGCGCTGCCGCTCGTAGATCCGCGGGTCGTACCGCTCGACCATGGCCGCGAGCTCCTGCGGGCTCGGCTGCTGGTAGCGCAGCACGTCGCGCTCGTCGTCGTACGCCTTGGAGACGCCGGCGACGGTGCGCACGAGATACCGGGTGTAGTCCTCCTCGGACTTCAGCGCGGTCGCCTTGGACTCCCGCCGCTCGGTGACGTACTGCGACACCGTGAACGACGCCGTCAGCAGGGTCGCCAGGCCCATGCCGAGCATCATTGCCGGATTGCTCCCGATGACCAGCGTCGTCACTCCGGAGGCCACGATCATGAAGAACAGGGGCACCACCATCCGCAGGAGCCGGTTCTTCGGCTTCGCGCCCGGCTTGTCGGGCCCCTGCAGGGTGAACTCGGCCTCCTCGACCTCCAGGTTCAGCTTCGGGGATCTCCGGTACTCGGGGAAATCCGCCGGAAACTCCCGCTCCGGCGGCTGCACCAGCAGCTTCGTGCGATCGAAGTCCACATCCGAGCCGAACGTGGTGATCTTGTACTGCGCCGGCCGCTTCTCGAGGATGAATCCCGCGGTCAGGACCACCGTGCCGACGTCGAGGTCGCAGATCTGCCGCCCGGCGACCGCGACGCCGTCGATGTACACGAGCTGGCCACGTGCCTCGACGATCAGCGAGTCCTCCTGCACGATCAACGTCGGCGAGCCCGCTGCCCGGATGCTGGCGTAGGGGACGTCGCCGATCACGAGGTCGCTGCGCGCATCTGCGACGAAGCACTCGGTACGGGCGTCCGCGGCGGGCACCACGACGCATTCCAGCGTCCCGACGGTCCTGTGCCCGGCGCCGATCAGATCCCCGTCGACGTAGAGGGCATCGTTGATCACGCTGAACTTGTGCCCGTCATGCTCGACGAACGGGTGCTCTTCGGTGAGCGTCAGCCTGACGGCACTCCGGCCGTCGACCACGTACACGAGGAACAGCAGCTGACCCGGCTCGAGCCGGGAATCGAGGGCCGGACCCTGAGCCCCGGCGAGTTGCTCCGTCTCGAAGACGCTCATTCCGCTGCCGCCGTGTCGCTCGTGCCCTCCAGCTTGGCCGTCAACTGGTCGATCGCCTTCGCGTACTCGTCCAGGAGCTTCTGCTTCTCACCGCCGGCCATCCGGGAGTCGAGCTTCGTGGACTGGTAGAGGTCGGTGTAGGCGAGCAGGGTGAGCTGGTCGTCGCCGAGGTTCTGCGCGTAGTCGAGGGCTTGTTCGAACTCACCGCGGCCGATGGCGATCCAGTAGTTCAGGGTCACGTCGTCGGACTTCTGGGAGATCGTGTTCAAAATCGCCTGCTTCTGCGTGGCGGTGAGGTCGTCCAGGTTGACGCTCGACACCGCGAGCACATACTTCGCGGACGCCGGCAGGGAGGTGGCCGCGAAGCCTTCCAGTTCCGTCAGCGCACCGCCGTAGTCGTTCGCGAGGAAGCGCGCCTGGGAGGCCACGACCGCGTCCTGCAGCCGGTTGTGATCCGCGGTCTGCCACGCGAACACGCCGGCGACCGCCGCCGCCGCGAGGCCGAGCGCACCGACGAGGCGGTACCCGGCATACCGGCGCTTCGGAACACTGACCTTGCGAGCCGCGACCTCCGCCTGCTCGTCTTTCAGCTGCGCGTCGATGAACGCGAACAGCTCGTCGGCTGTCGTCGCCTGCCGCACCGCCACCGAGAACTTGTCCTGCAGTGCCGCAGCCCCGTCGAGGAGCTGCTCGAAGGCGAGCTTCGGACGGAAGACGTGCAGCACCATCGCCTGCAGCGAGGCGAAGAAGTGCGTCTCATCGAACGCCATCGGGGCGAGCATGCCCTGGAGGCCGCAGTGCACCACGCGGAGCAGGCCGCCGTTGAGATACACGTTGTCCGGATGGATCACGGGCACTCGGAAGCCGTCGCGATAGCCGACGCACGCCACGAGCTTCTGGGCCAGCGACAGCCGATCGAGGCGGGTCCTGGCCATGCCGACGGCGTCCCCGAAACTGACCTCGCCGTCTGCGAGGTCGTAGGCGAGCTCGAGTCCGGTGTCGGTCTCGTGCGCGTCGACGTAGCGGGAGATCACATCGAGGCTCCCACCCTGGTAACCGTTCTTGTCCACGCTCGCGTGAATCCTGCCGGAGCTCGCCTCGAGCTCGAGGACCGTTCCGTCTATCTCAATACGCATTTACCTGGTCAATTCACAATCTGAAGGCGGTCGCCGTTGCCGATCCCGAAAGAGGAGATGAAGTCGTGCCCGCTCACCGCGAGGGCCTTGTCGTCCAGCACGAACGAGAAACCGTCCGGCAGGAACGTGCCCTTCGCGGCGAACGCGTCTCGGATCAACTGCCGCAGCCGGTCGAACCGGACGGCGGCGGGCACCAGGAGGTCGATCTGCCGGTGGGCATACACGAGGGTGATCTCGATCACGACGCCGCCCGGCTTCTTCTCGCCCAGAATCGTCCCAGCACGAATCCCCCCACCAACACCAGCGGTACCGCGACCGCGGCCAGCACACCGAACAAGACAGGGGACTCCTCGCGTTGGTCCGAAGACGATGCGATCACGTCGGAGGAGTAGTCCTCGAACAACGCTGCTCGCACCGACTGGTACCGCTCACCGGTTGGCCGGGGTCCGGCGAAATCCAGGTGCTCGACGACGTTCAGCCGTTCGACGGACCGTGCCCGTTGCTGGTCGGCTCGCGCGGAGAGGCGGTCGGAGAACAGGCTGCTTCGGATCGCGAACTCGCCGGAGGAACCGGTGCCGACCGAATCGTTGACGAGGACGGTCGTGTTGAGGCTCAGCTTGCCCGCGCCGTCCGAGTCGTCGGTCACAGCCAGAGCCGTGGGCGCGCCGATCGTCAGACCGATCGCAAGCGCACCCACGGCCACACCCGCGGCGAGGATCCGGTCAGAAGCCGAAGCTCTGCGCATCCTGCGCGTCGCGCTCGGCGATGGTGTCCGCGTACTTGTTCAGCTGCTCGTTGATGTTCACGAGCAGCTCCTCGAACTTCTTCACGCTCTCGTGGAGCTGGTTGTACTGCTCGAGGTAGGCCTGGAACGCCTGGCCCTTCCACTGGTCGGCGATGGTCGAGTTCATCTGGTTGACCTTCTGGATCGCCTGCTCGATCTCTTCCTTCGAGCGGGTGTAGACCTGAGCCTGCTGCTTCAGTTCTTCCGGTGTAACGCTGATCTGGCCCATGAGAAACCCCTGTTTCGACACAAAACGTACTACCGCGTAAAGCGGAGTATTTCGGCTTCGAAGCTACAAGCTCGCGCGCACCGTGTCAAATCTCGAACCTGACATGCGACCATACACATCCCGACCACGGTCAGAGGAGTGGGATACGCGCGGCGATCCTGCGGGAGCGGGCGGTGCGTTCAACAAGCGCGAGCTCGACCAGGGAGGAATGGTCGCCGGGGGCGAGCGCGGCCGAGCGCTGGTCGCTCGCGTGCGGCCGGTAGCCGCTGCGGATGTGGCGCGTGTCGGCGATCACGGCGCCTGCGGCCTCCAGCGCGTCGACGCACGCCACATGCAGCGCGAGCAGCGCTGGCGACGGCCGGACCAGCGTGACCGGCACCGCGCGGCGGTGGCCGAACGACGCCCGCGCCCCGGCGACGACCGGGATGCGCGGCCCGTGCGGGAGAAGCGCGGCGAGCGCGTCCGGCTCCAGCTCGGTCTGGAAGGGCGGAACGACGGTGATGTGCAGCGGCCAGTCCCCCGCGGCGAACTCCCCCGGAACGACGACGTCGCCGCCGCGTTCCGGCAGGAACGCGACGACGACGTACGACGGGAGGGCCGTGAGGCCTACTTCTTGCCCTGGGCCGCGACGGCCGCGGCCCCGGCGGCGGCGGCCTCCGGGTCGAGGTACACACCGGGCTCGATCGGCGCGAAGGTCTCGTCCAGCTTGTAGACGAGCGGGATGCCGGTCGGGATGTTGAGCTCGGCGATCTCCTCGTCGGAGATGCCGTCGAGGTGCTTGACGAGCGCGCGCAGCGAGTTGCCGTGCGCGGTCACCAGCACCGTCTTGCCCTCGGCGAGGCTGACGGTGATGTCGGACTCCCAGTACGGCAGCATGCGGGCGATGACGTCCTTCAGGCACTCCGTGCGGGGCAGGTCGTCGCCCAGGTCGGCGTAGCGCGGGTCGTTCGCCTGCGACCACTCGCTGTCGTCGGCGAGCGGCGGCGGCGGGACATCGAACGAGCGGCGCCAGAGCTGGAACTGCTCCGGGCCGTACTTCTCCAGGGTCTCCGCCTTGTCGAGGCCCTGCAGCGCGCCGTAGTGACGCTCGTTGAGGCGCCAGGAGCGCTCGACCGGGATCCAGAGCCGGTCGGCGACGTCGAGCGCGATGTTCGCGGTCTGGATGGCGCGGGTGAGCACCGACGTGTAGAGGATGTCGGGCGCGAGGCCGGACTCGGCCAGGAGCTCGCCCGCGCGGGTTGCTTCGGCGACGCCCTGGTCGCTGAGCCGGACGTCGACCCAGCCTGTGAAGAGGTTCTGCTGGTTCCACACGCTGTTGCCGTGGCGGAGGAGGATCAAAGTGTAGGGGGTGGGCATGCGAATAATCTTGTCACATGCCTTCTCCCTCCTACCGCGCTCCCGGCGCGGTCGGAACGGTGACGCGGGGCACCACGAACACGAACCGGCTGCGCCGGGTGGACCGCTGGATCGCCGCCCTGCCCGAACTGCGCCGCACGGGCGACCCGCTGGTGGTCGACCTCGGCTACGGCGCGAGCGGCGTGACCGCTTTCGAGCTGCAGCACCGCCTGGCGAAGACGCGCCCGGACGTCGAGGTGCTCGGGCTGGAGATCGACCCCGGCCGAGTCGCGACCGCCGTGGCCCAGCTCGAGTCGGTGCGCGCGGGCGGCACCGGCTTCGATCCGCGGGCACGGGTGGGCTTCGCGGTCGGCGGGTTCGAGGTGCCGCTGCCGGCGGGGCGGCACGCCGCCGTGATCCGGGCGTTCAACGTGCTGCGCCAGTACGACGAGTCGGAGGTCGCGGCCGCCTGGGAGCGGATGCTCGGCCGGCTGCAGCTCGGCGGCGCGCTCGTCGAGGGCACCTGCGACGAGATCGGACGGATCGCCAGTTGGGTCACGCTCGACCGGACGGGGCCGCAGACGTTCTCCGTCTCGCTGCGGCTGCGCGGGCTCGACGCGCCGAGCGTCGTGGCCGAGCGGCTGCCGAAGGCGCTCATCCACCGGAACATCCCCGGCGAGCGCGTGCACGCCTACCTCGCGGACCTCGACCGGCTCTGGCGCGTCCATTCGCCGCTCGCCGCGTACGGGCCGAAGCAGCGCTGGATGGCGGCGGCGCAGGGGATGCGCGACGCCGGCTGGCCGATCGTCGGCGGCCGGTCGCGCTGGCGGCTCGGCGAGCTCACCGTGGCGTGGGAGGCCGTCGCCCCGGCGTAGGCAACGGAGGACATCTGCGTCGCCGCAGCCTCGGATGTCAGTCAACGGAGGAGATCGCAGCCGCTCGCCCGCTGGTTTCCTCCGGTGGCGGCGGGTGGGGCGGCCCCGGTGTCGCGCGCGGAGGAGATCGCGGCCATCGGAGGGCGGATGTCCTCCGGTGGCCGCGATTTGGGGTGGGCGGGGGAGGATGTCCTCCGTTGGCTTCAGCCTCGGGGAGTGCGGGTGACGGCGCCCAGGCGCGGGAGGTGGGGAACGTGCGCTTCTGCTCCGGCCTCCGGCGGCACGACGATCTCCTGGGCGGCCGCGACCGGCGTGCCGTCGGCGTCCACGGTCAGCGTGGCCGTGGCGTCGGTGCCCCGCTTCACGATCGCGAGAGCGATCGGACCGAGCTCGTAGTGCAGCGCCGACGAGGTGACGGTGCCCACCACTCGCCCGTCGAGCGTGACCTCGGCGCCGCGGGACGGATGGACTCCCTCAGACCCGTCAAGGTGGAGCATCACCAGGCGGCGCGGCGGGTGCCCGAGGTTGTGCACCTTCGCGACCGTCTCTTGACCGCGGTAGCAGCCCTTGGTGAGGTGAACCGCCGTGCGCAGCCAGTCGAGCTCGTGCGGGATGGTCCGCTCGTCCACCTCGGTGGCGAACCGGGGGCGCCACGCGGCGATCCGCAGTGCGTCGGCAGCGAGCGTCCCGGCGACGGCGAGCTCCCCGGCCTCCACGCGGACGACGATCGACGGGAGCGCGTCCCGCGGCACGACGCGCTCGCTCCAGCTCCAGCTCGCGCCGGGGTGCTCGCCGCGCGCGTACTGGTGGCCGCCGGGCGTCACGGCGTGCCACGGGTCGTGCCAGATCAGCGGAACGCCGTTCGGCGCGGCGATCGGCAGCGGAGGCTCGCCGAGCGTCCCGATCGTCGCGAGCGCCTCGGTGTGGTCCGCCAGCTCGACGCGCAGCATGAAGCGCATCGAGTCGAGCCAGGCGAGCAGGCCGGCGGCCTCCGGCCGGTCGACCAGCAGCCACAGCGTCGAGCCGTCTTCGACGAGGCGCACCGCATGCTCCACACGACCGGTGACGTCGAGCAGGAGGGTCTCGGAGGACTCGCCCGGCTGCAGCGCGAGCAGCGACTGGCTCGTCAGCGAGTTGAGCCAGCTCAGCCGGTCCGGGCCCGTGATCGAGAGCACCGCACGGTCGGACAGGTCGACGATCGCGCCGCCCTCGAGGAGGGCGCGTTGCTCCGCGAGCGGCTTGCCGTAGTGCGACGGGACCCCGGCATCCGCGATGTCGACCGCGCCCGGAAGGGAGAGGAAGGGCGACGCGTCCACGTCAGTCGACCTTGGCGAGCCGGGCGGAGGCGTGCGTGCGCAGCTCCTGACCGAGGGCCGCGATGTCCCAGGCCCACAGGAGGTGGCCCTCGACCAGTCCGTAGAGGCGGGTCGCTGCGCTGTACTCCTTGGCGCCGGCCGTGCGCACGACGGCGTCCGTCGCCAGGTCGATGCGCGGGCCGTTCACCTGGCCGATGTAGAGCTCGCTGACCCCATCGGGGTGGATGATCGCCACGTCGATGTCGAAGCCGCCGCTGGAGGCGCGCAGAGTCTCGACGGCCTGAGCGGTGCCGAACGGCCGGACGCCCTGACCGGGCAGCATCGCCGGGCCCGGATCACCCTCGATCAGGGTGCGGCTGAGGCGCCAGTAGCCGGTCTCCGCTGCGAGCGGGGTGCGGTCGTCGTCGAGCACCCACGAGGTCGCAGAGTAGTTGAGGTAGGCCTCGCCGTCGTGGCTGAAGCTCACCCGCTGGCCGAACTCGAGCTGTGTGTGCTCCTCGCCGAGGGCGTAGTCGACCACACCGGTCCCCTCCCAGACCCCGATCAGCCAGGAGAGCGGGACGAGTTCGGCCGGAAGATCGGTGGGGAGCTCGATCATGCCTAGCGCTGGCCGCGGAAGAGGTTGTAGACCACGACGCCGGACACACCGAGGATCGCGAGGGTGGCCAGACCCAGCAGGCCGATGAAGAAGAGTTCGAGAGCGACGAGCATACGGCCAGTCTAATCAGTGCCCGAGCGTGACGAGGCCGAGGATGCCTCCGATGACGCCGAGGATGACGAAACTCCCGGTCAGCGTGGTCGCCAGCCGGTTGACGAACCCGTCCTTCCGCTGGGTGGCGAGCTGGGCTCCGAAGGACGCGAGCACGGAGACGCCCAGCGCGAGCGACAGCCAGGACGCGTACTGGATCGGGTGGGAGAGGAAGGCGATGAGCACGCCGAGCACGAGGGCGAGTGCCCACACCCCGCCGACGCTCAGCGCGACCATCGAGCGCGGCATCGGCTCGGGAGGCGGCCCCGCCGCGGCGGCAGGACCGAGAAGGCCCGGATCGGACGGCGTCTCGCTCATCCTCCTATTGTGCCGTGCGCGGGGCGAGGCCGCCTCCCCTCCGTGACGCCTCCCCTCCGTGACACCTCCCCTCCGTGACGTCCGCGATCTGCCGCCGTAAGCGTTTCCGGTAGCATTGCGGCACGAAGACGGGCGAGGAGGATACTGGGTGGCGCAGCTGTTGATCCTCACGTCCGCCCCCGACGCGGAGGTGCTTCCGGCTCTCGGTCTCCTCAGCCACCGCGTCCGGCAGATCCCCGCCGAGCCTGCCGCCCTGGTCAACGCCCCCGCCTGCGATCTCATCTTCGTCGACGCACGGCGCGACCTGGCGAGCGCGAAGTCGCTGTGCAAGATCCTCACCACTACCGGCATCACCGTCCCGCTGCTGCTGGTGCTCACGGAGGGCGGCCTCACCGCGGTGAGCGCCGACTGGGGTGTCAACGACGTCGTGCTCGACAGCGCCGGCCCGGCGGAAGTGGACGCGCGCATCCGGCTGGCGATCGGCCGGCAGACGCAGGAGCACTCGCAGACCAAGATCCAGGCCTCCGGCATCACGATCGACGAGGCGAGCTACTCGGCCAAAGCGCACGGGAAGGCGCTCGACCTCACCTTCAAGGAGTTCGAGCTGCTGCGGTTCTTCGCCACGCACCCGTCGCGCGTGTTCACCCGCGAGCAACTGCTGAGCGAGGTGTGGGGCTACGACTACTTCGGCGGCACCCGCACGGTGGACGTCCACGTGCGAAGGCTGCGCGCCAAGCTCGGCGACCTGGAGTCGCTCATCGGGACGGTTCGGAACGTCGGTTACCGCTTCAATGTGTACGAGGACGAGAACGACCGTCTGCCGTCGTCGGTCCGGCCCTGACTCCTCTCCGCGCGTGGGCTGTCCTCCACAATCGGACAGCGATGTCGTTTCTCCACAGTTAACCGAAGCTCGTGCCTCCACCTGGGCGGGCGGTGCCATGATGGGGGCATGGACGGCGAGCGCACGGCACTGGACAACGGCCTACTCGACAACGGGCTGAGCGGCAGCCTGGGCAGCGACTTCGACGACGACTTCGCCCCTTTCATCTATGAGCCGGACCCGACGCTGCCGGACGGCCGCTACCTCGACCGCGAGCTGAGCTGGCTGGCGTTCAACCAGCGGGTGCTCGAGCTCGCGGAGGACCCGCTGCTGCCGGTGCTGGAACGGGCCAACTTCCTCGCGATCTTCGCGAGCAACCTCGACGAGTTCTTCATGGTCCGGGTCGCCGGGCTCAAGCGGCGCATCGCCACCGGTCTCGCGGTCCCGACCAACATCGGCCGCGCGCCGCAGGACGTCCTGGCCGACATCTCCGAGAAGGCGCACGAGCTGCAGGTGCGGCACGCCAAGGCGTACCGCGCGTTCGTGCTCCCGGCCCTGGAGGAGGCCGGCATCACCGTTTCGTCGTGGGACGAGCTGGACGAGGCCGACAGGGCGCAGATGCGCGAGGTGTTCTCGCAGCAGATCTTCCCCGTGCTCATGCCGCTGGCGGTCGACCCGGCGCACCCGTTCCCCTATATCTCGGGCCTGTCGCTGAACCTTTCGGTGCGGGTGCGCAACTCGCGCACCGGCAAGGAGCAGTTCGCTCGCCTCAAGGTGCCGCAGATGCTGCCGCGCTTCGTGCGCATCGACCAGCGCGAGGGCCTCGGCCAGGTGCGCTTCCTGCGCCTGGAGGATCTGATCGCCAACCACCTCGGCGACCTCTTCCCCGGCATGGAGATCCTCGACCACCACGTCTTCCGCGTCACCCGCAACGAGGACGTCGAGATCGACGAGGACGAGACCGAGAACCTCATTCAGGCACTGGAGCGCGAGCTGCTGCGCCGCCGGTTCGGGCCGCCGATCCGGCTCGAGGTCACCGAGGACATGGACGACGTGACGCTCGGCCTGTTGGTGCGCGAGCTCGACGTCACCGCGCAGGAGGTCTACCGCCTCCCCGCCCCGCTCGACCTCGGCGGACTGTTCGACCTGGCACGCATCGACCGGCCGGACCTCCACTACCCCAACCACGTGCCGACCACGGCTCCGCAGCTCATGCCGAGCGAGCCGAACGCCAAGCCCGACGTCTTCGCCGCCGTCGCGCGTCAGGACATCCTGCTGCACCACCCGTACGAGTCGTTCGCGACGAGCGTGCAGGCGTTCCTGGAGCAGGCGGCCGCGGACCCGCACGTCCTCGCCATCAAGCAGACGCTGTACCGCACCTCGGGCGACAGTCCGATCGTCGAGGCCCTCATCGACGCGGCGGAGGCGGGCAAGCAGGTGCTGGCCCTGGTCGAGATCAAGGCGCGGTTCGACGAGCAGAACAACATCTCCTGGGCGCGCAAGCTCGAGAAGGCCGGCGTGCACGTCGTCTACGGACTGGTCGGGCTCAAGACGCACTGCAAGCTCGCGCTGGTCATCCGCGAGGAGAAGGGCGTCCTCAAGCACTACAGCCACATCGGCACGGGCAACTACAATCCCAAGACCTCCCGGATCTACGAGGACCTCGGCCTGCTGACGGCGGACGATCAGGTCGGCAAAGACCTCACCCGGCTCTTCAACGAGCTGTCCGGCTACGCGATCGAGAAGAAGTTCAAGCGTCTCCTGGTCGCGCCGCTGCACCTGCGCAAAGGGCTGCTGAAGCGCATCGACACCGAGGCGGCGAACGCGGCGGCCGGCCGGCCGTCCGGCATCCGCATCAAGCTCAACTCCATCGTCGACGAGGCGATCATCGACGCCCTCTACCGCGCCAGCCAGGCCGGCGTGCCGGTGGAGCTGTGGGTGCGCGGCATCTGCGGCGTCGTGCCCGGGCGCGAGGGGCTCTCGGAGAACATCCGGGTCCGCTCCGTGCTGGGCCGGTATCTCGAGCACTCGCGCGTGTTCTCGTTCGTGAACGACGGCGAACCGCACGTCTACATCGGCAGTGCCGACATGATGCACCGCAACCTCGACCGCCGCGTGGAAGCGCTGGTGCGCTTGACCGACCCCGAGCATCTCGCCGAGCTCGGCCGCCTGTTCGACCTCGCGTTCGACGAGCGCACCGCGGCCTGGACGCTCGCGGAGGACGGCGTCTGGACCCGGCACCACCTGGACGAGAACGGCGCACCGCTCACCGACCTCCAGACCAAGCTGATGCAGCAGGCCGCCCACCGTCCGCGCTCGGCCCGCACGGGAACCAGGCGGTGAGCCTCGCCGTCTACGCCGCGGGCGCCCTCTGCTGGCGCGTCGTGGACGACAAGATCGTCGTGCTCGTCGTGCACCGCACCAAGTACGGCGATGTGACGATCCCGAAGGGCAAGGTCGACCCGGGGGAGACGCTCCCGCAGACGGCGGTGCGCGAGATCCTCGAGGAGACCGGGCTCGCCATCACGCTCGGCGTGCCGCTCGGCACCTCGGCCTACCCGCTCAGCTCAGGGCGCGAGAAGATCGTCCACTACTGGGCGGCGGAAGTGGTCGACCAGGCGATCGAGCGCTCGACCTTCGTGCCCAACACCGAGATCGCGGCGATCGAGTGGGTCACGCTGAAGAAGGCGCGCAGCTACCTCACCTACGAGCGCGACGTGGAGATCGTGGAGGCGTTCGAAGCGCTGGTGCGCCAGGGCGTCACCTCCACGTTCGCGCTCATCGCGCTGCGCCACGGCAAGGCGGTGCCGCGCGGCGACTGGTCGGGCCCCGACGCCTCGCGCCCGCTCACCGACCGCGGCGTCCGCCAGGCCGCCGGCGACGTGCCGACCGTGCTCGCCTGGAGCCCCAAGCGCATCCTCACGAGCGACGCGGTGCGTTGCGTGGCCACCGTCGCACCGCTCGCCGCCTCGACCGGGATCAAGCCGCGCCGCGAGCCCGGCCTCAGCCAGGACGCCTACGAGGACGGCGACGGGGAAGTCCGCACGATCATCGGCAAGCGGGTGCGCTCGCGCAAGACCGCGGTGCTCTGCAGCCACGGGCCGGTGCTGCCGGAGATCCTGCGCGAGATCGCGCTGGCCACCGGCACGATGCCGGGCGGTTACCTCACCGATGCGGCCGACCTCGACACCGGCGGCTTCTCGGTCGTCCACCTCTCGGCGACCAACCCCTCGTCGGGCATCGTCTCGATCGAGACGTACGCCCCCGCAGAATGAGCCAGGCGTGAAATACTGATGTTTATTTGAGATTCTTCAGAGTATGACGCTAGATTGGCACGGCCGTCCCACTCGGGACGGCCGCACCAACCAAGGGGAAGCATGCTCTCTACCACTCGCACGCGCCTGACGCTCGGCGCCGCAGCCGCGGCCGCCGTCATCGGCGGACTCTTCATCGCCGCGCCGGCGAACGCCGCCACCGGCGAACTCACACTCGCGAACTCGACCTTCACCGCCGGCGACTGGGGCTCGGGTCTCGACGTCTCGGGTTCCGGCTTCACGGCCGACACCACCGTCACCATCACCGTGAGCTACACCGACGGCGGCACCGTCCTCGGTCAGCAGGACGTCACGGCGGACGCCACGGGCGCCTTCGCGAACGAGGTGTTCACGCCGTCCGCCAGCCTCCCGCTGCCAGCGGTCGACGAGGACGTCGTCGTGCAGGCGACCTCCGCCGACGGCGACACCTCCAACACGATCGCCCTCGACGTGCGCGCGCCGCAGGGTATCTCCGCCAACACGACGACCATCTCGACGGAGGACCTCACCGACGAGAATGTCGGTGTGGAGATCACGGCGTCGGGATACACCCCCGGCGAGACGGTCACGTTGTCGGCCGTCTAAAACGGCGACGCGCTCCCCACCATGACCTTCGTCGCCGACCGCAGCGGAACCGTCTCCGCGGGGGTGTACCTCGCGCAGGGCACAGCCGAGGCCGGCCAGATCGAGTTCACCTTCACCGGCGAGACGTCGGGCGTGGCCCAGTCCATCACGATCACCGTCACCGGTGACACCATCGTGCAGCCGGGCCCGCTTGCCCCGGCGCCGATTCCCGACGCCGCTCCCCGCACCCCGGGCAAGCTGCCCGTCGTGAGCGGCTGAGAGCCGGAACGACTGTACGGCGGGGTGGGCGCGTTCAGCGTCCGCCCCGCTTCTCGTCGGAGCAGCTGATGAATCGCCTTCCCCTCGCGGCCGCCGCCGCCCTCCTCGCCCTCGTCACCCTGTCGGCGTGCGCTCCCGGCGCGCCGACGGCGACCACCACCCCGGCCCCCTCGCAGGCACCCGCGGCCGCAGGCCCTGCGCTTCCGCCCGGGATGACACCGTCCGCGATCGCGGCGCTCCCTTCCGCGGAGTACGACGCCGTCATCCCCGGTCTCCTCGCCGCGCCGGCCGATCCCCGGTTCACCGCGGCGTCCACCGTCGCGTTCGACACCCCGGTCTACGGAGCAGACTTCACCACCGCCGTCGCACGTATCCCCGCCACGGACTTCCTCGGCAAGCCCACCGTCGTCGTCCCCGTCGCGACGAAGGGCGCCTGGTCGATGGTGCTGACGGCCAGCCGTCGGCTCCTTCCCTCGCAGGCCGTGGACGGCGCCGTGGCACCGGCCCAGACGGCGGCGTGGCTCCCCACCTCCGTGCTGAAGACGGCCGGCGCGCTCCCGCACCGCGTCGTCGTCTCGGTCTCCGCGCAGACGCTCTCGATCACAGACGCGGACGGCACGACGGAGCAGACCTTCCCCGTCGGCGTGGGGACCGCCGAGACCCCGACGCCGACCGGCACGACCGGTTACCTGCAGGCGCGCTACCTCGATCCCGCGCAGGGCCAGGCGGTCCACCGCATCCAGCTCACCTCGCTGCACGCGACCGCCGCGGACGAGCCGTACGGCGGCGCGGACGGCGGCCTCATCGGCATCCACTTCCAGGACGTCGCATCCGGAGCCGTCTCGCACGGATGCATCCGTTTGGGCGCCGACGCGATCGGCGCCGTCGACCGACTGCCGCTCGGAACGCCGGTCACCGTCCAGGACTGACCGCGCCCACCCGCCCACCAAGCTCATGCGCGCGCGTCAAGAGGCCACCGGTCGTTAACCTTCCGTTTACCACTGCGGGGGACTCTGGTCAGACACCGGGAATAGCGTCACACGCGGGTCGCACCGACCCCGTCCTGTTGTTACTGATCCCCGGAAGGGACAACTGTGAAACTGAAGCGTCTTGGCGTTCCCGTGGCACTTCTCGCCGCCGCCGCCATCTCCCTCACCGCCTGTGCGTCGAACGAGGGCAGCACCCCGGCGACCACCACGGCCAAGCCGTCGAACCTCTCCGGCACGCTGAACGGCATCGGCTCGTCCGCCCAGGGCGCGGCGCAGACCGTCTGGGCCGCCGGCTTCCAGCAGGCCAACCCGAAGGTCACCGTCAACTACGACCCGCAGGGCTCCGGCGCCGGCCGCAAGAGCTTCATCTCGGGCGCGGCGGACTTCGCCGGCTCCGACGCGGCACTCAAGACCGAGGAGCTCGCCGGCACGTTCGCGGGCTGCGCCCCGAGCGCCAAGGGCATCGACCTGCCGGTCTACATCTCCCCGATCGCCATCGCGTACAACGTCGACGGCGTGAAGGACCTCAAGCTCGACGCCGACACGATCGCCGGCATCTTCTCGGGCAAGATCACCACCTGGGACGACGCGAAGATCAAGGCTCAGAACTCGGGCGCAACCCTCCCGTCGGCCCCGATCACCGTCGTGCACCGCTCGGACGACTCGGGCACCACGCAGAACTTCACCGACTACCTTTCGGCGAACGCTCCCACCGTGTGGACCGCTCCTGCCTCGCAGACCTTCCCGTTCCAGGTCGGTGACGCCGCCAAGGGCACCTCGGGTGTCGCGGACGCCACCAAGAACGCGAAGAACTCGATCACCTACATCGACGAGTCGGGCTCGGCCGGCCTCTCGATCGCGCAGCTCAAGGTCGGCGACACCTACACCAAGATCAGCGCCGACGGTGCTGCCAAGGTCGTCGCCGCGTCGCCGATCGCCTCGGGTCGCACCACCAACGACCTCGCCATCCAGATCAACCGCAAGGACACCTCCAAGGGCGCTTGGCCGCTGGTCCTGGTCTCGTACGTGATCGCGTGCCAGCAGTACAAGGACGCCGCCAAGGCGGACCTCGTCAAGGGCTACGTCGACTACATCATCTCCAGCGACGCGCAGAAGGCCGCCGCGGACCAGGCCGGCTCGGCTCCGCTGTCGAGCGACCTGTCCTCCAAGGTCAGCAAGGCTGTCGCCAGCATCAAGTAACACCCCGGCCGCTCGGCCTGGACCGCACCCCGGTCCAGGCCGAGCGGCGCATCACACTCACCCCGCTGGGGACCCGATGAGAGAAAGCAAGGAATGACCGCCGGAACCGCAGGAGCCATCAGGCCGAAGGTGAAAGTCCGCCTCGGCGACCGCGTCTTCTCCACCTCGACCGTCGTGGCCGGGTCGCTGATCCTCGCCACCCTCGCCGCCGTGGCGCTTTTCCTCATCATCCAGAGCATCCCCGCCCTGAGCGCCGGCGCCGGCCAGCTTCCGAACAACGCCACCAACTTCTGGGCATGGGTCTGGCCACTGGTCTTCGGCACCATCTGGGCGGCGATCATCGCTCTCATCATCGCGACGCCGCTGTCGATCGGGATCGCTCTCTTCATCTCGCACTACGCGCCCCGCCGCGTGGCGCAGACGCTCGGCTACATCATCGACCTGCTCGCCGCCGTCCCCTCGGTCGTCTTCGGACTCTGGGGCATCGCGACGCTCTCCTCCTTCGTCCAGCCCTTCTACGCCTGGCTCGGCCAGTACTTCGGCTGGTTCCCGCTGTTCGCGCCGCCGGTCTCCGGCACCGGCCGCACCATCCTCACGGCCGCCATCGTGCTCGCCGTGATGGTCATCCCGATCATGACGGCGATCTGCCGCGAGATCTTCCTGCAGACCCCGCGCCTGCACGAGGAGGCCGCGCTCGCGCTCGGCGCGACCAAGTGGGAGATGGTCCGCATGGCGGTCCTCCCCTTCGCCCGCAGCGGCATCATCTCCGCCATCATGCTCGGCCTCGGCCGCGCTCTCGGCGAGACTCTGGCGATCGCGATGGTGCTCTCGCCGGCCCTCATCGTCAAGTTCGCCGTGCTGCAGGCGCAGAGCCCGAACACGATCGCGGCGAACATCGCGCTGCAGTTCCCGGAGGCCACCGGCGTCGGCGTCAACGCGCTCATCGCCTCCGGCCTCGTGCTGTTCGTCGTGACCCTGCTGATCAACATGCTCGCCCGTTACATCGTCAGCCGCCGCGCGGCCTTCTCTGGAGCGAACTGATGGCCGCCACCACGACCGCGACCGCGGCGCCCCGCCCGCTGACCAACTCCTACACCGCGGGCAAGCTTCCGCGCTGGACTCCCTGGGTGATGCTCGTCGGCTCCTGGGCCGTGCTCATCGCGGTCTTCGCGATGCTCGCCGCCAGCGGCGCCACCAAGGGCTTCAACATCGTGGGCGCGGTGTTCTTCGGAACGGTTCTGTTCGATGTGGCGATCTACACGACATCGCTGCTGGTCGAGGGCAAACGCAAGGCCAAGGACCGGCTGGTCACCTCGCTGGTCGCGACCGCGTTCATCATCGCGCTGCTGCCGCTCATCTCCCTCGGCTGGACCGTCGTCGCCCAGGGCCTGGCCCGCTTCGACGTCACGTTCTTCTCGGAGTCGATGCGCAACATCGTCGGCGAGGGCGGCGGCGCGCTGCACGCGATCGTCGGCACGCTGGAGATCACGCTCATGGCGGCGATCATCTCGGTGCCGATCGGCCTCCTGACCTCGATCTACCTGGTGGAGTACGGCCGAGGCGTCCTCGCCCGCGGCATCACCTTCTTCGTCGACGTCATGACCGGCATCCCCTCGATCGTCGCCGGCCTGTTCGCGTACGCACTGTTCGCGCTCTTCTTCGGCCCGGCCATCCGCAACGGCTTCATGGGGGCGGTGGCGCTGTCGGTGCTGATGATCCCGGTCGTCGTGCGCTCGAGCGAAGAGATCCTGCGGATCGTCCCCAACGAGCTGCGGGAGGCCTCCCTCGCCCTCGGCGTACCGAAGTGGCTGACCGTGGTGAAGGTCGTGCTGCCGACGTCGCTGGCAGGTCTCGTCACCGGTGTCATGCTGGCCATCGCCCGCGTCATCGGCGAGACCGCTCCGCTGCTCATCGTGGCGGGCTTCACCACGAGCATGAACTACGACCTTTTCAACGACCGCATGATGACGCTGCCGGTGTTCGTGTACACGCAGTACACGCAGGCGGCCGGCCTGCACGCGCAGGCCTCCATCGACCGCGCCTGGACCGGTGCGCTCGCGCTGATCATCATCGTCATGCTCCTGAACCTCATCGGCCGGATCGTCGCGAAGGCCTTCGCTCCCAAGTACGGCCGCTGACCGCGGACGCCACAGCTTCTACCCGAAGAACGCAGACAAGGAAAAACGTGTCCAAGCGCATCGAAGTCAACGACCTCAACGTGTACTACAGCAAGTTCCTCGCCGTGGAGGGCGTGTCGCTCACCATCGAGCCGCGGACGGTGACCGCGTTCATCGGCCCGTCGGGCTGCGGCAAGTCGACCTTCCTCCGCACGCTGAACCGGATGCACGAGGTCATTCCCGGGGCGTACGTCGACGGCGAGGTGCTGATCGACGGCAACAACCTGTACGGCGCTGGCGTCGACCCGGTGCTCGTGCGCCGCCAGGTGGGCATGGTGTTCCAGCGCCCCAACCCGTTCCCGACCATGAGCATCCGCGACAACGTGCTCGCCGGCGTCAAGCTCAACAACCGCCGGATGTCGAAGAGCGAGTCCGACGACCTGGTGGAGAGGTCGCTGCAGGGCGCGAACCTCTGGAACGAGGTCAAGGACCGCCTCAACCTCCCGGGCTCCGGCCTGTCGGGCGGCCAGCAGCAGCGCCTCTGCATCGCGCGCGCCATCGCGGTCTCCCCCGACGTGCTTCTGATGGACGAGCCGTGCTCGGCCCTCGACCCGATCTCCACCCTCGCGATCGAGGACCTGATCGAGGAGCTCAAGAACGAGTACACGATCGTGATCGTGACCCACAACATGCAGCAGGCCTCGCGCGTCTCCGACCGCACCGCGTTCTTCAACATCGCGGGCACCGGCAAGCCGGGCAAGCTCATCGAGTACAACGACACCAACATGATCTTCTCGAACCCGACCCAGCAGGCCACCGAGGACTACGTCTCCGGCCGGTTCGGTTGATCCGCCGAGCGGCATGAGCGAGGCCCACGGGATTGCCCGTGGGCCTCGCTGCGTTTCGCCCGGTGTTCTCGCCCGGTGTTCGGGGACCGGGTCAGGAGGCGATCGCGACGATCGGTTTCGTCGTCGGCTGTTTGGAGCCGCCGCTCGGCTCGACGGTCATACCGATGGTGTCGCCGGGCGTCATCGTGCCGCTGAGGACCCGCCAGGTCGCGACGTGGCCGGTCGAGTCCATCGTGCCGGCCGGGGTCGCGGCTCCGCCCCGGATGTACCAGAGCTCGTAGGTCTTGTCGCCGGCGAGCTCCGGGAGGTCGGTGGCGACCAGCGCGGACTGGCCGAGCCGGGCCGACCAGACGAGCGTCGCCGTGCCTCCGCCGCTGATCGGGGCGGTGCTGCGTTGCGTGTCCGGGGCGGCGTTGAGAGCGGCCAGGGCGGCGGACTGCTGCTGCTGGTAGGAGTCGTTGCCGGCGAGGCTCACGCCGGCGAAGGCGCCGGCGATGAACAGGACGACAGCCGCTGCGGCGGACGCGAGGACGGCGCCGGGACGCTGGAACCAGCGGCGGGCTGCGCGGCGCTCGGCGGGGGTGGGGGCCGGCGTGCTCGACGGCGCCTCCGGTGCGGCCTGCTCGGGCGCTGCCTGCACGGGCGCCGCCTGCTCGGGCGCTGCCTGGTCTGGCGTGGGGGCGAGCTGCGGCGTCTCGGCGATCCGCGCGAACAGCGCGGCCTTCAGCGCCGACGGCGGCTCGACGGGGTCGGCTGCGAGGGCGAGCTGGGCGGCGACGTCCTCGAAGTCCTGCGCCTCCCGGTCGTCGTCCGCACCGAGGCGGGCCCCGAGGCGCGTGTGGTCCGCGGTCTCGCGGTTCTCGTCGGTCATCGAGTCACCCCCAGTTCGTCGCGCAGGCGTATCATCGCATCCCGCAACCGGGTTTTGGCTGTGCCGAGGGGGATGCCGAGCTCGGCCGCGAGCTCGCTCTGGGTGAGCCCGCCGTAGTACGCGAGCGCGACGGCCTGGCGCTGCGCCTCGCTCAGCTTCGCCATCGCCACCTCCACTCGCTCGTGTTCCACCCGCACCTCCACGGTCTCCGCCACCACGTCGAACGCCGTCGGCAGGTCGCGGATGCCCACCGCGGTGTCCCGGTCGTGCGAGGCCTGAGACGCGCGGATGCGGTCGATCGCCCTCCTGTGAGCCATCGTCAGGATCCAGGTGAGCGCTCTGCCTTTATTCGGATCGAAGCGCGCAGCGGATTGCCACGCTTCCAGGAAGACTTCCTGAGCGACCTCCTCGGACTGCGCCGCGTCGATCAGGAGGCGCCGGATCAGGCCGAGCACGCGGGGCGCCGTGCGGTCGTAGAAGTCCGAGAACGCGCGCTGGTCACCCTGCGCGGTGCGCAAAAGGAGGCCGTCGAGTTCGGCCGCCGGGGCGTCGTCCACCTTGTTGTTCTCCGCTCGTCACCGGCCGATTCGTCCTCGACAGTAGACCACGCCTGCGGCGAGCGCGCCCGCAACAGGCGGAAAGGCATGAAAGAGCCGGACCGCAGAACGCCTCTCGGCGCGAGGCCGCTCGAAGCGGCAAGTATTGGAGCCCGGGGTTACTGCGGTCCGGCTTCGTCAAGCATACAGGAGGCCGCAGCGGCCTTCACGGCGTGGCGTTCGCAGGGAGAGAACGCCCGGCGGGAATACCGGTCCCCATCGGCTCAGTCGAGCGAGTCCGTGCGCCACAGCCGGGCGCTGGTGGTCAGCTCCTCGGCGGTGCGGGTGAACCGCAGGGCGCGCGTGGTCAGCTCGCTGGCCCGTTCGGGGTCGAGCGCCTCCCGATCGTCGGCCACCGAGACGCATCCCGCCGCCGTCACCCGGCAGAACGCGGCGGCCCGATCGAGCGCGACCGCGAAGTCACCCTCGAAGACCCCACGGAGGATGCGGTCGGCGAGCTCGGTCACCTCCCCGGGCCGGCGGGCGTTGGCGCACCCGCGACGACGGGGTCGATGGAGGCGATGACCTCCGTGCCCCGCTGATACAGCAGCGCGGTGCCCTCGGCGTCCTGCCGGATCAGCAGCCGCAGCAGGTAGATCCGCCACAGGGCGCCCGGAAGGCTCTTCGGATTGGATCGTGCCCACAGTTCGGCGATCGCATCGATGCCGTGCTCGTCGGTGTACGCGACCAGACGGTCCACGATCTCCGGATCGGGATCCTCACGGACGCGCGCGAGGAGGGCCTGTGCGGTCTCGTGGGCGACTTTGCTGATGTGCGCGGGATCGTCCCCACCGAGAAACGCTTCGAACATCCCCCCGGGAAACAGCGTGGGCTTGTGATAGCGATCCGGCATCCCCCATTCTGCCCCGGCACGGGAAGGTACGGAATCCACGCTAGATTAGAGGACGAGGGCCTCTAGCTCAGTCGGTAGAGCATCGGACTTTTAATCCGCGGGTCGTGGGTTCGAGCCCCACGGGGCCCACTCGGTGAATCACAGGGATCCAAGCCCATCGGCGGCCGAATCGGAAGCCGCCGGTGCTTCTCGCAGGACGTGCCATCGTCGAGAGGCGCAAGGCAAGCCGCGGTCGATAGTGCCTCCGTGGATCATCGCCGTCGCTTGCATTGGCATGATCGTCGGCGGCGCAGCACTGATGCACGGGTAGCTCCGCCCGCTCAGCTTCAGGTCTCGATCCCGAATCCTGCCCCCTTGACTCGGTCTCTCAGCACGCGAGCCTGCCTTGGACGGGGCGACCCACCAAACCCCTCGCATGGGGGACATTGCCCCAATCCGATTCGCGGAGGCCTCCGGACCACTCTTGACGGCCGGAACCATTCCGGTCGCACAACGCAAGGGAGTTCGGAATGAACAACGTCACCAAGCGCGTCGGGATCCTGGGCGGAGCGGCTGTGGTCGCCTCCGGTCTGATCGTGGGAGGTCTCGCCCTTCCGGCGAACGCGGAGACGAGCAACAACACCGACACCGCACCCACCACGACAACTGCCGTGGCGCCGCACACGCTCGACTACCTGAGCGTGTCGGACATCCTTCACAGCATCTCCGCTCCCGTGATGGTCGGTCCTGTGGTGCAGGGCCCCGTCGCGAGCGGCATCGCCAGCGGCAATACTGTGGGCCCGGTCGCGAGCGGCGACCCGGTCGCCAGCGGCAACCAGGCCAACGGCAACTCGGTCGGCAGCAACGACTCGACCCCGGTCGCCAGCGGCAACACCACCCCGGTCGCGTCCGGCAACCAGACCTCGGCCGCCAACGGCACGGGAGTCTCGGCGCCTGTCGGCTCCGGCAACACCACCGGCACGTCGCTGAGCAACCTCGGCGCGTCGGTGACCGACTCGGTCAACAGTGCGGTCAGCGACGCCCTCAAGGGTCTCAACGGCACCAGCGGCATGCTGGGACGCTGACCCGGATCAAGCCGGCACGTAAGGGGAGCCCCGGTGTCCGGACCGATTTGGTCCGGGCGCCCGGGGCTCCCTCTGGTTGCGCGGCTCAGGCCTTCCGGGCTCGGGACGCCGCGCCGGTCCTGGGCACGATGATCACGGCCAGGACGACCGCAGCGATCTCGGCCAGCAGGTCGATCGCGCCCTTCGCATCCACCGGTTCGCCCCTGCCGATCGTCAGACCGACGGTGTCCTCGGCGTGTCCGGCCTGCAGCGGGAGACCCACTAGGACCGCGTAGGCGTAGATGCCGATCAGCGCGACGTTCACGACAACAGTCCCGTACAGCACGAGCCAGTGCAGCCGCTCGGGCAGGAACAGGATGCCGCCGGCCAGGGCGAGCTGGGCAATTCCGGCGAGCAGGAATCCTGTTCCGAGCAGCACCGAGCCATCGAGGTGCTCCGGCGTGAGGAGCAGGTGGATGGTTCCCGCCACGATGAGCGAGACGGTGAGCATCGCCCGAACGCCGACGTGGAGACCGATCCGTCCCACAGCGGCAGGCGTGCTGATCGCTGTGACCAGCAGCGCAGCACCCGCGAGGGCGAATACGGAGGATCCGACGCCGGGGACCGGCGCGGTGAGGGCACCGGCCGGTCCGGGGGCCGCCGCGTACGACGCGATCCGCAGCGCGCTGTAGAGGCTGTCCACGATCACCAGGGCTGCCCCGAGGATCGCGACCGGCCGCAGCACACGCGCGCCCCCGTGCCGCGCCATGACCACGAGCAGGGCGACCACGACCAGCGTGACGCCGCCCAGGAGTCCGCCGTCGAGCGCGAACCCGCGCACGACGGTGAGCCCGTGGAACAGGACCAGCCACGGCAGAGCGCCGCCCGCCACCATGAGCGCGAGCGCCAGACCGCCGGACGCGAGCGCGATCGCCTCTCGCGGGACGGTGACTCTCCAGGGTCGAGTCTCAGCGACGTGGATGGACATGGTGCCCTCTAGCGCTGGCCGATGACGTTGAAGAACAGGTAGAGGTTGGTCGGGATCGGGCCGAGCACACCGCTCGACGGATCGGCGATCAGGCTGTTCATCACCGTTTCGGACTTGCCCGCAGCGAGCTTCGCCCACGCGGTCTGGTTGGTCACCGCGACCACCTTGACGTCCCACCAGCCGCCGGCAGGACCATCGAGGATGTGGCTGTGCGCGGGCAACGCCACGTCGGCGACGGCGTCCGGGGATGCGCCCAGCGCGCCGGCGATCCGCGACAGGTCGATGTTCAGCGGGTGGTTCGGGCACGACGCGACGGCGCACATCGGAGCGGGAACGGGGTTGCTGAACAGTGGGACGAGAACGTACAGCGTCGACCTGTCGGCGTTCGCGACCGGGCCGTGGTTCGCAGCAGTCCCGACCTCGCACGCGCTCGACGCGCTGGAGGCCACGCTCGTATCGCAGAAGAAATTCTGCGCATACTGCACGGTCACAGTCTCGCCGTTCGTCCACGCCGGGGTCCTGGCCGAGGACACCGGCTGCACGGCCGAGCCTCCTGCGGCGAAGGCGGCGGTGGCGATCGACAGCGACGCCACGACTGTGCCGATCACCAATGAACCAATCAAACCGGCGCGTCGTCTGCTGCCGGTGTTCGTGATGTTCACGATCTCTCCTTTCAGACCACGGCCTTCAAAGGATGCAAAACGGTCGTCGGCGCAGTGGCGGGCGACCGTGGACTCGACACTGAACTCGGCGCTGGCTATTCGAAACCGCAGCCCCGTTCGGATTGGGCAATCGCCGGATGAGTGAGTCAGTCGGATACGCGATTGGGGCATTCCTCCGGCGGGGGCGAATCCTCGAAGTAGCCCGGATACTGCCGATTCAACTCGCTGTGCCACCTGGCGCGATCGTCGTCATTCGGGCGGGGCGGCCACGCGCCATCAATGTAAGCGACGATCAACTTTCCCGCGTCGGGACCGTAGTAGTACTCAAACACTCCGTGGGCCAACTTAGGCAGCAGGCTGTGGAACAGTTCCGTTGCGACAGACGATACGTGGTCCAACTCTGCGAGTGTCGCGGTCATCTGGGGCGCCGACACAGAGCGAGCGTCTTCGACACGGTTCGTGCGCTGACCATGCTGAACCCAGTCGCCGTCGACGGCGCGCGCGAAATAGACCCGGTGCACGATAGCCCCGCGGCGATCTAGTACGTTCAGCACTCCGGTCAGCCACGCGTCGATCTCTTCGACCGAGGTGCGCGCCCACGGCGGAACACCTCGTTCCTGCAAGGCCCCCTGATGTGACCGGACACTGGCCCTGGATCAACCTCAGCGGTTCCATCAACGACGCTGGAGGGCGGACGGTATTCGGCAGGTTCGAGGGTGAGCCAAGCGTGAATCTGGAGCTGCGCAGGAGTAGCGTCCGCGAAGGTCGCCGTCGCTGGAGGCGTCACTGTCAGGTCCCGCGACCGTGGTCGTCGGGATCTGAGCTATCCGACCCACCCGCTGGCGATGACCTTCGACGCCGCCGCGACCAGGGCCTTCGGGTCGTTGACGCCGTAGGCGGAGATCTGGATCCAGGTGCCGCCGGTCAGCACGTCGACCGTGGTGCGTGTGGAGTCGACGGTGGGCTCAGTGATCGCGGTCGCCGTACCGGGGAGGCCGGACACGTCGAGGGCCGTGCCGTCGGGGTGATCGTTCGCTTGACGGAATTGGGCGAACAGTGCGGGGTCGACGTTGTCGAGCACGGACACCCAGAGGTTCCAGCCATGCGGGTCACCCTTCGCCGCGAACGGGCACATCGTCACCTGACCGGAGGCGAGCTGGGCCCGGACGAGGTTGAATTCGCTCTGGCCAGCGGTGTCGCGCTGCGCGGCTCCCAGCCCGGCGGACAGGGCGTCGAGCACGCGCGTATCCGCGCAGTCGCGCACAGCGTGCGGCACGACGGGGGTCGGCGCCGGGAGGGCGGCGTACCGCGTGACGATGCCCTGGACGAAATCGTGGAACGACTGATCGGTGAACGAGGACCGCCCGTCGCTCTGTGCCTGGACGTGCAGCCACGCGCCGCCGACGAGAACCTCCGTCGAGCACAGTCCGCCGCTGCACGAGCCTGCGAGGGATGTGCCGCCGTCGTACGGACTGCCGGGGGCGGGTTGTTCGCCGACGCCAGCGCCGCCCACTGGTCGGCGAGCCCCGGTACGACTTCCAGGACAACCTGAGGCGCGCTCTGGTTCGAGACCGTGAGTGTTGCAAGGCCACCCCACCCGCACACGGTGCCGTTCGCGTTCCGGATGCTCCAGGGCGGCGCGCCCGCGGTAACCGCCTGCAGGTGCCGGAGCGGCTGCAGCGCGCCCGTCCCGCCGACAAGAGCGGCGACGGCGTCGGGAGTCGCAAGCGCGTCGCAGGAGACTGGGCCGCTGTTCGCCGCGACCATCGCCGTGGGCGTCGATGTCGGGGTCGGGGTCGGAGCGGGGGTCGACGGCGCTGCGGCGGTGGATGTTGTGACGGAAGGCGCGGGGGGCTCTACGAAGGGGAGGCGCCCGGTCAGCGCGAGCGCGGCGCCGCCAGTCGAGATGAGGACGGCGGTGACGATCAGGGAGACGAACAAGGTGATGCGGTGCGACCGTTTCGGGTCCGGTCGCTGAGCGACGTGCTCGATCAGCATCTTCTTGATCGCGTCGACCCGTTCGCGGTCGAATGGCGACAGGTCGTTGGAGTCGTTCATCGTGCACCTCCGGAGATCGAAGTCGAGTCTTCGAGGTCGGCTGTCAGGTTCGCCAGCTTGGTCTTCGCGCGGGAAAGCCGGGACTTGACCGTCCCGGCCGGGATGCCGAGCACAGAGGCGGCGTCAGCGTTCGTCATTCCCTGGATGACGCACAGCGACACCACGTCCTGCTCCCTCGCCGACAACCGCGCGAAGGCCGCCCGGACGGCCGCGCGCTGGGGCTCCGCGTCGATGCGGTCGTTCACCGCCGGCGCGAAGTCGTCATGATGCCCGGCAGCGGGGACACTCTGCATCGCCCGGCGGTGGCGGTGGCGCGCGCGAGAGAAATTGCGCGCCACGTAGTTGGTGGTGACGAGAAGCCACGGCAACACGGAGCCATCGACAATACGAACGGTGTCCTTCTTGCGCCACGCCTCGAGGAAGACGAGGGCCGCGATGTCCTCAGCGTCGTGAAACGAGCCAACCGACCGCATAGCGTGCCAGAGCACCCGGTCGCGGTGCGCCTCGAAGAACGCACCGAAGGCGGCGGGATCCCCAGAACGCGCACGCGCCCACTCATCGGCATCATCCGCGCCGAAAACCGAAGACGTCATACCCCATCATGTCCGAACGCACGAAAACGGTTCCAAATCCACTTCGCGCGCATGGATGCTCACTCTCAGACGCGACCGCATGGGTTCGGCGGCCACGGCAGAAAAGACTGCGCGAGCCTCAATGAGCTGATCAGCGCCAGTGCCGTTCGTGTTTCGAGCGTTGCAGATTGCACGCCTGCGCCATGTGGTGGCCGGCCTCCATGAGGGGTGTCCTGATGCAGCGATGCCCTACGACAGCGCATCCTTGGGAAGCCTGTGTCAGGTCTCAGGACATCTCTGACAGTTGTGGATCGATAGATCTCTGACGTTCAGGGGTGTTTGGTCCTGACACTTCTAGGATTCCTCCGTGCCCGCCGAGGCAGCGTCGACGCTCCGGCTTCCGCCACCGCGTCGACCCGGTCATTTGCCCCGCCGAGTTCAGAAGCAGACGTGTTCCACTTGGATGCACAGGTCGTCGGCGCCATCGCGCTTCGCGGGCCCGCGATGGTGCGCCCTCGCTGTCGACCCCCGGTTCGTGGAAAGAGGTCGCGTGCGCTCTGTTTTGGGGGCAGATGATGGCCCTCGCTACGGCTAGGGTATGAGATCGAGCGATTTCCGCCTGAGGGCGTTCGCGGTCCAGGACGATTCCGCTGTGCTGGCGTTGAGGAAGGTCACGTATTGAGCGCGCCGCACGGTACAGGTGGGAGTATTCAGGTTCGGTCGGTTGGCTGGCAGCGGACACGCGGGTCCGTCCACCGGGCGTGGCGGGTGCGGGTGTCGGCGCTGGTCGGCGCGGTCGCCCTGGCCGCCCCGCTGGCTGTGCTCGGTGGCGCGGTGTCGGCCTCGGCCACGACCAGCTATGTGGTGAGCGCCACCGTGTCTGTGGGCAACGCCCCGACCGGGGTGGCGGTGAATGCGACCACCGACACCATCTACGTGCCCAACTCCAGCGACAACACGGTGTCGGTCATCGACGGGGCCACCAACACGGTCACCGCCACGGTGCCCGTCGGCGGGAGCCCGACAGAGGCCGCGGTGAATGCAACCACGAACACCGTGTACGTGCCCAACTCCAGCGACAACACGGTGTCGGTGATCAGCGGGGTCACCAATACGGTGGTCGCCACTGTGCCCGTGGGAAGCAGCCCGTACGGGGTGGCGGTGAATGCGACCACGAACACCGTGTACGTCACCAATCAGAACGCCGATACGTTGTCGGTGATCAACGGGGTCACCGATACGGTGACCGCCACCATCCCTGTCGGAGGTGCCCCGTACGGGGTGGCGGTGAATCCGATCACGAACACCGTGTACGTGGTCAACTCTGGGGGCCTCACGGTGTCGGTGATCAACGGCGCCACCAACACGGTGACCGCCACCGTGCCCGTCACCGGGACCTCATACGAGGTGGCGGTGAATGCGATCACGAACACCGTGTATGTATCCAACTATGCTGCCGGCATGGTGACCGTGCTCGATGGGGCAACCAATACGGTGACGACCACCGTGTTCACCGGCGGCGGCGGCAGCACCTATGGGGTGGCCGTGAATGCGACGACGAACACCGTCTACGTGACTAACCAAGGCGACTTCAACGTGTGGGTGATCGATGGTGCGACCAACACGGTGACCTCCGAAGTGCCCGTCATCGGCGGGAACACCGATGCGGTGGCGGTGAATGCGACAACGAACACCGTGTACGTGACCCGCTACCCCGGCAACACGGTGTCGGTACTCACCCCGGCAACGGCGCCGGGTGCGCCGACGGGAGTTTCGGCCACCGCCGGTAACGGGCAGGCGTCCGTCGCGTTCTCGCCTCCGGCCAGTGACGGCGGCTCGGCCATCACCGGTTACACAGTCACCGCCACCGACACGACCACGCCGGGCAACGGTGGACAAACCGCGACCGGCGCAGGTTCTCCACTCACCGTGACTGGCCTCACCAACGGGGACACGTACACGTTCACGGTGACCGCGAGGAACGCCGTCGGTTCCGGCGCGCCCTCCCCGGCGTCCAACGCCGTCACCCCGACAGCGCCGACGGCAAGCACGGTGCCGACGCCGGCACTCCCGGCACCCTCACCGGCGGCCCCAGTATCTTCCGCGGCGACGACTATGTTGGCCGCGACCGGTTCGGATCAGGCGCTCCCAGCGGGACTGGCCGGGCTTCTGCTGGCCGCCGGCTTCGCCGTACTCGGCGTCGCACGGTTGCGCAGCCGTTCAGAGAAGCAGCACATCCGCTGAGCCTGCGACGCTCACGCTCTGCGAGTTCGGAGGAAGTCGGCCTCAAGCCGGATCGAGGATGACGTCCACGCGGATGGTGGGTTGCCGCCGCCTGCACATGCCCGTCGCAGGCCGCGATCGTGGCCGGTTCACTCGGCCCTGCAGTCGGTGGCCTGTCGAGAGCGCGCACTCCGGGCGGAGGCGTGGCGTCGGCGATCCACGCACGCGAGAGGACCAGTGCGGCGGGATCGTCCGGGGCGCCCCGCGGACGGACCCCACTGCCCCGCGACGAGCGCCACGCTTCGTAGCCTCATCACCCCCGCGCGCGCAGCATCCGCGTCCGCCCGGGAGGCGGAGCCTCCCGTGAGCTGACAACGGCGGCTGGCAACCGGGCGCGTCACCCGTCGGGCTACGGCCGCCCGTGGCCTCCGCCCGCGTGGGAGGAGCCGCCCTCGTTCTGCGAGCCGCCGTGCGCCGCGTGCGCCGACGATCCGTCAGGTCCGTCCGATCCGTCCGATCCGTCCGTTTCGGTCGGCTCGGGCGTGGGCGCCGCCGTGGGCTGGTGACCGGCGGAGTGCCCCGGCGCGACGATCGTGGCGCAGTACGCGCCGATCGAACCGGCACCGCCGGCCGCCTTCTCCAGCGATGCGAACGCGACCGATGTCGCGGCGAGGCCGCCGTGCTCGTAGGCGGTGCACAAACCGTGCGCCGCCGGTCCCGACGCGTCCGGCCCGACCGGGACGGCGGTGGACGTCGGGTCCTGCGTCGGCGTCGGCGTCGCCGTGTCCGTCGCCGAGTCGGTCGGTTCGACGGTGGGAGGCGCCGTCGGGTCCGCTGTCGGGGCGGCGGTCGGCGCTCCGATGAGCGCGTGAGCCTCGTCCTGGAGGCCGGAGGGGAGCGCGTCCGCATAGGCGGCCGCCGCCGTCCCGCCGAGGGTGATGGTCCCGAGCGCGACGAGCCCGATGGCGAGCTTGTGGCCGGCGATGACGGAGATGAACGACATCCGGGTCTTCCTTACTTTCGTGTGGTGGACGGACGCCGTGCGGGCCCTCATCTCTCTTAATCGGTCGGACGACCCGAAAGGTTACGCACAGGTTCGATTCCGCCAGAACGACGTGCGCGTGACACGACGAAGGCCCCGGGTACGAAGCCCGGGGCCTTGGTCCCGTCGCCTACGCGACCGGCCCCTGCGCCAGGGTCACCTGCGCCGTGTGCGGTGAGCCGGAGGCGTCGGTCCAGGCGATCGTCGCGCTGTCGCCCGGGTGGAGGGCGGCGAGCGCGCCCGTGAGGGCCTGCGCCGAGTCGATCGTCGTTCCATTCACCGCCGTGATGGTGTCGCCGGCGGCGAGGCCCGCAGACTCGGCGGGGCCGCCGGAGACGACACCGGAGAGGGTGGCGCCGGCGCCCGAGCCGGTCGCGGTGCCGGAAGACCCGAAGGAGCCATCGCCGTAGCCGCTGCCGGACGCCGTGCTGTCGCTGGACGCGACCTCGACGCCCAGGAATGCCGGGTAGCCGATCGTCACCGTGGACGACGCCTGGCCGGAGGTGATCTCGCCCGCGATGGTGAGCGCGTTCTGGATCGGGATGGCGTAGCCGGCGGTCGTCGTGCCGCCTTGCGCGGCGGCGGTGTCGATGCCGATCACCTGGTCGGAGGAGTTGAACAGGGGACCGCCGGAGTCGCCGGCCTGGATGTCGGCGTCGGTCTGGATCAGGCCGTTCAAGGTCTCGGAGACGGCCGTCTGCTCGGCCTGGGTGGTGATGGTCTGATCCAGCGCCGTCACCGTCCCGGGCGAGGCGGACGGGGTGCCGCCCGCGCCGCCGGCGTTGCCGACGCCGGTGACCGCGTCGCCGACGGCGGCGTCTCCCGAGGTGTCCAGGTTCGCGGTGCTGAGACCGGAGGCGTTCCCGAGCTGGAGGACGGCGATGTCGTCGGTGGCGTCGGTGCCGACCACTTTCGCGGTGTACTGGGCGCCGGTCGAGACGACGGTGACGCTGATGCTGGTCGCGTCCTCCACGACGTGGTTGTTGGTGAGGATCTCGCCGTCGGAGGTCAGCACGAGTCCGGTTCCGGCGCTCTCCGCCTGGGCGTAGGTGAGCTGGGACGTGATGTCGACCACGCCGACTTCCTCGGCGGCGGTGGCGCTCGCGAGGGCGGAGGAGCCGGTGGAGGCCGACGAGCCCGAGGAGGATCCCGAACGCGGGCCGCCAGAGCTTCCACTGCTCCCGTTCCCGTATCCGTACCCGCCCGAGCCGAACCCGTTGCGGCTCAGCGTGTTGTGGACGCTGATGGACGCGGTGGAGGCGGTCGCAGAGGCGGACCCGGCGGTGTAGGCCAGTGCCCCGAGCCCGAACGCGGAACCCACGGCGACGGTCGCGGCGACCGCGGTGGACACCCCGATCATCAGCCGGCGCCGGCTTCTCGGCGCCCCGGTCGGTGCGGCGGCGGCCTGCGCCGCGCCCTGCTCTGGTGCTGCGGGGGAACTCCCTCGACCTCGTCCATGACTGTGGTCCTCTCGACTTCAGGCTTGATGTCGAAAGCACACCGCATGCGAGTGGGAGGCCGTGATGCGCAGGTTTTGACTACGCCGGGAGAAAACTAGAGATTCCTATGAATCGGGTCACGGGAGGGTCACGCCGCCGAACGGCTCAGGCCACCCCGGTGAACCGCCCCCGCTCCAGCACGTACCCCACCGCCACAGCCCCCGCGATGCACAGCATGATCGGCGCCAGCATGTCCGGGCCCTGGTTGGTGAACTCCATCACGAGGAGCAGTGCCGTCAACGGCGCGCGCATCGTCACCGCCAGGAAGGCCGCCGCGCCCAGCAGCGCGAACGCCGCGACCGGCTCTCCGGGCCAGACCAGCTCCCACACACCGCCGAGCGTCAGGCCGAGGCCCGCGCCGATCGCGAACGACGGGGTCAGGGTGCCCCCGGCGGCGCCCGCGCCGATGGTGCCGACGGTCGCCGCCGTCTTGGCCACGGTGGTCAGCAGGATGACGACGACCGGCAGCGTCGCCGTCAGCGCGAGCTGGCCGAGCGAGCGGCCGTTGCCGAGGATCGCGGGCAGCCAGAGCGACACCACGCCGACGGCGGCGAAGACCAGCGGCATCACGATGAGGATGCCCCACGACTGAGGCCGGTGATTCTGGGCGAATCGGGTCAGCCGCACGAAGCCGACGGCCGCGAAGCCGATGATCGGGCCCGCGAGGATCGCCCACACCACGATCTGCGGTCGCAGCGGGATCTGGTGCACGAGGTAGAGCGGATTGGCGGGCACCACCAGCCGGGCGACGAGCGCCCCGATCGCGGAGGTTGCGAGGGCCGGCAGCACCGTCGCGAAGCTGATCTCCGCCAGAAGGATCTCGACGGCGAACACCGCGCCGCCGAACGGGACGTTGTAGACGGCGGCGAGACCCGCGCCCGCGCCGCACGCGACCAGGATGCGGCGCTCGCGGGCGCTCACGCCGGCGCGCTCGGACAGCCACGACGCCCACCAGGCCGCGATCTCGCGCGGCGCGACCTCCCTGCCGATGGAGGCGCCGAGGCCGACGATGATCACCTGGAGCGCCGCATTGAGGAGCGTGACGACGGCGGGCATCCTGCGCCCCCGACCGCGGCCTCCACCGAGACGATGGCGCGACCGGTGCTCCGGCGTCCCCAGCGGCGCAGGAAGAACCAGCCGACCCCTCCGAGAATGCCGGCGAGCACCAGCGCGACGACGCGGTTCACCGGCGGGGCGTCGAGCAGCCCCTCGAGGAACGTCCCCTCCGAGTACCCGAACGCCAGGTGCTGGATGGTGTGCAGGCCGAGGTAGACCAGCCCGCCGCCCACCCCGGCGCCGACTCCGACGAGCGCCGTGACGACGACGAGCCTGGTCAGCCAGGCGGGCGTGGCGCGTGCGGGAACGCGTCGGGACGTGGGCACGCTCCCAGGCTACTGCCCGCCGGGAGGCGTCCCGGTCAGGCGCCTCACGGGGCTGCGAGAGCCCCGACGGTGAGGAGGTTGACCGTCGTGGCCGTGCATGCCGTGTAGGTGCCGGCCTTCACGAACAGCGACTCGGTCGAGCCGGGCGGGTACACGCGGAACCCGTCCGCCGGCTTGGGCTTGCAGTCCGCGTCGGGGTAGTTGAGAGCCTGGGTGATCTTCAGCGGCGCCTGTGCGGTGCCGCCCGGCTGGAGGACGACCGTGTCGTGCGGGGTGCTGCGGTCGAACTGCGCCGCGTTGCCGAGCTGGGTGCCGTTGCCGTCCCCCACGAACGAGACGCCGGGCCAGCCCTGCAGCGAGCACTGGGTCGACCCGTTGTTGGTGAGGACGAGGGTGACCTCCACGCTGCCCGCGGCGCCGCCTCCGCCCTTGCCGATGCTTCCGGTGAGATCGGAGGTGGCGCACTGGCCCTGGATGGGCTGGGAGGCGTTGCTCGCTGTCGGGCGCGGGGACGACGAGCCCGTGTCGGAGGTGGAGTCCGATCCGGCGGGGGACGCCGTCGGGCTCGCGCCGGCGGAGCAGCCGGCGAGGCCCCAGGCGAACGCGGCGGCGAGCGCGAGGGCGAGAGCAGGCCGAGCGATGACAGAGCGGCGCGTCGAGACGGACATGCACTATTGTCAGCACGCCGAGGCGGTCCGTCCAGCGATGACGCGCCGCCCCGGCCCGACTTGCACTGACAGTATGAAGGCATGAGAGCTCTCGGGACCTGGCTGGCACGCTACTGGACGGTCTTCGTCCCCGTCATCGGCGTCGTCGTCCTGATCGCGTTCTGGACGGTCGAGCTGGAGCCCGTCGCCGTCGCGCTGATCGCGGTCGTGCTGGCCGGGACGGTGCTGGCCGCCGTGCAGCACGCGGAGGTCGTCGCGCACCGGGTCGGGGAGCCGTTCGGGTCGCTCGTGCTCGCCGTGGCCGTGACGATCATCGAGGTGGCGCTCATCGTGACGCTGATGACCACCGGCAAGGACACCGCGACGCTCGCCCGGGACACCGTGTTCTCGGCGGTGATGATCACGATGAACGGCATCGTCGGGCTCAGCCTCCTGCTCAGCGCCAGCCGCAAGGAGACCACCACTTTCAACGCGCAGGGCAGCGGCGCCGCTCTCGGCACGGTGACGGCGATGGCCACCCTCACGATGGTGCTTCCGACCTTCACGGAGGCCACGGCCGGCCCGGAGTTCTCGCCCGGCCAGCTCACGTTCGCCGCGATCGCGTCGGTCGCGCTGTACGCGATGTTCGTGTTCACACAGACGTTCGCGCACCGCGACTTCTTCCTCCCGGTCTCCCCGAAGGGCAGGCCGCTCACGGAGGACAGCCACGCCGACGCACCGTCGACCCGCACCGCGCTGATCAGTGTGGGCCTTCTGCTGGTCGCTCTGGTCGCCGTGGTCGGGCTGGCCAAGCTGGAGTCCACCCCGATCGAGCGCGCGGTGACGGGGATCGGCCTCCCGCAGTCGTTCGTCGGTGTGATCATCGCGCTGCTGGTACTGCTCCCGGAAGGCATCGCCGCGTCGAAGGCTGCGCGCCGCAACCGGATGCAGACCAGCCTCAACCTGGCGCTCGGCTCCGCGATCGCGAGCATCGGGCTCACCATCCCGGCGATCGCGATCGCATCCATCTGGCTGCCGGGGCCGCTGCACCTGGGGCTCGGGTCGAGTCAGATCGTGCTGCTGATGCTGACGGTGGTCATCAGCATCCTGACGATCATGCCGGGGCAGGCGGCGCGCATCAAGGGCGGCATCCACCTGATCGTCTTCGCGGCGTTCATCTTCCTGTCGATCGTGCCGTGACGGTGCACACGCTCACCGGCCGGCGCTGACCGCCGCGTCGGCCACCGCCGAATCCCAGAGCGTCTCCGCGGCGAGCCGCGCGGCCACGGGCGTGCCGCCGCACAGCGCTGCACTCGCGGAGGCGCCGTCGAACAGGAGCGTGAGCTGCACGGCGAGGACGTGCGGTGACGCGATGCCCGCCGCCTCGGCCTGGCGTTCGAAGTACGCGGTCAGCTCGCTCTTGAAGTGCTGCGCCACCTGCGCGGCGGGGTGCTCGCGGTCGCGCAGCTCGGTGGCGACGTTGACGAACGGGCAGCCGAAGTAGTCGCCGGCCTCGGCGGCGCGGTGGAGGGCGTCGTAGACGTGCAGGACCCGCTCCCGCGGAGCGCGGCCGTCGTCGCCGTCGCTGAAGTACCCCGCGACCACGCGAGGGCCGTACTCGGTCAGCATGTCCGCGACGATCGCGTCCTTGCTCTCGAAGTGCTGGTAGATGGAGCGCTTGGAGACGTGCGCCTCCTGGGCGAGGCGGTCGACGCCGACCGCGTGCACACCTTCGCGGATGAAGAGCCGTGCGGCGGCGTCCAGCACGCGCTCCCGGGGCTTGGGGCGCGGGGTGGTCGTCGTGGTCATGCGTCGATTCTAGAGGCCGGGTTGCGCAAAGTAAACCGATCTGTGTACATTGCCGGAAACAGATCGGTTTACTTTTGGAGGACCACCATGACCGACATCACCGGACGCGTCGCACTCGTCACCGGCGCCAACCGCGGGCTGGGGGCGGCGTTCGTCGCCGAGCTCCTGGAGCGTGGCGCGTCGAAGGTCTACGCCGCCGCCCGCCGCCCCGAGTCGGTCGCCGTCACCGACCGGCGCGTCGTGCCGCTGGAGCTCGACGTGACCGACGTCGAGAGCATCCAGCGCGCCGCGGAGACCGCCGCGGACGTGACCGTGCTCGTCAACAACGCGGGGATCGGCGTGAACCAGTCGCTGGTGAGCGGCGACCTGGCCGACATCCACCGCGAGTTCGACACCAACTTCTGGGGCCCGGTGCTGGTGACCCGCGCCTTCGCGCCGGTCCTCGCCGCGAACGGCGGCGGCGCGATCGTGAACATGCACTCCGCACTGAGCTGGTACGCGATCGGCTCCTACAGCGCGGGCAAGGCCGCGCTGTGGTCGGCGAGCAACTCCGCCCGCGTCGAGCTCGCGCCGCAGGGCATCCAGGTGGTCGGCGTGCACGTCGGCTACGTCGACACCGACATGGCCGCGCACGCGGACGGCTACAAGGTACCGCCGGCGCAGGTCGTCGCCGAGGCGCTCGACGCCGTCGCCGCCGGAGACGCGGAGGCGATCGTCGGGGAGACGGCGCAGCAGGTGAAGGCCGTGCTGCACCAGGACGTGCGCGTCCTCTACCCCCAGCTCGCCAGGTAGGAGTCCGAGGCGAAGCCGCGCGGCCGGATCCCCCACTGCGCGGTCCAGGTCTCCCCGGGCTCCACCCAGCGCAGGCCCCGTCCGGTGTTGAGCGCGTTCGCCGGAGCCGTCATCGGCTCCACGGCGAGCGCGACCTCACCCGCCTCCTTCGTTGCGAACGCCCGGTGGGTGAACACCTGGACGTACCCGAACGACGCGTCGCCCCAGAGCGTGACCGTTCGGCCGTCCGACGCGGCGAGCACGTGCTCGGCGGGCTGTCGGAGGTCGCCGAAGCCGTCGTTGAGGTCGAGGTCGGCCACGACACCGCCCTCCGAGAGGTCGTACGGCGTGCCGGCGACCGGGGTCTCCCCGATGACGTTCAGCCGGTCGTCGGTCTCGAACCGGGTGCCGGCGTGGACGGTCAGCGTGAGCCGGCTCGCCGGGACGTCGCCGATGCGGAGGTACGGGTGCGCGCCGATGGCGACGGGCGCGCTCCGCTCGCCGCGGTTGGTCACGGCGTGGGTGACCGTCAGGCCCTCCGTGTCGAGTTCGTGCGTGACGGCGGTGTCGAGGATGAACGGGTAGCCGGCCTCCGGGTAGATCGTCGCCGCCTGGGTCACCGCCGAGTCGGAGCGTTCGACCAGCGTGTAAGGGCGGTAGCGCAGCAGGCCGTGCGACGCGTTGCCCAGCGCCGGCTCCGTGAGGGCGAGCCGCTGCGGCACGCCGCCCAGCTCCCAAACGCCGTCCTTCACCCGGTTCGGCCACGGCATGAGCACGATGCCGTCGGCCGAGGGCGGGGTGGAGTCCTCCGGGAACGGTTCGAGGATGTCCACTCCCCCGTATCGGAGGGTGCGGAGACCGGCCGCCACCTGCGTGACCGTGGCGGTCAGGTCGCCGAACTCGAGGTCGTACTGCTCTCCTGTCGGTGCGCGCATGGAGACAGCGTATTCCTAGGCGATGGTCACGGGCAGGCCCGCGGCCCGCAGCGCTCGCACCGCGCCGAGGTCCGCGGACTCACCGGTGAGGAGGCCGGCGACGTCCTCCAGCGCGGCGATCCGGCCGACGTGTGTGCGGCCGAGCTTGGAGCCGTCGGCGACGACCAGGGCACGGCCGGAGGAGGCCACCATGACGCGCTTGAGGTCGGCCTCCGGCAGGTTCACGTTCGTGATGCCGCCCGCGGGGTCGACACCTGTGCAGCCGATGAATGCGAGGTCGGCGTGCACGCGCTGCAGGAGCACGGAGGCCAGCGGCTCGACGAGCGAATGCTGCAGCGGCCGCAGCGTGCCTCCGGTGACCACAACCTGGAAGCGCGGGATCGCGCGCTCCAGTTCGAGGGCGATGGTGAGGCCGTTGGTGACGACGGTCACGTCCTCCAGGTCGTCGCGCTCGGCGAGGGCCCGTGCGATCGCGGCGGTGGTGGTGCCGACGTCGAGCAGGACGCTGCTGCCGGACTCCACCAGCGCCGCCGCGGCCGCACCGATCCGCCGCTTCTCCTCCGCGGACGACTCCAGCGCCTCCTCGAAGCTCGCCTCGCGCGTGCCGGCGCCGCGCAGCACCGCCCCGCCGTGGACGCGGCGGATGCTCTGCTGGGCGTCGAGGGCGTCGAGGTCGGAGCGCACGGTGACGTCGGAGACCTGGAACGCCTCGCTCAGCTCGGCGACGCGCACGAACCCGGTACGGCCGATGAGGTCGAGCATCCGCTCGCGGCGGAGGGCGGCGGGCAGCGGTTCGCTCATACCGGCAATGCTCCAGCGCTTGCGTTTACTTGTCAATCCGCAAGCCGATCTGTACATTTGCTTTCGGAAACGAAAGGTAAGCATGGCTGCCATCACGAAGCGCCCGCACCGCCTGTCCGACGGTCGCGACCTCATCTACTACGACGACGCGGACTCCGCACTCGACCCGGAGCGCGCACCCGACCTCCGCGAGCCCGCGCCGCGGCCGGCCACGGCGACCATGCGCCAGGACCCGCTGACCGGCGACTGGGTCTCCATCGCCGCCGCGCGGCAGAACCGCGTCATGCTCCCACCGGCCGAGCTCGACCCGCTGGCGCCGGCCACGCCGGGCAACCCGTCCGAGATCCCGAGCGTCTACGACGTCGCCGTCTTCGAGAACAAGTCGCCGTCATTCGGCCCGCTGCTGGAGGACGCGGACCAGCCCGTGGATCTCGACGACCTCTCCGCGGTCGGGCTGGAGCGCACACGTACGTCCGTTGGCCGCTGCGAGGTGGTGTGCTTCAGCCCCGCGACGACCGGCTCGTTCGGCAGCCTGACGCCCACGCGCGCGCGCACCGTCATCGAGGCCTGGGCCGACCGCACGGCGGCACTCTCGGCCCTCCCGAACGTGCGCCAGGTGTTCCCGTTCGAGAACCGCGGGGAGGCCATCGGCGTCACCCTGCACCACCCGCACGGGCAGATCTACGCCTACCCGTACATCACCCCGCGCACCAGCGCCCTCATCCGGTCGCTGGAGAGCTACGGGCCGACGCTGTTCGCCGACATCCTGGAGCGCGAGCGCGCGTCGGAACGATTCATCCTGGCCGGCGAGCACTGGACGGCGTTCGTGCCGTTCGCCGCGCGCTGGCCGATCGAGATCCACGTGCTGCCGCACCGCCACATCCCCGACCTCGCCGCCACGTCCGAAGCCGAGCGCGACGAGCTCGCCACCCTCTACCTGCGCGTGCTGCGCGGCGTGGACGCGCTCTACGACTCCCCCACGCCGTACATCGCGGCCTGGCACCAGGCGCCCGTGGACGCGCACCGCGACGACATCCGCCTCATGCTGCAGCTCACCTCGCCCCGCCGCGGCGCGGATAAGCTGAAGTTCCTGGCCGGCTCCGAGTCCGCGATGGGCGCGTGGATCGGCGACATCCCGCCCGAGCAGGCCGCCGCCGCGCTCCGGGAGGCCGTCGCCCGCGCCGACCGCGACGACCCGGTAGGCGAGCTGCCCGCCGGCATCTCGGGGCTCGTGACCGTGCCCGCCTCCCCCGCTCCCGCCCCCGAAGGAAAGAGCCCCGCATGACCGACCTGCGCACCGGCGTCCGCGACGACTTCGTCTCGATCTTCGGCCGCGAGCCCGACGGCGTCTGGTCGAGCCCCGGCCGGGTGAACCTCATCGGCGAGCACACCGACTACAACCTCGGCTTCGTGCTGCCGTTCGCGATCAACCGCCGGACCGTCGCCGCCCTCGGGCTGCGCGACGACCGCACCGTCCGGGTGGGCAGCACGTTCGCCGACGAGCTGGTGGAGATCGACCTCGACCGGCTCTCCCCCGACGCGCTCGACGGCTGGTCGGCATACCCGCTCGGCGTCGCCTGGGCGCTCGGCGAGTTCGGCGCCGACCTCGCGGCGGTTCCCGGCTTCGACCTCCTGCTCGACTCCAACGTCCCGGTCGGCGCCGGCCTGTCCTCGTCCGCCGCGATCGAGGGCGCGACCGCCCTCGCGCTCAACGACGTGTGGCGGCTGGGCCTCGACCGCCAGACGCTCGCCCGCGTCGGCCAGCGCAGCGAGAACATCGTCGTCGGCGCCCCGACCGGCATCATGGACCAGTCCGCGTCGCTGCTCGGCCAGCAGGACGCCGCGGTGTTCCTCGACTGCCGCTCGCTGGAATCGGAGATCGTGCCGCTCGGGCTCGAGCAGGCCGGACTCGCCATCCTCATCGTGGACACCGGCGTCACCCACGCGCACGCCACCGGCGGCTATGCCGAGCGGCGGGCGTCGTGCGAGGCGGGGGCCGCTGCGCTCGGCGTGGAGTCGCTGCGCGACGTGAGTGTGGACGACCTCCCGCGCGCCCGCGAGATCCTGGACGACGTGACCTTCCGCCGCGTGCGGCACGTGGTCACGGAGGATCAGCGCGTCCTCGACACGGTCCGCCTCCTCCGCGAGAGCGGCCCGACCGCGATCGGCGACCTGCTCGACGCCTCCCATGCCTCCATGCGCGACGACTTCGAGATCTCGGTCCCGGAGCTCGACCTCGCGGTGGAGACCGCGCAGGCGAACGGCGCGATCGGCGCGCGGATGACCGGAGGCGGCTTCGGCGGCTCGGCGCTCGCGCTGGTGCCGGTCGACGCGCTCAGCCGCGTGCAGGTCGCTCTCGACGGCGCCTTCGCCGAGCACGGCTTCGGCCAGCCGGAGCTGTTCACGGTGAACGCGTCGGAGGGATCGCGCCGGGAGAGCTGAACGCGTTCATCCTCCGGTCACGTCCGTTCGTCAGAATGGGACGATGAGCGCACCGGAGATCGCCTGGCTGAGTCCTGACACGGTCCAGCTCCGTCAGCCGAAGTCGTCGCACTGGGAGGCGCCGTTCCTGTTCCTGCTCTTCGGGCGGGAGCGCGCGCTGCTCATCGACACCGGAGCGACGAACGACGAGCGCGTGTTCCCGCTGCGGGCGGCGGTGGATGCGCTCACCGAGGACTGGCTGCGCCGCAATCCGGCCGTCTTCACCCGGCCGTATCCGCTCGTCGTGGCGCACAGCCACGCGCACCGCGACCACATCGCGGGTGACCCGCTGCTGGCCTCCCGGCCGGGGACGACGCCGGTCGGGACCACGCCGGCGCAGGTGATCTCGTTCTTCGGCTTCCGCTCGTGGCCGGACGAGACAGTGGAGTTCTCACTCGGGCGCCGCACGATCGACGTCATCGGCGGACCGGGGCACGAGCCGTCTGCGGTGGCGTTCTTCGACCGGGAGACCGGCATCCTGTTCACCGGCGACACCGTGCTGCCCGGGCACCTGTACGTGCGCGACCGCGCACAGTACCGGGCGACCATCGAACGGCTGATCCGGTTCCGGGACGCGCCGACCGCGCCCGTACGGGAACTGCGCGGCGCGCACGTCGAGATGTCGGACACGCCGGGCGTGATCTACCCACCGGGGACTGTCGACCAGCCGGACGAGCTGCCGCTCCCGCTGCCTCCGCGCATCCTCGACCGGGTGCTCTCGGCACTGGACGAGGCGGGGGATGCGGTGGGCGCACGGGTCGTCCGCAAGCGGTTCGTGCTGGTCAACGAGTGACCGCGTCGCCCCGTAAGGTGTGGGCATGACCCTCATCACGCTCACCGACGGCTCCACCCCCAGCGTCGCCGACGACGCGTTCGTCGCGGCCGGCGCCGTCCTCGCGGGACGCGTGCGACTGCTCGCCGGCTCCAGCGTCTGGTACAACGCTGTGCTGCGGGCGGAGGCGGAGGACATCGTGCTCGGCGAGCGCAGCAACCTCCAGGACAACGTGTCCTGCCACGTCGACCGCGGCTTCCCGCTGACCATCGGCGCGGATGTGTCGGTCGGCCACAACGCGGTGCTGCACGGCTGCATGATCGAGGACGGCGTGCTGGTCGGGATGCACGCGACGGTGCTCAACGGCGCGGTGGTCGGTGCGGGCTCCTGCTCGCGGCCGGGACCGTCGTGCTCGAGGGCGCCGTCATCCCGCCCGGCTCACTGGTCGCCGGCGTCCCCGGCAAAGTGCGCCGAGAACTCACCGACGACGAGCGCGCCGGCATCCTCCGCAACGCCGCCGCCTACCTCACCCACGTCACCGAGCACCCCACAGCCTGAAAGCAGCCATCGCTTCCTCAGTTTCTCCCGCCGCATGACGGCGTGTCGCGGCAGAAAGTGAGGAACGGATGGCTGCGGTCAGGGGTGGGTTCGACGGGGCCGGGCTCGCCACCGGTGATGCGGACGAGTTCGTCGAACGTCGTCGGGAAGACGGTGTGCGCGTGGCCGGCGGCGGCCCACACCTCGGGGTAGCCGGCGAGCGCGATGTCGACGACCGTGCGCAGACGCTCGGGATGGCCGAGCGGGGCGACGCCGCCGATGGTCTGGCCGGTCGCCGCCTTCACCGTCTCGGCGTCGGCGCGGCGGATGCGGCCGCCGAGCCGTTCGCCGAGGAAGGCCGTGTCGACGCGGTGCGCGCCGGAGGTCATCACCAGCAGCGGCTCGCCGTCGATCGTGAAGACCAGCGAGTTGGCGATCGCGCCCACCTCCACGCCCAGTTCCGCCGCGGCCGACGCCGCAGTGGGGGTCGCAGAGTCGAACCAGCGCACGCGGGGCTCGATCCCGGCCTCCAGCAGCGCCGCCTCCACCCGCTCGACGGCCGGATGCATGCGGTCCTCGGCGGTCACGCCAACGCCCGCTCCGCGGACTCCACCACGTTCTGCAGCAGCAGCGCGCGGGTCATCGGCCCGACGCCGCCCGGGTTCGGCGAGACCCACGCGGCGACCTCGGCCACGTCTGCCGCCACGTCGCCGGCCACCTTGCTCTTGCCCGTCACCGGGTCCTCCACGCGGCTCACGCCGACGTCGAGGACGATGGCGCCCGGCTTCACGTTGTCGGCGGTCACCAGGCCGGCGACACCGGCGGCGGCGACGATCACGTCGGCGCTGCGCAGGATGCCGTCGAGGTCGACGGTGCCGGTGTGAGTGAGGGTCACCGTGGCGTTGTACTCGCGGCGGGTGAGCAGGGAGCCGATCGCGCGGCCCACGGTCACCCCGCGGCCGACGACGACGACGTGCTTGCCGTTCAGCTCGATTCCGTGCCGCAGCATGAGCTCGATGACCCCGCGCGGCGTGCACGGCAGCGGGGTCGTGATCGGCCGGTTGACGTTGAGGACCAGGCGGCCCAGGTTCGTCGGGTGGAGGCCGTCGGCGTCCTTGGCGGGGTCGACCAGCTCCAGGATCGCGTCGGTGTCGATGTGCGACGGCAACGGGAGCTGGACGATGAAGCCGGTGCAGTCGGGGTCGCCGTTCAGGTCCTCGATCACGGCCTCGAGCTCCGCCTGCGAGATCTCCGCGGGCAGGTCGCGGCGGATGGAGGCGATGCCGACCTCCGCACAGTCGCGGTGCTTGCCCGCGACGTACCACTGCGAGCCGGGGTCGTCGCCGACCAGGATCGTGCCGAGCCCCGGCACGACGCCCTGCTCGCGCAGCGCGGTCACCCGCTCTTTCAGCTCCGCCTTGATCGACGCAGCCGTAGCCTTACCGTCCAGAATCTTCGCCGTCACGCGGCCCTCCACACTCGTTGCCAACCGTCGAGTACGCGAAAAGTTCGCGTACTCGACGGTTTTTTGCTGATTATTCGCGTACTCGGCGGTTGGGCGCCGGGTCAGATGGAGGAGGGGAGCTCGACGGGGAAGCCCTCCTGGCCGGAGGGGGTCAGGCCCGGGTAGAGCGGGAACGCGGCCGTGAGCACGTCGACGCGGGCGCGCAGCGCCTTGGTGTCGGCGCCGGGACGCAGCGCGAGCGCGATGATGTCGGCCACCTCGGTGAACTCGGCGTCGCCGAAGCCGCGGGTCGCGAGGGCGGGCGTGCCGATCCGGAGGCCGGAGGTCACCATCGGCGGGCGCGGGTCGAACGGCACCGCGTTGCGGTTGACGGTGATGCCGACCTCGTGGAGGACGTCCTCCGCCTGCTGGCCGTCGAGGTCGGAGTGGCGCAGGTCGGCGAGCACGAGGTGCACGTCGGTTCCACCGGTGAGCACGTCGACGCCCGCGGCGCGCGAGTCGTCGGCGGTGAGGCGCTCGGCGAGCAGCTTGGCACCGCGGACGGTGCGCTCCTGGCGGTCCTTGAACTCCTCGGTCGCGGCGAGCTTGAACGCGGTCGCCTTGGCGGCGATCACGTGCATGAGCGGCCCGCCCTGCTGGCCCGGGAACACGTTGGAGTTGAGCTTCTTGGCGAGCTCCATGTCGCGGCTGACGATGAAGCCGGAGCGCGGGCCGCCGATGGTCTTGTGCACCGTCGAGCTGACGACGTCCGCGTGAGGCACGGGCGACGGGTGCAGACCGGCGGCCACCAGGCCGGCGAAGTGTGCCATGTCCACCCAGAGCTTCGCGCCCACCTCGTCCGCGATCTCGCGGAACGCGGCGAAGTCGAGCTGGCGCGGGTAGGCCGACCAGCCGGCGATGATGACCTGCGGCTTGTGCTCGAGGGCCTTGTCGCGCACGACGTTCATGTCGACGGTGAAGGACTCCGGGTCGACGCCGTAGGCGACTGCGTTGTAGAGCTTGCCGGAGAAGTTGAGCTTCATGCCGTGGGTCAGGTGGCCGCCGTGCGCGAGCTCCAGACCGAGGATGGTGTCGCCCGGGGTGGCGATGGCCGACAGGACGGCCGCGTTCGCGGACGCACCGGAGTGCGGCTGGACGTTCGCGTACTCGGCGCCGAACAGGCTCTTCGCCCGGTCGATCGCGAGCTGCTCGGCGATGTCGACGTACTCGCAGCCGCCGTAGTAGCGGCGGCCCGGGTAGCCCTCGGCGTACTTGTTCGTCAGCACGGAGCCGACGGCTTCGAGAACGGCGCGCGGCACGAAGTTCTCTGAGGCGATCATCTCGAGGTAGTCGCGCTGGCGGCCGAGCTCGAGCTGCAGCACCTCCGCGATCTCGGGATCGACCTCCGCCAGGGGGCGGTGAAGGTGGAGGGAAGGGTGTCGGTCACTATCGGCTCCTTGAAAGCAGGGATGGACAATCTTTGTGCATCGACCCAGGCGCGCGGCCGAATCCATCCGTTCGTTCGAGGTAACCGTTGTCGCTCCCCGATGGTGACCATCTGAGCGCCAGTCGCGACGTGAGCAAGCATAGCAAAGGGGCGTGGAACAGGCTCGTGCTCATCCGCTGGAGGCCTTGCTGACGAGTCGGGACGCCTGCGATACTCGCACATGGCCGTCCCGCGGGCGGGCAGTGTCGGCCGAACCCCGAGAATCCCCTGACGCGGTGAGGAGCATCCGTGGTCGTGCCTCGCCCCGCCCAGCTCGAGAAGACGGGCGACGCGCCCTTCACGCTCCTCCCCGGCGCCAGGATCATCGTGGCGGGTCAGGGTGCCGAGGCGGTGGGCCGGCTGCTGCGGGCCGAGCTGGCCACGGACTGTCATCGCGACCTCGCCGTCGTCCACGAGCCTCCGGCGTTCGGGGACATCGCCATCGTGATCGCGGACGACGAGGGGCCGGCCGGGCACCCGGCCGAGGGCTACACCCTGGAGGTCGCGGCCGAAGGCGTGCGGATCGGCGCGGCCACTGCGGCCGGCGCGTTCCGGGGCGTTCAGACGTTGCGGCAGCTCGTGCCGGCCGAGTGCGAGGGCGACCCGCTGACCGTCGACGCGCTCCGGATCACGGACCACCCCCGCTTCGCCTACCGGGGCGCCATGCTGGACGTCGCCCGGCACTTCTTCCCGGTCGCGGACGTCAAGCGGTTCATCGACGCGATCGTCCTGCTGAAGGTCAACCACCTCCACCTGCACCTGACCGACGACCAGGGCTGGCGCATCGAGATCCCCGGCTGGCCGGAGCTGACCCGCATCGGCGGTTCCACGGGCACCGACGGCAGTCGGGGCGGCTTCTACTCCGCGGACGACTACCGCGAGCTGGTCGCCTACGCGCAGGAGCGGCACGTCACGATCGTCCCCGAGCTCGACATGCCGGGGCACACCAACGCGGCGCTCGCCTCCTACCCCGAGCTCAACCCGGACGGCGTCGCACCCGCGCTCTACACCGGGTCGGAGGTCGGCTTCAGCACCCTGCGCACCGGTGACCCGGTCACCGACGGCTTCGTGCGGGACGTGATCGGCGCGGTCGCGGCTCTCACGCCCGGCCCGTACCTCCACATCGGCGGCGACGAGTGCCTCAGCACGCCGGAGGCGGACTTCCAGGCCTTCGTACGGCGGGCGGCGCAGCTCGTCGCCGAGGCCGGCAAAGTCCCGGTCGGCTGGCACGAGATGGGCCACGCGGCCGGTCTCCCCGAGGGGACGGTCGGTCAGTACTGGTCGTTCCGCAGCCCGCGCGACGACGCGGCCGACGAGACACTGGCGTTCGTCCGTGGAGGTGGCGCGGTGATCATGTCCCCGGCCGACGTCGCCTATCTCGACATCGTCTACGAGGAGGGGGACCCGATCGGTCAGGACTGGGCCGACGGCCCGACGGACCTCCGCAGCGCGTACGAGTGGGACCCCGCTCGGATCGTGCCGGGACTGGGAGACGCGCACATCCTCGGCGTCGAGGCTCCGCTGTGGACGGAGACCATCTCGACGATCGAGGAAGTCGAGCGGATGGTGTTCCCCCGGCTCGCGGCCGTCGCCGAGATCGGCTGGTCGGAGGCGCCTGCGGACACGGCCCAGGTGGTGTCGCCGCGCGACTTCGAGGCGTTCGCCGCCCGGGTCGCGCGGCTCGCCGAGCACTGGGACGCGCTGGGAACGTCGTACCGCCGGGTCGCCGAGGTGCCGTGGCCGGAGGACGCGACGCGCTGAGCCGGCGAACGCGAAAGGAGCCGGCGACCCCATCGGGCCACCGACTCCTCTCATCCGGCGAGTGAGAAGCTCAACGGGTCGCGATCATCACGCGGCAGCGGTCTCCGCGCTGCGGCGGCGACGGCGGACGACCAGCAGGACGGCGCCCGCGCCGACCAGGAGCACGGCCGAGCCGGCGATGCTCGCGATCGCGATGTCCGAACCGGTCATCGCGAGGCCTCCGCCGTTGCCCGCGCCGCCGTTGCCGGCACCGCCACCCGCGCCGCCGTCGCCGGTGCCACCGTCGCCGGTGCCACCGTCGTCACTACCCGTCGGGGGGATGACCGGGTTCGCGACGGAGATCTGGAACGAGTCCCAGACGTCACCATTGGCGCGGAGCACCTCGAAGGTGTAGCTTTCGCCCGCCTGCGACGGGATGACGAAGGCGAACGAGTGCGAGCCGTCATCCTGCGCCGTGGCGGTGAACTCGCCGACCGTGGGTGCGACCGGCGCGGTCCGCAGCGAGGCGGTGGTCGCGGTGTGTCCGTTCACGCCGGTGAGCTGGTGCGTCAGGGACTCCGCAGCCAGGTACGTGCTCGTCGGAGCGGTGTAGGTGACCGTCTCGCCCGGGTCGACGGTGTACTTGTCGAGCTCGCCGTGCAGCTCACCGCCCGGCGGGTAGTCCGCGTGGGCTGCCGCCGCGGGAGCGAGCGCCAGCGCCAGCGCCAGGGCGACGAGGCCGCCGAACAGTTTCTTCTTCATGGGTTCTCCTTCGTAGGGGATGGGTGTCACTGGCCGACCGCAGCGGTTCGGTCAGCCACAGGTCCCGGGCTCGGCGAAGTGCTCGAACTCGGTGGCGGTGGGGGTCGCGACGACGCGGTCGACGGTCGGCGACCGGGTGGGCAGGGCGGCGAACTCGGCGACGACGACCGAGACGGCTCCCGGAGCGAGGTCGACCGTGACGACGGACACCGGATGGCCGTCGATCATCCGGGAGACGGCGGTGACCTCCGTGCCGTCGACCGTCACGCGGTGCGGACGGAGGCTGTCCGTCCCTGCGAACTGCACCATCGTCCGGATGTGCCCGGTCGGCAGGTCCGGGACGCCGTACCCGGTCACGACCCAGGGGAACGAGGCGATGTCCGCCGGCGCCGTGGAGGCGAGCGTGGCGGTGGCCGTGACGGTGCTTCCGACCTTCAACGTCTCCTTCCCCGCCCGCTCCTTCGCCGGGGCGTGGCAGGTGGCGGTGACAGAGCCTTCGAGGTAGCTGTCCATCTTGCCTGCGGTCCCGTCGGCGAAGAACACGCCGACGGGCGCTCCGCGGTCGGTGAGCTGGGCGAGCGGTCCGGCGAGCGGGCCGCTCGCGATCTCGCGCTGAAGTGCGGCGTCGGCGAACCAGAGCGAGATCCTGCCCTCGTCCACCGCCGCGCCCAGCGCCTTCAGCACGGGTACCGTCCCGGTGCCCGCGCCGAAGAGCTTGTCGAACATGGCGCGCGTGAGCTCGCCGAAGAACGCGTCCTGCTCGTCACGGCTCTCGATCTCGAGGTAGACGTCCCGCAACAGGACGCGTGACGCGTTCTCGCTGTTCAGCTCGCGCCCGCCGACGGTGATCGGGCCGGTCGCCGCCAGCAGCAGGCCGATCGTCGCGGTGTCGATCGAGACCACTCCGTCGAGCTCCTGACCGAGCGCCGTGCGCCAGTGGCCGGCCGTGAGCTCGCCGCTCCGGACGAAGTCGGGCGTCAGGTTGACGTTCTGGATGTACTCGCCGAGCTGGGGTCCGAGCAGCGCCCGCTCCTGCGGGCTCACCTGGAGCCCGGCCCCGGCGGCGGGGTTGAGCTGATCGGGGATGAGCTGCTGCCCCAGCTCGATGCTCCCGCCGTCGGCGGTCAGTTCCGAGACGGCCCCCGCGATCCCGCCTGTGGTCCGGAGCTCGGCGTTGTTGTTGAACAGCAGCGCGTACTTTTTCGCACCGCCGGCGCCGAGAGCGGGCGGGAGCACGCGCGCGGCGACCGAGAGCGAGGAGACGGTCCGGTGCAGGCTGTCGACCAGGCCCTCGGCCTCCCCGACCCCGGAGGCGAGCGGCGGCACGAGCGGGCCCGACGAGGCCTCGCGCAGCGTCGTGCGGCTTCGCTCGAGCGCGCGTTGCGCCGTGCGGAGGCCGGCGGCCGTGCCCGCGACGGCCTTGGTGTCGACCGTCCGCTCGGAGAGCGACACGGCGGTCTCCAGCCGGGCGAGGTCGGCGACCACAGGCGCCAGTCCCCCGTCGACCGTCTCGTGGAGCGCTTCGACGGTGAGCCGGTAGGAGCGCAGGTTGGCGCCGGCGAACGGGACGTACTCGGACGCGCGCCAGACGACATCGCCCGTCAGTCCCTTTGCGTCGTCCAGGCGGCCGGCCACCGCCCGGAGCCGGTCGGCGCGGGAGGCGGCCGACGCCGGGTCCGCCGCCACGGCGTCGAGGATCGCCCTGGCCTCGCCGCGGGCGGCGGAGACGTGACCATAGGAGACGGCCGCTCGGACGCCCACCCAGGCGGCGCACCCCACGACGACGAGCGCGACGGCCCCGAGCGAGATCAGCACGACACGCGTGACGCGTGCGCGCTCGGCCGCTCTCGCACGGCGGCGCGATCGACCGCTCATAGGTCCCGACTCCCTTTCGACATCGGACCCATGCTGTCGTCGGTACCGGCGCCGCCCACCGTCGACCCGGGGATTTACGTGCTGATCGGTCGATGTTCCGTGCAGGTCGCCACACCTTACGTGGAGCAGCTTACATCTTGCGTATTACCGTTGGGCTGCAGCACATTCACCCACGTTTTTGGAGCCAGCCGATGATCGATCCCCGCGCCGCGGGCTCCGCTCCGCTCGCGGGCAGGGACCGTGTCCTGACGCTCGTGCGCGAGCTCCTGTTCTCCATGGACGCGGACGTCGACCTCGTGGGCCCGCGCTTGAGCGGACGCTCGACCGTCGTCGACGCGGTGGCGTCGTCCGCGGCCGACGCGCGCAGAACGGTCGTGCGTGTGAACGGGGTCCGGTCGCTGCGCGAGAGCCCCCTCGCCGCCCTCCACGCAGCGGGGCTCGGTGTGCTGACGTCCCCCGAGCGCCGAACGGCATCCGCCCTGCAGCAGGCGATCGACGGCCTGACGACAGCCGTCGGCTCCGGCGCGGCCGCTCTCCTGGTGGACGACGCCGACCTCCTCGACGACGCATCCGTCGGCGCGATCGACGCCGTGCGCCGTGCGACGCGCACGCCCCTGTTGCGCACCCGCGCGCGGCTGGACGAGGGGCCGTCGACGGCCTATGCGGTGGAGCTCGCCCCGCTCGGTTACGAGGAGCTCCGGTCGGTCATGGCCGAGCGGCTCGGCGGTCCGGTGGACGCAGGCGCGATGAGCCGCGTCTACGCGCTCTGCGGCGGCAACGTCGGCCTCGCGCTCGCGCTCGCGGAACTCGCCGTGCTGGAGGGCCGGCTGGTCCGGGGCCCCGGCGCGTGGTCCGCGACGGGAGAGCTGTGGAGCAGAGCGCTCCGCGGCGCCCTCGAGGCGCAGCTCTCCGGGCTCGACCCGGCCGAGCGCGTCGCGCTGGAGAGGATCGCCGTGACCGGCGTCGGCGACGTGGGATCGGCGCGCGGGCTGGTCGACCCCGCCGCGCTGGACGGGCTGGCGGCGGCCGGTGTGCTCCGGATCGTGCCCCATCGCGGGCGGAGGCTCATCGCCCTCGATCCCCCGGTCCTCGCCGATCACCTCCGCGACCGGGCCCAGGTGGACGCCCCGCCCACCGACGCCGCGTTCGTGCAGCTCGTTCACGCGGCGGCCGACTCCCGCCGCGAGGAGGCCGCGCGCTCGTGGCGCGCTGCCCCGTCGCCGGGGTCGGCGCTCGCCCTCGCGCGCGCTCTGATGGCAGACACGGGGATGGCGCCGGGCTCTGACGCCGAACTCGACCGCGTGCTGGCCGCGTCCGTCGGCCTTCCGGGCGACCCCCTGGACGCGGCGGAACTCGCCGTGCTCCGGGCCCGCCGGGCGCTGGCGCACGGCCAGGGGTTCGCGGCAGCCCTCGCGACCCTGCGGGCCGAGGTCGCCGGGCTCGGTCCTTTCGCACGGCTCGCGGACGCCGCCGCGGTGATGCTCGCCGTCGAAGTCGGAGCCGAGCCGGTCGTTCCCGCAGAGCGCCTGCGCGACGACAGCGACCTCCCGCCGGCCGTGCGGTCACGGCTGCTGGAGGCCTCCCGGGCCGTCGCCCTCCGCGGCGGGCGGTTCGAGGACGCCGTCCGCCTGCGCGACTCGCTCGCCTCGCTGCCCGGGACGTCGGCGCCCGCCAGCGAGGCGGCCGCACACGCCTTCGCCCTCCTCGGCGTGGGGCGGCACGCCGACGCCGTCGCCTGGGCCGAACGCGGTGCCGCGTCGGCGCGCGACCGGCTCGATGCGGGAGCGGTGCGTGCGCACAGCGTCGCACTCGGGCTCTGCCACCTGCTCGCCGACCGTCCGGCCGATGCCGCCGACGCGCTCGCGTCGGCCGCGGCGCTCGGCGCGCCCGCGGTGCCCGGCGCCGCCGTCCAGGTCGCACTCCACGTCCTCACCGCCGTCATCGCGGTGCGCCGGGGCGACACCGCCGTCGCCGAACGCGTCCGGGACGAACTCGCCGCCGGCCTCTCGGCGTCCCCGGAGGGCGACCCGCCGCCCGCGGTCGGGGCAGGAGTGCACTGGATCGACGCTCAACTCGCCGCAGGCCGCGGGCGGCCGGACGAGGCCGCCGAGCTGCTCCGCCGGCTCGCCTCCCGCCTGGCGACGCGCGGCGAGCTGCCCACCGCCGCCCTCGCGCTGCTGACGTCGCTCGAGCACGCGATCGACGACGCCGGGCTGGCGGAGGCCCGCGCCCTCCTCGCGCGGCAGCAGTCCGAACTCCACAACGCACACCTCGCCTTCGTCGAGGCCCGCTCGGAGGGCGGGAACGCGGACCTGGGCGCGCTGGCCGAGCGACTCGCCTCGACCGGACGGGCCGGCCCGGCCGCAGCCCTCCGACGCCCGGCGGGCGACGGCTCCGAAGGCGGCGGGTTCTTCTCGACGCCGATCGCGCTGACGGACCGCGAGCGCGAGATCACCCGGCTCGTCGCCGCGGGCCTCAGCAACCCGGAGATCGCGTCCCGGCTCGTGCTCAGCGTCCGCACCGTCGAGAGCCACGTCAGCAGGGTGATGCGCAAGACCTCGGCGGCCAACCGCGGCGAGCTCGTGGCCCTCGCCCTCCGGCTCGCCCCGTGAGGGAGTCAGGTCAGGGGTAGCCGACGAGCCACAACAGTACGAGCGCCACGGGTTGCAGCGCGATCCCCGCCCACAGCACGATCGTCCGGGCGCGCCTGTTGCGGGTCAGCCCCGGCGCTCCGGCGAGCGGGGCCAGCGGCATGAGCAGCCGGAAGAGGCTCTGCTGCGGCAGGAAGACGGCGAACAGGTAGAGCGCGTAGCTGGCCGCGTATGCGACCACTTCGGTGCCCAGCGCGCGGATGCCCGGCCGGTTCAGCAGCCACACGTAACCGCCGATCGCGGCGATGACGAGGAGGGCGCCGGCGACGCTCGCGTACCGCCAGGTGAAGAGGAACCACGGCGTCAGCGGCACGAAGGCGACCCGGCCGACGAAGCCCGTCCACCAGGACAGCTCGGTCTCCACGTAGGCCCCGGGCGTCCCGGTGACGGTCGCCGCGACCAGTGGCCACGCCAGCCCCGCGACGGCGGTCACCGCGCCGGCGACGATCAACGCGACGCGCTCCCGGGCGCCGAAGGTCTCCTGGCCCCGACGCGCCCGCAGCGCGCGGAGCAGATACACGATCCCGAGGGTGAGCGGAAGCGCGAGCTCTCCCGGCCGGGTGAACGCCGCCGCGACGCCGAACGGGATGACCGTCCAGTACCGACGCGTCATGGTCGCCAGCAGCGCGGCGAACAGCAGCAGGAAGAACAGGCTCTCGGCGTAGGCGATCTGGAGGACGAACGACAGCGGGCCGAAGCAGAAGAACACGGCGGCCCAGAGCCCGCTGACCGAGCCGACGCGCGACGCCACGAGCCGATAGAGCACGAGGCCGGCCGCCGCCCCGCAGAGCACGGAGACCAGCACGCCCGCCGCCGGGAATCCGAGCCCGGTCGCCGCCATGAGCGCGCGCACGATCAGCGGGTACAGCGGCAGGAACGCCCACTCGTTCTGCTGCACGTCGCCATCGGAGTCGACGGGCAGGGTCGCCGGGTAGCCGTGCTCGACGATGCGGCGGTAATAGGAGGCGTCCCAGGTGCCCGCGAAGCCGAGGAAGCTGGGGTGCGTCTGCGGACTGCCGCCCTCCCAGTGCATCGCCCCCGCGACGAGGTAGAGCACGAGCATGAGCAGCGTGGTCAGCACGCGTGAGGCCGCGTAGACGCCGAGCACGCCGGCCCACCAGGGCACCTCCCAGCGGAACAGCCGCACATGGCCGGACTCGGTCACTGGCCCGGCGGGATCCGCCGGGTGCAGCGAACTCGTGATACCGGCCGTCATCGCATTCGATGCTACTCCGGCAGGATGCAGTGGTGCATCGGGGCGCCCGCGTCGCGCCACACGCGCGGGCGCCCCAGCTCGTGGTGGCGGCTGCGCCGGTTACTTGACGCTGCCCGCCGTCAGCCCGCCGACCAGGCGCTTCTCGATGAGCGCGAACAGGATGACCACCGGGATGACCGCGACGACCGACACCGCGAACACGTACTGCCAGGCTGCGTCGTACTGGCCGACGAACTTGGTCAGCGCCACCGACAGCGGCTGGTTCGCGTCCGTGGAGAGGATGACGAGGCTCGCGGCGAACTCGTTCCAGGAGGCGACGAACGTGTAGATGATCGCCGTGACGATACCCGGCCAGACCAGCGGGAGCTGTACCCGCAGCAGCACCGTCCACTTCCCGGCCCCGTCGAGCTGGGCCGCCTCGTCGACCTCCTTGGGCACGCCCGCGAAGAACGTGTGCATGATCCAGATCGCGAACGCCAGGTTGAACGCCGCGTTGACCAGGATCATCGCCAGCCAGGTGTCGTTGATCCCGAGGGACACCATCTCCTTGAACAGACCGGTCGCGAGCACCGTCGGCTGCAGCATCTGCGTGACGATCACCAGGAAGAGGAAGACACCACGGCCCCGGAACCGGAACCGCGCCGTGTAGTACGCCGCCGGGACGCAGACCACCAGCACGAGCACCGTCGCGAACACCGAGATCACGATGGTCGAGATGAGGTTGAGCGGCAGCGGGGTCTCCGGCGTGGACCACATGGTGAGGTAGTTCTCGGGATGCCACTGTGTCGGCAGGTAGGTCGGCGGGACCGCGAGGATGTTGTCCCTGCTCTTGAACGAGCCGACCAGCATGATCAGGTACGGCGCGATGAAGACCAGGGCGATGACGACCCCGGCGGTCACCTTGCCCGCGACCCGCCAGGAGAAGCCCGGGCGCGGGCGGCGGGGCGCGCCGGCGCGCGCGGGCGCTCCGGCGAGCGCGACGGGGGCGGGCGCGGTCATGAGACCTCCTTCATCGGCTTCACGATCCACAGGTAGAGCGCCACGACGACCAGCACGATCAGGAAGTTGATCACACTGAGCGCGCTCGACAGGTCGATGCGCTGTTCGTTCTGCAGCAGCTTGAACACGTACGTGGTCGTGGTGTCGGCCTTGTAGCCGGGGATGGAGCCCGTCATGAGCTTCAGGATCGGCAGCGAGTTGAAGACGTTGATGATGTTGATGAGGCTGGCGAGCGCGATCGCGGGACGCAGGTTGGGCAACGTGACCCCGAAGTAGGAGCGCACGGCCCCGGCGCCGTCGACTTTCGCGGCCTCCAGCATGTCGCCGGGGATGCCGGCGAGCCCGGCGAGGATCGTGTAGGTCGTGAACGGCAGCGAGACGAACACCGCGATCGCGATGGACGACAGGAACGCCGGCAGCGGCTCCTTGGTGAAGCCGAACGGCTGCGCGAGCAGGTGGATGTCGACCAGGAATTTGTTGATGATGCCGTAGAAGGGTCGAGCCCGTAGACGAAGACCGTCGTGGTCATCACGACGCTCGCCGCCCACGGGACGATGATCGCCATCCGCACCCAGCGCCGGCCGGGGAAGTTCTTGTCGAGGAACTGCGCCAGCGCGAGCGAGATCGCCACGGTGATGACCACCACCGAGACGACCCAGATGAAGGTGTTGAGGAGGATGCCCGGGATCTCCGGGCGCGAGAGCACCGTGATGTAGTTCTGCAGGCCGACCGATCCGTGGTCGACGCCGGCGACCGAGATCTTCCGCGTCGAGTTGAAGATCATGTAGCCCGCAGGGAACAGCACGATGCCGAAGATGAGGAGGAGCGCAGGCAACGTCCACGGCACGGCGTTCCACAGCGAGGTGGTGTTGCCGTGCCGGGTGCGGGTGCCCCGCGACGGGGACGGCCGGTGGCCGCCCCCGTCGTGGTCGTTTCGATCGTCGAGCTCATGCCGCTGTTACTGGCCCGAAGCCTTCGCCTGGATGGCCTTCAGCAGGTCGGACGGGTTCGCGCCCTGGCCCAGCTGACCGATCTGGCTCTGGATGGCACCCTGGGCGGCCGACCAGTTCGGGTTGGTCGACGGGTAGAACTTGGCGTTCGGCAGCAGGTCCAGGAACGGCTTGATGGTCTCGTCGGAGCCCATCTTGTCCGCGCCGGACTTCGTGGTGGGCAGGAAGCCCTCCTCGCCGACCCACTTGGTGTAGACCGCCGGCGTGTAGAAGTAGTCGAGGAACTTCTTGATCGCGTCCTTCTTGTCGGTCTTGCCCTTGAACGCCATCAGGTGGTCCGCGACGCCCAGCGTGAAGGCGGACCCGTCCTTGGTGGGGATCGGCGCGATCCCGTACTTCAGCGACGGGTTCTTGTCCTTGATCTGGCCGACGATCGGCGGGAGGCCGATCTGCATGCCGAGCTGGCCCTGGATGAAGACGTTCATCAGCGGCGTGCGGTTGGTCGAACCGGGGTTCGCCTGCGTGAGGCCCTGGTTGATGATCTTCTGCATCTCCGTGGCGCCGGCGACGTTCTCGGCGCTGTCGATCGTCAGCTTCTTCGCGTCGCCATAACCACCGCCCGCTCCGTAGAACCAGATCGCGGTCTCGGCCTGAGCCTCCTCTGCCCCGAGCGGCATGCCGTACGGGGTCACGCCCGCGGCCTTCAGCTTGGCGGCGTCGGCCTCGAAGTCGGCCCAGGTCTTGGGCGGGTCGGTGATCCCCGCCTTGGCGAAGTCGTCCTTGTTGTAGAACAGGGCGCGCGCGGAGGCGATGAACGGGAGGCCCCACTGGGTGCCGTCGATGCTCGCGTTCTTGTTGAACGCCGGCTGGAAGTCGTTGAGCGTCTGGGCGGAGACGATGTCCTTCGCCGGGTAGAGCAGGTCGTCGGCGGCGAAGCCGGCGAACGCGTCGATGTTCAGGATGTCCGGCTGCTTGCCCGCCTGGATGCGCGTCTTGATGACGTTGTTGATGTCGGTCCACGACTCGACGTCGAGGTTGACCGTGATGCCCTTGTTGGCGGCCTCGAAGTCCTTGATGATGCCCTGCCACTCGGATTTGGTGTTGTCCGAATAGCTGGCGACCATCAGGTTGAGCTGGCTGCTCCCGCTCGCCGAGCCCCCCGAGCCTCCACTGAAGCCGCAGGACGCGAGCGTCAGGGTCGCGACCGCCGCTGACGCGACGGCGGCTCCCCACCGCAGAGACTTCTTCATCGACTTTCCTCACTCTCGATAAGGATCCCGGACCGTCGCTGAAGGTACTGCAGGTGCGCGGCGGTGCGTATCTGGATGATGCTTCGTGATTTGTTTCGCATGGAAACGATCACATGCACTCAATTGATGCTCGAATAATTGCGCATATCCGGGCCGCACGTCAAGGACCCGGCACCAGATCGTTACCTGGGATTTACACGCCCGACGCGAGAACGCGCCCGACTCGGTCGCAACGATCGAAAGTGATCAGTAGACAGACCTAACGCTCATCAGCAATCATGGACCTGACCGAATCGACGCCTCGACGCGAACGAACGACAGGAGCGAGCAGTGGCGGACATCCCCCGGGAGCGCACATGGAGGCCGAGCTGCGGTCGCAGCCGGAGACCTGGGCCCGTGCGGCAGCTCTCCGCGCCGAGCAGGCGCTGCTTCCTGCGTCCGGCGAGCGCATCGCCGTCGTCGGGTGCGGTACGTCGTGGTTCATGGCGCAGTCGTACGCCGCGCTGCGCGAGTCGGCCGGCCACGGCCTCACCGACGCCTACGCCGCCTCGGAGGCCGTGATCGACCGCGACTACGACGCGATCGTCGCGATCAGCCGCTCGGGCACGACGACCGAGGTCATCGAGCTGGTCGACGGCCTGCGGGGCCGCTCACGGCGGCCGCGGACCATCGCGGTCGTCGGCGCGGCGGGCACGCCGCTGCCCGAGCTCGTGGACGACACCGTGCTCCTGCCCTTCGCCGACGAGACCTCGGTCGTTCAGACGCGCTTCGCCACGACGGCGCTGGCGCTGATCCGCGCCTCCCTCGGCCACGACCTCGGCGCCGCCATCGAGCAGGCCGCCGCAGCGATCGACGAGGACCTGGACGACGCGCTCGTCTCCGCCGAGCAGTACAGCTTCCTCGGCGCCGGCTGGACCATCGGCCTCGCGCACGAGGCCGCCCTCAAGATGCGCGAGGCGTCGCAGTCGTGGACGGAGTCCTACCCGGCCAAGGAGTACCGGCACGGCCCGATCGCGATCGCGGCTCCCGGCCGGGTCACCTGGATGCTGGGCGACGCCCCCACCGGTCTCGCCCAGGACGTCGCGGCCACCGGCGCACGGTTCGAGAACGAACCGATCGACGGCCTCGCCGACCTGGTCCGCGCACAGCGCGTGGCCCTGGAGCGCGCCCGCCGTGCGGGGCTGGACCCCGACCGTCCCCGCAACCTGACGCGCTCTGTCATCCTGACCCCGTGAACGTGAACACTGCCGCCGACGAGCTCGGCCCGGGCGACGCGGTGCTCGCTTTCGACGTCGGCGGCACCGACCTCAAGGCTGCGCTGGTGGACTCCGCCGGCCGTATCGTGGAACTGATCCGCCGGCCCACCCCGCTCGACGGCGCAGACCCCGGACAGGCCGTCGTCGCCGCGACCGCGGAGCTGGCCGCCGGGTTCCGGCGCGCACACCCCGAGGTGGTCCCCGTCGCGGCGGGCCTGGTCGTCCCCGGCCACGTGGACGAGGAGACCGGGGTCGGCGTCTTCTCGGAGAACCTCGGCTGGCACGACTTCCCGTTCCGCGATCGCGCGGCAGAGGCGTACGGGATGCCGGTGTCGTTCAGCCACGACGTGCGCGCCGCGGGCGAGGCCGAGTACCGGTTGGGCGCCGCGGCGGGCTTCCGCGACGTCGTGGTGATGGCGATCGGCACCGGGATCGCCGGCGCCATCTTCATCGACGGCACGCTGTTCACCGGCGGCGGCATGGCCGGCGAGATGGGTCACTCCCGGGTCGCCGACGGACCCGACTGCGCCTGCGGCGGTCGCGGCTGCCTGGAGGCCGTGGCCTCGGCCGCAGCGATCGCGCGGCGGTACACGGCGGTCAGCGGCGTCCCGGTGGCGGGCTCACGGGAGGTGCTGGAGCGGGCCCGCTCCGGCGATCCCGCCGCGCAGCGGATCTGGGACTCCGCACTCGACGCCCTCGCGCTCGACCTGTCCCACACCGTCGCCCTCCTCGCCCCCGAAGCCGTCGTGATCGGCGGCGGCCTGGCGCAGGCCGGCGATGAGCTCTTCGTGCCGCTGGCCCAGCGCCTCGACGCGATCCTCACCTTCCATCGGCGCCCGAAGCTGATCCCGGCGCGCATCGGCGAGAACGCCGGCGTGATCGGCGCCGCCCTCCGGGCGCGCGAGGTCCCGGCTACGGCCGATGCTCTCAAGGCCGTCCGATGATCCTCACCGTCACTCCGAATCCCGCGATCGACCTCACCTATCGCGTCGCGGCGCTGGAGCCCGGCGAGACGCACCGGGTCGCGCCTCCTGCGGTGCGCGCGGGCGGCAAAGGCCTGAACGTCGCACGGGTGATCGCCCAGACCGGAGGCTCGTCGTTCGTCCTGACGACTGCCGGCGGCGCGTCCGGCCTGCGCCTGGCCGACGACCTGGAGGCGAGCCGCCTCCCGTCCGAGCTGATTCCGGTGGCCGCGCCGACACGCAGCAGCATCGCGATCGTGGACGAGCACTCGGGAGTCGCCACGATCTTCAACGAGACGGGCGCCGGGCTCTCCCCGCCGAGTGGACCGCGCTGCGGGAGGCCGTCGAGCGTCTCGCCGTGCCGGCCACCGCGATCGTCGGGTCGGGCAGCCTCCCGCCCGGCGCACCCGAGACCTTCTACGCCGACCTCGTGGAGGTCGCCCGGCATCGCAGCGTCCCGAGCGTCATCGACGCGAGCGGGACGGCGCTCCTGGCCGCGGCCGAGGCGGGCGCCGACGTGCTCAAGCCGAACCGCCGCGAGCTGGCCGACACGGTCGGCTCGGACGACCCGGTCGCGGGTGCCCGCGCTCTCCTGGCGGCCGGCGCCGGGCTGGTCCTCGTCTCGCTGGGCGCGGACGGCATGCTCGCCGTCGGCGAAAACGACACCTGGTCCGCCCGGCTCCCCGAGCCCCTCGCCGGCAACGCGACCGGCGCCGGTGACGCGGCCGTCGCCGCGATCGCGACGGCGCTGGCCGCGGGCACGACCGATCCCGCCGTCCTCGTCCGCCGGGCCACCGCCTGGTCGGCCGCCGCTGTCGTCGCCCCGCTCGCCGGCGAGCTCGACCCCGCCTACCGGGAGTACGAGGCCCGCCTCGTGACCTCCTGAACCGACCTGACCGACCTGCCCGGAGCCCCGCATGCCTCTCGTCCCCACGCTCGACCTCCTGCACGGAGCGGTCGCCGCGCACACCGGCGTCGCCGCCTTCAACGTCATCCACCTGGAGACCGCGGAAGCGCTGGTAGCCGCCGCCGAGGAGGCCCGCCGCCCCGTCATCCTGCAGATCTCGCAGAACTGCGCCGACTACCACGGCGGTCTCGACGCGATCGCTCGGGGGACGCTCGCCCTCGCCGCCGACTCGTCCGCCCATGTCGCCGTCCACCTCGACCATGCGGAGGACGCCGCTCTGACGCGGCAGGCCATCGACCTCGGGTTCGGCTCGGTCATGTTCGACGGGTCGACGCTCCCCTACGACGACAACGTCGCCGCGACCGTGAGGGTCGTCGAGTACGCGCACGCCAACGATGTCTCGGTGGAGGCCGAGCTCGGCGAGATCGGCGGGAAGGACGGCGCGCACGCCCCCGGGGTCCGCACCGACCCCGCGGAGGCGCGCCGGTTCGTGACGGAGACCGGCGTCGACGCGCTGGCCGTCGCGGTCGGAAGCTCGCACGCGATGACCGAGCGCACCGCCCAGCTCGACCTCGCCCTGATCGCCGCCCTGCGACACGCCGTGCATGTTCCGCTCGTCCTGCACGGCTCGAGCGGGGTCGCGGATGAGACGATCGAGTCGGCGATCCGCTCCGGCATCACCAAGGTCAACGTCTCCACCCACCTGAACCGCTTCTTCACCGACGCGATCCGCGCCTACCTGCGCGCGAATCCGGACGTCGTGGACTCCCGGCGGTACGTGCGGGAGGGGCGCTCGGCCGTGGCGACGGAGGCGGCGCGCCTGATGACCCTGTTCGACGTCGCCGCCGGCGCGGCGAGCGGAACGGAGACTGCACAGCGATGAACAGAGCGGAACGGCTCAACGCCGTCCTCGACCTCCTGGCCGATTCGGGCCAGGTGGATGTCGAGGACATCGTGGCGAAGCTCGACGTGTCCGCGGCGACCGCGCGGCGCGACCTGGATGCCCTGGCGTCGCAGCAGCTGCTGACGCGCACCCGCGGCGGCGCGGTCGGCCAGTCGGTCGCCTACGACCTCCCGATCCGCTACAAGAGGGAGCAGCACGCGCCCGAGAAGCTGCGGATCGCCCAGGCGGCGAGCGCCCTCGTGCCGCGCGGCGCTGTCGTTGGGCTCTGCGGCGGGACGACGAGCACCGCAGTGGCGACTGTGCTGGGCGCGCGGCCCGACCTCATGGAGTCGTCGCCGCATCCCAACCTCACGGTGGTCACCAACGCCATCAACATCGCCGCCCAGCTCGTGATGCGCCCGCAGATCAAGACCGTCGTCACCGGCGGCGTCGTGCACGCGCGCTCGTACGAGTTGGTCGGCCCGTACAGCGATGTGGTGCTGGAGAAGATCACGATGGACATCGCGTTCATCGGCGTCAACGGGATCGACCCGCTCGTCGGCGCGACCGTGCACGACGAGGGCGAGGCGAGCGTCAACTCGCTGATGGCCCGCCGGGCGACCCGCGCCGTCGTGGTCGCGGACTCCAGCAAGATCGGCCGCAAGGCGTTCGCCACCCTCGGCGGCCCGAAGCTCCTGACCACGCTCATCACCGACGACGGCATCACGGCCGAGCAGCGGGCGGCGTTCGTGGAGGCCGGCTTCGAGGTCATCGTCGCGTGAGCCCCGTCGCGTAGGTTGGTGAGGATGTCCATGCACGTGATCCACTCCGCGCGCCTCGTCGGCGAGGGTCGCACCACCCGCAACGCCTGGGTCGTGTTCGACGGCGGCCTCGTTGCGGCCACCGGCGTCGGGGACGACTGGGTCGCCGCCGTCGCGTCCGACGCCGGCACGGTGGTCACCGACGCCGACGGCGCCTGGCTGACCCCGGGCTTCATCGACCTCCACGGCCACGGCGGCGGCGGCGCGGCGTTCGACGACGGCGCGGACGCGATCCGCACGGCGATGGCCCTCCACCAGCGCCACGGCACGACACGCTTCGTGGTGTCGCTCGTGACGGCGACGGTGCCGGAGCTCGCCGAGCGCGTGCGCGGTGTCGCCGCCCTCGCCGCGGAGGACCCGCGCGTCCTCGGCTCGCACCTGGAGGGCCCGTTCCTCGACGTCGGCCACAAGGGCGCGCACGACCCGTCGCTCCTGCGCTCGGCGACCACTGCTGACATCGAGCGGCTGCTGGAGGCCGCCGGCGGAACCCTGCGTCAGATCACTCTCGCGCCCGAGCTGCCCGGCGGTATGGACGCGGTGCGCGCCTTCGCCTCGGCCGGGGTCGCCGTCGCGGTCGGCCACACCGGCGCGGACTACGACCAGACCCGTGCCGCGTTCGACGCCGGCGCGACAATCCTGACGCATGCCTTCAACGGCATGGACGGCATCCACCACCGTGCTCCCGGCCCGGTCGCCGCCGCCACCCACACCCCAGGGGTGACCGTGGAGGTCATCAACGACGGCATCCACGTGCACCCGGAGGTGGTCCGGATGGCGTTCGCCTCCGCTTCCGGCCGGGTCGCGCTGATCACCGACGCGATGGCGGCGGCCGGCGAGGCCGACGGCGACTACCTGCTCGGCACCCTCCGCGTGGAGGTGCGCGACGGCGTCGCCCGGCTGGCCGAGGGCGGCTCGATCGCCGGCTCCACACTGACCCAGGACCACGCGCTGCGCCGCGCGGTGCGGGAGGTCGGCGTGACCGTCGAGGAGGCGGTGCGCGCCCTCACGGAGACGCCCGCCGCTGCCGTCGGACGCGGCGACGACCTCGGCCGCCTCGCGCCGGGGTACGCAGCGGACGCAGTGCTGCTGGACGACGACTTCCGCGTGCTGCAGGTGTGGACGGCGGGGTCGCCGGTCCCGCGGTGAGTGACGGAGAATCGCCTCACCCGCGCGGCCGCTACCCTGGACGGATGGACTCCGCCCCCGCGACCGCGACCTCCGCCCCCGCGACCTCGAATCCCGGGAATCACTGGGTGCTGACCTTCAGCTGCGCCGACCGCCCCGGCATCGTGCACGCGGTCTCCGGCGCGATCGTGGCTGCGCGGGGGAACATCACCGAGAGCCAGCAGTTCGCGAGCACCGACACCGGGCGTTTCTTCATGCGCCTGCAGGTGGAGTCCGCGGCCGACCGGGCCGAGTTCGAGCGGGCGCTCGCGCCCGTCGTCGAGCGGTTCGGGATGACGCACAACGTCGACAACGTCGGCCGCCCGTTGCGCACGCTCGTGCTGGTCTCCACCGCCGCGCACTGCCTCAACGACCTGCTCTTCCGCCAGCGCGCTGGCCAACTCCCGGTCGAGATCCCGCTGGTGCTGTCCAACCACGACGTGCTCGGCGACCTCGCCGGCTTCTACGGCGTCCCGTTCGAGTCGCGGCCGGTGACCGACCCCGAGTCGAAGGCCGCGTTCGAGGCGCGCGTCCTGGCGGCGGTCGAGGAGCACGACATCGAGCTGGTCGTGCTCGCGCGCTACATGCAGATCCTCTCCCCGGGCTGTGCGAGAAGCTCGCCGGCCGGGCGATCAACATCCACCACTCGTTCCTGCCCGGCTTCAAGGGCGCCAACCCGTATCGCCAGGCCCACGCCCGCGGCGTCAAACTGATCGGCGCGACCGCGCACTTCGTCACCAGCGACCTGGACGAGGGGCCGATCATCGAGCAGAACGTCGTCCGCGTCGACCACACCCGCAGCGTCCCCGAACTGGTCGCGATCGGCCAGGACGAGGAGTCGCGGACGCTGACGCAGGCGGTCAAGTGGTTCGCGGAGGACCGCGTGCTGCTCGACGGGGCGCGCACCATCATCTTCCGCTGACCGGCTCCGGCTGCCGCTCAGCCATGACCGGCCCGGTTCAGTAGAATGGCGCGGTGACCACGCACGACCAGCAGACCCCGATCAAGGTCGGACCCAACGACATCCTCCGCTTCGTGCTGGAGCTGTTCGCCATCGTCTCGCTGGGCATCTGGGGTTTCGTCGCGTGGCCGCTGCCCTGGAACATCGTCGTCGGCATCGGCGCCCCCGTCCTCGCGATCCTGCTGTGGGCGCTGTTCCGCTCCCCCAAGGCCGTGCTGCACGTCGACGCCTTCGTGAAGGCGCTCGTGGAGATCGTCGTGATGGGCTGCGCCGCCTTCGCCTGGTGGAGTCTGGGGCAGCCCATCGTCGCGCTGGTGTTCGCGGTCGTGGCGACCGTGAGCGGCGTGATCAACGGGCGGCGCGAGTTCGCATGACCGGCGTCGTCGTCCATGACGCCCGCAAAGTGGATGCGGGCGGACGGGTCGACGAGTTCTGGCTGGCGGCCGACGACGGCGTGATCGTCGCGACCGGCTCCGGCACGGGCTGGCACGAGTCCGCCCGCGTCCCGGGCCGCGAAGTGATCGACGCCGGAGGCCACTGGCTGACGCCCGGCTTCATCGACCTGCACTGCCACGGGGGTGGAGGGCACCCCTACGACGACGGGCCGGAGGAGATGCTCGCCGCCCTCGCGACGCACCGCGCCCACGGGACCACGCGCGCGCTCGTGTCTCATGTCGCGAACCCGCTGGCGTCCCTGCGCGAGAGCCTCGGCGTCGTGGCCGACCTGACGAAGGTCGACCCGATGGTGCTCGGCTCCCACCTCGAGGGGCCGTTCCTGGCCCGCGAGCGGCGCGGCGCGCACGACGAGGCCTTCCTCCGCGACCCGGGGCCGGAGATGGTCGAGGAGCTCATCGGCGCTGCCCGCGGCACTCTCCGTACCGCGACCATCGCGCCGGAGCTGCCGAACGCGCTGGAGTCCATCGGCGTGCTGATCGAGGCCGGCGTCGTCGTCGGCATCGGCCACACGGCGGCCGACTACGAGCAGGCGAAGCTGGCCTTCGAGGTCGGCGCCCGGCTGCTGGTGCACGCCTTCAACGCGATGAACGGCATCCACCACCGCGCGCCCGGCCCGGTCATGGCGGCGATCGAGAACCCGGAGGTGACGCTCGAGCTCATCCTCGACGGCCTCCACGTGCACCCGTCGGTGGCCGGCCTGCTGTTCCGGGAGGCGCCGGGGCGGGTCGCGCTCATCACCGACGCGATGGCCGCTGCCGGGGCGTCGGACGGCGACTACCGGCTGGGCGGCCTGAACGTCAGCGTCCGCGACGGCCTGGCCGTGCTCTCCGGCACGACGACGATCGCGGGCTCGACCCTGACGCAGGACGCGGCCCTCCGCAACGCGATCACCCGCGTCGGCCTCGACCCGGTCACCGCGGTCACCGCGCTCACCGCGACCCCGGCGAAGGCGCTCGGCGAATCGCACCGCCTCGGCCGCCTGCACGCCGGCTTCGCCGCCGACGCGGTGCTGCTCGACCACGACTGGCACGTCCGCCAGGTCCTGGCCGACGGCCGCCTCCTGTAATCCCCCGCCCGCACACCCCACTTCCCACCCCACCCCACTCCCACCCCACCCCACTCCCACTCCACTCCCACTCCCACCCCACCCCCCTCGGCTAACGGAGGACATCCCTCCTCCGGTGCCCCGGATCTCCTCCGCTCCCTGCGATTCCCGGGCGTGTCGGCTGCGAAGTCCTCCGTTGCCCACGCGCACCGGAAAGCAGTGAACGGAGGAGATCCGGCCCGGGAGCACCCCGAAAAGCAGCGAACGGAGGAGATCCTGGCCGGAAAGGGCCGGATCTCCTCCGTTCGCGACGGGGCAGGGGAAGGGGAGTCGGCGGTTACAGCTTCTGCCAGGCGGGTTTGTGGTCGTAGGCGTACCGGTAGTAGTCGATGTTGCGCAGCCGGGAGGCCGCGGCCTCGTCCACGAGCACGGTCACGTGCGGGTGGAGCTGGATGGCCGAGCCCGGGTTGGAGGCCGACACCGGCCCCTCCACCGCACCGGCCAGTGCCTCGGCCTTGCCCTCGCCGAACGCCAGCAGCATCAGGTGCCGTGCTCGGAGGATCGTCGAGAGGCCCTGGGTGATGCAGTGCATGGGGACGTCGTCCTCGCTGGCGAAGAACCGCGCGTTGTCCTTGCGGGTCTGCTCGGTCAGCGTCTTCACCCGTGTCACCGACGCGAACGAGGAGCCGGGCTCGTTGAACCCGATGTGCCCGTCGGTGCCGATGCCCAGGATCTGCACGTCGACGCCGCCGGACTCGGCGATCGCCTTCTCGTAGTCGGCGCCGGCGTGCTCGATGGTCGCGAGAGCGCCGTTCGGGACGTGGATGAGCGAGGGGGTGAGGCCGAGCGGCTCCACGACCTCCCGGGTGATCACCGCCCGGTAGGACTCGGGGTGCCCGGCCGGCAGGCCGACGTACTCGTCCAGCGCGTACCCGCGCACATGCGACACATCGGTGCCGGACGCGGCGATCCGCCGGGCCAGCGCGCGGTAGACCGGCAACGGGGTGGACCCGGTCGCCAGCCCCAGCACCGCGTCGGGCTTGGCGGCGATCAGCGCCTGGATCGACTCCGCCGCGAGTTCACCCGCCGCGTCCGCGTCCGCCACCACCACGACTTCAGCCATCTGCTCCTCCAACGAGCGCCGCACCCAGCGCGGCAACAGGTGTTCCTTCGGGGACGAGGCGCACTCGCCGGGACAGCGCGAGCGACGCGAGGAACGGGGACGTCTCCGCCCATCCGTCGAGCACCTCGTGGACGTCGCAGAGCAGCCGGTCCCCGAGATGACTCAGGCCGCCGCCGATCACCACGGTGTCGACGTCGACGGTCAGCACGAGGACCCGCACCGCTGCGGCGATGCCCTCCGCAAGCCTAGCCTTGATGACCCTCGCTTCCCGGTCGCCCTCCGCCGCCGCGGCGAACAGCGAGCGCGCCGGGAGCTGGTCGTCCGTGCGCCACTGCCGCGCGACGCCGGAGCCGCTGGCCACCGTCTCCAGGCAGCCGCGCTGACCGCAGCCGCAGAGCGCACCGGCCGGGTCGACCGGGAGGTGACCGATCTCGCCCGCGACGCCCGACGCGCCGCGCCAGAGCCGGCCGTCCACGACGATGCCGGCGGCCATCCCGGTGCCGAGGTTGAGGTACGCCATCGTGCCGCCGAGGCCGAGCACGTGGAAGGCGCCCAGCGCGGCCGCCTTCACGTCGTTCTCGACGCGCACGCCGACGCCCAGCCGGCCTTCCAGCTCGCCGCCGAGCGCGAGCCGCTCGACGCCCAGGTTGACCGCATGTGCGACGTGCCCGGAGGCTCGGTCCACCATCCCGGGGATGCCGATGCCGATGGAGGTGAAGCCGCCGGCCGGGAGCCCGGTGAGCTCCGCGATCCTGGCCACTGCGGTGACGGCCGTCTCCACGACCGCCGCGTGACCGAACCCGGTCGCCAACCGGACCCGTTGCGCGAGACCGCCCACATCGTCGACGGCGACGGCGTCGGTCTTGGTACCGCCGATGTCGATGCCGAGCCTCACGTGGCGCGCCCGTCCACAGCCTCCGGAGCGGTCGCCGAGGCAGCCGTCGTCGGCTCGCCGTCGAGCAGCTCGATCAGCGCACGCCCGACGAGCCGGGAGGCGCCGAAGGTCGCGATGTCCGCGTACCGCCGGTCGTCGTCGGGCCAGCCCATGTCCACGACGAGCACGCTGTCCCGCTCGGCGCGCAGCCGGTCGATCGCCGCGCGCGCGAACGCGTGCCGGTGGTTGTCCTTGCCGACGACGAGCACGGGCGACTGCGCGGCGAGCACGAGGTCGGGATGGTCGCTCTCGGTGAACACGACCAGCGGGTTGGCCGCGAAGGCAGACGCCGCGCTGTCCGGCTCGGCCGCGACCTCCGCGAACGGACCCCACGGCGCCTCGCCGATCGCGATGTTCGCGACGGTGTCGACCCGCACGACCGAGTACCGGCCGTGATGCGCCCGCAGCCACGACGACGCGTGCTCCGAGATGTCGAACGCTTCGACTGCGCGACCCACGTCGGCGGGATCGATGACCCCGGCACCGCCGCGCGACGCGGCATGGTGCGCGGCGCCGTCCGCCCGCACCGCCTCGGCGAGCGCGAGCACGCGCCCGGCGGCCTCCTCGATCCGGGACGCGGCCACGCGTCCCTCCGCGACCGCGGCGACGATGGCGTCCTCGATCTCCGCGAGCTGCGCGTCGGTGTTCTCGGTGCCGATGCAGAGCAGGTCGCAGCCTGCGGCGAGCGCAAGCACCGCCGCCTCCGGGATGCCGCGCTCCCCGCTCGCGCCGTGCATGTCGAGCGCGTCGGTGACGACGACACCGCCGAAGCCCAGCTCGCCGCGGAGAAGCCCCTCCACGACGGTGCGGCTGAAGGTCGCCGGGAGGTCGGGATCGATCCGCGGCAGCAGGATGTGGGAGGTCATCACCGTGCGCGCGCCCGCGTCGATGACGGCGCGGAACGGCTCCAGCTCGCGCTCGCGCAGCATTTCGAGACTCAGGTCCACGACCGGCAGCTCGAGGTGCGAGTCCGCGGCCGTGTCGCCGTGCCCCGGGAAGTGCTTGGCGCACACGGCGACGCCGGCGGACTGGAGGCCGCGCGTCCACGCTGCGCCCTGCTCGGCGACCAGCGCGGGCAGCGAGCCGAAGCTGCGCACCCCGATGACCGGGTTGTCCGCATTGGAGTTGATGTCGACGTCCGGCGCGAAGTCGAGGTTCACGCCTGCGGCGTGCAGCTCCTCGCCGACGCGGCGCGCGATGCCCTCGGTGTACGCGTCGTCGCCGAGTCGGCCGAGCACGGCGTTGCCGGGGAACGGCGAGCCGGTCTCGTAGTACAGCCGGGTGACGTCGCCGCCCTCCTCGTCGATCGCGACGATCGCGTCCGGGTTGGCGGCGTAGATCGCGTCCGTGAGCTCGCGGAGCTGCGCCACGGACTCCACGTTCTGGCCGAACACGCACACGCCGCCGAGCCCGTTCCGCAGGCGCTCCTCCAGCCACGCGGGCAGGGTGGTCCCCAGGAAGCCGGGGAGGAGGGTCGCCGCGATGCTGCGTCGGAGGGCGGTGTCGGTCGCGCTGGGCTCGGTGACCGACAACCCGCTCACCCCTTGACCGCCCCGCTGACCAGCCCACTGGTCATGCGGCCCTGGACGATGAGGAAGAAGATGATGACCGGCACGGCCACGAGTGTGGAGGCCGCCATCACCTGGCCCCAGTCGGTCGCGCGGGACGCGGACTGCTGGATGAAGCCGCGCAGCCAGAGCGGCAGCGTCTGGCTGCTGTTCTCCTGCAGGATGACCAGCGCGACCGTGAACTCGTTCCAGGCCTGCAGGAAGGCGTAGACGCCCGATGCGACGAGGCCCGGGGCGAGCAGCGGGAAGGTGATGCGCAGGAACGCCTGCGTGCGGCTCAGCCCGTCGACCATCGCCGCCTCCTCGAGGTCGGCGGGGATGCCGGCGACGAAGCCGCGCAGCATCCAGATCGTGAAGGGCACGACGGCCGCGATGTAGATGATGCTGACGCCGATGACGGTGTTCAGGAGGCCGAGCGAGCCCATCAGCTTGTACTGCGCGATGAACAGACCCTCCGCGGGCAGCATCTGGATGAGCAGCACGGCGAGCACGAACGAGGTGCGACCGCGGAACCTGAACCGGCTGATCGCGAGCGCCGCGAGGAACGCGAACGCCAGGCAGAACACGACGGTGACCAGCGCGACCACGACGCTCATCCCGAGCGCCGGGAAGAAGGTCCCGCCGTTGACGACGGCGGCGAAGTTGTCGAACGAGCCGCCGAACGGCAGCCACGTCGGCGTCGAGCTCTGCAGCACGACGTTCGGCAGCAGCGACGAGTTCAGCATCCAGTAGACCGGGAAGACCCAGATCAGCCCGAGCACCACGGCGAGCGCGCCGAGGAGGATGCGGCCGGGGCGGACCTTCTGCTTCAGCTTGCGGTCGCCGACGCCGGTCGCGGCGCCCACGGTCCCGTTGGCGACGGTGGTCATGACTGGTCCTCCTTGAGCAGGTGGCGGACGTAGAACCAGCTCAGGGCGATGGTCAGGATGAGGACGAACACCGAGACGGCGCTGGCCATCGCGAAGTCGCTCGATCCGACGCCGAGCTGGTAGATGTAGGTGCCGAGCAGGTTGGTCTCGCTTGCGATGGAGCCTTTGTCCTGCAGCAGCTTGATCTGGGTGAACACCCGCAGGTCCCAGATGATCTGCAGCAGCAGCACGATCCCGAGCACCGGGCGGATCATCGGCAGGATGATGTACCGCAGCCGTTGGACGCCTTTCGCGCCGTCCATCTCGGCGGCCTCCAGCACCTCGCCGGAGACCTGGGTGAGCCCGGCGTAGACCGAGAAGGCGACGAACGGCACGCTCATCCAGGTGACGATGACGCCGGCGACGAAGAAGAACGAGAGCGGGTTCTGCAGCCAGTTGTGGTTCTGGAAGTCCAGCCCCCAGGAGGTCAGCACGTTGTTGATCACTCCGCGGCGCCAGTCGAACAGCCAGTTCCAGACGGTCATCGCGGCGACGACGGGCATGGCCCAGGCGAGCAGGAGCGTGATCTGCAGGAAGATCCGTGGGAAGCGCGAGATGCCCGACATCAGGAGGGCGAGGCCCACGCCGATCACGACCGTCACGCCCGCGGTGGTGAGGCAGAAGACGATGGAGCGGCCGACCACGATCCACATGTAGGGATCCGAGAAGAGTGTGACGTAGTTGTCGAACCAGACGAACGGCGCCGGCCGGCCGAACTGCTGGGCGAGGCCGAAGTGCTGCATCGAGGTGATGAGCTGCCAGACGATCGGGTAGCCGAGCGCGAGGAGCAGGATGAGGATGGCCGGCAGCAGCAGGGCGTAGGGCGTGAGCCGGCCTCGGCGCTTGCGCGGCGCGGACGGAGCGTGGGCGCTCGCGGTCGGCGGGGCGGTCACGGGTTCGCTGGTCGTGGTCACTGCGGTCCTCCTTCCGGGTGTTGAGAGAAGTCTGGGTTGCTGAAGATTCTGGGGGGCAGGAGCGAGGGCGCGGAAGGGTGGTGCTGCTTCCGCGCCCTCGCCTGCAGGGTGGCGCCAGATCGAGCCGATCAGCCGTTCTTCACGTTGAGGAGGGCGTTGATCTTGGTGTCGTACTGCTGGGCGAGGCCCTTCAGGTCGGACGAGTCGCGGATCTTGGAGAAGAACTCCTCCATCACGTTCGCCGCCTCGACCGAAGCCCAGCCCGGCGCGGCCGGAGTCAGCTTGGAGTGGGAGGCCGACTCGATGAGCGCCTTCGCGAACTGGTCGTTCCCGAGCGAGGACATGTCGTCCGAGTTCGCCGGGCCGAGGCCGTTCTTGCCGAGCATCTCCTGGTACTGCTTGCTGAAGATGATCTTCAGCAGCGTCTTGGCCAGGCCCGGGTTCTTGGACTTGGCCGAGATGCCGATGTTGGAGCCGCCGGCGAAGACCGGAGCCGGCTTGCCGTTGGTGCCCGGCAGCACGTAGGCGCCGAAGGTGTTGTCGTTCCAGGTGCGGACGGCCTTGCCGTTCTGGGTGGACAGGTCGCCGATCGACCAGTGCGCCCAGCTCGGAGCCATGATGGTGGCGGCGGCCAGCGAGGTGTCGCCGGTCTTGTTGCCGTTGGCGTCCACCGTCTGGTCGGTGTCGTTCAGGTAGATGTACTGGTTCGAGTCCTTGGCGTCGTTCGGCGCCTTGGACGCGTTCTTGTAGATGTCCTGAAGCTGCTGGAGACCCTTCAGCGAGTTCGCCGAGTCGAGCGTGGCGACCCACTTGGAGCCGTCCTTCTTGGCGATGTCACCGCCGTTGGCGAAGATCCAGGAGATGCCGTCGCGCCAGTCCTGGCCGCCGAGGAAGAAGCCGGAGAAGTTCGGGATCCCCTTCGGGTTCTTGGCCGTGATGTCGGCGACGGTGCTGTTGAACTGGTCGAGCGTGGTCGGCACCGAAGCGCCGGCCGCGTTGTAGACGTCCTTGCGGTAGAACATGTAGCGCGAGCCGAAGTAGTACGGCAGCGTGTAGTTCTTGCCGTCGACCTTGCCCGCGTCCACGAAGGACTGGAGCAGCTTGCTGCCGCCGAGCTCCTGGTACATGTCGGAGACGTCGAGGAAGGCGCCGACGTTGGTGAAGGTCGGCGACTGGGTGTTGCCCATCTCTGTCACGTCCGGCGTGTTGTTCGCGTCGGGAAGGGACGTGGTGAGCTTGGTGACGATGTCTCCCCAATCCTGCTGCTCGATCTTGAGCGTGGCTCCGGTCTCCTTGGTGAACTCGGTCTTCAGGTAGTTGCGCAGCGCGTCCGGGGTGTCCGAGCCGACGAGCCACAGGGTGACCGTCTTGCCCTTCCCATCGGTGCTCGGAGCCTGGGCTCCGCCAGAGGCGCATCCGGCGAGCACGAGAGCGGAAGCCGTAGCCACAGCGGCGAGGCCGACGAGCTTTCTCTTCATTGCTGTTCCCTTCATTCGTTTCGGGCTTTCTTCGGTGGTCGGTGTCTGCGGTCGCAGCACACCGTCGGTGCAGGGGTCGTGGATCGGGCGGTGCTGTGTCACGAGACCCCGAGTTGTCCGGAGAGGACGAGTACGGCCGCGCCGCGCAGGACGATGTCCTGCCCCTGCGTGGTCATCCGGACCGCGAGGTCGGCGTGGTTCTCCGCCATCGTCCGGTTCCGGAGCGTGTGGATGGTCGCCTCGGCGAGAGGGCCATCGAGCAGTTCGGTCGGGCCGCTCAGGACGAGCTCCGACAGGTTGAGCGCGCCGACCACCGGCGCCAGGGAGATGCCGAGCCGCTGGCCGGCCTCGCGGAGCACCGGAGTGGCGTCGCGCCCCGCGGCCTCGGCCTCCCGGATGCCGCGCTGGAGCTGCGGCACGCTGAGCCAGTGCTCGAGCACCTGCTCGCGGGTGTAGGTCGCATCCAGGCCGAGGTCGGTGCCGACCATGACCTGGCCGATCTCGCCCGCGGCGAAGTGGCTGCCGTAGACGAGTGTCCCGGCGATGATCAGGCCGGCGCCGATGCCGTGGCCGACGCGGATGAGCATCATGTCGCCCGTCGCGCCGCCGTAGCTGTGCTCGGCGAGCACCGCGGCGTTGGCATCGTTCGCGACGACGACCGGGAGGCCGGTCAGCCGGTGAAGGTCGTCCTGCAGCGGCACGTCGGTCCAGCCGAGATTGGGCGCGGTGAGGATGGTGCCGGTGAGGTCGACGACACCGGGCGAGCCGACGCCGATCCCGAGGATCGGGGCGGTGGCCGCGGCGACGAGTTGCGACACGAGCGAGCGGACCTTGACGAGGGCCGCCTCCCCGGTGGCGGACTCCCCGTCGCCGTCTTCGAGCGGGACCTCCGCCGAGTCGACCAGCTCGCCGTCGAGGTCCATGACGGCGCCGCGGAAGCGGTCGTGGTCGCTGAGGTCGACGCCGACGATCTGGTGTGCCGTGCGGTTGATGTCGAGGAGGACGGCGGGCTTGCCCGGCCGGGCGGCCTCCCGCTGGCCGAGCTCCACCACGAGGCCCTCGGCTAGGAGTTCGGCGACGAGGTCGGAGATGGTGACGCGGGTGAGGCCGGTCTCGCGGGCCAGGTCGGCCCGGCTCCGCTCCCCCGAACGGTAGAGGGTCTGGAGCACCAGCGACCGGTTGTGGCTGCGGGCGTGCTCCGGGAGGACCTTCGAACGCGGACGGAGCGCCCTGCCGGGGCCGAGGCTTCCGGTGCCGCCGAGCACGTCCGTTGTGGTCATGTTTGTTAGTAAAGCTTACGAACAAAAGAAGTGCAAGCTCCGACTTCAAGTCGTTACACTCCGAGCGTGAACACCCCGTCATCCGCTCCCGCCCGCACGCCCTTCGACCTGACGGGCTCCCGCGCCCTGGTGACGGCCGCCAGCCGCGGCCTCGGCCGGGAGATCGCCCTCGAACTCGCCGGCCAGGGCGCCGATGTGGTGCTCGGCGTGCGCGACCCGGACGGCTCGGCGGCACTGGTGGAGGAGTTGTCGTCGTTCGGGGTGACCGCGCGCGCCCTCCGGATGGATGTGCTCGACCTCCCGGGTTGCCGCGCCGCGATGGACGAGGTCGCCGCCGAGCTCGGGCCGATCGACATCCTGGTCAACAACGCCGGCGGCGGCGTCGACGCGCCGGCCCTGGAGGTCACGGAGGACGACTTCGAGCGGGTCTGGCAGCTCAACACGCGCTCGACGTTCTTCCTGTCCCAGCACGTCGCGAAGAGCATGCTCGCGAACGGCGGCGGCGCGATCGTCAATGTGGCGTCGCAGGCCGGCCTCGTCGCGCTGCCGGGCGAATCGTCCTACTGCGCCGCGAAGGCCGCGGTCGTGCACCTCACCCGCTGCCTGGCGGTCGAGTGGGGGCAGTACGGCATCCGGGTCAACGCGGTCGCGCCGACCTTCATCGAGACGGACGGCACGGCGAAGGCGCTCTCGGACGACGCGTTCCGCGCCGACACGATCGAGCGCATCGCGGCCCTGCACCGGATCGGGGCGCCTCGGGAGGTGTCGGGCGCGGGTCGCGTTCCTGGCCTCCCCCGCCGCTTCGCTGATCACCGGCCAGACGCTCGCCATCGACGGCGGCTGGACCGCGCGATAACTCCGGCCTTTCGCGCCGAATGTCGCCTTACGCGACGTGAAAGGCGACATTCGGTACGAGTCGAGCGGGTCAGACCTTCGTGACCGCCCAGTTCTGCAGGCGCGAGCTCGCGATGTCCGTGACGTCCTTCAGGAACAGCGCCTTCCGCGGGAAGTAGTCGTACGCCGATCCGTTGCGGGCGTAGTTCGTGGTCCCGTTCGCGAGCTGACCGTAGTTGGGACGACCCCAGGTGACCACGCTTCCGTCCATCAGCAGGGCCATCGACGAGTTGTCGCCGAACGCGAGCTTGGTCACTCCGTCGAGCTGTTGGCCGTCCGCATACGTCGGGCTCACCGGTGCGTAGACGGCCGCTGTCGTGCCGTTTCCCAGAGCGCGGCTGGACGGCCGGCCCCACGTGCGCACCGTGGTGTCCGCGAGCACAGCGCCGAGCTGGTAGCGGTTGGCGGCGATGGACACCGCGCTGTCGATGCCGGAAACGCGCACCGGAATGGTCGCGCGACCCGTGCCGGTGCGCCCGTCGCCGAGCGAGCGGTACGCGCCGGTCCCCCATGCATAGACGAGGCCGGACTCGGCCAGCGCGATACCGCCGTAGGTCTTTCCCGCGACCTGGATCCATTTCTCCGCCGTGGGCAGCTGCACCCGCACGGGCACGCCGCCTCCGGCAGCGTTCGTCCCGCCGTCCCCGCGAGCGCCGTTCCCTCCGTAGCCCCAGGCCCAGACCGTGTTGTCGCCCCGGACCGCGTACATCGTGTTGTACCCGCCCGAGATCTTGATGACATCGTCGATGCGCACCTTGCTCGGAACGGAGCGCTGCACGCCGCTGGTGCGGCCGTCGCCGTTCAGACCGTTACGGCCGTCGCCCCGGCTGAACACCTCGCCGGTCGCGGTCAGGACGGACGTGTTGAAGTAGGTGCCCTCGACCTGCACCGGACTCGCGGCCGCGACCTCGGCGCCGAGGTCGAGGAGCACCGGGGCGCTGCGGTTGACCCTCCCCTGGGGCTCCAGCGCGTAGTAGGTGCCGCGCCCCCAGCCCCAGACCTGGTGGTCGCGGTCGACGATGAAGCCGCGGTCACCGTGCGAGTGACCGAGGTGCTCGGTGGCGACGCTCTCAGCGAGACCGACGGCCACCGGCAGGGTGGTGTTTCTTCCGACGACGCCGATGCCGGTCGCTCCGGGCGCGCCGTTGTAGCCCCATCCCTGCAGGGCGAGCAACTGGGAGATACGCAGAATCGCCCCGGCCGTGGCACTGTTACCGTCCCGCGTGACGATTGCGGTGACCGCCAGCAGACCCGATGGGTGGCCGACGGTGACGACGGACGGCGTCGCGAGCCCGGACGCGTCGGTCACGACCGCCTCCGTCAGAACGCCGCCCGCGAAGGTCGCGGACGGCTCGCGGCCGCCCCCGCCCGTGGTGGTGTCGTCTTCACCGGTCGACGTGTCGTCGTCCTCGAGGCCGTCCTCGTCGCCCGCGTCCGTCTCCTGCTGGCCGATCGTGAAGATGACCGTCGCACCCGCGACCGGGAGACCGTTCGAGGTGACCATGAGTGCGACGCGGCCACTGGTGCTCTCGTCGTATGCGCCGTCCGGGACGGTCGAGTAGACGGGGCTCGTGAACTCCGCCGCGAGGGGCGGCCCGTCGGGCGGCACTGACGAGGCCGCGGCGGGCGACGCGACGGACAGCGCGATCGCCGGGGCCACCCAGGCGGCGGTCTTCGCGACCGTCCGTCGCGAGATCCCCGACACCTCAGCGGGCGCGGTCGGGGAAGAGAGGGTCGCGTCGTTCGCGCGCGTGCCCTCGTCGTCGTCATTGCGGTTGCGTGTATTGATGGTGGCCTCCAGCGACCCGATTGGAAAATATCGATCATGATATTTTGACCTGACGCATCACCGCGGCGACGGGCGAGTACCGCCTGGATCCGCGTGAGCACGTGCACCCAGATGAAACAGGGAGCGAGGGGGTCACCTGCGAAATAGCCCGCATGCCCCCGCGATTCGGGCACGAAAAACCGCCCAGGGCGCGAGACGATGCTCGCGGCCCGTGGGCGGTTCAGCGGACGCCGGGCACTCAGGCCATGCGGGCCTTCAGATTCTCGCTGATCGCGTCGAGGAACTCCTCGGTGGTCAGGAACTTCTGCTCCGGGCCGACCAGGAGGGCGAGGTCCTTGGTCATCTTGCCCTGCTCGACCGTCTTCACCACGACGTCCTCGAGGGTGTGGGTGAAGTCGATGAGGTCCTGGTTGCCGTCGAGCTTGCCGCGGTGCGCGAGGCCGCGCGTCCAGGCGAAGATCGAGGCGATCGGGTTGGTGGAGGTCGGCTTGCCCTGCTGGTACTGGCGGTAGTGGCGGGTCACCGTGCCGTGCGCGGCCTCCGCCTCGACGACCGAGCCGTCCGGGGTGGTGAGCACGGAGGTCATCAGGCCGAGCGAGCCGAAGCCCTGCGCGACGGTGTCGGACTGGACGTCGCCGTCGTAGTTCTTGCAAGCCCAGACGTAGCCGCCCTCCCACTTGAGGCTGGAGGCGACCATGTCGTCGATCAGGCGGTGCTCGTACGTGAGGCCGGCCGCGTCGAACTTCTCCTTGTACTCGGTGTCGAAGACCTCCTGGAAGAGGTCCTTGAACCGGCCGTCGTAGGCCTTGAGGATCGTGTTCTTGGTCGACAGGTAGACCGGGTACTGGCGGTCGAGGCCGTAGTTGAACGACGCGCGGGCGAAGTCGCGGATGGACGCGTCCTGGTTGTACATGCCCATCGCGACGCCGGCGCCGGGAGCCTGGTAGATCTCGAAGGACTTGGCCTCGCCGCCGTCGGCCGGCTGGAAGCTCATGGTCAGCGTGCCCGGGCCGTCGAACGTGAAGTCGGTGGCGCGGTACTGGTCGCCGAAGGCGTGACGGCCGATGACGATCGGCTTGTTCCAGCCCGGCACCAGCCGCGGGATGTTGGAGATGATGATCGGCTCGCGGAACACGACGCCGCCGAGGATGTTGCGGATGGTGCCGTTCGGGCTCCTCCACATCTTCTTGAGGCCGAACTCCTCGACGCGCGCCTCGTCCGGAGTGATGGTGGCGCACTTGACGCCGACGCCGTGCTTCTGGATGGCGTGCGCCGCGTCGATCGTGATCTGGTCGTCGGTCTCGTCGCGCTTCTGGATGCCGAGGTCGTAGTACTCGAGGTTCACGTCGAGGTACGGGTGGATCAGGGAGTCCTTGATCGCCTTCCAGATGATCCGCGTCATCTCGTCGCCGTCGAGCTCGACGACCGTTCCATCAACCTTGATCTTGTCCACTGGTTCTCCTGAGGTCTGTGCCGTTTTTCAGCCGGAGACAGCTTACCCGAGTCCGGCAACTATCTTGACATCGAGACAGTTTTGTCAGCCTCCGGTCAGCCGGGTCCAGCCGACTATGCGAGGATCGCCTCGCACGTTACCCTTTCGTTTATGGCTGAGTTGAGACTGGAAGAGTTGAGCGCGAAGACCGTCGTGGCGGCGAACGCGCTGTCCCTGAAGCCCGGCCAGGAGCAGTTCATCGCTCCCGTGTCCTACTCGGCTGCGGCCGCCGTCGCCGACCCGTCCACGTCGTGGCAGCGCGTCGTTCTCGACGGCGACGACGTCGTCGGCTTCATCATGGGCGACTTCAACCCGTACGCCGAGCACGACGAGTTCAAGGCGATCCTCTGGCGCATCAACGTCGACGCCGACGACCAGGGCCGCGGCATCGGCACCTTCGCGGTCAAGGCCCTCGCCGACGAAGCCCGTGACCGCGGCGTCTCCCGGCTCCACGTGATCTGGGAGTCCGGCGAGCTCGGCCCCGAGCAGTTCTTCCTGCGCACCGGCTTCACGCCCATCGGAGAGACGCAGTACGGCGAGACCATCGGTGCCCTCGACCTCTGAACCCGCTGAGTCCGCTTCACCGGCGTCCGGCGCCGACTTCGCCTCCCGCGTCCTCGCCGTCGTGGACAGCATCCCGCCCGGCCGGGTCATGACCTACGGTGACGTCGCCGCCGCGCTCGGGTCGCGCGCCGCACGGATGGTCGGCCAGATCATGGCCTACTACGGCGGCGACGTGCCATGGTGGCGCGTCGTGCGCGCGAGCGGGCACCCTCCGGCGAACCACGAGCACATCGCGCTGGAGCATTACCGCACCGAGGGGACGCCCCTTCTCGGCGGCGGGAAGTCGCCGTACCGGGTGGATCTGAGGACGGCGCGGCACGACACACGCTGAGATCATCCCCCGATCGATGCGAGCGTTCAGCTTCATGGTGTTGACTGGACGGGTCTGTCCATGTGAACCCGTCCAGGAGCGTCCGTGCCCCGTACCCGTCGACTCGGCCTCGCCGTCGCCGCCGTCCCTCTCGTCGCCGCCCTCTCCGGGTGCTCGGTCGTGGCGGCGTTCACCCCGCACGTCGATCCCTCCATCTACGACACGGCCAAGGACTTCAGGGCCGCGGACACCGCGCGCATCGGCTCGCCGTCGTTCGTCCCGAGCGACGCGACCGTGATCCGGGTCGACTACGACACGCAGAGCGGCGAGGCGATCATGACCTACATCTCTCCGGAGCTGCTCAAGAAGGACGTCTGCAAGCTGACGAACGTCGCTCCGCCGAAGCCGACCATCCAGGACAGCTGGTGGCCCATCTCCGGCATCCCCGCGAACGCCTCGTACTCCTGTCCGGGAGGCTGGAGCGCGTTCGCCATCGCCCAGCAGGTCTACGCGGTCCGCCCCGCCACCTCCGGCACGAGCAAGTGACCACCCGCTGACGGGTCGCTCTCAGGGCCTGCTGCCCTCGGCAACCTGAGCCGGGAGCACGAGTTCGACGATCGTCCCGAGGCCGGCCACCGACCGCACCTCGACGTGCCCGCCGACGGTCTCCACCCGGTCTCGCAGCCCCTCCAGGCCCCCGCCCGGTTCGATGCGCGCTCCCCCGCGGCCGTCGTCCTTCACCGACACGGTCACCGCATCGCCGTCGCGGGCGACCAGCACCGAGCAGGTGCGTGCGCCGGCGTGCTTGGCGGCGTTCGCCAGGCATTCGGAGACGCAGTAGTAGATCGTCTCCTCGACCACATCCGGCAGGCGCTCGGCGGGCTCGACGTGCACCTGGACCGGGACCACGCTGCGCTGCGCGAGCTCCTCCAGCGCCGAGCGCAGGTCGCCATCGGTCAGCACAGTCGGGTGGATGCCGCGGGCGAGCTCGCGGAGCTCCCGGAGCGCGTCGGCGAGCTGCGCCGACGCCTTCTCCAGGTCGCCGACCAGCTCCTGCTGCCCCGCGGCTGCGGCCTTCGTCGTCGCGATCCGGAGGCCGATGGCCAGCGAGACGAGCTGCTGCTGCGACCCGTCGTGCAGGTCGCGCTCCAGCCGCCTCCGGGCGAGGTAGCCCTCCTCGACGATGCGCAGGCGGGACTCCCGCAGCTCCTGGATGGTCTGCTCCAGCCGCCCGCGCAGCCGGTCGTTGTCGACCGAGAGCAGCAGTGCGGACGAGACGGCGTCGAGCAACCGGTCGTCCTGGCTGAGCGCCACGTCGTGCTCGATCAGGGCGATGGGCCCCTGGTCGGAGTCGATCGCCATCGTCGACCGGCCCGGCCGCTCGGGCCGGTCGCCGTCGGGCACCGCGTCCCCGGCGCTCGTGCGGTACGCGCGCCGGTGCTCATCCCACCAGAACACGCGGAGCGAATGATCGTGCAGGGTGCGCGCGAGGCTGGACTCCCAGAGCGCCCTGTCCACCTTGTCGCGCGCGACGATGACCAGGTCGGCCACGCGCGACCGCAGCCCGCGCGCGTAGAAGACGCCGCCGACGTAGGCCGGCGGTATGAGCGCGATCGCGATCGGCGGGACGAACTGCAGCCAGCCGCTGTCCCAGCCCAGGGCGAAGCTCACCGAGTCCTGCACCGTGCCGTAGCACCACAGCAGGAGCGCGAGCGGCATCACGAACGACACCCGCCTGGCCGGCAGGGAGCTCGTGACCCAGCGCACGGCCAGCCTCCCCGCGACCGCCAGCAGAAGCACCACGCCGACGACGCGCCACGCGACGCCGAGCCAGTAGTCCGCGTCCGGGCTCGGCAGGATGGCGTACGGGTTGGTGACGCAGCCGCAGTCGGCCGGCACCGGCGACGAGAACAGCAGGATGCCGAGGAACCGCACCAGGAACGCGCCGCTCAGTGTGTACGCCACGACGCGGTCGAAGCGCGACACCAGGTGGCCGCCCGGATACGTGAGCACCAGGATGCCCACCAGCACCGCCCACAGGTCGGTGACGCCCTCCACCAGCGGCCACAGCCAGCCGATGTCCCGGGTGAGCGGGTACCAGGCGCCCGCAGCCCAGAAGAGGGCAGCGCCCACCATCAGCCAGCCGGGCGCCGCGCTGCGGATCGCCCGCCACGCGATGACGGCGCAGACGACGTAGTCCAGCGAGACCGCGACGAACACGATGGCCCAGCCGATGCCCTGCGGCCGCGGGCCGTAGTCGCCGGTCAGGGCGCTGAACACCTGCGCGAGCACGTTGGCGGCGATCGTCACCGAGACGGCGGCGGCCCGGACCCAGAGGCGTCGGGCCCCCATGATCGCCTCAGGCGTCCCGGCCGAGGAAGCGCAGCACCGCGAGCACGCGCCGGTGGCCTTCGGTGGTCTCCTCGATGTCGAGCTTGGCCATGATGTGGCCGATGTGCGACTCGACGGTGCGGAGGCTGAGGTGGAGCGCCGCGGCGATGCCCGCGTTGGAGAGACCCTCGGCCATCAGCCGGAGCACGTCGACCTCCCGCGACGACAGCGACTCGATCGCGGCCTCCGCCGACCGTGCGGACACCAGCACCTGCACGACCTCCGGGTCGACGACCGACCCTCCGGCCGCGACGGTGCGCACGGCGTTCACCAGCGTGTCGGCGTCGGCGACCCGGTCTTTCAGAAGATAGCCGGTGCCGCTGCCGGCGCTCATCGCCCGGATGGCATACGCGGCCGTCGTGTACATGGAGAGCAGGAGGACGCCGACCTGCGAACCGGACGCCCGCAGGGTCTCAAGAGCGCGCAGGCCCTCGTCGGTGTGCGTCGGCGGCATCTTGATGTCGAGCACCACGGCGTCCACGCCGGCGTCGTCCGCGAGCACGTCGAGCGCCTGCTCCGCCGTGTCCACCGACGCCACGACCTCCACGCCGCCCGCGCGCAGGATCTGCCCGATCCCCTCGCGGAGCAGCACAGCGTCATCGGCGACTGCGACCCGGAGCGGGCGGGTACCCGAGTTGTCTCCCCCGACCACGCGCTTACCTTAGCAGGCCGCGAATCGCCGCTGTCTGCTCCGCGGTCGGACACGCGCTCACCTGAGCAAACCACGAATCGCGCTGTCTGCTCCGCGGTCGGACACGCGCTCACCTGAGCAGGCTGCGAATCGCCTCACCGCTCAGTTCCGCCTTGGTGATGAAACCGTCCGCCCCGCTGTCGGACACGCGCGTGCCGTAGTCGCGCAGCGACCGGCTCGACGTCAGCACGACCACGGCCCCGGTCTCGTGCATCGCGGTCACCAGGTCGAACCCGTTGGCGTCGGGGAGGCCGACGTCCATCAGCACCACGTCGGGGGCGAGGGTGCGGCTGAGCTCGACGCCGCCGGCGCCGGTCTCGGCGTCCCCGACGACGGAGAAGCGCTCGAGCGTGAGGAGCTCGGCCGCCTGAGCCCGGAACCGTGCGTGGTCGTCGACGATCACAACACGGAGGCACATGCCTCGATTCTCTCCGGCGCCGCCGCGGAGTCGCATCCGTGCCAGCACGCATCGGCAAACCGGTGACCCCCGGATGCGGGCCGCCGACCACCGGCAGGAACATATGAGTCAAGCTCAGCAAGACCGGAAAGGCCCGCCGATCAGCCTGAGGAACCCGAGGAGAACGCGATGTCCGCCCCAACCCGAACCGCCTTCCCGAACGGCGCCGCCCGAACGGCCGCCGAGGCGGTGGCGGCGGACCTCGGCCGCCTCCCACTGGTCGTCCTCGACCTCGACCGCGCCCGCCGGCGGTACACCGCTCTCCGGGACGCCTTCCCCTGGGTCGACGTGCTGTACGACGTCAGCGCGCTGGCGCACCCCCGGCTGCTGGCCGCCATCGCGGACGCGGACGGCGGCTTCGCCGTCGCCCACGACCAGGCGCTCCCCGCGCTGCTCGCCGCCGGAGTCGGCGGCCGGCGCATCCTGCACGCCACTCCGGCCACCCACCCGCACGAGTCGCGCGGCGCGTACGACGCCGGAGTCCGCCACTTCGTGGTCGACGGATCGCACGCGGTGGAAAGCTTCGCCGGGGCCCCCGGCGACCTGCGCGTCCTCCTCCGGCTGCGATCGGGGCTCCCGCCCCGGCCCGCGCACCGCGCCGCCGGCGGGATGGCCCCGGACGAGGCGGTGTCCGCAGCCGAGGCCGCACGCGGGCTCGGCGTCCGGATCGCGGGGCTTTCCCTCACCGTGCCGGAGGACGGCAGCCCCGCCGAGTACGTGGCGGAGATCGTCCGGGCGGTCGGCGTTGCAGCCGACATCGAGGCGGCCACCGGGTGCCGACTGCACATCCTCGACCTCGGCGGCGGCTTCCCCGGCCGCGGCGGCGAGCGTCCTGCCGACCGGGCGGAACTGGCGCGGGCGATCCGCGGCATCGTCGCCCCAGCGACCGCGGGCGTCACCGTGACCGCCGCGGCCGGGCGCGCGGTCACCGCGGGATGCGTGGCCGTCGTCACCGACGAGACCCGGCGCGACGTCGACCCGGCGACGGCCGGCGAGTTGATCGACGCGGGGGCGGAGGTCGTGGTGCTCGACACCGGCTCCTCGCCGCTGCACCACCTCCCGCTGCTCCGCCTCCCGCTCAGGCGCGGCGGCGGCTCCCAGCACCGCGTCGTCCGAAGGGCGCCACGCGACTGATCCGCACAGACCTGGCCGGCGACGGGCCGTCAACCCAACCCGTATCCAACCCCTTGGCCCGTCCCGACCACGGCGACAAGCCCCGGAACCCTCATCGAGGGGCCGGGGCTTGTCCGTCGTGCCGTGTATCGTGTGGGATGTGAAATTGCTATCCATCCTCACGGCCGGTGCGGTGCTGAGCGTCTCGGCTGTCCCCGTGGTCGGCGCCGCACCCGCCGCCGCAGCCCCTTCCGTCTACACCGTCACCGGCACCGTCTTCCACGACGCCGACCGCGACGGCGTCCTCTCGCTCGGCGACCTCCCGCTCGCGCAGGCCGCGGTGGAGCTCTACGGCAGCGCGGAGGACGCCGCGTCCCGCATCGGCGCACTGCGCACCGTGACCACCAACGCGCTCGGCGTCTATACGGCGGCCAAACTCCCCGCCGGCAGGTATTACGCCGCCGCGAGCGCCGAGGGCTACCGGCCGGGGGCCGTGGCCGAGACCACTGTCCAGGGCCTGTCGCTGATCGGCGTCGCGGACGTCGCCGCCACGAAGCAGACGGACCTCACCGCGACGGTGTTCGACGACAGCAACGGCAACGGTGTCGCGGACGCCGGCGAGGGCAGCCTCAACGGCAGGACGCTGATCTTCATCGACGTCCTCGCCGCCAAGAAGGCGATCGAAGACGGCTCGCTGGCCTCGATCGACGTCGGCTCGGCGGTCGCCGGCGCCCTCGGCGGCTCGCTCGACCTCGGCGACGCCATCCGGTTCCGCACGACCGCGAACGGTCAGCCCCTCACCTTCGCCGACGTCCCGGAGGGCGCCTACGTCGTGATGCGCTCGCCGTTCAACCTGACGTTCGGCGACCTCCTCGCGAACACCTCCCGCGTCACCGCGCTCATCGACCTGATCAGCTCCGGCAGCGCCGACGAGCTCCTCGCGATGGACCCGGCTCTGCTGTCCACGGGCGACATCAGCACGACGCCGCGCAACGAGTACCTGAACAGACTCGCCTCCGGGCTCTCCCGCGCGGTCGCCGCGGTCGACCAGGCCGACACCGAGAAGCTGCTCGGGGCGGACGCGTCCGGGCGGCTCGGTTCCCTCACCGGCACGGTCGCCCAGGTCGCCGCCCTGATCTCCGGCATCCCCGCCACGCACTTCGCGGTGGTCGACCACTGGGGAACCGGCTACCAGCTCACCGACCTGAAGGTGAAGAAGACGACGAACTTCCTCTTCGGCGTCCGTCAGCCGGTCAGCCTCACCGGCACCGTGTTCAACGACTCGAACGCCAACGGCAAGAAGGACGGCCTCGAGACCTCCGAGTCGGTGACCCTGACCGCGTACCGAGCGGACGGCACCGTCCTGGGCAGCACCACCACGCCGTCACTCATCGGATCGTACAAGCTGGGCGACCTCCCGTACGACACCGACATCTACGTGGGCCTGAGCGGCACCGCCAAGACGCCGTCGGTCCGCTACTCGGGCGAGGTTCCGGCCGCGCTCACCGACGTGACCCTGATCGGCCTGTACCGTCTCGCCGGCGAGGAGACCCGCAACTCCCTCTCGCAGGACATCGGCCTCGCCACGCTGACGGCTCCGACCGCGACCGTCGGCGCCGTGTCGGCGTCGGGCACGGCGACGCTCACGCTGACGAACAAGACCTCGGCGGTCGTGAGCATCGGCTACAGCCTCAACGGCGGCGTGAGCACCGCGTCGACGGTCCCCGCGAAGCCCCTCATCGGATCCGCCGGGACACGCACCATCACCCTCACGGGCCTGACGCCCGGCGAGAACACGGTGGCGATCGACTGGTCGGCCGGCGTCTACGAGGGCGGAACCGTGACGCTGTCGGTCCTCCGCTGATTCCCGCCGACAGCACGAAGGTCCCGGAAGGAACGATCCTTCCGGGACCTTCGCCGTTCGGCCCCTCTGGTCTCAGACCAGCGAGTCCCGCCATGCGGCGTGGAGCTGGGCGAACCGGCCCGTGCCCGCGATGAGCTCGTCCGGCGAGCCGTCCTCCACCACACGGCCGTGCTCCATGACGAGCACGCGGTCCGCGATCGCCACCGTCGACAGGCGGTGGGCGATGATCACGGCGGTGCGGTCGGCGAGCAGCGTCTGCAGCGCCTCCTGCACCAGGCGCTCGCTCGGGATGTCGAGCGAGCTGGTCGCCTCGTCCAGGATCAGCACCGCCGGGTTCGCCAGGAACGCCCGGGCGAACGAGATGAGCTGCCGCTGACCCGCGGACACCCGGCCGCCGCGCTTGTTCACGTCGGTGTCGTAGCCGTTCGGCAGCCCCGCGATGAACTCGTGGGCGCCGACCGCGATCGCGGCCTCCTCGATCTCCTCCCTGGTCGCGTCCGGCTTGCCGAGTGCGATGTTCTCGGCGACCGAGCCGCTGAACAGGTAGGCCTCCTGCGTCACCATGACGATCGCGCGGCGCATGTCCTTGGGATGCATGTCCCGCAGATCCACGCCGTCGAGCGTGACGGAGCCCTCGCTCGGGTCGTAGAACCGCGAGATCAGCTTGGCCAGGGTCGACTTGCCAGCGCCGGTCGAGCCGACCAGCGCCACCGTCTGCCCGGCAGGGATGTCCAGGCTGAACTCCGGCAGGATGACCCGATCGCGCTTGTACGCGAAGGTCACCTCGTCGAAGCGTACGTGGCCTTCTGCCGTCCACAGGTCGACCGGCTGCACGGGATCCGGAACGCTCGGCTCCTCCTCCAGGACACCCGAGATCTTCTCGAGGGCCGCAGCGGCCGACTGGTAGGAGTTGTAGAACATCGCCATCTCCTCCATCGGGTCGAAGAACCGGCGCGTGTAGAGCAGGGTCGCCAGCAGCACGCCGATCGCGAGCTGCCCGTCGGCGACCCGGAAGCCGCCGACGAGCAGCACGGCGCCGACCGTCAGGTTGCCGATCATCACCAGCCCGGGGTCGAAGATCCCGAAGAGCTGGATGACGCGCGCGTTGACGTCGCGGTAGTCCTCCACGAGGCCGCCGAACTCCTTCTCGTTGCGCTTCTCCTTGCGGAACGCCTTGACCGCGCGGATGCCGGTCATGGTCTCCACGAAGTGCACGATCAGCTTCGCCGACGCGACCCGCGAGATGCGGAACAGCACCTGCGAGCGCTTCTGGAACCACCGGGTCAGGAAGTACAGCGGCACCAGCGAGCAGAGCAGCACGACGCCGCTCACCCAGTCGAGCCAGAACAGCGCGATCGCGATGAACAGCATGTACAGGAAGCCCTGCACGAGCTGGTTGATGCCCGAGTCCAGCAGCTCGCGGATGGAGTCCAGGTCGCTGGTCTGCCGCGAGATGATGCGGCCGGACGTGTACGACTCGTGGAACTCCAGCGAGAGCTTCTGGGTGTGCAGGAACACCCGCTTGCGCAGGTCGATCAGGATCGCCTGGCTGATCCGCGCGCTCAGGACCGTGTACCACGCGATCAGGACGGCGCCGATGACGCCGGTGACGAGGTACGCGATGCCGGCGGCGGCGACCGGCAGCCAGTTCTGGCTCTGCAGCGCCGTGATGCCGTTGTCGATGCCGAACGCGATGATCGCGGGCCCGGCCACCTGACCGGCCGTGCTGATCACGACGACGATCGCGGTGAGCACCAGCCGGGTGCGCAGCGGGCGCAGCAGCGAGCCGAGCAGGCGCAGCGAGCGCCGGCGGATCTGCCGGCTCTCCTCCTTGTTGAGGTCGTGGCGCTCTTCGCCTTCGACGCCCAGGACAGTCGCGGTGCTCACAGGTTCACCTCCTGAAGGGTCTTCTCGTCGCGCTCCTCTTCGAGGGAGGAGAGGACGAAACGGTAGTGCTCGTTGGACACGAGCAGGTCGTGGTGAGTGCCGACCGCGGTGATGCGGCCGTCCTCCAGCAGCGCCACCCGGTCGGCCAGCGTCACCGTCGACGGACGGTGCGCGACGACCAGGGCGGTCGTGGAGGCCAGGACCCGGCGGAGGGCGGCCTCCACCAGCGCCTCGGTGTCGACATCGAGCGCGGACAGCGGGTCGTCCAGCACCAGGATGCTGGGCGCCGCGGCCACGGCACGCGCGAGCGCGAGACGCTGCCGCTGGCCTCCGGACAGACTGAGCCCCTCCTCGCCGACCTTGGTCTCGACGCCCTCCGGCAACTCGTAGACGAAGCCGGCCTGGGCGATCTCGAGCGCCTCGGTCAGGATGCGCTCCGCCTCCGCGGAGGCCGGGTCGAGCCCGTCGCGGCCGAGCAGCACGTTGTCGCGCACGGAGGCCGAGAACAGCGTCGCGTCCTCGAACGCCATGGCGATGGCCTTCCGCAGGTCGTACCGGGTGAGGTCGCGCACGTCCACGCCGTCCACCTTCACCGCGCCGCCGGTCACGTCGTACAGGCGCGTGGTGAGCGCGGTGAGCGTCGACTTGCCGCTTCCGGTCAGACCGACCAGCGCCATCGTCTCCCCCGGCCGCACCGTGAGGTCGATGCCGTCGAGGAGGTCGGGGAAGCGCTCCGGCGAGTCCTGGTAGCGGAAGTGCACGTCGTCGAAGACGAGCTCGCCGCGGGGCTCCGCGATGTGCTTCGGCTCGGCAGGGTCGGTGATCGTGTTGACCTCGTCCATGACCTCGAAGAACCGGTCGGCCGCGGTGCGGGTGTCGAACGTCATCGAGAGCAGGAAGCCGATCGACTCGATCGGGAACCGCAGCACGGTCGCGGTCGCGAAGAACGCGACCAGCTCGCCGACCGTCAGCTCGCCCTGCGCGGCCAGCCACACGCCGACCACCAGACAGATGCCGAACGCCACATCGGGGATGAGCAGCAGCCACAGCCAGATGCCCGCAATGGCCTTCGCCTTCTCGATCTCCGTGCCGCGGAGCGCCTCCGCCTGCGACTCGAACTTCTTCAGCGCGTGCTTGCCCCGGCCGAACGCCTTGAGGACGCGGATACCGTGCACCGATTCCTCGACGGCCGTCGCCAGGTCGCCGGCCTGGTCCTGGCTGCGTCGGGCGACGATCGAGTACTTCTTCTCGAAGACGAAGCCGTAGATCCACAGCGGGACGGACAGCACCAGGAAGATCAGGCCGAGGATCCAGTTCCAGCCGATCAGGATGGCGAAGCCGACGATGATGGTGACCACGTTGACGACGAGCAGCACGATGCCGAACGACAGCCAGCGGCGGATCAGGCTCAGGTCGCTGACGGCGCGCGACAGCAGCTGGCCGCTCGGCCACTTGTCGTGGAACGACACGGGCAGGTCCTGCAGCTTCTCGTACAGTGCGTTGCGCATCCGCGCCTCGACGTGGTGCCCGGGGTGAGCACGAACCAGCGTCGCAGCGAGATGAACACCGCCTCTGCGGCCCCGAGCCCGACGACGAGCAGCGCCGCCGGCCACACGGCGGCCGAGTCGCCCGCGGAGAGCGGGCCGTCGACCAGCCAGCGGAGCACCTGCGGGATGCTCAGGGCGACCAGGCTCGCCAGCAGCGCGGCGACCATGCCGAGCAGGATCCGGGGCGCCGCGGACTTGGCGAACGGCAGGATGCGGAGCAGGGTGCGCACAGTCCCCGAGCGCTTCTTCTCTTCTGTTTGCGGAGGATGCTGATGGGTTTCAGCGATAGACATGAGTTCCGTTTTCTCTTCGTGCGTTTCTTGTCTTCTTGGTGGGGTGCGGGGTCGGCTCCGACCCGGTGAGGCGTGCTGAGAGGTCGCCGAAGGAATGCGTCTACGAGAGCGTGACGTGCAAGGGCCACGGATGCCCCGTGCGGTTGCCCTGGGCGGGTGCCGGCGACAGTCAGCCGGAAGCGCGTACCTGCCTGGGACCTACCAGGCGGGGGCCGGCTCCGGGGACGCGTACGCGGCGGCGACGAGCCCGAACACGATCACGGTTCGTGTGTTCTCCGTCGTTGTCATGGCGACCTCCCCTAGCCCGATGCGTCTTCCGAGTGCTGCGACAAGGCAGCCCTACAGAATATTCCCAGGATCTCTCAGAGCGCAAGAGCGAGTTTCCGATCCGCCACGATTCGTGCCGAATGTGGCCTCCCGCGCCACCGAAGTCGACATTCGGCACGAATCGCATCGTGGCGATTCGTGCCGAATGTCGCGAATCGCGGCGCTATTGCCGCGATTCGTGCTGAATGTTGAGTGCCGCTCCGCCTCAGCGGATGCGGATCGAGAGGCAGGTGACGCAGCCCTCGAGCTTCTCGAACTCCGAGATGTCGACCTGGATCACCGTGTAACCGAGGTCCTCCACCAGCGCGACCGAGCCGGGCGCGGACGACGACATCAGCACCGTCTGGTCGTCGAGGACGACGACGGCGGTGCCGTGCGCCTCCGGGACCGGCAGGAAGCGCTGGAAGATCCGCGGGTCGTCCACGATCGGCTCGTACCCGATCACGGTGCCGTCCGGGAGGGCGGTGACAGCGGTCTTCAGGTGCAGCGCCTTGGTGACCGGCACCGCGACCACGGTATAGCCGAGCGGGGCGGCGAGCGCGCGCAGCTGGCGGATGCCCTCCGCGTTGGTGCGGCCGCCACGACCGACGTAGACGGTGTCGCCCACCTTCAGGACGTCGCCGCCGTCGAGCGTGCCCGGCTCCTCGATGCGCTCCAGTCGGAGACCCTGCGCCCGCAGCGCGGCCTCGGTGCCGGCGATCTCCGGGCGACGCGAGTCGGCGCCCGGGCGGGTGATCACGGCGGTGTCGCCGAAGACCACGGCCGTGTCCTCCACGAACACGGAGTCGGCCAACTGGTCGGCGCTGGCGACCTCCACGGTCTGCCAGCCCGCGGCGGAGAGCGCCGCGACGTAGTCGTCCCACTGCTTGTCGGCGAGCTCGCTGTCGACGGCCTCGCGCTCGATGTGGGTGATGAGGCCCTCGCTGAGGTTGCCTGCGGGGATGCGCACGAGCGCGATCTTGCGGGAGGTCGGGGCACCCTGCGACTCGATGGCGCCGAACACGGCGAAACCGGCGGTCGGGAACGCGATGGCGACGGCGAGCCAGAACGGGAGGTTGATCCCGATGAACGACGACGCGATCTGGCCCCACGCCTGGCCTGTGAGCGTGACGTTCAGCGTCGAGAACAGCACGAGCGTGCCGATCGCCGCGCTGATGAGGCCGACCAGGATCCCCGCGACCACCGCGATCCAGCGACGGTCGTACGCGCCCAGCAGGGCCGCGATCGCGGCGAGGACGAACGCGGCGAGCGCGTTCCAGGCCACGTAGGGCGTGATGCTCCCGAGCACGGCGGAGTTGAGCTGGTTCGCCACCAGCAGCACGAGCGTCGCGACCACCAGGCCGATGGCGGCCACGGCGACGGCGGACACGATGGAGGCGACGAGCCGGCGGGCCCAGGAGGAAGTCATGCGAACGAGCCTATCCGACCGCTCCCTATGCGAATGCTGGCATACGTCGGCGGCGGGCAGGCGTCCCGCTATCGGCCACGGCGGCCGATAGCGGGACGCGGGAGGAACTCACGCGTGCGCGGGCTCCCGCAGGCGCGCCAGCGCGATCTCGTCGGCGGCCGCCAGCGTGGTGATCCCGCGCTCGGCGGCGACGTCGAAGACGCGCGCCACGATGTCGCCGATGGCCTCGACGCGCTGGCGCGTGGCCTCGGCCGACGGCTCGTCCTCGTTCATCATGGCGAGGAAGATGACGCCGCCGGCGTTGACGACGAAGTCGGGCGCCCACAGGATGCCGCGGGCGGCGAGGCGCTCGGCGCCGGAGCGCTCGGCGAGCTGGTTGTTCGCCGGACCGACGACCGCCTTGACGCGCAGCTCGTCGATCACGGTGTCCGTCAGGACGCCGCCGACGCCGGCCGGGACGAACAGGTCGCCCTCCACGCGGTGCGCCTCGTCCGGCTCCACCCAGGTCGCCCCGAGGGCGTCCGCGAGGGCGCGCTTGGCCGGGTTGACGTCGGTGACGGTGAGCACGGCGCCCTCGCTGGCGAGCCGCATGGCGATGATCGAGCCCACGTGGCCGAGGCCGAGCACGGTGACCCGGCGGCCGGCGACGTCGCGGCTGCCGGTCACGCGCTCCAGAGTTGCGAGCAGCCCGGCGTAGACGCCGGCGGCGGTCGCGTCGCTCGGCTCGCCGACGCCGCCCTCCGCGGGCGGGAGGCCGCACACGTTGGCGGTGCGGGTCGCGACGACGGACATGTCCTCGGCGCTCGTGCCGACATCCTCCGCGGTCATGTAGCTGCCGCCCAGGCTCTCGACGGCGTCGCCGAGGTCGAGCATGACCTCGTAGCGCTCGGTCGGGCTGAGCTGGTGGCCGCGCGGCAGGTAGACGACGGCCTTGCCACCGCCACGATTGAGGCCGGCGGCGGCGTTCTTGAACGTCATCCCCTCGGCCAGGCGCAGGGAGTCGGCGACGGCCTCCTGCCAGGAGTCGTAGTTCCACACGCGGCAGCCGCCGAGAGCGGGGCCGAGGACGGTGGAGTGCACCGCGATGCTGATGGTGAGGCCGCTGCGCCTCCCCTTCACCACGTGCAGTGTTTCATGCGGAAGGTCGGTGGGCAGGACGGACATCGGTGTCTCCTCGTGGGATCGCGGTGAATGCTGAGGGTCTTGTGGACCGTCGTCTATTCTCCGCGACCCCGCGGGGCGATGCAATCCGCCGAGCCCAGGCCCGGTGGAGTGGTCACGGTCTCAGTGGAAGAAGTGGCGTTCTCCGGTGAAGTACATCGTCACTCCAGCCGCCTTCGCCGCGTCGATGACGTCCTCGTCGCGGATCGAGCCGCCCGGCTGCACGATCGCGGACACGCCCGCGGCGATCAGGATCTCCGGGCCGTCCGCGAACGGGAAGAACGCGTCCGAGGCCGCCACCGAGCCCGCGGCCCGATCGCCCGCACGACTGACGGCGAGGTTGCAGGAGTCCACCCTGTTGACCTGGCCCATGCCGACGCCGACGGAGGCGCCGTCCTTGGCGAGCAGAATGGCGTTCGACTTGACCGCACGGCACGCCTTCCAGGCGAACTCGAGGTCGGCGCGCGTTGCGGCGTCGGCCTCCTCGCCGGAGACCAGCGTCCAGCCGCTGGAGTCGAACGCATCGAAGCGGTCGGCGTCCTGCACCAGCACGCCGCCGGAGAGCTGGCGGAACTCGGTCGCCGACCGCGCGTAGCCCTCGGGCAGGCGGAGGATGCGGAGGTTCTTCTTGGTCTGCAGCAGCTCCAGCGCCTCCGGCTCGAAGTCCGGGGCGATGAGCACCTCGGTGAAGATGCCCTTCACCGTCTCGGCCATCGCGAGCGTCACCGTGCGGTTCGCCGCGATCACGCCGCCGTACGCCGACACCGGGTCGCACTCGTGCGCCTTGCGGTGGGCGTCCGCGATGTCGTCGGAGACCGCGATGCCGCACGGGTTGGCGTGCTTGATGATCGCAACGGCCGGCTCGGTGAAGTCGTACGCGCTGCGCAGCGCCGCGTCGGCGTCCACGTAGTTGTTGTACGACATCTCTTTGCCGCCGAGCTGCGTCGCCTGGGCGATGCCGCGGCCGGCGGGGTCGGCGTACAGCGCCGCGGCCTGGTGGGAGTTCTCACCGTAACGGAGGGTCTGCTTCAGCTCGGCGCGCACCTCGAACCGCTCGGCGAAATCGGCGGTGGAGGGCGCCTCCCCGCGAACCACGCCGCGACGGCACCGTCGTAGGAGGCCGTGTGCGCGAACGCCTTCGCAGCCAGCCCGCGGCGCTGGTCGAAGCTCGTCCCGCCTGCGGCGACCGCCTTCGCGACCTCGGCATAGTCCTCCGGCGAGACGACGATCGCGACGTTGGCGTGGTTCTTGGCCGACGCGCGCACCATCGCCGGGCCGCCGATGTCGATCTGCTCCACCACGTCGTTGCCGACCGCGCCCGAAGCGACAGTCTCCACGAACGGGTAGAGGTTGACGACGACGAGCTCGAACGGCTCGATGCCGAGATCCTTCAGTTGCTCCTCGTGCGAGGCGAGCCGCAGGTCGGCCAGCAGGCCCGAGTGGATGGCGGGGTGCAGCGTCTTCACCCGGCCGTCGAGAGACTCCGGGAACCCGGTGACGCTCGCGACATCGGTCACGGCGTGGCCAGCGTCGCGGATGGTCTGCGCGGTGGAGCCCGTCGACACGATCTCGACGCCGGCCTCTGCCAGCGTCGCGGCGAGGTCGAGCAGGCCGGTCTTGTCGCTGACCGAGATCAGTGCGCGGCGGATCGGGACGACGTCCCGTTCGCGGTAGAGGCTGGCGTCGTGGCGGGGTCCGCTCATACTCGGGAGAGCTCCTTGAGGTCGATGTGTCCGTTGGCGATGTCGAGGACGGCGTCGATCAGCAGCCGTCGCTCCACGGGTTTGATGCGTTCGTGCAGGCTGGCCTCGGTGTCGCCCGGCACGATCGGGACGCGTTGCTGGCTGATCACGGGGCCGGCGTCGACGCCGTTGTCGACCACGATCAGGCTGGCGCCGGTCTGGGTGGCGCCGGCGGCGAGCGCGTCCCGGACGCCGTGCGCGCCGGGGAACTCGGGCAGGTAGGCCGGGTGGGTGTTGATCAGGTGCGGCGAGAGGCCGTCGACGACGCGCGGGGGCAGCAGGCGCATGAAGCCGGACAGGATGACCAGGTCGGGCTCCCACAGCCGGATCTGCTCCAGCAGGGCGTCGCCCCACTCCTCCCGGCTGTCGTAGGACGTGTAGGGCACCGTGAACGACGGGATGCCGAACTCCTCGGCGTGGTCGAGCCCGTCGGCCTCCCGGTCGGCTCCCACCGCGACGACACGGGCCGGGAACTCGGCGTCGGAGGCGGCCTCCAGCAGCGCACGCAGATTGGAGCCACCACCGGAGATCAGCACGACGATCGAGAGCACGCGACCAGCCTACCCATCCGGGGAGGCGCGCTCCGACCGGCGATGGCGTGCTCGGCGCTCAGCGCCGGATGCGGGCTCCCGCCAGCAGGCCGATGACGGCGGCGACCGCCACCTCCCCCGCCGCGAGCGCGCCGACCAGCCACGGGTTCGGTCCGACATCGTGGAGACGTCCGGGGCCGAGGGCTCCGGAGGACCACCAGGCCAGGAGGCCCAGCTCGATTCCCGCGACGACGCCGATGCCGAGCGCGGTGAGAACGAGCGCCAATGCCCCGTCCGTCTGGGCCCTCCTCGTGCCGCGCAGCAGGGCGGCGGCGAGGAAGCCCGCCAGCAGGGGCACGATCACACCCGCCAGACCGAAGGTGTAGCCGTGCGCCGGGATGACGCCGAAGAGCGGGACGCCCGGAAGCGGGCCGAGCGCGGTGCCGATCGGGCTGACCGTGGACCCCGTACCGATGGCGAACCCGGGCCCGACCAGCCAGGACATCAGCCAGACGACGAGGTTCGGGAGGAACGCGAGCTGGGCGATGGTCAGGGCGATGCCGCCGGCGACACCGGTCTGCAGCTGCTCGTAAAGCCCGATGATCGCGCCGTAGTTGCCGAAGATGAGAAGCGTCAGGAGCAACGCGGACAGGCCGATGACGATGGCGGTCGCGGCGCTCCCGGCGCGCAGGGCCCCGAGGACCGCGGTGCGGACCGGGGCGGGGACGGCGGCGACCCGGGAGCGGGCCGCGACGGCGACCGGCGCGGGGGCGCCCCGGCCCGGCGCCGAGCGGTCGTCGCGCGCCCCGTCGGCGTGGTCGGTGGACGGCTCCCGCACGCCGCGGAGCGCCGCGAACACGAAGCCGATCCCGATGCCGAGCGCGTAGACGAAGGTGGGGAGCACGAAGCCCCGCCAGAGCGACGGCTGCACGAGCTCGCTGCCTCCGGTCGCCGTGACCACGACGGAGATCAGGAAGAACACTGCGATGGCGGAGACGGCGCCGGTCGAGCGGTACGGCGTCTCGGCCGCACGCAGCCCCGTGCGCACTCCGAGCCCGGCGGTGAGCGCGGCGAATCCCAGGAGTGCGATCGTCACCTGGAACGGCGCGGCGGCGGCCGGGAGGCCCAGGGATCCGACGAGCTGCGGGTCCAGCGTCACGGTGAGGTCGACGCCGTGCCCGATCAGCCAGATGTCCGCCGTCGCCCGCCAGACGATCGCGAAGTCGCCGGCGAGATGATATTGCGCCGCCCACAGCACGGTGAGCGGGACGAGGCAGACCGCGAGCCCGATCGCCGCGACGATGACCGCCTCGAGCGCGGCGAGCAGGGCGACGGTTGTGCGATTCATGACCGGATGGAGCCTACCCGCCGGGCGGTCGCCCACCCCGCAGACACTTCGGGGCTCTGGAGACGGTCATGGTTTCATCGCTGGGGCACGCACCCCGCGGGCCCGGTTTCGGCGTGGATGCCGACGGCCGATACTCGCACAGCGTTCCTGCCCGCAAACACTCGCGGCCGCTCTGACTAGACTGGTGAGATAAACATCTTGCGTCTATACGTCTTGAATTTTACTATCTTCTCTGTTTGGCTATGGCCATGAAAAAACACGTACCATCCGCTCCCGCGTCGCCGCTGGCGCCATCGCTGTCGCTGCGTCGGTCGGCCTCGCCGTCGGCACGGCAGTGCCGGCGAACGCGGCGATTTGGCACTACGTGTCGTCGTCGTGGGTAGAGGCGTACGCGGGGGCGACGTCCAACACAGCGAGCGACGGGATGATGCAGGCGTACGCAGTGCTCGGCAACGACTAGAAGTGGGGCGCACGCTCGTCAAGCTCGACGCTCGCGGTGGTCAACGGATTCAACATGACCCACAAGGCCCAGTTCTTCCGCGACGGCAAGCTGATCGTTTCGAGCTGACCTCCACGAGACGGAGACGGAGACGGAGAACTCGCTTGCACGAACCCGTCTCCGTGTCCCATTCACGGCTCCACTCCGAAAGCACACATGACTCCCTCTCTGACGCGAATCGCCTCCGCGATCGCAATGGTCGCGTTCGCCGCGCTCATCGGCGGCTGCTCCTCGCAGCACGCGGCTGGGGACAAACTGGCTGACTCGTTCGCTGCTCTCATCAGCGAGAAACTCACCGGCCAAGTGACAGACTTCGAGACGCAGGTGCTCGAGCGCGCGTTGGATCGCGGAACGATTTCACAGAGCGATTATGAGGAAGCGCACGACCGCTATCGTGAATGCATGGCCCAGCACGGGGTCGAAACCGAAGAACTCCGGTTCCCCAATGGAGTCATTCACGAGACTCCGCCGAAGCCGGACGATGAATTCTCGGTTGAACGTCTGGTCGAGTTGGACTACACGTGCGCACGTTCCACGATCGTCGTCATCGACGAGCTCTATGTGGTGCAACAGGGCAATCCTGGGCTCCTCCGCGACACCGCGGCCGCAGGCGCGGCGTGCCTTCACCGCGAGAAGCTCGCACCTTCTTCGTTCGGTCGCGACGACTTCGAGTCGGCGTTCGGACCCGGGCACGACGACTACGACGCCCTCCCTTTCGACGTCAAAGACGAGAGGGTGCAGATGTGCCTGTTCACAGCGCACATCGTGATCGGATTCGGGGAATGACGAATACCGCTTTTACACGACCGGCAGCTATCGTCGGCACGCGACCCCGGCTCGTCGCGACGACGGCGTGCGCTTCACGCGGAGCGGGGAGGCCAGGAAGACCGCGTCGTCGTTCACGGCGATCGACGAGCCCGACGGCGTCTTGCATGCCGATCCGGACCTTCTTAGCGACCATTCGCAAGCCGGCGAGGCCAATGACGCCTCCCCGTACAGCATGGTCATCGGGTTGCCCGAGTGATCCGCCGAATCCTGCTCCCTGTCGCCACGGCTCTCGTCGGGCTGGCCGGCGGCGTCGTCCTCCATGCTCGCATTCGCCCCGTCCGCACCCGAGGGGCTCCAGCCGTCGGCCCTTCCGAGCACACTCGGCCTCACGGAGATCGAGTTCCGGGACGAGCGCTCCATGGGCCTGACCGCCACCGTCGACCGCACCGCCCCCATCGCCCTGAACACGAACGGGATGGTGACAGGCTCCGGGTGCGTCTCCGGCGGGACGATCCGAAGCGGGGACGTGATCGCGCACGTCGACGCGGCGCCGGTCGTGGCGCTCGCGAGCAGCACACCCCTCTTCCGCGACCTCGTTCCCGGCGATGAAGGAACCGACATCGCCGCTCTACGGCATGCGCTCCGCGGGCTCGGGTTCGACGTGGACGCCGAAGGCCCATACAGCGCCGCCGTCCGAGACGCCCTCAAGGACCTCCAGCGTCGCACCGGGGTGACACCAGCCGACGGCTCGCTCCGGATCTCTACGGTCGCGTGGCTCCCCGCACCCTCGGTAGCGGTGTCGTCCTGCGAGGTCACCGTCGGCGAGCGCTACGACACCGGCAGTCCCTTCGCAGAGGTGCCCGGCATGCTGCGCTCACTCGCCCTCGTCGCCGGAGAGACGACCGCGCTTGTCCCGGGCGACCGCACGATCCGACTCGGAGCCCACGAGTTCGGGATGCCCGAAAGCGGTGTCATCGAGGACCGCGCCAACCTCGACGCGGTCGCCGCGTCGCCCGAATACCTGGCGAACGCCGCGAAGCCCAAGGACACCGCGTTGACTGTCTCGACGCGACTCGTCGCCCCGCTTCGCGTCGTCTCCGTGCCGCCCGGCGCCGTCATAGGTGTGGCGGACGCCCGGTGCGTACAGCTCGAAAGCGGGGAGACGACCGCGGTGCGGATCGCGGCGAGCCGGCTCGGAACGTCCTATGTCGTCTTCTACAGCGACATTCCCGACCGGATCCGGATCGGGTCCGCGGTGACGGCGAAAGACTGCGGGTGAGCACGGGCAGCGGCGCGCGATTGGAGGTCGACGACGTCGGACACGCCTTCACCCGTGGCGTGCCGATCTTCCAGGGCCTCACCTCGACGATGTCGCCCGGTGAGGTCTGGGCCGTGACCGGGCCGTCCGGGTCGGGCAAGTCGACGTTCCTCTCGCTCCTCGCCGGCTGGGAGGCGCCGACAGCCGGGAGGATCAACCGCGTCGGAATCGACAGCACCGGCTGGGTATTCCAGAACCCGCATGGCCAGGCGCGCCGAACCGCGATCGATCACGTGGTCTACCCGCTCATCGCGCGCGGCGCCGCTCGGGCGGAGGCCGTCGGGCGGGCGGAGCGCATCCTCGGCGAGCTCGGCCTCCGCGCTCTCGCCGATCGCACCTTCTCTCAACTCTCGGGCGGGGAAGCCCAGCGGCTCATGCTGTGCCGAGCGATCGCCGCCGGCCCCGACCTCCTGCTGGTCGACGAGCCGACCGCACAGCTGGACCGCGCCAATGCCTCGACAATCAACGGCATCCTCCGCTCGCTCGCCCGCATCGGCGCAATCGTCGTCGTCGCCACCCACGACCCGGACACTGTCGCCGCGTGCAGCCATCGATTGAAGCTCGATCGGACACCCGGCGCGTCGGACGTCGAACCGTCGTGAGGCTCACCCCTTCCGGTCCATGGCCGGCGAGAGCCGACGAAACGTCGCGACCAGTCCGCTGCGTTCGTTCATTCACGGGGCAGTCCTCGCGTCCCTGATCGTCGCGAGTGCGCTCCTCGACGCGGTGATGATCGCCGGACTGGAACGCCAGGCCGACGCCTTTCGAGCAGCGGGCGGCGCGACACGGGTACTCTCGTCGCCCGCCGCGATCGACCGCGACCTCTGCGAGAGGCTCCCGACAGCGGCCGGGTTCGCGGCCTCCGGCTCGCTCGCACAAGGAGAGTCCATCTCGTTGCTCGAAGCCGGATCCAGCACACTCCCGGTCTACGAAATCAGCCCTGGACTCGCCGCGCGCCTGGGGATCACCGACACCGGAGCCGGAGGGGTGTACCTCGCTACGACGTTCGCGGCCGAACTCGGCGCGGATCGCGGCACTGTCCTCATGGCGCGAGACGGTCCCGTGACCGTCCTCGGGACGTTCGCGCCCGGCCCGCGCGAAGGCGGCGAGGCCCGGCTCTCGTCTGCTCTCATCTCGATCGTCGCGCCGACGGGCAGCGCATCGGAGTGCTGGGCGGACACCTGGCCGGCCACCCGCGATCGCGACCCGCTCCTGCTGACGGCGCTGTCACCCGATGCGTCCTCGAAGGAGACCTCGCTCGACCCGCTGAATCCGGTGGCCGGGCAGGTTTTCACGGGCGTGGAGGCCTTCGCCGAGCGCGCAACCCGGTACACACCAGCCCTCGCTGCCGCCGGCGCGCTGGTCCTCGGCGTCGCGTACTCCCGCGGCCGCCGTCTGGAGCTCGCCGGTTCGCTTCACGCCGGCGCCAGTCGCGCCTTCGTCATGGGGACGATGCTGGCCGAGGCCACGCTGGTCGGCCTCCCCGCGTCGGCGGTGGCGGCCCTGGTCTCCGTCGCGGTCGCGCTCCTCCTGCAGATCGATATGGGCACGCTGCTTCCTGTGCTGGCGCTCCCAGCCGGGACCGCGGTGGCGATGTTTGTGCTGGGCGTCGCTGCGGCGGCCTCCACAGTTCGGGAAAGCGACCTGTTCGCGCTGTTCAAAGCGCGCTGACCAACGGACTCCGACGTCCGGAGCCCTGATCCTCTCCGAGGCACCCCGCAGACACTTCGGGGCTCAGGAGACGGTCATCACCTCGGTGTCGTCGTCGGCGTTCTCCGGGACGGTGATGACCGGCCGCTGGACGAGCTCCAGGATGGCGATGACGACCGCCGCGATCACCAGCGTCCAGATGATGAGCGACGGCGTCAGCGGGCGCACGAACAGGACGACCGCCGCCGCGATGACCGCGACCGCGGCCCGCAGCAGCACCCGCTGGGCGTACAGCCACGCCCCCACCCGGCCGGTGGTGATCCCGTGGCGCTCGGCCGACTCCCGCGCCCAGGTCACCCCGGAGCCGAAGAAGCCGCGCAGCTTGCGCGGCACCCCGAACGGCCCCGAGTACCAGCCGACCAGGGCGACGACGATCGCCAGCACGAGCACGGCGACGCCGGTGTCCTTCATCGCCGTCGAGACGGTCGTGTACAGGGTCGTCGCCACTCCCGCCGGCACCAGGCCGGGGGACGCCGAAGCGATGAACACGATCTGGCCGATCGCGATGGCGGACACCACGACGATCATCGCGATGGCCAGCGCCGACGCGGCTCCGATCAGGGCGAGGGCGCGGCGACGGGCCACGATCACGCCGAGCGCGAGCAGGCCGATCGAGACCCAGGGCAGCCACGCGCCTGCGACGAGAGCGAGGTTGTAGAAGACCTGGATGGTGGGGATGGACGAGTTCTGGGCGACGGTGATCGTCTTGTCGATCGTCGGGATGCGGGACGCGAAGGTGATGCCCTGATCGACCAGGCGCTGTTTGACCTTGTCGATGATGGGTCCGAGCTGGATCCCGACCGAACCGTCCTTGCCGATCGCGATCGCCGCCTGCGGATTGCCCTGCATCGTCGCGACGAGCTGGGTGTGACTGACCCGCAGGGCGTCCTGCCACACCTGTGCGAACGCGTCGGAGGCCACGAACCGGCCGACGGTGGTCTGGATCAGCGACACGATGCCCTGCGCGAGCGGCGCCTTGAGGGCGTCGAGCGCCTTCGTCGCCACGGGCCCGGTGCCCAGGCCGGTGATGCCGTCGATCACCTGCGAGGTGAGCTGCGGGATGTCGACGTGCTGCTGGATGACTTTGACGGTCTCGTCGGTGACGTAGGCCTGGACGCCCGGGTCGTTCGCGAGCGGCGCGTAGGTGGCGACGAACGCGTCCGTATCGGTGAGCTGCACCTTCGCCCAGGAGGCCACCACCGCGACGGGGGCGAGGATCGCGCCGATCACGATCAGCACGACGGCGAGCAGGGTCCACCCCCAGCCGCGCTTGTGCGTGGGTTCCGGCGCGGGTGCGAGGTCCGGCAGCGGCTCGGTGGAGTTCGGGTCCAGCCGGCCCCTGAGCGTCGCGTTCTCGGCTTCGAGCGCCGCGATACGACGCTCCAGCTCGGCGTTCGTCAGACGTGGCATCGCATCCCCCTCCCGGACGGTGGTGCTCACTGTAGCGCCGCCGTACCGGCGGCGGGCAGGCCCCGATCCCGGTTGTGGAGAAACGGATCGGGGCCGGACTCCGTGGAGGAGTCCGGCCCCGATCGGCGGATTCGAGCGGTGCCGTTACAGCGCCGCGTAGACCTCGCGCAGCAGCGCGGCGGTCTCGGACGGGGTCTTGCCGACCTTCACGCCCGCAGCCTCCAACGCCTCCTTTTTCGCCTGCGCCGTGCCGGCCGAGCCGGACACGATCGCACCGGCGTGGCCCATCGTCTTGCCCTCGGGCGCGGTGAAGCCGGCCACGTAACCGACGACCGGCTTGGTCACGTTGGCCTTGATGAAGTCGGCCGCGCGCTCCTCGGCGTCGCCGCCGATCTCGCCGATCATGACGATCGCCTTGGTCTCCGGGTCGGCCTCGAACGCGGCGAGCGCGTCGATGTGGGTGGTGCCGATGACCGGGTCGCCGCCGATGCCGATGGCGGTCGAGAAGCCCAGGTCGCGCAGCTCGTACATCATCTGGTAGGTCAGCGTGCCGGACTTGGAGACCAGGCCGATCGGGCCCTTGCCGGTGATGGTCGCCGGGGTGATGCCGACGAGCGACTCACCCGGGGTGATGATGCCGGGGCAGTTCGGGCCGATGATCCGGGTCTTGTTGCCCTTCTCCTTGGCATACGCCCAGGCCTCGGCCGAGTCCTGCACCGGGATGCCCTCGGTGATGACGACGAGCAGCGGGATCTCGGCGTCGATGGCCTCCACCATCGCGTCCTTGGCGAACGCCGGCGGCACGAAGATGATCGAGACGTCCGCGCCGGTCTTCTCGATGGCCTCCACGACCGTGCCGAAGACGGGGAGCTCGACGTCGCCGTGGGTCACGGTGGTGCCGGCCTTGCGGGCGTTGACGCCGCCGACGACCTGGGTGCCCGCCTTCAGCATGAGCGCGGTGTGCTTGGTGCCCTCGCCGCCGGTGATGCCCTGGACGATGACCTTGGAGTCCTTGTTGAGGAAGATAGACATTCTCTGATTCGTCCTTGCTTACTTCGCGGCCAGCTCGGCGGCCTTGTCGGCGCCTTCGTCCATGGTGAGTGCGAGGGTGACCAACGGGTGGTTCGCCTCGTTGAGGATGCGGCGGCCCTCCTCGACCTTGTTGCCGTCGAGACGCACGACCAGGGGCTTGTTCGCCTCGTCGCCGAGGATCTCCAGTGCCTTCACGATGCCGTTCGCGACCGCGTCGCAGGCGGTGATGCCGCCGAAGACGTTGACGAAGACGCTCTCGACCTGCGGGTCGTTGAGGATGACGTCGAGGCCGGCCGCCATGACCTCGGCGGACGCGCCGCCGCCGATGTCGAGGAAGTTCGCCGGCTTGACGCCCTTGTGCTTCTCGCCCGCGTAGGCGACGACGTCGAGGGTGGACATGACCAGGCCCGCGCCGTTGCCGATGATGCCGACCTGACCGTCGAGCTTGACGTAGTTGAGGCCGGCCTTCTTGGCCTTGGCCTCCAGGGGGTCTGCGGCTTCCGCGTCTTCGAGCGCCTCGTGGTCGGCGTGACGGAAGTCCGCATTCTCGTCGAGGGTGACCTTGCCGTCGAGGGCGATGATGTCGCCCTCCTCGGTCAGCACCAGCGGGTTGACCTCGACCAGGGTCGCGTCCTCGCCGGTGTAGACGTCGTAGAGCTTGACGAACACGTCGGCGACCTTCGCGACCAGGTCGTCGGGAAAGCCCGCGGCCTTGGCGATCTCGGTGGCCTTCGCGGTGTCGATGCCGCCGCGCGGGTCGACCTCGATGCGCGCGAGCGCCTCGGGCTTCTCGACCGCGAGCTGCTCGATCTCCATTCCGCCCTCGACGCTTGTCAGCGACAGGTAGGAGCGGTTGGCCCGGTCCAGGAGCACCGAGAAGTAGAACTCGCGGGCGATGCGCGCGCCGCCGGCGACCATGACCCGGCGGACCACGTGGCCCTTGATGTCCAGGCCCAGGATGGCCTTGGCGGCCTCCTCGGCGTCGTCCGGCGTCTTGGCGACCTTCACGCCGCCCGCCTTGCCACGGCCCCCGACCTTGACCTGCGCCTTGACGACGGTGACGCCGCCCAGCTTCTCCGCGGCCGCACGGACCTCCTCCGGAGTGTCCGCGACAATGCCCGGAAGGACCGGGACGCCGTACTTCTCAAACAGGTCTCTGGCCTGGTACTCGAATAGATCCACGGTTATCCAATCCGCTGATGTCCGGCGCGCTCGTGGCGCTCCGGCGGTTATCTCCTGGGCGGTCCGGCGGGAGAATAGCTCGACGCCGAGATAAATTCGCCAGTGAGAACTTTAGCGCGTCCGACTGAACAGCCCGAATCCGTTTCTCCTCCACAGGGCGACGCGTCGCACAACCTCTCCACGGATTCGCCCGAATCCGCCCGCGGCCGGTCCGTCGCCGCGACGGTTGAGGGCATGACACATCGCATCTCGAATCTCGTGACCGTCTTCGTCCTCGCCGGCCTCGCTGTCTTCCTGGGCATGCTGCACGCGCTCGTCGCATCCCCCGACGCCCGCGCCCTGACCGGAGCCGGCCACGGCCCCGGCTACCTCTCCCACGACGGCTGGTGGCTCGGAACCTACCGCCTCGACGACGGCGCCCAGGGCTTCTGTCTGAACGCGGGCAAGCCGAGCCCCACCGGCAACGGCTACGACTACACGGACGCCGCGGCGCTCGGCTGGTACACGCCGGAGCAGTCGGCCTCGCTCGCGTACATCTCCCGCACCTGGGCGGGAACCGATGACCGGCTCACCGCCGCCGCCGGGCAGATCGCGACCTGGCTGGTCGCGGGCCTGGGCGGCCACACGCCGGATGAGCTCGCCGCCCGAGCCGGGTCGGACGCCGGCAGGGTGCTCGCCCGGGCGAACGAGATGGTGGATGAGGCAGCACGCCTCGGCTCGACCGCGGTGCGGGCGGACGCCGTGCTCGAGCTGGCGGAGGCCGGCCCCGGCCGGGTGCGGGTCGAGCTCGCCGTCCTCCGGCCCTCCGGGACCGAGCTCCTGGCTCCTGGCCAGCACCGGGCACGAGTGTCGCTCGCCGGGGCGACCTTCGCGGACGGCGCCGGCGACGCCGAGGTTCCGACCGGGACGGACGTGGCGATCGTCCCGTCGGGCGAAGCGGTGAGCGTGACCGTGAGCGCTGCGGCCTCCCTCGACGCCCTGCCCTACGGCGACCGGCTGCTGGTCGCCGCTCCGCACGGGGACGCCCAGGCCGTGCTCGTGGCGGTGCCCGCGACGGCGGAGGCGCGCGCGGCGGCGTCCACGACGGGACCCTCCCCGCTGCCGTTCCAGCCTGTGGTGTCGACGGTGACCAGCACTCCGGAAGCCCTGCCCGGCGCGCTGATCCATGACCGGCTCACCGTCTCGGTCGACGTCGCGGACGGGCTCCTGCCGTCCTGGGGCGTGCGCGCGGTGGACGACGGCTTCGAGCCGGTGGAGGCCGTCGTGGAGAGCACACTGTACGGTCCCTTCGACGCTCCCCTGGCGCAGTCGCCGGACGTTCCCGACGGGGCTCCGGAGGTCTGCACGGTGGAGACGACGGTGAACGGCACCGGCGAGTACGACACCCCGGAGTGCGCCATCCCGGCCGCGGGGCACTATGTCTGGGCCGAGCGGATCGATCCCGAGCGCGTGGTCGCGGGAGGCGGCGCCGAGCGGATCCGTCCCTGGCGGTCGGCGTTCGGCGTAGCCACGGAGATCACCCTGGCGTCGGTTCCCATGGTCCCCGCGCCGGAGGAGCCTGCGCCCGCGCCGATGGCGCCGGCAGTGCTGGCGGACACCGGCGGCTCCTGGGCAGCGGAGGCGTGGCCGGCGGCGGTCGGCCTCGGGGCCGCCGGAACCGCGCTGCTGACCGGCACGCTCGGATGGCGGCTGCGTCGCGGGAACACAGCATCCCGTTGCAGGATTGACGCATGACCACCGCCCGCACCGTCCGTGGCCCCGGAGCGTCCGGGCAGCTCACGTACCTGCAGCTCACCGGCGAGGCGCTCTGCCTCGCCGGTGGCGGCCGGGCGCTGCTGCTGCAGATCGCGCATCCGGCGGTGGGGCGCGGCGTCGTGGAGCACAGCGACTTCGCCAACCGGATGCTGGATCGGTTCCACGCCACGATGACCTTCGTCTACGCCGCGACCTTCGCGACGCCTGCCGAGTTCGACGTGGTCCGCCGGCGGGTCAACCGCGCGCACGCGCCCGTTCGCGGCACGGCCACCGGCTCGGAGCCGGCGTACAGCGCCTTCGACCGGGAGTTGCAGCTCTGGGTGGCGGCGACCCTCTATGCGACCATGGTCGACCTCGGTGAGCGTGTCTTCGGTCCGCAGGACCCGGCTGCGCGGGAGGAGCTGTACCGCGAGGCGACCCGCTCCGGAGCCGCGCTCCGAGTCCGCCCCGAGGACTGGCCGGCCTCCGAGGCCGCCTTCCAGGACTACTGGCACGACATGATCGGCCGGCTCCGCGTGACGGACGCCGCGCGCGCGGTGGCGCGGCAGATCCTGCATCCCCGGGGCGTGCCCCTCTGGCTCCGGGCCGCACTCCCGGACGCCCGGATCGTCACGGCCGGGCTGCTGCCGCCCGCGGTGCGGGACCAGTTCGAGCTGCCGTGGACCCCCTCGATCGAGCGCGCCTTCGAACGCCGGATGCAGGTGGCGGAGGCGGTCTACCCGCGGCTCCCGATGCGACTCCGGCAGCGTCCGCGCGACCTCTACCTGCGCCGGTTGCGGCAGTCGCTGGCCGAGGACGGCGGCTAGTCGGCGCCCCGAAGGACCGGCCGGCCCGCGACGTCCCCAGAGAGCGGCTAGCCCGCGAGCCCTCGCGATCGCTCGACCCAGCGCGCGAGCAGCACCAGGCCGATCCCGATGGCGGCGCCCAGCACGGTCTCGAACACGCGGTCGATGAGCAACGTGCTGAGCGGCGTCGGGGAGGCCAGGTGCGACACAGCGAGCGCCATCGGGGTGATGAAGAGCAGGGCCGAGCCGTAGTGACGGCCGACCAGCATCTCCGCGAAGAACTGGCACACCACGATCACCACGATCACCACGAGTGCCGGCGGCCCCCACACCAGCACGAGTGCTGCCACGAGGACGCCCCCGATGGTGCCGAAGATCCGGTGCAGCGAACGGGCGATCGAGTGCGCGGCGCGCGCAGGAGGGATGACGGCGACCAGGCTCACCACCGCCCAATAGGCGTGGCCCAGCCCGAAGGCGAGGGCGACGCCGCCCGCGAGGAGGACGCCCACGGCGTTCTGCGCCGCGGTCAGCCAGACGCGGCCGTCGCGCAGCACGCTCGTGTCCACGCCCGGGCGACGGTGCAGCTTCTTCAAGAGCACCGCGCCCGTTCGCGCAGCGCGGTCGCCCGCCGCACGGCGCAGCAGCCATCCCGACATCGTCAGCAGCCACGAGAACGCGGCGACGGCGGCCGCGAGGCCGATCCGGCCCCAGGCCTCCGCGGCAGGGGTCGGGATCGCCGCGCACACCAACAGGGCGAACACGAAGAACAGCGGCTGCGCCGGGAGGAGCTGGAAAGCGGTCGCGAAGAAGGTCCCGACCACGACCACCGCGACCAAAAGGACCGTCACCAGTACCAGCGGCTCGCCCAGCACCGCGACCAGGACGCCGAGCGCGATGCTCGCCAGCAGCGCGACCGCGGCCACCGAGACGCTGCGGAGGCGGAGCCGGTAGGGCTCGTTGCGGCCGTACAGCGCAGTGAACGCGCCGAACGTCGCGTACGCCGCGAGGTCGAGGCGTCCGACCGCGAGCAACAGGAGCAACGGCACCGCGACCGCCGCGGCGGCCCGGAAGCCGACCTCGACGCTCATCGAGGCGAGCTGCCGCCTCACAGCTTGTCGATCGGGGCGATCTTGATGAGGAGCTTCTTCGCGCCCACCTTCTCGAACTGGACGTGCGCGACGCGCTTGGCGCCTTCGCCGGTGACGTTGGTCACCCGGCCGTCGCCGAAGTCCGCGTGCCGGATCCGGTCGCCCGGGGCGAGCTCCAGGTCGCCGTTGTCGCGGACCTTGCCGGTGACCCGGTTCGGCCACTCCGCCTTGGGGCGCTCGGCCGGTGCGCTCCCGCCGACCGGGTAGCTCTCGTTCCAGCGGCCGGCGGTCCCGCCGCCGATGCCGGGCCGGCGGGCGTTCAGCGCGCGCGACTGCGACCCGCCGCGACCGTTGGCGGCGCCGGGCGACTGGCGCCAATCGATCAGGTCCGCCGGGATCTCCTGCAGGTACCGGCTCGGCATCGCGACGGCGGTCTCGCCGAACTGCGCGCGCGTCATCGCCAGCGAGAGGAACAGGCGCTTCTTGGCGCGCGTGATGCCCACGTAGAACAGCCGCCGCTCCTCGGCCGGGCCGCCCGGCTCGTTGGCCGACATCCGGTGCGGGAGGAGGTCCTCCTCGATGCCCGTCAGGAACACCGCGTCGTACTCCAGCCCCTTGGCGGTGTGAAGCGTCATCAGCGACACGGATCCGCTGGAGTCGTCGATCTCGTCCGCGGCGGCGACCAGCGACACCTCGGTGAGGAAGTCGACCAGCGTGCCGTCGGGGTTGTTGCGCGCGAACTCCTTGGTCACCGCGACGAGCTCGTCCACGTTCTCGGCGCGCGCCTCGTCCTGCGGGTCGCGGCTGTTGCGCAGCACCTCGAGGTAACCGCTGCCGTCGAGCAGGAAGGTGAGCACGTCCGCGACCGGCGAGACCCCTGCCGGGTTGGCCGGGTCGATCTTCGCGGTGGCCTCGTCCAACAGCCCGGAGAGCTGAAGGATCGCCCCCGTCACCTTGGGGCCGAGACCCAGCGACCCGGCGTCGCGCATGGCGTCGCGGAACGTGAAGCCGTTGTCCTCCGCGTAGCTCGCGAGCTGGGTCTCCGTCGCCGGGCCGATGCCGCGCTTCGGCGTGTTCAGGATGCGGCGGAGCGCGAGGGTGTCGTCCGGGTTGGCGACCGTGATCAGGTATGCCATCGCGTCCTTGATCTCGGCGCGCTCGTAGAACTTGGTGCCGCCCATGACCTTGTACGGCAGCGCCGAGCGGATGAAGATCTCCTCCAGCGCACGGGTCTGCGCGTTGGTGCGGTAGAAGACCGCCATGTCCTTGTAGTCCATGCCCGCGGCGTGCAGCTTCTCGATCTCGTCCGCGACGAACTGCGCCTCGTCGTGCCCGGAGTAGCCGGTGTAGCCGACGATCTTGTCGCCGTCGCCGACCGCGGTCCACAGCTTCTTGTCCTTGCGGTCGAAGTTGTTGGAGATGACGGCGTTGGCCGCGCTCAGGATGTTCTGCGTCGACCGGTAGTTCTGCTCCAGCAGCACCACTTTGGCGCCGGGGAAGTCGCGCTCGAACTCCACGATGTTGCGGATGTCCGCCCCGCGGAACGCGTAGATCGACTGGTCCGAGTCGCCCACCACCGTCAGCGAGGCCCCGGGGATCGCGCCGACCACGTCGCGCAGCTTGCCGACGTTGCGGCCGTGCTGCTCCATCTGCTCCGCGACGTCGGGCGCGACCGGCATCGTCAGCTCGCGGATGAGCGAGTACTGCGCGTGGTTGGTGTCCTGGTACTCGTCGACGAGGATGTGCCGGAACCGGGTCTGGTAGAGCGCGGCAACCTTCGGGAAGGCGCGGAACAGGAACACCGTCTCGGCGATGAGATCGTCGAAGTCGAAGGCGTTGGCGCGGCGGAGCGCGCGGGTGTACTGCCGGAAGATCTCGAGGAACATCACCTCCTGCGGGTCGCTCAGATTCGCCGAACGCGCGTAGGTCTCGATGTCGGTGAGCTCGTTCTTGAGCTTGGAGATGCGGCCGGACGTCCCGGCGACGGTGAAGCCGAGCGTGTCGGCGTCCAGCTCCTTGATGATCCGCTTGAGCAGCGCACGGGTGTCGCCGGAGTCGTAGATCGTGAAGCTCTGCGTCTTGCCGATCGTCTCGGCCTCCCGGCGCAGGATCCGGACGCACGCCGAGTGGAACGTCGAGATCCACATGCCCTGCGCCCGGCCGCCGAGGAGCTGCTCGACGCGCTCGCGCATCTCGTTCGCGGCCTTGTTGGTGAACGTGATCGCGAGGATCTCGCTCGGCCAGGCCTCCCGGCTCTCGATGAGTCCCGCGATGCGGCGGGTCAGCACGCTGGTCTTCCCCGAGCCTGCGCCCGCGACGATGAGGAGGGCCGGGCCGCGGTACTCGGCGGCCTCGCGCTGCTGCGGATTGAGCCCGGCGAACAGGCGCTCGTTGGGGCTGCGGTGACCGGCGCCGCCGCCGTTCGCGCCGCCGGCGCCACCGCGGGCGGAGCCGTCGCCGGTGCGCACGTCGCCCTCCCAGCCGTCGAGGATGATCGGCACGGAGGAGGGCACCGCGGAAGAGGAGGAGGGGGCGTCGGGAAGGCTCGTCATGTCTCCACACATTTTAGCCGCCGCCACCGTCATCGCCGCCGGGGGCCGGGAAGCGGTCGAACGCGCCCCGGACCGTTCAGCGTCCGTCGCGCACGGCGACCGCGAGGTCGGGGTGGTCGGCGAACACCCCGTCGACCCCGGAGTGCAGCAGGATCGCGAAGAGCCGCCGCCAGTCGCCCCACTCGTCGTCACGGCCGGCCCGGCGGAAGTCGGCCGGCAGCATCCCGTTCTCCGGGCGCAGCGTCCAGCAATAGACGAACAGGCCGGCCGAGTGCGCGAGGTCGACCAGGTCGGAGGTGACCGCGCCGATGTCGACACCGCCCTCGTCCTCGCCGAACAGGCCGACCGACACCGAGCCGGAGTGCAGGATCTGGGAGACGTCCACGCTGATCCCGTCCACGCGCTCGGCGGGAGCCGCCGCCGAGCCCAGGGCGTACAGCCCGCGCAGCGTCAAGTCGGACGCGTAGCCGGGCGCCGCGGCCCCCAGCGACGCGACGCGGTCGGCGGGCGCGCCCTCCCCTCGAGGAGGTAGACCCGCTTGCCCCGGAACCCGCCGTCGTGCAGGTGGCCGAGCACGGTCTTCTCGAAGCTCTCGGCGACCAGCCCGGGATGATCGGACCAGCCCGCCGCCCCGAGCTCGGCCAGGAACAGCTCGTGCAGCGGCAGGCCCGCCGCCTCGAAGTAGGTGGCGTGCTTCAGCTCGGCGACCAGGCCGAGCGCCCTGCCCGCGGCGTCGGAGGCAGCGTCCACGACCTCCAGCACGTCCGCGAGCCGGAGGATCGGGTAGCGGTCGTCGAAGGTCGCGCTCGCCTGGCGCAGGTGCGGCACCCGCTCCCGCGCGCGGAGCGTCGCGAGCTCGGCCCACGTGAAGTCCTCGGTGAACCAGCCGGTCAACGGCATCCCGTCGACCTCCTTGGTCGTGCGCCGGGCGGCGAACTCGGGATGCTCGGCCACGTTCGTCGTGCCGGAGATCTCGTTCTCGTGCCGCACGACCAGCACGCCGTCCTTCGTGGCGACGAGGTCGGGCTCCACGGAGTCGGCGCCGAGGGCGAACGCCAGCTCGTACGCCGCCCGGGTGTGCTCGGGCCGGTAGCCGGGCGCGCCGCGGTGACCGATGACGGACGGTCGGGAGCGGGCACGCATGTGGCGATACTAGCCGGGCGTCCGGCCCGTTCCGGTGCGCACTCCCGGGTGAAACAATCGGAGGGTGACCGACCCCGATGGTCTTCCCACCCCGACGCCCGCGGCTGCGGCTCCGGCGCCCTCCGCACTCGAACCGGAGCCGCCTGCGACGCCCCGCGCCTGGCGCGAGCCGACCCGCTCGCTCGACCTGCACTGGGGCACGTACCGCGCCCGTTGGACAGCCGGCCTCGCGATGATCGTGGTCGGCACCGCCTGCGTCCTGGTCACCACCGCGTACAGCCTGCCGTTCCTGCTGGTCGGCTCGATCCTGCAGCCCGCGGGCTGGGCGGTCATGCCCTCCACCATCGGCCGAAGGGTCGCCGTCGTCGTCCCCGTGCTCGGCTTCACCTGGCTCATGCTCGGCGGCTCCGGCTTCGCCTGGTGCTACGCCGTCATGCTGGCCGCGTGGCTCCTGGTGCGGCTGCGACCGCTCCCGGCGTTCGCCGTGCTCGCGCTGCCGATCGCCGCGAGCCTGATCCTCCCGTTGTACGTGACCACGTACGGTCAGGGCTGGATCACCATCGTGGTCATGAGCGTCGTCGTGGTGGGTTCGGCGTGGCTGGCCCGCGGCGGCGCGCTCGCACTCGATTCATGGCAAGCTGTCAGAACTCTCAGAAACCAACCCGGTAAGTTGGACGCACCGAGACCGTAAGCGGTCCCCGACAAAGCGAGGAACCCATGGCACTCACCAACCCGGCATTCTCAACGAATCCGGCCTTCCAGAACAACGGGCAGGCGGCGACGGCCACCACGGTCAGCGCCGAGAACCTCGAGCAGATGTATCAGTCGCCGTCCGCGACGTCCGCCGACACCGATCGCATGACGGTCGAGGACACCATCACCAAGAGCGCGATCTCGTTCGGCCTCCTGGTCGTCGGAGCCGTCGTGGGCTGGGTGGTGCCGGCGCTCGTCCTCCCGGCGGCGATCATCGGCTTCGTCCTGGCGCTCGTCAACATCTTCAAGAAGAAGCCGTCGCCGGCGCTGATCCTGAGCTACGCCGGCGTCCAGGGGATTTTCGTCGGCGGTATCTCCGCCGTCTTCGAGTCGCTGTACCCCGGCATCGTCGTCCAGGCGGTCATCGGCACGCTCGCGGTCGTCGGTGTGACGCTCGCGCTCTTCGCCTCCGGAAAGATCCGCGCCTCGGCCAAGGCCACGAAGGTCTTCCTGATCGCCATGGTCGGGTACCTGGTCTACTCGCTCGTCAACGTCGTCCTGGTGTGGACCGGTGTCACGCACAGCGCGTTCGGGCTGAGCAGCGATGTCAAGATCTTCGGCATCCCGCTCGGCGTGCTCATCGGCGTCCTCGTCGTCATCATGGGCGCCTACTCGCTCGTGCTCGACTTCGACTTCATCCAGCGCGGGGTCAAGAACCGCGCCCCGCGCGTCTACGGCTGGTCGGGCGCGTTCGGCATCATGGTCACCGTCATCTGGCTGTACCTCGAGATCCTGCGACTGCTCGCCATCGCCCGCAACTAGGCACCGCACGCAGAAGGGCCGGGACGCTGTGACAGCATCCCGGCCCTTCTCACGTTTCGGGGAGGCTCACTCCCACTCGATGGTCCCCGGCGGCTTCGACGTGACGTCGAGCACGACGCGGTTGACCCCGTCGACCTCGTTGGTGATCCGGTTGGAGATGGTGGCCAGCAGGTCGTACGGCAAGCGCGTCCAGTCGGCGGTCATGGCGTCCTCGCTGGAGACCGGGCGCAGCACGATCGGGTGGCCGTAGGTGCGGCCGTCGCCCATCACGCCGACCGAGCGGACGTCCGCGAGCAGCACCACGGGGCACTGCCAGATCTCGGCGTCCAGGCCGGCCGCGGTCAGCTCCGCGCGCACGATCGCGTCGGCGTCGCGCAGCAGGTCGAGACGTTCCTGCGTCACTTCGCCGACGATCCGGATGCCGAGGCCGGGGCCGGGGAACGGCTGGCGACCGACGATGACCTCCGGCAGCCCCAGCTCGCGGCCGATCGCGCGCACCTCGTCCTTGAACAGGGTGCGCAGCGGCTCGACGAGCTCGAACTGGAGGTCCTCCGGCAGTCCGCCGACGTTGTGATGGCTCTTGATGTTGGCCGTGCCGGTGCCGCCGCCCGACTCCACCACGTCCGGGTAGAGCGTGCCCTGCACCAGGAAGCGGATGGGGTCGCCGTCGTGCTCGGCCTCGGCGATCAGGTCGGCCTGGGCCTTCTCGAACACGCGGATGAACTCGCGGCCGATGATCTTGCGCTTGGTCTCGGGGTCCGAGACGCCGGCGAGCGCGGACAGGAACTGCTCCTGCGCGTTCACGGTGACGAGCCGGACCCCGGTCGCCGCGACGTAGTCCTCCTCGACCTGGCGGGCCTCGTCCTTGCGGAGCAGGCCGTGGTCCACGAACACGCAGACGAGCTGGTCGCCGACGGCCTTGTGCACGAGCGCGGCCGCGACCGCGGAGTCGACGCCGCCGGACAGAGCGCACAGCACGCGACCGCTGCCCACCTGGGCACGGATGGCGGCGACCTGGTCCGCGATGACGTTGCCGCTGTTCCAGTCGGCGGGGATGCCCGCTGCGCGGTGCAGGAAGTTCTCCAGCACGGCCTGGCCGTACTGCGAGTGCTTGACCTCGGGGTGCCACTGCACGCCGTACAGCCGGCGCTCCTCGTTCGCGAACGCTGCGACCGGGGTGTCGTCGGTGGAGGCCAGCACCTCGAAGCCCTCGGGCGCCCGGGAGACGGAGTCGCCGTGGCTCATCCATGCCGTCTGCTCGGCGGGCTGGCCGTCGAGGAGGCTGCCGGAGCCGTTCGAGGCCGCGCCGGTGGCGCGCACGGCCGTGGAGCCGTACTCGCGGCGGCCGGTCCGTGCCACCTCGCCGCCGAGGGCGGTCGCCATCACCTGGAAGCCGTAGCAGATGCCGAGCACGGGGACGCCGAGCTCGAAGATCGCCTCGTCGAGGTGCGGTGCGCCGTCCTCGTACACGCTGGACGGGCCGCCGGAGAGGACGATGCCCGCCGGGCGTTTGGCCGCGACCTCCGACGCCGTCACGGTGTGGGGCACGATCTCGGAGTAGACGTTGGCCTCCCGCACGCGGCGCGCGATCAGCTGCGCGTACTGGGCGCCGAAGTCGACCACCAGGACGGGGCCGGCCGGCGCGGCCGAATCTGCTCCCCCGAGGATGTCCGAGAACACTGCGTCGGTGCTAATTTGCGGCCTCCACGTACGTCGCTGCCTCGGCCTCGCGGCCGGCCAGATAGCTCTTGACCTGCTTGGTGATCCTGGACTCCACGAAGAAGGACAGGAAGGGGATGACGCCGCCGAGGGCGATGGTGATGAACTTCGAGAACGGCCAGCGCATCAGGCTCCACAGCCGGAAGTCGGAGAACAGGTACACGACGTACAGCCAGCCGTGGGCGATGAGGATGCCCGTGCTCAGATCGACGCCGGTCGGGGCGACGGCGGTCTTGACGGGCACGAGCGTGAGAGCGCCGTAGTTGCTGAAGGCGAAGAGCTGGTAGCCGAGGCCGTACTTCACGATCATCTCCACGCAGAGCAGCAGGAGCATGATTCCGGTGACGTAGGCTAACACCTGGTAGAACTTCAGCGCCCCGCGGATCTTCGGGAAGTCTTCGAGCTTGGGAGCGAGGGGCATGGGAGCTATTCTACGTTCCCGGCGTGGGCCCTCGCGCCGTCGCCCGGGCCGCTTCCGGCGGCCGCCTCGGCCGCCAGCTCGCGCTCCTCGTCCTCCCGCTGCTTGGCGTCCCGCACGAGCCGGTACCAGAGGAAGATCGCGAACCCGGCGAAGATGATCCACTCGGCCGCGTAGAACACGTTGAGCCAGTTGAGCTCGGCCTGCTGGATCGGCGGCGGCGAGTCGATCGTGTCCAGCCCGGCGGCCGGCGTCCGGTCGACCACGTACGCGTTGTAGACGTCCATGCCGTCCACCCCGGTCCACAGGTTGTAGAGCTGGCCGACGCCCACGGTCTTCATCGCGGTCGGGTTCTTCTTGTCGTCCGGCACCTGCGGCTGCTCGTCCGGGAGGAGGCGCCCGACGATCTTCTGCGGCGCCTCCGGCTGCTCGGCGAGCTGCGCCATCACGGACTTCGCCGTCGCCTCGTCGGGAGCCCAGCCGCGCGCAACGGCGAGCGCGATACGGTGGCCGTCGCCGCCGTCCACGTCCACATGGGAGACGACCCACCAGCCGGTCTTGCCGAAGTTGATCCGGTCGTACAGGAGCTGCTCGTCGCCGGCGACGAACGTGCCGGTGAACTCCACGAGCTGGCCGACAGACTTGTCGGTCATCGGCCCGTTCGGCTTCGCGACCTGCGCGAGCGGAAGCACGGACTCAGTCGGCGCCACGACCGCCTTGCCGGACTCGATCGCGCGCTCGAGCTGCCACTGGCCGAGCGCGGCGAAGCCCGCGGCGAGCGCGAGCGCGAACAGCAGAGCGCCGATCCAGCGGGGACGGAGCATCATCTGCAGCATGGTGGAGCCACCCTGGGGCGCCTGTGCGCCGGCCGGGCTGCCGGGGGTGGTGTCGATGGGTCAGTCCCGCTTTCGTTCGACGGTCGTGTCCTGCTGCTGCATGGCCTGCTCGACGATCCGGTCCGCAGCCTGGCGCGTGTCGTGGGCGCGCGTGTCGTCGCGGCGCGTGTCGGAGTCGAGGTCCGCGGTGGCCGCCTCGACGAGTGCGATCTCCTCGTCGAGCATGGGATCGCGCGTCTTCCGCCGGTCGCGCCGCTTGGACGATCCGGTCCGGAGAATCATCGCACCGATCTTCTCGGAGTTCGCTGCGAGGACGGGCCCGAGCACGGACATGATGAGCACGTAGAGACCGGCGAACGGCGCGATGCGGGGATCGAGTCCGGCGCTGAGCGACAGCGTCGCCAGGATGAGCGCGAACTCCCCGCGGTTCTGCAGGATGACGGCGGTGTTGATCCCGGCCTGCGGACCGAAGCCGTTCAGCCACGCGACGAACTGCCCGGCCAGGATGTTCAGCACGATCGTCATCGCGACCGCGATGAGCACCGGCCCGAGCACCGCAGGGAACTTCGCCGGGTCGAGCGCGAGCCCGAAGTTGAGGAAGAAGAACGCCGCGAACACGTCGCGCAACGGGAGGGCGATGTGCTCGATCTTGTTGCGGTACTTCGTCGCGCCCAGCACGAGCCCGATCAGGAACGCGCCGATCGCGTCGGTCACGCCGAGGATCTCGCCGATCCCGGCGAACAGCACGGCCAGCCCGAAGAACAGGATGGTGAAGAGCTCATCGTCCTTCGTCCGGAACAGCCGGGAGACGTACCTCCCCCCGAACCGGGCCAGCGTGAACATCACGACCAGGAACAGGAACGCCACCGTCAGCTTGCCGACGACCGGCCAGAAGTCGGTCTCCCCGCTCAGCACGACGGAGACGATCGCGAGGTAGATCGCGATGAAGATGTCCTCCACCACCGTCACGCCGAGGATCATCGGCGTCTCGGTGTTGGGGAGTCGGCGCAGCTCGATCAGCAGCTTGGTCACGATCGCGGACGACGACGTGGCCGTCATCCCCGCGATGATGAGCGCCTCCCTGGTTCCCCAGCCGACCCAGAAGCCGAACGCGAGGCCGACGCCCATGTTGATCAGGATGTACGAACCGCCGGAGACGACGAGTTTGCCGAAGTTGCCGAAGAACTCGTCCTGATCGAACTCCAGGCCCAGGTTGAACAGCAGCAGGATGAGCCCGAAGACGGCGATGAGCTCGATGTAGTTGCTCTCGAAGTCGAGCGGGAACCAGCCGGTGTGCGGGCTCGCCAGCAGACCGACCAGCATGTAGATGGGGATCGCGGGGAGCCCCACCAGTTTGCCGAGGCGTCCGAGCACGTACGCGACGAGCAGCAGGATGCCGAGGATGACGAGGTCTTCTCCGAGATGCATGGATCAGCCTCCCGGCGGAGCGTCGGTCGTGGCCCGCACCGTTTCGCCGGTGCGGAAGAACGCGAAGGCCTTGGCGACCTTCTCCGGGGTGCCCGCGACGACGAGGGTGTCGCCGGGGAAGACCTTGAAATCGGGGGCGGGCGCCGGATTCGCGGAGTCGCCGCGGACCACGGCGACGACGGTGAGTCCGACGAAGCCGCGGTCACCGGGGGCGCCGAGCTGCTGGCCGGCGATGTAGTCCTCGTAGTCGACGGAGAACCAGTCGATGCTGAGCCCCGGGATCTGGTCGAGCGCCGTGAGCGACTCGGTGATCTGTGTGCCGCCGAGCAGCTCGGCGAGGGTGTGCGCCTCGTCCTCGCTGAGGCGCAGCGACACCTTGGTCACGTCGGCGCCGTCCTCGTGATCGGAGAACGTGATCAGGTCGCTGTGCCCGGAGCGGTGCGCGATGACGCCGACTTTCCCCCCGTCGTCCGTGACGAAGGTGTGCAACACCCCGACGCCGGGCAGTTTGACCCGTCGAACGTCAACCATTTCCGTCTCCATCCGTCGCGGGTACCGGGTACCAGTTTACCGGAGGGAGGTTTCGGGCTCTTTTCGCCGGAGACGGCTCACTCCTCTTCGGGCGGCGCGTCCAGCTCCTCCACCGGGGTCGCCGCCTTCGCCGCGGCCGCCTTCGCGGCCGGGGTCTTCGCCGACGCCGCCTTCGCCGTGCGCGTGACCGCGCCCGCCTTCTCGGCGGCCGCGTCCACATCCACGATGTCCGGCGCCTCCAGGCGCACCCGGTCGGCCGACTCGTCGTCCGGCTGCTGCTGGCTGGCCCGCTCGGCCGCGACCCGCTTCAGGTAGGTCTGCACTTCGCGCTCCTCGCGGGCGGTGTCCCAACCCAGCACGCCCGCCATCAGCGACGCCGCGACCGGCGCAGCCGAGACGCCGCGGTCCCATGCCTCGATCGAGATGCGGGTGCGGCGGGCGAGCACGTCCTCCAGGTGGAGGGCGCCCTCATGGCTGGCCGCGTAGACGACCTCCGCGCCGATGTAGTCGTCGGCACCGGGCAGCGGATGGGCGAGCGACGGGTCCTCGCGGATCAGGGCGAGGATGTCCTCCGTCATCGTCCCGTAGCGGTTGAGCAGGTGCTCGACGCGTGCCGGGTGGAGGCCGGACTCGCTCGCAATGCGGCCGCGACGGTTCCAGGCGGCCTGGTAGCCCTCCGCCCCGACGAGCGGGATCTCCATCGTCGTGCTCGCCGGGATCTTGCCGTCGAGCGCGTCGACGGCCGCGTCGATCGCGTCCTTCGCCATCACCCGGTACGTCGTCCACTTGCCGCCGGCGATGACGACCAGGCCGGGAACCGAGTGCGCGACGAGGTGCTCACGGGACAGCTTGGACGTCTCCTCGGACTCGCCCGCGAGCAGCGGGCGCAGGCCGGCATACACGCCCTCCACATCCTCCCGGGTGAGCGGGACGTTGAGCACCTGGTTGACGTGTGCGAGCAGGTAGTCGATGTCGGCCGCCGTCGCCGCGGGGTGCGCCTTGTCGAGGTGCCAGTCGGTGTCGGTCGTGCCGATCAGCCAGTGCCGGCCCCACGGAATGACGAAGAGCACGCTCTTCTCGGTCCGGAGGATCAGGCCCATCTTCGACTGGAAGCGGTCGCGCGGGACGACCAGGTGGATTCCCTTGGACGCACGGACCTTGAACTGACCGCGCTCCCCCACCATCGACTGGGTGTCGTCCGTCCACACGCCGGTCGCGTTGACGACCTGCTTGGCGCGGATCTCGAAGCGCTCGCCCGTCTCCAGGTCGTGCGCCTGCACGCCGACGACGCGCTCGCCGACCTTGAGGAAGCCCTCCACGCGGACACGCGGCGCGATGTGCGCGCCGTAGTGGGCCGCTGTGCGGGCGAGCGTAGCGGTGTAGCGGGCGTCGTCCACCTGCGCGTCGTAGTAGGTGATACCGCCGACGAGCGCGTTCGGGGCCATGCTCGGGATCGCTTTGAGCACCTGCCGTTTGCTGAGGTGGCGGTGGTGCGGCACCCCCGGCGGGCGGAGACCGCTGTACGAGAAGATGTCGTAGAGCATCATGCCGGCGCCGATGTAGAAGCGCTCCCAGACGCGCTTGTGCAGCGGGTAGAGGAACCGGACCGGCTTGACCAGGTGCGGAGCGATGCGCTGCAGCAGAAGGCCGCGCTCGATCAACGCCTCCCGCACGAGCCCGAAATCGAGCTGCTCCAGGTAGCGGATGCCGCCGTGGACGAGCTTGGACGACCGGCTGGAGGTGCCGGACGCGAAGTCGCGGGCCTCCACCAGACCGACGCTCAGCCCGCGGGTGACCGCGTCGACCGCGCTGCCGACGCCGACGATGCCGCCGCCGACCACGAGGATGTCGAGCTCGGTGTTCTTCAGCGCCTCGATCGCGGCGGCGCGCTCGGCGGGGCCGAGGCGTGAAGGGTAGCCCACCGCCGTCGACTGCGCGGCGGTGCCGGACGGGGATGTTGTCGCCATCGTTTCCTCCTCCCCGGCCGCCTTCGGCCAGGACCTAATGCGATTGGTAGGGCGCCACCACTACTTCGACGCGCTGGAACTCCTTCAAGTCCGAGTATCCCGTCGTAGCCATGCTCCTGCGCAAGGCCCCCACGAGATTCGCAGTTCCCTCGGCGACCGGCGCGGGCCCGTAGAGGACCTCCTCGAGCGGTGCGACCTGGCCGACCTCGACCCGGTTGCCCCGGGGAAGCTGCGGGTGGTGCGCTTCCGCGCCCCAGTGCCAGCCGCCTCCCGGGGCGTCCGTGGCACGGGCGAGCGCGGTGCCGAGCATGACGGCGTCGGCGCCGCAGGCGATCGCCTTGACGATGTCGCCCGAGCTGCCGAGGCCGCCGTCGGCGATGACGTGCACGTAACGTCCGCCCGACTCGTCCATGTAGTCGCGGCGCGCGCCGGCGACGTCCGCGACGGCGGTGGCCATCGGGGCGTGGATGCCGAGCGTCGAGCGGGTGGTGGAGGCCGCGCCGCCGCCGAAGCCGACGAGCACGCCGGCCGCCCCGGTGCGCATGAGGTGCAGGGCCGCCGTGTAGGTCGCGGCGCCGCCGACGATCACCGGCACGTCGAGTTCGTAGATGAACTTCTTCAGGTTGAGGGGCTCCACGCTCTTCGAGACGTGCTCGGCGGAGACGGTGGTGCCGCGGATGACGAACAGGTCGACGCCGGCCTCCACCACGGTCTGGTAGAGCTCCTGGGTGCGCTGCGGCGAGAGCGCGCCGGCGACGGTGACCCCGCCCTCCCGGATCTCGGCGAGGCGCCGGGTGACCAGCTCGGGCTTGATCGGCTCGGCGTAGATCTCCTGCATGCGCCGGGTCGCCCTGTCGACGGGCAGCTCGCGGATCTCCGCGAGCAGCGGCTCCAGGTCTTCGTAACGGGTCCAGACGCCTTCCAGGTCGAGCACGCCGATGCCGCCGAGCTGACCCATCATGATCGCGGTGGTCGGCGAGACCACCGAGTCCATCGGAGCGGCCAGGAACGGGATGGAGAACTGGTACGCGTCGATCGTCCAGGCGACCGAGACGTCCTCGGGGTCGCGGGTGCGCCGGCTGGGCACCACCGCGACGTCGTCGAAGGCGTACACGCGGCGGGCACGCTTGGCCCGCCCGATCTCAATCTCCATACTCACGGGTTCAGTCTATGGCGCGGCACTGGCAGAGTAGGCAGGTGACCGTCGACGCAGAGCCCCTCGCCCGTCTCCGCCAGCGCACCAGCGAGAAGTGGTCGCTCTATCCCGACGACGTGCTCCCGCTGTTCGTGGCGGAGACCGACTACCCGCTCGCACCGCCGATCGCCGCCGCCCTGCACGCCGCGATCGACCGCAGCGACACCGGCTACATCGGCGAGGACGACCGTGCGAAGAGCGCCTTCGCCCGCTACGCCCACGACACCTGGGGCTGGGAGGTCGACCCGGCGTCCGTCCTGACGACCACCGATGTCAGCGTGGTGATCGTGGAGGCGCTGCGCATGCTGATCACGCCGGGCGACCGGGTCGTCATCACGCCGCCGGTCTACCCGCCGTTCTTCGAGCTCATCCCGGAGGCGGGCGGTGTGGTCGAGGAGGTGTCGCTGCTCGACGACGGAACGACCTGGTCCCTCGACCTCGACGGCCTGGAGCGCGCCTTCGCCGGCGGCGCCCGCGCCTTCCTGCTGTGCCACCCGCACAACCCGCTCGGCCTCGTCCACCCGCGGGCCGACCTGGAGGCCGTGGCCGCGCTCGCCGCCCGATACGACGTCGCCGTGGTGAGCGACGAGATCCACGCGCCGCTGACCCACTCGGACGCGACGTTCACGCCGTTCCTGTCGGTGTCGGAGGAGGCGCGAGAGGTCGGCGTGGCGGCGCACTCGGCGAGCAAGGCGTGGAACCTCGCCGGGGTGAAGTGCGCGCTGATGGTCACCGCGTCGCCGAGGCGAACGGCACAGCTCCACGCCCTCCCGGCGGAGGTGGAGGTCCGCACCAGCCTGCTGGGCCGGATCGCCACCGAGGCGGCCTTCAACGAGAGCCGCGAGTGGCTGGCCGGCACCCTGGAGTCGATCGAGGCCAACCGTGCGCTCTTCGGCCGGCTGCTCTCCACGCACCTCCCGGAGGCGTTCTACCGCGAACCGCACGCGAGCTACCTCGCCTGGGTGGATTTCCGCGACCTCGGCTGGGGCGACGAGCCCGCCGCGCGCATCCTGTCGGAGGCGCGGGTGGCGCTGGTGCGCGGCCTCGACTTCGGCCGCCAGGGCGCGGGCTTCGCACGCGTCAACCTGGCGTGCTCCCCCGAGGTCCTCACCGACGCGGTGCGTCGAATCGCGCGCCTGCGCTGACATTCGTCACGAATGTCGCGAATTCGCGCACGAAAGCCGCGATTCGTCACGAATCGCGACTCCGACCATCGTCCACATTCGTCACGAATGTCGCGCATGCCCGCGTGAAAGCCGCGATTCGTCGCGAATGTCGGGCCTCAGACTTCGACCGCGTAGCCGAGAGCGAGGTCGGCGGCGTTGACACCGCGAATGCCCCAGTTGACCTTCGGTGTCTCGAAGACGGTGATCTCGACGCTGTGCGGCGGGACGCCGGTGGCCGCTTCGATCCGGGCGAAGAGCTCGACGATGAGGGCACGCTTGGCTTCGACGCTCCGCCCCTCGAACATCGACACCTCGATGATCGTGTAGTCGTCGCCGCGGTCGGACGGATAGACGAAGTCCGCCGGGTCCATGCCGATCAAGCGGTGGAACCGCTTCTCGGGCGGATAGGCGAGCGCGGTCATGACCGCGCCGTGGATCGCGTCGGACAGTGCGTCCCGGTGCCGGTCGATGGTGGCACGACGAGCGAAGACGGTTACTTGGGCCATACGTTCCCCACATTCGGGCGTCCCGACGGCAGACAGACGCCTAATAAAATACTAAAGTACAGATTCTGTGTCTCTATCCCGGTCGGTCGACAACGGAGGACATCAGCGCGCGGACACCCCCGAAACGCAGTCAACGGAGGAGATCCAGGCCCGAAGAGGCTGGATCTCCTCCGTTGGCGGAGCGGCCGCGTCAGCGGCGGTAGTTGGGCGCCTCCACGACCATCTGGATGTCGTGCGGGTGCGACTCCTTGAGCCCGGCCGCGGTGATCCGGACGAACCGGCCGCGCTCCCGGAGCTCCGGGATGGTACGCGCGCCGACGTAGAACATCGACTGGCGGAGGCCGCCGACGAGCTGGTACGCGACGGCGGACAGCGGACCGCGGTACGGGACCTGGCCCTCGATGCCCTCGGCGATGAGCTGCTCATCGCTGGGCACGTCGGCCTGGAAGTAGCGGTCGCGCGAGTACGAGGTCTTCTTGCCGCGGGTCTGGAGGGCGCCGAGCGACCCCATGCCGCGGTAGTTCTTGAACTGCTTGCCGTTGACGAACACGAGGTCGCCGGGCGACTCCGCGGTTCCGGCCAGCAGCGAGCCGAGCATGACGCTCTCCGCGCCGGCGACCAGCGCCTTGGCGATGTCGCCCGAGTACTGGAGGCCGCCGTCGGCGATGAGTGGGACGTCCGCCGCGCGCGCGGCCAGCGAGGCCTCGTACACCGCGGTCACCTGCGGCACGCCGACGCCGGCGACGACGCGGGTGGTGCAGATGGAGCCCGGGCCGACGCCGACCTTGATGGCGTCCGCGCCCGCGTCGATGAGCGCCTGTGCGCCGGAGCGGGTGGCGACGTTGCCGCCGATGATGTCGACGTGCGAAGCGCGCGGCTCGTGCTTGAGCCGGTGGATGATGTCGAGCACGCCGGCGGAGTCGCCGTTGGCGGTGTCGACCACGATGACGTCCACGCCCGCGTCGACCAGGGTCATCGCGCGGTCCCAGGCGTCGCCGAAGAAGCCGATCGCGGCGCCGACGCGCAGGCGGCCCTCGTCGTCCTTCGTGGCGTTCGGGTACTTCTCGCTCTTGTCGAAGTCCTTGACGGTGATGAGTCCGCGGAGGCGGCCGTCGGCGTCCACGAGCGGGAGCTTCTCGATCTTGTGCTCGGCGAAGATGGCGACCGCGGAGTCCGGGTCGATGCCGACCGGAGCAGTGATGAGCGGCATGCGGGTCATCACGTCGCGCACGAGGGTGGCGGAGCGCTCGAACGGGGAGACGAAGCGCATGTCGCGGTTGGTGATGATGCCGACAAGCTTGCCGTCGCCCTCCACGACCGGGAGGCCGGAGACGCGGAACTGCCCGCACAGGAGGTCGACCTCCTCGACGGTGGCGTCGGGGGTGGTGGTCACCGGGTTGGTGATCATGCCCGACTCGGACCGCTTCACCTTGTCGACGTTGGTGGCCTGGTCTTCGATGGACAGGTTGCGGTGGATGATACCGATCCCGCCGTGCCGGGCCATCGCGACGGCCATGCGCGACTCGGTCACGGTGTCCATAGCGCTGGAGAGGAGCGGGGTCGCCATGCTGATCCGCTTGGTCAGGCGAGTCGAGGTGTCCGCCTCGCTCGGGATGACGTCGGTGTGCCCGGGAAGGAGCATGACGTCGTCGTAGGTCAAACCGATGAATCCGAACGGATCCGCCTGGTCCATTTCACCCCTATCAAGGTCGCGCGAGTTGTGGATGATCCATGGTAACGGCACAAGCTGGTGGGATATTCCAGCCCCTCACTCCACCGTCGCCAGATCCAGCTCCGCCTGCTTCTTGCCCTGCCGGGCCGCCACGATCATGTCGACGCTGAGGACGGCGAGCGCCAGCCAGACGATCGCGAACCCGACCCAGCGCTCGGGCGGCATCGCCTCGTGCAGCACCGCTACGCCGACCAGGAACTGGATGAACGGCGCGAAGTACTGGATGAAGCCCATGTAGACCAGCGGCAGCCGGCGGGAGGCGGCGGCGAAGAAGAGCAGCGGGACCGCCGTGATCACGCCCGCGCCGACCAGGGCGACGGTGTGCCACGCGCTCACCGAGCCGATCGTCAGGCCGGCCGTGAGGCTGACCACCACGAGTTGCACGATCGCGACGGGCGTCAGCCACATCGTCTCCAGCGTCAGGCCGGAGACGGCGTCGACCCTGCCGCCGACGCGCTTCTTGATGAGGCCGTAGAAGCCGAACGAGAACGCCAGGATGAGGGCGATCCACGGGACCTGCCCGTAGCCGATCGCGAGCACGACGACCGCGACGATACTGACGCCGACCGCCACCCACTGGGCGATGCGAAGTCGCTCGCGCTGGACGATGACGCCGAGGAACACGGTCACGATCGGATTGATGAAGTAGCCGAGCGCGGCTTCCACGACGTGCCCGCTGACCGTTGCCAGCACGTACGTCTGCCAGTTGACGTAGATGAGCGCGCCGGCGAGGCCCATCGTGAACAGGACCCTGCGGTCCTTCAGAAGCGCGCCGAACGTACGCCACGCGCGCGTGACGGTGAGAGCGATCGCGCAGAACACCAGCGAGAAGATCACCCGCCAGGCGACGATCTCCCAGGCGGAGGAGGGCGCGAGCGCCAGGAAGTAGATGGGGAGGATGCCCCAGAGGACGTAGGCGCTGACCGCGTAGGTCAGACCGGACCTGCGGTGTTCGGAGAGGGGCTGCGACACTCCCACGACACTACTCCGACCCGGCGACACGGACGGACGTGGCGGCGGACGTGGTGGGCGCAGCGCAGCAGGGCCCGCAGGGACGGCGAAGGCCCGGGCGCGCTACCGCGCCCGGGCCTTCGAAAGAAGGTGCGTCAGCGGACGACGACCGCGAGGACGTCGCGCGCCGAGAGGACCAGGTAGTCCTCGCCGCCGAACTTGACCTCGGTGCCCCCGTACTTGGAGTAGATCACCTTGTCGCCGACGGCGACGTCGAGCGGAACGCGGTTGCCGTTGTCGTCGATGCGGCCCGGTCCGACGGCGACGACTTCGCCCTCCTGGGGCTTCTCCTTGGCAGTGTCGGGGATGACCAGACCGGAAGCAGTGGTCTGCTCAGCCTCGACCTGCTTGATGACGATGCGATCTTCGAGCGGCTTGATGGAGACCGACACGGTTGACCTCTTCTTTGGTGAACTCAGTCTTTGCGAACTCAATACGTCTGCGCGGCTTGCGTTAGCAAACTCGCACGGAGAGTGCTAACACGAGTCTAGGGGGTGCGTTAGCAGTCACGCAACGTGAGTGCCAGAAGGTACCGTGGTGCACATGGACCGGTCCGAACTCGTCGAGCTGCTCAGCCCCGAAGGCCTCAGGCTGCTCGACTCCCTGCCTCCGTACCGGTCCGAGAAGGACGTGCTCGCGATGGTCACGGACCTCCGCAAGCAGGGCCACTCCCCCGGCCTGGTCGCGGCGGTGCTGACGCAGGCGAAGCTGCGCAAGAAGGCGGTCGGCAAGTTCGGCGAGTTCGCTTCCCGGATGCTCTTCACCGAGGCCGGACTGGAACAGGCGACACGCCTCTCGGTCGCGGCACGCCACGCGGGACGGTTCCGCGCGGCCGGGCTGACCCGCGTCGCGGATCTCGGCTGCGGCATCGGCGGCGACGCCCTCGCGCTGGCGGCCCTGGACCTGGAGGTCACGGCGGTGGACGCGGACGAAGTCACGGCCGCGATCGCCGCCTTCAACCTCGCGCCCTTCCCGTCCGCGACAGTGGAGCACCGCCGCGCGGAGGACATCAGCCTCCGAGCGATCGACGGCGTCTTCCTCGACCCGGCCCGCCGCACCGCCGGTCACACGGACACCGACCGGCTGACCGACCCCGACGACTACACGCCGTCGCTCGGCTTCGCGTACGAGCTGGCGACCGGACGCTCGGTCGGGCTCAAGCTCGGCCCCGGTTTCGACCGCGACCTCATCCCGTCGACCGCCGAGGCACAGTGGGTGTCCGCCGACGGGCAGGTCGTCGAGCTGGGGCTGTGGTTCGGCGCGCTCGCCCGCACGGGCATCCGGCGAGCGGCCCTGGTGCTGCGCGGCGACGAGGCGAACGAGCTGACAGCGGAGGCCGACAGCGAGGACGCCGAGACCGGCGAGCTCGGCGAGTACCTCTACGAGCCGGACGGCGCGGTCATCCGTGCGCGCCTGATCGGGGACCTCGCCCGGCGGCTCGACGGACGGATGCTCGGCGACGGCATCGCCTACATCACGGCCGATGAGCCTGTGTTCACGCCGTTCGCCGCGGGCTTCCGCATCCTGGAGACGCTTCCCTTCGCCGAGAAGGACCTCAAGAAGGCGCTGCGAGCGCGCGGGATCGGCACGCTGGAGATCAAGAAGCGCGGCGTGGACGTTGACCCCGCCGCGCTCCGGACGCGCCTCAAGCTCTCGGGCGACCGTCCGGCGACACTGATCCTCACCAGGGTCGCCGGACGTCACACCGCGTTGCTCGCCGAGCGCGTTTGACCGCGAGGGGTCAGCGCCCGGCGCCGGTCAATACCGGTACGTGTTCGACAGGTTGGCCAGGATGAGCCCCCAGACGATCCAGAAGATGATCGCGATGACCACCGCCACGAATCCGAGGATGATTCCGGTGAGCCAGAAGCCCTTGGCCTGCGGCTCCTTGCTGCGGCCGATGAAGCCGAGGACGATCGCTGCCACCGCGAACAGTGCGCCGATCCCGAACGCGAAGTTCAGGATGATGCCGACGATGCCGCCGACGAGCGACAGGATGCTCAGGATGGGCGACTTGGTCGCGGGCGCCGTCGCATACGGCTGCGCGTAGCCGGGCGCGGGCTGACCGTAGGCGGGCTGACCGTAACCGGGCTGGCCGGGCTGCTGACCGTAGGGCTGCTGCTGACCGTACGGCTGCTGACCGTAGGGCTGCTGCTGGCCGTAGGGCTGCTGCTGCTGGCCGTAGGGGTCCTGGCCATACGGCTGTTGCTGCCCGTACGGCTGCTGCGGCGCGCCGTACCCGGGCGCGGCCGGCGGAGCGGGCTGCGCCGGCGGCGCGGGTGGGGCGACCGGGGGCGTCGGCGGGACGGCGTCGGGCGCCGCCGCGGGCGGGATGTCGGAGGACGGCGGAACCGGCTGGGCCGGCGTGCTGCCGTCCGTCCCTTCGGGCTCCGGGGCGCCGGACGGGGTGTTCGGATCGGACATGCTGCCCATCTCCTTCTCTGGTGAGTTCCTGAGAAATCTCTGTACTGAATCCATCGTCTCAGCGGGGCGACAGCGTGTCAACGCATGCAATTCCGCGCGGACTCAGACCTCCGCGACCTGGATGTCCGTGACCGGGAGCGTGGAGTCCGCGCCGAAGTCCAGGCGGCTCGGCGCGCGGCCGGCCATGATGAGCTGCGCGCCCAGCGCCGCGATCATCGCGCCGTTGTCGGTGCACAGCGAGAGGGCCGGGATCCGCAGGGCCACGCCGGCCTCCGCCGCCCGCTGCACCGCGAGCTGACGCACCCGCGCGTTCGCGACGACACCGCCGCCGAGCAGCAGGCGCGGCACGTCGTGATCGAGGCACGCGGCGATCGCCTTGGTGATCAGCACGTCCGCGACGGCCTCCCGGAAGGACGCGGCGACATCCGCGACCGGCACCTCCTCGCCGGCGTCCTGGCGCTGCTCGACCCAGCGCGCGACCGCGGTCTTCAGACCGGAGAAGGAGAAGTCGTAGCGGTGCCGTTCGAGGTCCTTCGGCTTGGTCAGCCCGCGCGGGAACCGGATGGCGCGCGGATCGCCGTCCGCCGCGACACGGTCGATCTGCGGGCCGCCCGGGTACGGGAGGCCGAGTACGCGCGCCACCTTGTCGAAGGCCTCGCCCGCCGCGTCGTCGATGGTCTCGCCCAGCAGCTCCACGTCGGAGACCAGGTCGCGTACCAGCAGCAGCGAGGTGTGGCCGCCGGAGACCAGCAGTGCCACGGTCGGCACCTCGACCGGGTGGCCGGGACCTCCCGCCGCGTCGAGGACATCCGCGCCGACGTGGCCGACCAGGTGGTTGACGGCGTAGAGCGGCTTGCCGAGCGACAGCGCGAGCGCCTTCGCCGCGCCGACGCCGACCATGAGCGCGCCGGACAGCCCGGGACCGCTCGTCACCGCGATGGCGTCGACATCCGCGAGCTCGATCCCGGCGTCGGCGACGGCGGTGCGGAGAGTCGGGGTCAGCGCCTCGAGATGCGCGCGCGCCGCGACCTCCGGGACGACGCCGCCGTACCGGGCGTGCTCCTCCATCGAGGAGGCGATCGTGTTCGAGAGCAGGGTCGTGCCGCGCACGATGCCGACGCCGGTCTCGTCGCAGGAGGTCTCGATGCCGAGGACGAGCGGCCCGTCGCCGTGCGATCCGTGCTGAGCGTCGTTCATGCGATCGTGGTCTCCGGAGTCGGGACGGTCAGGCGCATGACGATCGCGTCCACCCCGTCCGGCTGGTAGTAGCGGGGGCGCACGCCGATCTCCTCGAAGCCGAGCGTACGGTACAGAGTCTGCGCGCCCGGGTTGTCGGAGCGCACCTCCAGGAACACCTCGCGGGCGCCGCGGTTGCGGGCCTCCCCGATGAGGGCGAGCATGAGGGCACGCCCGAGACCGTGCCGACGGGCGTGCGGCGCGACGGCGATGGTCTGGATGTCGCCCTCGCCTGCGCCGCGCGGGGCGAGCAGGCCGGCGTAGCCGTCGATGCGGTCCGGGTCGTCGAGCCCGACCGCCACCAGGTAGTAACCGTGCGAGCCGGTCACCTCGGAGCGCATCGACTGCTCCGACCAGGCGTCGGTGACGAAGGTCGCGCGCTCCAGCAGCATGATCGCGTCGACGTCCGCCTCGGTGGCGCGGCGAAGCTGCCAGGACGGCTCGCTCACGCGCTCACCCGCTTCGGGCCGGCGGAGAGCGTCACATCCGGCGAACGCAGGTAGAGCGGCTCGTCGCGGTCGAACGGGAGGCCGGCGGCGAAACGCAGCTCGGCGATCATCCCGAGCAGTCCCGCGGAGACGGTGGCGGCCTCCTCGCGCGGCAGGTCCGGGTGCGGCAACGCGTCCGGCTTGTCCAGCCCGGGTCCGTCGAGGCGGACGGGGAGTCCGCGCTCGTCCACGCCCGAGTACGCGGTCCAGTAGCGCTCGCGGCGGCGCGCGTCGGTCACGACCAGGAGCGGACCGGCGTGCCCGGCCAGGTAGCGTTCGTAGGCGACGGCGTCGTGACTGACGACGGGAACGAGCGGGCGCCCGGCGCCGAACGCGAAGGCGGTAGCGGCGGCGATGCCGACCCGGAGGCCGGTGAACGGGCCGGGACCCATCCCGGCGACAACGCCCGAGAGCTCGCCGACACGCGTGCCGGACGCGTCGAGCGCCGCGGCGACGAGGTCGCCGATCACCTCGGCGTGCCGCATGGTGTCCGGCTCCGTCACTTCGGCGAGAATGCCGCCGTCACGGTCGACCACGGCGACACTCGTGCCCGCGGAGGTGTCGATGGCGAGGAGCATGCCTCCAGCCTAGGCCGGATGCGCACCGCCTGCGGATCCGCCCGCTGTCCTGTGTGCGAAGCTGTCGGGACGGCATCCTCGCGATTCGCCGATTTCGTCCGCATCCCCGTCGGGTCCGTCCGCTGAGAAGGAGAACCCCGTGACAGACAGCACCCTCGACCGACCCGAGGTCACCACGACGGCAGGACGTGTGCGCGGCCGTTGGCGCGACGCTTCGGCCGCCTTCCTCGGCATCCCGTTCGCGGAGCCGCCGGTCGGCGAGCTGCGCTTCGCCGCCCCCGTCCCGCACCGCCCGTGGGAGGAGGTGCTCGACGCCGGCGAACACGGCGCGACCCCGCAGCGCACGGCGCTGGCGGAGATCACGCTGATCCCCGAGCCGTCGTACCCGGGCGAGTCGACCCTCAACGTGGACGTCTTCACCCCACGACCCGGCGACGCCGACGCGAAGCTGCCCGTGCTGGTCTACGTCCACGGCGGCGGCTACGTCGCCGGATCTCCCGCCAGCCCCTGGTACGACGGCGCCGCCTTCAACCGCGACGGGATCGTGACGGTGAGCGTCTCGTACCGGCTCGGTTTCGACGGCTTCGGCTGGATCGAGGACGCCCCGGCCAACCGCGGCGTCCTCGACTGGATCCTGGCGCTGGAGTGGGTGCGCGACAACATCGCGTCCTTCGGCGGCGACCCGGCGCAGGTCACGATCGCGGGCCAGTCGGCCGGTGGCGGGGCGGTGCTCACCCTGCTCACGGTGCCGCGCGCGGCGCATCTGTTCCAGCGGGTCTACTCGATCTCCGCCACCACGGCGAGCGTGACCCGGGAGGACGCCGAGCGCTACGGCCGCGCCCTGGCCGCCGCCGCGGGAGTCGAGCCGACGCGCGCCGGACTGTCCACGCTGACCGAGGAGCGCATCCTGGCGCTGCAGGGCGAAGACGACGCGGTCGCCTCGCCGGACGCGCCCGCGGACCCGCTCGCCCCGCTGCGCGCGCTGGCCTCCGGGTCGGCGCTGCGCTGGGCCCCGGTCGTGGACGGCGACCTCGTATCCGCGCCCATCGGCGCGGCGGTCGCGGACGGCGTCGGCGCCGACAAGGCGCTGGTGCTCGGCGCGACCGACAACGAGTTCAACCTGGCCGCAGCGGACATGCGCGAGACGCTGGCGGACGCCGATCCGGCCGCCCTGCTGACCGCGATCGGCGTCTCGGAGGAGGCCGCAGGCGCCTACGCGGCCGCCCACCCCGACCTCGACACCGCCGGGACGCTCGGGCAGTTCGTCACGGACACGATGTTCCGCGCGCCCGCCCGCGCGATCGCGGAGTCCCGGGCTGCAGGCGGCGCCCCCGCCTGGGCCTATCGCTTCGCCTGGACGTCGCCCACCTTCGGCACGGCCGTGCACCGCCTCGACGTGCCGTTCTTCTTCGACTGCCTCCACAGCGAGCGAGTGGGCTACATCGCGGGCGAGCAGCCCCCGGCGTCCCTCGCCGACGACGTGCACGGAGCGGCGGTGCGGTTCATCGCGACCGGCGACCCGGGCTGGCCTGCGTACACGGCACCGGAGCGCGACGTGCAGGTGTTCGACGTCCCGACCACTGTCGTGCGGGACGGGCTGGCCGACGTCGGCGCGCTTCAGAGCGCGCGCTGACGCGGGGAGGCAGCGGGGTCGCAACACGCCGTTACGCGAGAGCGGGTGCGGCGTGTTGCGACCCCGCTGCTGCGTGTGGGGTGGGTCAGGCGGCCCAGCGGGGGCCGAAGCCCGTCACCGTGACCGTGCGCGGCTCGTCCGCGTCGAGCTCGACGTCGCCGAGGTCGGCGTCCGCGACGTCGTCCCCGGCGCCTTCCTGGTGACCCGATCCGCCTGTCGGCCGCACGATGTCGACCTCCAGCCAGGACTCCGCGACGCCGTCGAGCATCCCGCCGCCCCACTCGACCACGACGACGGAGCCCCCGAAGTCGATGTCGAGGTCGTCCAGCTCCACCGCGCTGCCGAGCCGGTAGGCGTCGACGTGCACGAGCGGCGCGCCCTCGACCAGGCTCGGGTGCGTGCGCGCCAGAACGAACGTCGGACTCGTGACCGGGCCGCGGACGCCGAGGCCCTCGCCGATCCCGCGGGTCAGGGTCGTCTTGCCCGCGCCGAGCGGTCCGGTCAGCACCACCAGGTCGCCGGCGACCAGCATCCCGGCCAGCTCCAGCCCCAGCGCGTGCATGTCGTCGCCGGTGTCGACCGTGCGCTCGATCAGGACGCGGCCGCTCACGCCGCTCCCCGCGGTACGTGCGCCGCAGCCGGCCGCCCAGCCGCGTGACGATCTCGTAGTTGATCGTGTCCGCGGCCTCCGCCCAGTCGTCCGCTCCCGGCACACCCGTCGCCGGGTCGCCGAACAGCACGACTTCGTCGCCGACCGCGACCTCCGCGTCGCCGACATCCACGACGAACTGGTCCATCGCGACCCGGCCCGAGATGCGGTACCGCTTGCCGGCGATGGACACCGGACCGCGGCCCGACGCATGGCGCGGGATGCCTTCGGCGTAGCCGAGCGGGACGAGTACGAGCGTGGTCTCGGCCTCGGTGCGGTACGTGTAGTCGTAGGAGACACCCGTGCCCGGAGCCACCCGGCGCACGGCCGCGACCCGGCCGCGCAGCGTCATCGCCGGGCGGAGCCCGAGCTCCGCCGCCGACGCGGCGCCGAAGGGGCTGAGCCCGTAGACGGCGAGCCCGAACCGCACCAGGTTGAACCGCGACTCGGGGAGGCTGAGCGCGGCGGCGCTGGCGGCGATGTGCCGCAGCGCGGGGCGGAGGCCGGCCGCCTCCGCGCGTTCGATGCCCCAGGTGAACCGCGCGATGGCCGCCCGGTCGTCGTCGGGCGACGCGTTCGACAGATGGCTGAACAGGCCGCGCACCACGAGAGTCCCCGACTCTTCGAGCTCGTGGGCCCGTGCGACCACCGCCTCCCACTCGGACGCAGGGATGCCGTTGCGGCTGAGCCCCGTCTCGAGCTTGAGCTGCACGAACGCCGGGCATTCGGCGGTCCCCACCGCGGCTGCGGCCTCGAGCTGCGCGCCCGACGAGATGCCCACGTCCAGCCCCGCCGCGACGGCGGCGGCGAAGTCCTCGTCGGGGTCGTGCAGCCACGCGAGCACCGGGGCCTCGACGCCCGCCGCGCGCAACGCCAGCCCCTCGGAGATATCCGCGACGCCCAGCCAGTCCGCGCCGCCGGCGAGCGCCGCACGTGCGCACTCCACCGCACCGTGCCCGTAGGCGTTCGCCTTCACCACGGCCATCACATGCTCGGTGCCGACGAGCTCGCGCAGGCGCGCGACGTTGGCGGTCACCGCGTCCAGGTCGACGACGGCCTCGCGGAAGCCGCCGCTCACGCGTCGCGCTCCAGGACGACGAACGCGGAGGCGATCCCGGCGTCGTGCGACATCGACACGTGGACGTGCGCGATGCCGCGCTCGGCGACCTGACGTCCGACCACGTTGTGCAGCACGAAACCCGGGTTCCTCTCTTCGTCGGGCACGATCTCCATGTCGTGCCAGCGCACGCCCTCCGAGCCGCCGAGCGCCTTGATCAGCGCCTCTTTGGCGGCGAAGCGCGCGGCCAGGGAGTGCACCGGGAGGCCGCGCTCGGCCTCCGTGAAGAGGCGCTCCCGCAGCTTCGGGGTGCGCTCCAGCGATCGGGCGAAGCGCGCCAGATCGACGACGTCGATCCCGATGCCGGCGATCACGGCGGCCTACTCCACGGTGACGGACTTGGCCAGGTTGCGCGGCTGGTCCACGTCCAGGCCCTTGGCCGCCGACAGCTCCATCGCGAAGATCTGCAGCGGCACGACCGACAGCAGCGGCTCGAACAGCGGCGCGGCCAGGGGATGCGGATGACCTCGTCGGCGAACGGGAGCACGGCGGCGTCGCCGGCCTCGGCGATCGCGATCACGCGGGCGCCGCGGGCGCGGATCTCCTGGATGTTGGAGACGACCTTCTTGTGCAGCTCGTCCGACCAGCGCGGGCTGGGGACGACGACGAAGACGGGCTGACCCGGCTCGATCAGGGCGATCGGGCCGTGCTTGAGCTCGCCGGCGGCGAAGCCCTCGGCGTGGATGTACGCGAGCTCCTTGAGCTTGAGCGCACCCTCCAGGGCGATCGGGTAGCCGACGTGGCGGCCGAGGAACAGCACGGAGCGGGTGTCCGACATCCAGTGCGCGAGCTGGGCGATCGTCCCGTGCGCCTCGAGCACCGTGGCGATCTTCTCCGGCACGGCCTGGAGCTCGGCCACGGCGTCGCGCTGCTGGGCGGCGGACAGCGTCCCGCGCACCCGGCCGAGGTGGATGCCGAAGAGGTAGAGCGCGGTGATCTGCGCGACGAAGGCCTTGGTCGAGGCGACAGCGACCTCCGGCCCGGCGTGCGTGTAGAGCGCCGCATCGGACTCGCGGGGGATGGTGGCACCCTGCGTGTTGCAGACCGAGATCGCCTTGGCGCCGGCCTCGCGGGCGTACTTGACCGCCATCAGCGTGTCCATCGTCTCGCCGGACTGGCTGATCGAGATGACCAGCGTGCCCGCGGTGAGGACCGGCTCACGGTAGCGGAACTCGTGGCTGAGCTCGACCGTGACGGGCACGCGGGCCCACTTCTCGATGGCGTAGCTGCCGACCAGACCGGCATACGCGGCCGTGCCGCAGGCGATGATGGTGATGCGGTCGATGCCTTGGAGGAAGGCGTCGCCGATCGCGTCGAGCTCGGGGATGTGCACGGTCTCGTCGACGATGCGGCCGCGCAGCGTGTTCGCCACGGCATCGGGCTCTTCGGCGATCTCCTTGGCCATGAACGACGACCAGCCGCCCTTCTCGGCGGCGGAGGCGTCCCAGGCGACCTCGAAGGGCTCCACCTCGACCGGCGCGCCGGCGAAGTCGGTGACCGTGACGGAGTCGGGGGTGATGGTGACGATCTGGTCCTGGCCGATCGCGACGGCGCGGCGGGTGTGCTCCACGAACGCCGCGACGTCGGAGCCGAGGAAGTTCTCGCCCTCGCCGAGGCCGATGACGAGCGGGGAGTTGCGGCGGGCGCCGACGACGACGTGCGGCTGGTCCTGGTGCAGGGCGAGGAGGGTGAACGCGCCCTCCAGCCGGGAGACGACACGCTGGAACGCCTCGCTCAGATCGCCGGTGGCGCGGTACTCGCGGCCGAGCAGCACGGCCGCGACCTCGGTGTCGGTCTCGGACTCGAACGCGAAGCCGTCGGCGAGCAGCTCGTCCTTCAGGCTCGCGAAGTTCTCGATGATGCCGTTGTGGATGACGGCGAGGCGGCCGTCGTCGCCCAGGTGCGGGTGCGCATTGCGGTCGGTCGGTCCGCCGTGCGTCGCCCAGCGGGTGTGGCCGATGCCGGTGCCTCCGTTGGGGATCGGATTGGCCTTGAGGTCGTCCGCGAGCACGGACAGCTTGCCGGCCTTCTTGGCCATCCCGAGGTGGCCGTCAGGGTCGATGACGGCGACGCCGGCCGAGTCGTAGCCGCGATACTCGAGGCGCTTCAGCCCGCCGAGCAGCACCTCCAGGCTCTTGTCGGTACCGACGTACCCCACGATTCCACACATGCACCCGAGTCTATCGTGGGCGCACCTTAGACTTGTCGCCTATGGCTGAGAACGGCGCCGCTCGCGGCGGATCCACGGCGAACGGCGAGTCCAGCACCCCCTTCGTGGAGCTCAGCCGTTCCGACTGGGCCGAGCTGGCGCAGAACACCCGGTTGCCGCTCAAGGAGACCGAGATCGTGCAGTTGCGCGGGCTCGGCGACCCGCTGGACCTGCGGGAGGTCGAGGAGGTCTACCTTCCGCTCAGCCGGCTGCTCAACCTGTACGTCGGCGGCACCAAGCAGCTCCACCGCGTGACGAGCGACTTCCTCGGCGAGCGCGCCCAACCGACGCCGTTCGTGATCGGTGTCGCGGGCTCGGTCGCGGTCGGCAAGTCGAGCATCGCGCGCCTGCTGCGCGAGCTGCTCTCCCGCTGGGACGACACCCCGCGCGTCGAGCTGGTGACCACCGACGGCTTCCTCCTCCCGAACGCCGAACTCGAGCGGCGCGGCCTGATGGAGCGCAAGGGCTTCCCGGAGTCGTACGACCGCCGCGCGCTGCTGCGGTTCGTCACAGCGGTGAAGAGCGGGGCGCCCGAGGTCCGCGCTCCGTTCTACTCGCATCTCAGCTACGACATCGTGCCGGACGCGGAGATCGTCGTGCGCCGGCCGGACGTGCTCATCGTGGAGGGGCTGAACGTCCTGCAGCCCGCAGGCGGCGGCAACCGGCTGGCCGTGAGCGACCTCTTCGACTTCAGCGTGTATGTGGACGCCCGGACGCGCGACATCGCGCACTGGTACGAGGAGCGCTTCCTCAAGCTCCAGCGCGGCGCGTTCGCCAACCCCAAGTCGTACTTCCACCGCTTCGCGCAGCTCACCGAGGAGCAGGCCAGGGCACGCGCAGCGTCGATCTGGACCTCGATCAACGAGCCCAACCTCATCCAGAACATCCGGCCCACGCGGTCGCGCGCGAAGCTCGTGCTGCGCAAGGAGGCCGACCACGCGGTCAGCTCGGTGCTGCTCCGCAAGCTCTGACCGGGTCCGGACGCATCGTGCGGGGTGCGCACGCATCGCGCGCAGAGGGCGCGAGCACACAGGACGCGTGCTCGAAGACTCTGGTCCGGCGCGCGCGCATCCCGTAGGTATGAGGCATGGCTTCACCTCGATCGCATGCCGCCCAGCTCTTCGGCCGACGGGTCCGCACGGCACGAATCGCGCTGGGCGTCAGCCAGGAGGAGATCGCCCAGCTCGCGCACATGCACGTGACCAACTACGGACGGGTCGAGCGCGGTGAGGCCAACTCGGAGCTCCACACGATCGTCCGTCTCGCGACCGCGCTCGGGGTCGACCCGGGCGAGCTCCTGGCCGGGCTGTCCGGCGACGGAATGCTCCCCGATCGGGAGCACGCGTACTCCGTCGCGGACTTCATCGCAGCGAAGCGTGCCCAGGAGACGACGTGACCGGGTATATATGCACTATGGATAAGTGCGTATAGTCTCCATCCTCTGGGAAAAGACCACGCAGGAAAACAGAGTAGACGCATGTCGTCCCCGCGCTTCGAAGCAGCCCGCATCCTGGGTGGCCGTCTCCGGACGCGCCGCGTCGAGCTGGGCCTCTCGCAGTACGAGGTGGCCAACCTCAGCCAGGTCGACGTCGCGAACTACGGCAAAGTCGAGCGCGGCGCCGGCAACCCGACACTGCTGACATTGCTGCAGCTCGCCGTCACGCTCGAGACCGAGCCGGGCGCCCTGCTCGAAGGCCTGGCCGACGTCGCGCTGCTGCCGGAGCGCACGCGGCCGTTCTCGGTCTCCGACTTCGTGCGCGAGCAGAACGCCCGGCTCGACCGGGAAGCCGCGCAGAACTGATCCGCGACAGGCGCCGGTGATCAGACGCCCAGCCGCTCCCGCACCACGTCGGCCAGCTCGTTGGCGAGGCGCTCGGCCGTGAGCTGGTCGGCGGCCTCCACCATGACACGCACCAGCGGCTCGGTCCCGGACGGGCGCAGCAGCACCCGGCCGGTGTCGCCCAGCGCCGCCTCGGCGGTCTGCACGGCGAGCTTCAGCGGCTCGTCGGTGTGGACGGCGTGGTGGTCCACACCCCTCACGTTGACCATCACCTGCGGGTAGACCGTCATCACCTTGGCCAGCTCGGACAGCGGCTTGCGCTGACGCGCCATCTCGCTGAGGAGGTGCAGGCCGGTGAGGATGCCGTCGCCGGTGGTCGCGAACTCGCGCATGATGACGTGGCCCGACTGCTCGCCGCCGAGGGCGTAGTCGTTCTGGTTCATCTCCTCGAGCACGTAGCGGTCGCCGACCGCGGTCTCCACGATCCGGATGCCGTGCTCTCGCATGGCGATCTTGAGGCCGAGGTTGCTCATCACGGTCGCGACGAGCGTGTCGTCGGTGAGCTTGCCGCGCTCCTTCATGCCGACAGCGAGGATCGCCATGATCTGGTCGCCGTCGACGATGTTGCCGTCGGCGTCGATCGCGAGGCAGCGGTCGGCGTCGCCATCATGGGCGATGCCGACGTCGGCGCCGGCAGCGAGGACGGCCTTCGCGAGGTTGTCGAGGTGGGTCGAGCCCACGCCGTCGTTGATGTTCATGCCGTCGGGCGAGTCGCCGATGACGGTCACCCGGGCGCCCGCGTCGGTGAACACCTCGGGCGAGATCCCGGCGGCCGCGCCGTGGGCGCAGTCGAGCACGACGTGGATGCCGTCGAGCCGGTGCGGCAGGCTCGCGAGCAGGTGCACGACGTAGCGGTCCTCGGCGTCGGCGAAGCGGCGGATGCGGCCGACCTCCGCGCCGGTCGGAGTGAGCTTCTCCATCTCGAGGTGCTGCTCGATGCGGTCCTCGACGATGTCGGGCAGCTTGGTGCCGCCGCGGGCGAAGATCTTGATCCCGTTGTCGGGTGCGGGATTGTGGGAGGCCGAGACCATCACACCGAAGTCGGCGTCGAAGTCGGCGATCAGGAAGGCCGCGGCCGGCGTCGGGATGACCCCGGCGTCGTAGACGTCGATGCCCGAACTGGCCAGCCCGGCCGCGACGGCGGCCGAGAGGAACTCGCCGGAGACCCGGGGGTCCCTGGCGACGATCGCGCGCGGGCGCTTGCCCGCGGCGCGCCGAGCCTCGGCGCTACGGCCCCGCGTCAGGACAGCAGCAGCTGCCTGCGCGAGGCCGAGCGCCAGGTCGGCGGTGAGCGTACCGTTCGCGAGTCCGCGGACTCCGTCGGTTCCGAAAAGGCGGGGCATGGACCGAAGCCTAGACGCTGGGATGCGTCAACGCTTGGAGAACTGCGAAGCCTTGCGGGCCTTCTTGAGACCGGCCTTCTTGCGCTCGGTGACGCGCGCGTCGCGGGTGAGGAAGCCGGCCTTCTTGAGGGTCGGACGGTTGTTCTCACGGTCGATCTCGTTCAGCGCGCGGGCGATGGCGAGGCGCAGGGCGCCGGCCTGACCCGACGGGCCGCCGCCGGTGATGCGGGCGACGACATCGTACGAGCCGATGAGGTCGAGGACCTTGAACGGGTCGGTGATGAGCTGCTGGTGCAGTTTGTTCGGGAAGTAGTCCGCGAATTCACGCCCGTTGACCGTGATGGTGCCGGAGCCCGGGACCAGGCGCGCACGCGCGATGGCCTCCTTGCGACGGCCCACGGCCGCGCCGGGCACGGAGAGGACGGGACGCGGGGCCGCCGGGGCCGCGCTCTCGGGGGTCTCGGTCGAGTAGGACTCGACGTTCTCGACGGGGGCCGAGTCGATGCTGTCTGCGATCTTCGCCACGATGGTGATAATCCTTTGTCTTTAAGTCAGTCGTGAAGGTCTGGATCGCTTACTGGGCGACCTGGCCGAGCGTGTACTGCTTCGGCTGCTGGGCGGCGTGCGGGTGCTCGCTTCCGGTGTAGACCTTCAGCTTGCGGAGCTGGGCACGGCCGAGGGAGGTCTTCGGCAGCATGCCGCGGACGGCCTTCTCGACGGCGCGGACCGGGTTCTTCTCCAGGAGCTCCGAGTAGGTGGTCGCCTTGAGGCCGCCCGGGTAGCCCGAGTGACGGTAGGCCTTCTTCTGAGCCGCCTTCTGACCGGTGAGGGCCACCTTGTCGGCGTTCACGATGATGACGAAGTCGCCCATGTCCATGTGGGGGCGAAGGTCGCCTTGTGCTTGCCGCGCAGGAGGGCGGCGGTGTGGCTGGCGAGACGGCCGAGCACGACATCGGTCGCGTCGATGACGACCCAGTCGCGCTGGATCTCGTCTGCCTTCGGGGTGTAAGTGCGCGTCACAGTAGTGGCTGCTTTCTGTATCGAACGGAGGAGTTCGTGAATCCCACTCCGATGGGGGTTGCCGTCTCGATGAGGCGGGAACCGAAGCCGGTGGAGGGCTCACGTTCGTGTGTCGCGCCGCAGTGAGGCGGTGACACCAAGGGTCAATACTACGCGACACGCCCGGAGGGGGTCAAACCGAGGTGCAGGCATGCCCCTGCGGCGGTCAGAGCGACCGCATTCCGCGCGTCTGCTCCGCACGCAAGGCCAGCTCGGCGTCGTCGGGGTAACCGACCTCCATCAGCGTCAGCCCGCGCGCCGGCATCACCTTGAAGGCACTGGTGCGGACCCGCTCGTCGCGGAGCTCGACCAAGTCGCCCGGCGAAAGCGTGCCCTCCCCCACCTCCACGCACGCGCCCACGAGCGCACGGACCATGCTGTGGCAGAACGCGTCGGCCACGACCTCCCCCACCAGCACGCGGTCGTCGTCGCGCCGCCAGGAGAACTCGAGCAGCGTGCGGATGGTGGTGGCGCCTTCGCGCGCCTTGCAATAGCTGGCGAAGTCGTGGAGGCCGAGGAGCCCGTGCGCGGCAAGGTCCATCGCGTCGACGTCGAGGTCCGCCGACACCCAGGCGGTGCGGTGCCGCTGCAGCGGATCGCGCAACGCCGGCCGGTCGGCCACGCGGTACTCGTATCGGCGCCAGACCGCCGAGAACCGCGCGTCGAAGCCTGTCGGCGCCTCCGCGGCGCGGAGGACCACCACGTCCGACACCGGCCCCAGGATGCCGTTGAGCCGCCGGGCCAGCGCTTCGTGCGCCGCCAGCGGCGGCCGCTTGCCGTGCGGCTTGCGCAGCACCGCGACCTGTTCCGGCGCGAGGTCGACGTGCGCCACCTGGCCGCGCGCGTGAACACCTGCGTCGGTGCGCCCGGCCACGGTCAGCGCCGGAGGCTCGCCCGCGCGCCGGAAGATCGTGGCGAGCGCGCCCTCCAGCTCGCCCTGGACTGTGCGGAGGGCGGGCTGACGCCCCCAGCCGCTGAAGTCGGTGCCCTGGTAGGCGATGTCGAGCCGGAATCGCGTCGCCTCGTCGGTCATCCCTCGATTCTAGAGAAGGGTGCTCAGTACTCCCGGACGAGCGCGGTCTCGCCGAACGTCGTGACGAAGCCCATCCCCGTATAAAGGGTGTCGGCGCCGGTCGGACTCGCGGCGTCCACATCGAGGACGGCCTTCTCCCAGCCGCGACGCCGGCTCTCGGCGAGCACCGCGCCCAGCAGCGCGGGCGCGATCCGGCGCCCCCGGTGCGCACGGGTGACCGCGACGGTCGAGATGTACGGCCCGGTGAAGCCCTGCCCGGCCCAATCGTCCTCGTTCACGTCGCAGAGGACGACGCCGGCGACGCACTCTCCCCGGCCGGGTTCGCGGCGAGCGCCACGAACGACACCTCTGGAGCGAAAGTCCCGCCGATCAGGGACTCCCACTGCTCGTCGCTCAGCGGCTGGCTGCCCCAGTGGTCGCCGAAGGCCTCGTCGCGCGCCGAGTGCACCGCGTCGGCGAGGTCGCTCGAGTACGGCACGATCCGCACGTCCTCCGTCGGGGTCACCTCGGGGATCGGATGTGCCAGGTCGCGCTCCATCGTGTGGAACCAGCGGACCGCGGCGAAGCCCGCGGACGTCAGCAGGCGCTCGCGATCCGGTGCCCGCCGGTCGGCGTAGCCCACCAACCAGCCCGGCAGCGTCGCGTCGAGCGCGGCCAGTTTCTGTTCCCCGCGCGCCCGCTGCCAGGCGACCAGCTCGCGCCCGATGCCCTTCCCGCGATGCGCGGGGTGCACGGTGCCGTTCATGAACTCGCGGACCAGCGAGACCTGCCGCGGCGGCTCCAGCACCGAGCCGACGGCCAGCACCGCGCCGTCGTGACCGACCGCGAGGAGGGTGTCGCGCTCCCGGTCGAGGAAGCTGAAGGCGAGCTCGTGCTCCAGCTCCTCCCGCGTGGTCAGATAGTTGGGGTGGTCGGCCGCGTCGCTCGCCCGCAGCACCGCGAGCACCGCGTCCGTGTCGGCCTCGGCGATGGGACGCCACTCGGCGACCAGGGGATGCCGGGGCACGTACGTCGGGGGCGCCTCCACACGCTCGCTCAGCGGCGGAAGGCGCTCGTCGACGATCTCTGTCCCCGGCATCCCGCCAGCCTAGCGACGATGCAGCGTAGCGACGATGCAGCCTAGCGGCGGCCCAGGTCGGCCGTCGGGGTCTTGGCCGTCTCCCGCGCCGTCAGCGCTGCGAGCGTCACGACGACCGCGATCACAGCGGTGAACACCGAGATGACGACCCAGCCGTCCGGCCCGGTGCCGCCCATCGCCGTGACGATGGTGGGGGCGAAGCCGGCCATCAGGAAACCGAGCTGCGTCCCGATCGCTACGCCGGAGAAGCGTACCTCGCGCGGGAACATCTCGTTGTAGAACGACGGCCAGACCGCGTTCGCCGCGGCGTACCCGCAGGAGAACACCGCGACCGCGAGGAGGAAGGTGACCCAGACCTCCGAGCCCGACATGGACTGCAGGTAGAACGGCATCAGCGCCGCGCTGGCGAGCGCGCCGTAGATGAACACGGGCTTGCGGCCGATCCGGTCGGCGAGCATCCCGAACAGCGGCTGGGTGACGAGCGCCACGATGTTCGCGACGACCACCAGCCAGAGCGTCACCGACGCTTCCAGCCCGGCGTCGGTCCCGTAGGCGATGGCGAGGTTGCCGAACACGGTGGAGACCGCCGCGATCATCGCGAGCACGACCACACGCAGCACGTCGCGCCAGTTCGAGCGCAGCAGGCCGACCAGCGGCAGCTTCTCGATCTCGCCGCCCTCGGCGGCGCTGACGAACTCGGGCGACTCCGGCAGCGAGCGGCGCACGACGAAGGCGACGACGACCACGACGGCCGACAGCCAGAACGGGATGCGCCAGCCGATGGAGTACAGCACGTCCTCCGGCATCGCCATGATCGGGATGAAGGCGATGGCCGCCAGCACCTGGCCGCCCTGCGTCCCGGTCAACGTCCACGAGGTGAAGAAGGCGCGGCGGCCCTCCGGCGCGTGCTCCAGCGTCATGGAGCTCGCGCCGGCCTGCTCGCCCGCGGCGGACAGGCCCTGGAGCAGCCGGCAGAGCACCAGCAGCACGGGAGCGAGCCAGCCCACCGCCGAGAACGTCGGCAGGCAGCCGATCGCGAAGGTCGAGAAGCCCATCAGCGCGAGCGTGAAGACCAGCACTTTCCTGCGACCGATCCGGTCGCCGAAGTGCCCCAGGATCACCGCGCCGATCGGGCGCGCCACGTAGGCGAAGCCGAACGTCGCGAACGACATCACCCGCGCAGTCGTGTCGGCGTCCGGGAAGAAGACGTGCGGGAAGATCAGCGCGGCGGCCGACCCGAAGATGAAGAAGTCGTAGTACTCGACGGCCGAGCCGAGGAACCCGGCGAAGGCCGCGCGCACCGGTGTGCGGGTGCGCGTGGGGGATGGAGCGACGGTGGTCATCGTCGACACTCGTTTCTTTCGTAGCTATTCGATCCGCCGGGCGCGCCCGGCACGGATCAACGGTCCGCGGTCAGGAGCGCGACGATCATGTCGCCGAGCATCCGCCGGTAGTGCGGGGCGCGCGCCTGGTTCAGCAGATCGCGGCCGAAGAGATACCCGAATGTGTGGCGGTTGGCCACCGGGAAGACGCAGAAGGAGCTGATCGCCATGTGCACGTCCGTGGCGTCGAGGTCGTCGCGGAACAGGCCGGCGGCCCGGCCGCGGCGCAGCACCTCGTCGATCAGCTCCAGTGCCGGCAGGGCGAGGCTCTCCGGCTCCCCCACCTCGCGCAGGAACGCGGCGCGGTGGATGTTCTCGATCGCCACGAGCCGGACGAAGTCCTGCCGGCTGGTGTGGTGGTCGAAGGTGCGCTCGGCGATGGCGCGGATGGCCTCCACCGGCTCGAGACCGGAGACGTCGAGCTGCTGCTCGTAGCCGCGCATCTCGGCGTAGGCGGCCTCCAGGACGCTCACGTAGAGCTGCTCCTTGCCGCCGAAGTAGTAGTAGATCATGCGCTTGGTCGTGCTCATCCGGCGCGCGATCTCGTCCACGCGGGCGCCGGAGTAGCCGCGATCGGCGAACTCCTGGGTCGCGACGGCGAGGATCTCGGCACGCGTACGCTCCGCGTCGCGGATCCGCTCGTGATCCAGCCCGGCCATCCCGCCTCCTCGCTAATGAACTATCTGGTACGTTAAGAAACCCCGGGGGCTTTGTCAAGCGCACGGTTCCGCACGGTGGTCGAGGAGGACGCATGAGCGTAGTCGGAGAGTCGTACCTGGTCGGGCTCCTGGGCGAGGGCGTGCTGCCCTCCCTGACGCCTCCCCTGCACGAGCGGGAGGCCGACGAGCAGGGGCTGCGCTACCTCTACCGGCCCATCGACCTGCTCACCCTCGACGGTGCGGGAGATGACCTCGACGCGACGATCGCCCGAGTCCTGGACGCGGCCACGCTGCTGGGCTTCGACGCCCTCAATATCACCCACCCCTGCAAGCAGCGCGTCCTCGCGCACCTCGACGAGGTGACCCCGTCGGCGGCGGCGATCGGCTCGGTCAACACCGTGCTGCTCGCGGGCGGACGACGCGTCGGCCACAACACCGACGTCACCGGTTTCGCGTCCGCCCTCCGCGACGGCCTTCCCGGTGCCGACCTCGAGCACGTCGTGGTCATCGGCGCGGGCGGGGCCGGAGCCGCCGTCTCCGCCGCGCTGCTGGAGGCCGGCGCATCCCGGCTCACTGTCGCGGACCTCGATGCCGGGCGTGCCGACGCCTTGGCCGCCTCGCTCGCCGCGCGCTTCCCGGCGGCCCCCGTCTCAGGAATCTCCTCGGACACCCTTCCCGCGCTGCTGCGCGACGCGGCGAACGCCGTCAGCGGCCTGGTCAACGCCAGCTTCGTGGGCATGCACACGCATCCCGGCCTTCCGCTCGACGCCGGGCTTCTGCGTCCGGAGTCGTGGGTGGCCGACGTCGTCTACCGCCCGGTCGACACCGAGCTCCTCAGTGCGGCCCGGGAGGCCGGCTGCCGCACGCTCGACGGCGGCGGCATGGCCGTCGGTCAGGCCGCCGACGCGTTCCGGCTCATCACCGGCGCCGAGCCCGACCGGGAGCGGATGCGCGCACACTTCGCCGCGATGATCCGGGAGGGCCGCTGATGCGCACATCCATCGCGACGGTCTGCCTGTCCGGGACGCTCGCCGACAAGCTGCACGCCATCGCCGACGCCGGGTTCGACGCCGTCGAGATCTTCGAGCCCGACCTGATCGCGGCGCCGCAGTCCCCCGAGGAGGTGCGCGCGCTCTGCGACCGGCTCGGCCTGGAGATCGCGCTCTACCAGCCGTTCCGCGACGCGGAGGGAGTGACGGAGCCCGAGTTCGCTCAGGTGCTGCGCCGGGCGGAGGCGAAGTTCGTAGTCATGGACCGGCTCGGCGTCGACACGGTGCTGGTCTGCAGCAACGTCGCCACGGCCTCCGTCGACGACGATGCGGTTTCGGCCGCGCAGCTCGCCCGCCTCGCCGACCGCGCGGCCGTGCACGGCAAGCGCCTCGCGTTCGAGGCGTTGGCCTGGGGACGGTACGTCGACGACTACCGGCGCGCCTGGCGGATCGTCGAGAGCGCGGACCATCCCGCGCTCGGCGTGTGCCTGGACAGCTTCCACATCCTCTCCCGCGGCCACGACCCCGCGGACATCGAGCGGATCCCCGGCGAGAAGATCTTCTTCGTCCAGCTCGCGGACGCCCCGCTGCTGTCGATGGACGTGCTCTCCTGGAGCCGGCACCACCGGCTGTTCCCGGGCGAGGGCGGCTTCGACCTCCCGGCCTTCGTCCGGCACACCCTGCATGCCGGTTACACCGGCCCGCTCTCGCTGGAGGTCTTCAACGACGTCTTTCGGCAGACGGATCCGGCGCGGACCGCGCGCCACGCCCTCCGGTCGCTGACCGTCCTGGAGGACGCGCTCGAGGCCGCTGCAGCCCGTCCGACGTCGGAGCCTCGCGAACTCGACCAGGTGGAGGTCAAGGCGCAGGACACCGACGCCGTCGCCGTCGTGCTGGAGCGGATCGGGTTCGCACCCCGCGGCCGCCACGTCACGAAACCGGCGTGGCTCTACGCCGCCGGCGAGGCCCGGATCGTCCTCAACGAGCACAACGCCGCGGGCACGCGCCCGCACGTCGCCGGCTTCGGCATCCGCACGGACCGGCCCCAGGACGCCGCAGCGCGAGCGGAACGCCTCGGAGCGCAGCGCGCGCACCGCCGCGTGCTCGCCGGGGAGGCCGACCTTCCGGCCGTGCTCGCACCCGACGGCACGGAGATCCTGATCAGCGGACCGGAGAGCGGGGCGGCCTGGCCCGGCGAGTTCGCCGGCGGTCGCGGCGTCCCCGACCCCGCCATCCGCGGCATCGACCACGTCAACCTCACCGAACCGGCCGCGGACATCGAGGAGGCCGTGCTGTTCTACGGGACGGCGCTCGGGCTCACGCGCGAGTCGTCGGCGGAGCTGGCCGGCCCCGCGGGCCTGGTCCGCAGCCAGGTGCTCCGCTCGGGCGGCGGCTCGGTGCGTCTCGCGCTGAACGTCGTGCCGCCGTTCGCCGAACGGACGACGACGCAGCGGCACGCGCAGCACGTCGCCATCGCGTGCGACGACCTCCACGGGCTGATCGGTCGCGCGCGAGCCCGGGGCCTGCGCACGGTCCCGGTCTCGGCGAACTACTACGACGACCTCGCCGCCCGCTTCGACCTGGCGCCTGGCGAACTGGAGCGACTCCGGGAGTCCGGGCTGCTGTACGACCGCGACGCCTCGGGCGAGTACCTGCACTGCTACACCGAGACGGTGGGCTCCGTGTTCTTCGAGCTGGTGGAGCGACGGGGCCGCTACGACGGCTTCGGCGCCGCCAACACCCCGGTGCGGCTCACCGCGCAGCACCTCTCGCACTGACGCCCCCGGGCAGCCATCGCTTCCTCACTTTCTCCCGCCACCGATCGGCGTGTTGCGGGAGAAAGTGAGGAAGCGAGAGCAGAAGAGCCCCGCATCCGGTGGGATGCGGGGCTCTTCTGGTTCGAGCGGAAGGCTCAGGCCTTCTCGGCCTCCGCCTCGGCGGTGGTCTCCTCAGCGGCCTCGGCGTCGCCGGTGGCCTCCTCGACGACCTCGGCCTCAGCGGCAGCGGTCTCCTCGGACGTGGTGTCCTCAGACGTGGCGTCCTCGGCGGCCTCGTCGTCGACGACCGGCTCCTCGACAGGAGCGGCCTTCGGGGCGGCGGCCTTCTTGGTCGACTTGACCTTCGGGGTGACGGGCTCGAGCACGAGCTCGATCTGCGCCATCGGCGCGTTGTCACCCTTGCGGAAGCCGAGCTTGGTGATGCGGGTGTAGCCGCCCTCGCGTTCGGCGACCAGCGGCGCGATCTCGGTGAAGAGCTCGTGCACGACGGACTTGTCGCCGATGAGCGCGAGCACGCGACGGCGGGCGTGCAGGTCGCCGCGCTTCGCGAACGTGATCAGACGCTCGGCGTAGGGACGCAGGCGCTTGGCCTTGGTCTCGGTCGTCTTGATGCTCTTGTGCGTGAACAGCGCGGCGGCCAGGTTGGCGAGCATGAGGCGCTCGTGAGCGGGACCGCCTCCGAGGCGGGGGCCCTTCGTGGGCTTAGGCATGATCGGTTATCTCCAGGTAGTGAAAAGTCGAAGGCTTCGCTGACGCGGCCTCAGATGGTGGTCTCGTCTTCTTCGTACCCGCTGTAGAAGTGGGCGCCGTCGAATCCGGGGACCGAGTCCTTGAGCGACAGGCCCATCTCGGTCAGCTTGTCCTTGACCTCATCCACCGACTTCTGACCGAAGTTGCGGATGTTCATGAGCTGCGTCTCCGACAGCGAGACGAGCTCGCTGACGGTGTTGATGCCCTCACGCTTGAGGCAGTTGTACGAACGCACCGACAGGTCGAGGTCCTCGATCGGCATCGACAGCTCGGAGCTGAGCACCTGGTCGACCGGCGCGGGGCCGATCTCGATGCCCTCGGCCGCGCTGTTGAGCTCGCGGGCCAGACCGAACAGCTCGGTGAGGGTACGGCCGGCGGACGCGATCGCGTCGCGCGGGCTGATCGCCGGCTTGGTCTCGACATCGACCACGAGGCGGTCGAAGTCGGTGCGCTCGCCGGCACGGGTGGCCTCGACGCGGTACGTGACCTTCAGGACCGGGGAGTAGATCGAGTCGATCGGGATCTGGCCCGCCTCGCTGTACTCGTTGCGGTTCTGCTGGGCCGAGACGTAGCCGCGGCCACGCTCGATCGTGAGCTCGACCTCGAACTTCGCCTTGTCGTTCAGCGTCGCGATGACCAGCTCGGGGTTGTGGATCTCCACGCCCGCCGGAGCCGAGATGTCCGCCGCGGTGACCTGGCCGGAGCCGGTCTTGCGGAGGTAGGCGGTGATCGGCTCGTCGTGCTCGCTGGAGACGACCAGGCCCTTGATGTTCAGGATGATCTCGGTGACATCCTCCTTGACACCGGGAACCGTGCTGAACTCGTGCAGCACGCCGTCGATGCGGATGCTGGTGACCGCGGCGCCGGGGATGGAGGAGAGCAGGGTGCGACGCAGGGAGTTGCCGAGGGTGTAGCCGAAGCCAGGCTCGAGCGGCTCGATGACGAACCGCGAACGGAACTCGGAGATGTTCTCTTCGGTGAGCGTAGGACGCTGTGCAATGAGCACTGTTGATTCCTTTCGGCTGAGTGTCCGCTATATGACACTCGCGTGAGTGAGGTGGGGTTCGTCACGCCGTCAGGCGGCGGTCCGGGGAGGACCGCCGCCTGGGCGGACGTGGAAGAGAACTAGACGCGGCGACGCTTGGGCGGGCGGCAGCCGTTGTGCGCCTGAGGGGTGACGTCGTTGATCGAGCCCACCTCGAGGCCGGCGGCCTGGAGCGAGCGGATCGCGGTCTCGCGGCCCGAACCCGGACCCTTGACGAAGACGTCGACCTTCTTCATCCCGTGCTCCTGCGCCTGGCGGGCTGCCGACTCGGCTGCCAGCTGCGCGGCGAACGGGGTGGACTTGCGCGAGCCCTTGAAGCCAACTCCACCGGAGGACGCCCACGAGATGACCGCACCGGTGGTGTCGGTGATCGAGACGATGGTGTTGTTGAAGGTGCTCTTGATGTGGGCCTGGCCCACAGCGATGTTCTTCTTTTCCTTCTTGCGCGGCTTGCGAGCGGCCGACTTGGGTGCTGCCATTTTATTTCTCCTTCAGTCCTGTTGTCGGCCTAGCGAGCCTTCTTCTTACCGGCGACGGTGCGCTTCGGACCCTTGCGGGTGCGCGCGTTCGTCTTGGTTCGCTGGCCGCGGACCGGGAGGCCCTTGCGGTGGCGGATGCCCTCGTAGCTGCCGATCTCGACCTTGCGGCGGATGTCGGCGGCGACCTCACGGCGGAGGTCACCCTCGACCTTGAAGTTGCCCTCGATGAAGTCGCGCAGAGCGACGAGCTGGTCGTCGGTCAGATCCTTGACGCGGATGTCGCCGGAGATCCCGGTCTCGCGAAGGGTCTGCAGCGCACGCGTGCGCCCGACGCCGTAGATGTAGGTGAGTGCGACCTCCACGCGCTTCTCGCGCGGGATGTCGACGCCTGCTAGACGTGCCATGGTGTGGCTTCTCCTGTGATGAGTGGAGGTCTTCAGCGATCCCGGTGCCCCGGCCTCCTCCGAGGGTGTCCCCCGCATCCGCGCTAGACGGACGCGGGTTCTGGTACCGCTTCGTTATTCAGTTGAGTCGTGCTGCGGCGATCAGCCCTGGCGCTGCTTGTGGCGCGGGTTCTCGCAGATGACCATGACCCGTCCGTTGCGACGGATGACCTTGCACTTGTCGCAGATCTTCTTGACGGAAGGCTTGACCTTCATTGTTTTATTACCTTTGTTCGCTGTCCTCGTACCTCGCCAGGGGCTACCCGGTGGCGTGGCCGTTACTTACAGCAGCCCGTTACTTGTAGCGATAGACGATCCGGCCGCGGGTCAGATCGTAGGGGCTCAGCTCGACGATCACGCGGTCCTCGGGGAGGATGCGGATGTAGTGCTGGCGCATCTTGCCGGAGATGTGGGCAAGAACCTTGTGACCGTTCGTGAGCTCCACGCGGAACATCGCGTTGGGGAGCGCTTCGATCACAGATCCTTCGATCTCGATGACACCGTCTTTTTTGGCCATAGCCTCACTGTCGCTACTAGTAGTGGATTGCTGGTCGTGCGTTGACTGGTGCCAGACATGCAGAAAGCACGCCTAAGACACCAAGGATCAATCTTATGGGATACCGGCGCATTTCGCCAATTCTGGTCTATCATCTGCGCCCGCTCTGAGCGAACAGGCAACGGAATCCGGCATCTATCTACGGGATGGGCGTCGGCGTGATCCCGAACGGTGCGAGCCCCGCGGCCCCGCCGTCGACCGCCGTCAGCACCCAGATGCCATCGGCGTGCACCGCCACACTGTGCTCCCAGTGCGCCGCGGCCGACCCGTCCTCGGTGGCGACGGTCCAGCCGTCGTCCTTCACGTAGGTGTCCTGGTCGCCCAGCACCACCATCGGCTCGATCGCGACCACGAGGCCGGGACGGACCTCCGGGCCCTTGGAGCGGACCCGGTAGTTGAACACCGGCGGCTCCTCGTGCATGCGGCGGCCGATGCCGTGGCCGATGTAGTCGGTGAGGATGCCGTACTCGCCCTGCGACATGATGTGGTCCTCGATCGCCTCGCCCACCTCGTTGAGGTGACGTGCCGTGGCGAGCCGGGCGATGCCGTGCCAGAGCGACTGCTCAGTGACCTCGGAGAGCTTCTGCCGCTCGGCGACGCGCTCCGGGTGCGCCGGGTCGGGCAGCACGAACGTACGGGCCGCGTCGCCGTTCCAGCCCTCCTGGATGGCGCCGCTGTCGACCGACAGGATGTCGCCGGGCTGCAGGAGGCGCGAGCCGGGGATGCCGTGCACGACCTCGTCGTTGACCGACGCGCAGATCGTGTGGTGATAGCCGGCCTCCAGCTTGAAGTTGGACTTCCCGCCGGTCGCCTCGATCGCGGCCTCCGCGATCCTGTCGAGCTCGAGCGTCGAGACCCCCGCGGCGACCGCCGCTGCGACGGCGTCGAGGGACGCCGCCGTCGCCCGTCCCGGCGCGACCATCAGTCGGAGCTGGGCGGGCGATTTGTAGAACGACCGTCGGAAAGCCATCAAGAGGTTCAGGCGACCGGCTCGCCGGCGCCCTCCAGCGGGTGGATGCCGCGCTCGGCCAGCGCCGCACGGATGCGCGCCGCGACGTCGTCCATATCGCCCAGGCCGTCCACCTCGACGAGCAGACCGCGATCGCGGTACACATCGATCAGTGGCGACGTCTCGCGGACGTACACCTCCTGGCGGTGCCGGATGGCCTCCTCGGAGTCATCGGCGCGACCCTGCTCCTGCGCGCGCTTGGTGAGGCGCGCGACGATCTCGTCCTGGTCGGCGACGAGCTGGATCACCGCGGCGAGTTCCTGCCCTTTGGAGGTCAGCAGGTCGTCGAGGTACTTCACCTGCTCGAGCGTGCGCGGATAGCCGTCGAGGAGGAAGCCATCCTTCGCGTCGTCCTCCGCCAGGCGGTCGGTGACGAGCTCATTGGTGAGGCTGTCCGGAACGTAGTCGCCCGCGTCGACGATCGCCTTGACCTGCTGGCCGAGCGGGGTCTCGTTCTTGATGTTGGCCCGGAAGATGTCGCCCGTGGAGATATCGGGGATCCCGTACGCAGAGGTGATGCGGGAGGCCTGAGTACCCTTGCCCGCCCCGGGAGGTCCGACGATCAGCATACGGGTCAACGCAGAAGCCCTTCGTAGTGCCGCTGCTGGAGCTGGGAGTCGATCTGCTTGACCGTCTCGAGTCCCACACCGACGATGATGAGGATGGACGTGCCGCCGAACATGAAGTTCTGGCTGGCGCCGAGCAATGCGAACGCTATCAGCGGGATCAGGGCGATGATGCCGAGGTAGATCGAGCCGGGCAGCGTCACGCGCGTCAGGACGTAGTCGAGGTACTCGGCGGTGGGGCGCCCCGCGCGGATACCGGGGATGAAGCCGCCGTACTTCTTCATGTTGTCGGCGACCTCCTCCGGGTTGAACGTGATCGCGACGTAGAAGTACGTGAAGCCGACGATCAGGAGGAAGTAGAGCAGCATGTAGAGCGGGTGGTCGCCCTTGGTCAGGTAGTTCGTGATCCACGTGACCCAGGGAGCCGGGGCCTTGCCCGCCGCGGGCTGGTTGAACTGGGCGATCAGGGCCGGCAGGTACAGCAGCGACGACGCGAAGATGACCGGCACGACGCCCGCCATGTTCACCTTGATCGGGATGTACGTGTTGTTGCCGCCGTAGGTGCGGCGACCGACCATGCGCTTGGCGTACTGCACAGGGATGCGGCGTTGCGACTGCTCGACGAACACGACCGCGGCGACGATCAGCAGACCGATCGCGATCACCACCAGCATCACCTCGATGCTCTGCGACTGGCCGATCGCCCACAGGGAGCTCGGGAACTGCGCGGCGATCGAGGTGAAGATCAGGAGGGACATGCCGTTGCCGATGCCGCGCTCGGTGACGAGCTCGCCCATCCACATGATGAGGCCGGTGCCGGCGGTCATGGTGATGACCATGAGCATGATGGCGTACCAGGAGTCGTCCGTGATGAGCTGCGTGCACTGCGAGACGGCCGTGGTGCCGAACAGCGCGCCCGAACGGGCCACGGTGATGAGCGTCGTCGACTGGAGGACGCCCAGCGCGATCGTGAGATAGCGCGTGTACTGCGTGAGCTTCGCCTGACCGGCCTGGCCCTCCTTGTAGAGGGTCTCGAATCGCGGGATGACCACGCGGAGGAGCTGCACGATGATCGACGCGGTGATGTACGGCATGATGCCGAGCGCGAAGATCGAGAGTTTGAGGAGCGCGCCACCCGAGAACAGGTTGACGAGCGAGTAGAGCCCCGACGTGTCCTGGTTGGCGTTCAGACAGGTCTGCACGTTGGCGAAGTCGACGAACGGCGCAGGGATGAAGGAGCCCAGCCGGAACAGGGCGATGATCCCCAGCGTGAAGAAGATCTTCCGGCGGAGGTCCGGGGTGCGGAAGATCCGCGCGACGGCGCTAAACAAAAGTGCGTCCTGCTTTCCTGTAAGAGTCAGTCGGGTGACCGGGGTTTCCCGGCCACCCGACTGCGCTGCTTTACGGGCGGCTACTTGACGGAGCCACCAGCGGCGACGATCTTCTGCTCGGCGGAGCCGGAGACCTTGTCGACCGCAACGTTCAGCTTAACCGCAATGTCCCCGTTACCGAGAACCTTGACCTTCTCGTTCTTGCGGACGGCGCCCTTGGAGACGAGGTCGGCGATGGTGACATCGCCGCCGGCCGGGTACAGCTCGGCCAGCTTCTCGAGGTTGACCACCTGGTACTCGACGCGGAACGGGTTCTTGAACCCGCGCAGCTTCGGCGAACGCATGTGGAACGGGAGCTGACCGCCCTGGAAGCCCGGGCGGACCTGGTAGCGGGCCTTGGTGCCCTTCGTGCCACGGCCCGCGGTCTTGCCCTTGGAACCCTCACCGCGTCCGACGCGGGTCTTGTCCTTCTTGGCGCCCGCGGCGGGACGGAGGTGGTGCACCTTGAGGACCTGCTCGCGGGGCTCCGCGACGTCCTTCTTGGCCGGGGCCTTCTTCGCCGGAGCGGAGACGGTCTCGTCCTTGGTGGAGGCGGCGGCCTTGTCGGCAGCGGCCTTCGCCGGAGCCTTCTTGGCCGGAGCCTTCTTCTCGGTGCTTGCCTTCTTCTCGGCGGCCGGCTTCGCGGCGGCCTTCTCGGCGGCCGGCTTCGCGGCAGCCTTCTTGGTGGCCGGCTTCTCGGCAGCGGCCTCAGTGGTCGGCTTGTCGTCAGCCATTAGTCGATCTCCTCAACCTTCACCAGGTGAGCGACGGTGTTGACGTACCCGCGGTTCTGCGGGGTGTCCTCGCGGACGGTGACGTCACCGATGCGCTTCAGTCCCAGACTGCGCAGTGTGTCGCGCTGGTACTGCTTCTCGCTCACTTTCGACTTGATCTGCGTGATCTTCAGGCGCGCGGCCATCAGGCACCTACCTTCTCTGCCTTCTTGGCGGCAGCGGCTGCCTCAGCAGCCTCGGCCTCGGCACGCAGCAGGCGCGCGGGCGCGACCTGGTCGTAGTCGAGACCACGGCGAGCTGCGACGGCACGGGGCTCCTCGAGCTGCTGCAGCGCCTCGACGGTCGCGTGCACGATGTTGATCGTGTTGGACGAGCCGAGCGACTTGCTCAGCACGTCGTGGATGCCGGCGCACTCCAGGACGGCGCGCACCGGGCCACCGGCGATGACACCGGTACCGGCGGCGGCCGGACGCAGGAGGACGACGCCGGCGGCGGCCTCACCCTGCACCGGGTGCGGGATGGTGTTCCCGACGCGCGGGACGCGGAAGAAGTTCTTCTTCGCCTCCTCGACGCCCTTCGAGATCGCCAGCGGCACCTCGCGGGCCTTGCCGTAGCCGACGCCCACCAGGCCGTTGCCGTCGCCGACGACCACGAGAGCGGTGAAGCTGAAGCGACGACCGCCCTTCACGACCTTGGAGACGCGGTTGATGGTCACGACGCGCTCCAGGAACTGGCTCTTGTCGGCGTCACGGCTGCCGCGATCGCGGTTGGGGTTGCGCTCCCGGCCACCGCGGCGCGGCTCGCGCTCGCGGTTGTTGTCGGTCGACGCAGCGGTCTCGACCGGCTGCGCGGTCTCCGTTACCTCAGCGGCCACGGTCTGCTCCTTGTTGTTCTCGTCGCTCACAGGTCCAGCCCACCTTCACGAGCGCCTTCGGCGACGGCCGCAACGCGACCGGCGTACTTGCTGCCACCGCGGTCGAACACCACGGCCTCGACACCGGCGGTCTTGGCGCGCTCAGCGACCAGTTCACCGACCTTGCGGGCCTTGGCGGTCTTGTCACCCTCGAAGCCGCGCAAGTCGGACTCCATGGTCGACGCGGAGGCCAGCGTGTGGCCCTTGGCGTCGTCGACGACCTGCACGAAGACGTGACGGGCCGAACGGGTGACGACCAGGCGAGGACGGACCTCGGTGCCCACGATCTTCTTGCGAAGGCGGGTGTGGCGACGGTCGCGAGCGGCCGCCTTGCTCTTTCCTCTGGTACCCAGAGCCATGATTACTTACCAGCCTTTCCGGCCTTGCGACGAACGACCTCGCCGGCGTAACGCACACCCTTGCCCTTGTACGGCTCGGGCTTGCGGATCTTGCGGATGTTCGCGGCGACCTCGCCCACAGCCTGCTTGTCGATCCCGCTCACGGTGACCTTGTTGTTGCCCTCGACCGTGAACGTGATGCCGGCCGGCGGCTCGACGTTGACCGGGTGCGAGAAGCCGAGTGCGAACTCGACGCCCGCACCCTTCTGCGCGACGCGGTAACCGGTGCCGACGATCTCCAGGCCCTTCGAGTAGCCCTGGGTGACGCCGATGATGTTGTTGTTGATGAGCGTGCGGGTGAGGCCGTGGAGCGAACGCGATGCGCGCTCGTCGTCCGGACGGGTGACCAGGACCTGGCCCTCCTCCAGCTTCGCCTCGATCGGGCTCGCGACGGTGAGCGTGAGCTCGCCCTTCGGGCCCTTGACAGTGACGGTCTGGCCGTCGATCTTCACATCGACCCCAGCGGGGATGTCGATGGGCAGTCTTCCAATACGCGACATGGCGGGATCACCACACGTAGGCGAGGACTTCCCCACCCACGCCCTTCTTCTCAGCCTGGCGGTCCGTGAGGAGCCCCGAGGAGGTGGACAGGATGGCGACACCGAGGCCGCCGAGGACCTTGGGGAGCTCCGTGGACTTCGCGTAGACGCGGAGGCCGGGCTTGGAGACTCGCTTGATGCCCGCGATGGAGCGCTCACGGTTCGGACCGAACTTGAGGTTGAGCGTCAGGGTCTGGCCGACACGGGCGTCCGAGACCTCCCAGCCGGAGATGTAGCCCTCGGAGGTGAGGATCTCGGCGATGTGGGCCTTGAGCTTGGAGTGCGGCATCGACACGGTGTCGTGGTGCGCCGAGTTCGCGTTGCGCAGTCTGGTCAGCATGTCTGCGACCGGATCTGTCATCGTCATTGCGGTTTTCCTTTGTTCACCAGGTTTCGTGCAGCCGTTACACGACTGACGACCTGTGGTGGAAGTGGGCCGGCCGGGTGGCCGGCCCACAAAGAGACAAGACTACTAGAGTCAGTTGCTCGTCTCGTTCGAACGGAACGGGAACCCGAGCTGCTTGAGCAGCGCGCGACCCTCGTCGTCGTTCTTGGCGGTGGTCACGACCGTGATGTCCATACCGCGGACGCGGTCGATCCGGTCCTGGTTGATCTCGTGGAACATCGACTGCTCCGTGAGACCGAAGGTGTAGTTGCCGTTGCCGTCGAACTGCTTGTCGCTCAGGCCGCGGAAGTCCCGGATACGGGGCAGCGCGAGCGAGAGCAGGCGGTCGAGGAACTCCCACATGCGGTCGCCGCGCAGCGTGACGTGCGCGCCGATCGGCTGGCCCTCGCGCAGCTTGAACTGCGCGATGGACTTGCGGGCCTTGGTGACCTGCGGCTTCTGGCCGGTGATCAGGGTGAGGTCGTTGATCGCACCGTCGATCACCTTGCCGTCACGAGCAGCCTCGCCGACGCCCATGTTGACGACGATCTTCACGAGGCCGGGCACCTGGTGCACGTTCGTGAAGCCGAAGTCGCCCTTGAGCTGGGCGGAGATCTCGGTCTTGTACTTCTGCTTCAGGCGAGGCTGGATTTTGCCAGCACTCGTTGCAGTGTCCGTCATTACAGGTCCTTACCAGACTTCTTGGCGTAACGAACGCGGACCGTCTTGGTGACGCCGTCCTTCGTAACGGTCTCGGTGCGGAAGCCGACGCGGGTCGGCTTCTTGGTCTCGGGGTCGACGAGGGCCACGTTGGACACGTGGATCGACGCCTCGTGGGTCTCGATGCCGCCGGTCTTCGTGCCACGCTGCGTCTGTCCGACGCGCACGTGCTTGGTCACGAAGTTGACGCCCTCGACGATCACGCGGTTCTTCTCCACGAGGACCTCGATGACGCGACCCTGCTTGCCACGGTCGCCACCGCGGGCCTCCGAGCGGCCCGAGATGACCTGGACCAGGTCGCCCTTCTTGATGTTCGCCATGGTTACAGCACCTCCGGGGCCAGCGAGATGATCTTCATGAACTTCTTGTCGCGAAGCTCACGGCCGACCGGGCCGAAGATGCGGGTGCCACGGGGGTCACCGTCGTTCTTCAGGATCACGGCGGCGTTCTCGTCGAACTTGATGTAGGAGCCGTCCGGGCGGCGGGTGTTCTTCCGCACGCGCACGACGACCGCCTTGACGACATCGCCCTTCTTGACGTTGCCGCCGGGGATCGCATCCTTGACCGTGGCGACGATGACGTCACCGAGGCCGGCGTAGCGACGGCTGGAGCCGCCGAGGACGCGGATGGTGAGAAGCTCCTTGGCGCCGGTGTTGTCGGCGACCTTGAGTCGGGATTCCTGCTGAATCACTTGGCCTTCTCCAGAATCTCAACCAGGCGCCACCGCTTGGAGGCGCTCAGCGGACGGGTCTCGTTGATGAGAACGAGGTCGCCGATGCCGGCGGCGTTGTTCTCGTCGTGCGCCTTCACCTTGGAGGTGCGGCGGAGGACCTTGCCGTACAGGGGGTGCTTCACGCGGTCTTCGACCTCGACGACGATGGTCTTGTCCATCTTGTCGCTGACGACGTACCCGCGACGGGCCTTGCGGTAACCACGGACGATGGCCTCGTCGGCCGCCGCCGCGGCCGCAGCCTTGGTGGTCTCAGCCATTACTTGGCCTCCTCAGTCTCGGTCTCGGCGACGTCGGCCACGGGGGCCTCCTTCTTCGCCTTGCTCTTCTTCTCTGCTTTCGCAGGCGCGACCTCGGCCGGAGCCGGGGTCGCCCGGATCCCGAGCTCGCGCTCGCGGATCACGGTGTAGATACGAGCGATGTCGCGCTTGACCGCACGCAGGCGGCCGTGGCTCTCGAGCTGACCGGTGGCCGACTGGAAGCGCAGGTTGAACAACTCTTCCTTGGCCTTCTTCAGCTCGTCGACCAGACGCTCGTCTTCAAAGGTGTCGAGCTCGCTGGGAGCGAGCTCCTTGGTGCCGATCGCCATTACGCGTCGCCCTCCTCGCGCTTGATGATGCGTGCCTTGAGGGGCAGCTTGTGGATTGCACGGGTCATGGCCTCACGAGCGAGTTCCTCGGAGACGCCGGAGACCTCGAAGAGGACCCGACCCGGCTTGACGTTCGCGACCCACCACTCGGGCGAACCCTTACCGGAACCCATTCGGGTCTCGGCCGGCTTCTTCGTGAGCGGACGGTCCGGGTAGATGTTGATCCACACCTTGCCGCCACGCTTGATGTGACGCGTCATGGCGATACGAGCGGACTCGATCTGACGGTTGGTCACGTAAGCGGGCGTCAGGGCCTGGATGCCGAACTCGCCGAAGGAGACCTTCGTGCCACCGGTCGCCTGGCCGCTACGGCCGGGGTGGTGCTGCTTGCGGTGCTTGACTCTGCGTGGGATCAACATGGTTATGCCTCAACTCCTGCTGCGGCCGGCGCGCTCTCGGCGGCGGGAGCGTTGCCCCGGCCACCGCCGCGACGCGGACGGTCACGGTCGTTGCGCTCGCGCGACGGCTTCTGGTTGGCCTGCTCGCGAGCAAGCTCCTTGTTCGTGATGTCGCCCTTGTAGATCCACACCTTGACACCGATGCGACCGAAGGTGGTCTTGGCCTCGTAGAAGCCGTAGTCGATGTTGGCGCGAAGCGTGTGCAGAGGCACACGGCCCTCGCGGTAGAACTCCGAGCGGCTCATCTCGGCGCCGCCGAGGCGGCCCGACACCTGGATGCGGACACCCTTGGCGCCGGCGCGCTGCGCGCCCTGCAGGCCCTTGCGCATCGCGCGGCGGAACGCCACACGTGCAGCGAGCTGCTCGGCGATGCCCTGCGCGACGAGCTGAGCGTCGGCCTCGGGGTTCTTGACCTCGAGGATGTTGAGCTGGATCTGCTTGCCCGAGAGCTTCTCGAGGTCGGAGCGGATGCGCTCCGCCTCGGCGCCACGACGACCGATCACGATGCCCGGACGGGCGGTGTGGATGTCGACGCGGACGCGGTCGCGGGTGCGCTCGATCTCGATGCGGGACACGCCCGCGCGGTCGAGCGACGTCTTCAGCAGGGTGCGGATCTTGACGTCCTCAGCGAGGTAGTCGCTGTAACGCTGACCCTTCTTCGTGCTGTCGGAGAACCAGCGCGACACGTGGTCGGTGGTGATTCCCAGACGGAAGCCGTAGGGGTTTACTTTCTGACCCATTAGTTGGTCACCTTCTTCACGGTGCTGGCCTTCCTGACTGGCTTGGCGTCCTGAACCTCATCCGGCGTCGCGAGGACGATCGTGATGTGGCTGGTGCGCTTGTTGATGCGGAAGGCGCGGCCCTGCGCACGCGGCTGGAACCGCTTGAGGGTCGTGCCCTCGTCCACGAAGGCGCGGCTCACGTACAGGTCCTGCTCGTCCAGGTAGGTGTTGCTCTGGTCGGCCTTGACACGCGCGTTGGCGATCGCCGAGGCGACGAGCTTGTAGACCGGCTCGCTCGCGCTCTGCGGGGCGAACTTCAGGATGGCCAGGGCCTCCTGGGCCTGCTTGCCGCGGATCAGGTTGACGACGCGGCGGGCCTTCATGGGGGTGACGCGGATGTGACGCACGCGTGCGATCGACTCCACCATTTCTCTCCTCCTTACGCCACCGCGTTAGCGGCGGCGACCCTTCTTGTCGTCCTTCACGTGACCACGGAAGGTGCGGGTCGGCGCGAACTCGCCGAGCTTGTGACCGACCATGGTCTCGGTGACGAACACCGGGATGTGCTTGCGACCGTCGTGCACCGCGATCGTGTGACCCAGCATGGCCGGGACGATCATCGAGCGGCGCGACCAGGTCTTGATCACGTTCTTGCTGTTGGCCTCGTTCGCGGCGACCACCTTGCGAAACAGGTGCTCGTCGACGAAGGGGCCCTTCTTGAGACTGCGTGGCATCTTCTCGAACTCCTACTTACGCTTCTTGCCGGCGTTACGGCGGCGGACGATGAGCTTGTCGCTTTCCTTGTTGGGGTGGCGCGTACGGCCTTCCTTCTGACCCCACGGGCTGACCGGGTGGCGACCACCGGAGGTCTTGCCCTCACCACCACCGTGCGGGTGGTCGATCGGGTTCATCGCGACACCGCGGACGGTCGGGCGGACGCCCTTCCAGCGCATGCGGCCGGCCTTGCCCCAGTTGATGTTCGACTGCTCGGCGTTGCCGACCTCGCCGATCGTGGCGCGGCAGCGCGCGTCCACGTTGCGGACCTCGCCCGAGGGGAGGCGCAGCTGGGCGTAGGGGCCGTCCTTCGCGACGAGACGCACCGAGGCACCGGCGGAGCGGGCCATCTTGGCGCCACCGCCCGGCTTCAGCTCGATCGCGTGCACGACGGTACCGGTCGGGATGTTGCGCAGCGGCAGGTTGTTGCCCGGCTTGATGTCCGAGCCGGCGCCCGACTCGACCACGTCGCCCTGCTTCAGCCCGGCCGGAGCCAGGATGTAGCGCTTGGTGCCGTCCACGAAGTGGAGCAGCGCGATGCGCGCGGTGCGGTTGGGGTCGTACTCGATGTGCGCGACCTTGGCGTTGACGCCGTCCTTGTCGTTGCGACGGAAGTCGATCACACGGTACTGGCGCTTGTGGCCACCACCGATGTGACGGGTCGTGATGCGGCCCTGGTTGTTGCGGCCACCGGTCTTCGACAGCGGACGGAGAAGGGACTTCTCCGGCGTCGAGCGGGTGATCTCGGCGAAATCGGCGACCGAGGAGCCGCGACGACCGGGGGTCGTGGGCTTGTAGTTACGAATAGCCATGTCTGTCTTCCTCTAGTCTCAGCCGACGGCCGTGAAGATGTCGATGGATCCGGACTTCAGCGTGACGATGGCACGCTTGGTGTCCTTGCGCTTGCCGGTGCCGAACTTGGTGCGGCGGGTCTTGCCCTGACGGTTCAGGGTGTTCACCGACGCGACCTCGACCTTGAAGATCGACTCGATGGCGAGCTTGATCTCGGTCTTGTTCGAACGCGTGTCGACGAGGAAGGTGTACTTGCCCTCGTCGATCAGGCCGTAGCTCTTCTCAGAGACGACCGGGGCGATGATGATGTCGCGCGGGTCCTTGTTGACGGCGGTCATTACGCGTTCACCTCTTCCTTCTTGCTCTTGGCCGCGATGAAGCCCTCGAGCGCCGCCTGCGAGAAGACGATGTCGTCGCTCACCAGGACGTCGTAGGCGTTCAGCTGGTCGTAGGTCAGCACGTGCACGGACGGGACGTTGCGCACGCTCTTGAAAGCGAGCTCGTCGTCGCGCTCCAGCACCACGAGGACGTGGCGCGAGGTGGCGACGCCGCTGAGCAGCTCCACGACGGCCTTGGTCGAGGGGACCTCGCCGACCGTGAACGCCTGCACGGCGTGGATGCGGCTGCCGCGGGCGCGGTCCGAGAGGGCGCCGAGCAGAGCAGCGGCGATCATCTTCTTCGGGGTGCGCTGCGAGTAGTCGCGCGGGTTCGGTCCGTGGACGACGCCACCACCGGTCATCTGAGGGGCGCGGATCGAGCCCTGACGAGCGCGGCCGGTGCCCTTCTGCTTGAACGGCTTGCGGCCGGCGCCGGAGACCTCGCCACGACCCTTGGTCTTGTGGGTGCCCTGGCGCGCTGCGGCGAGCTGGGCGGTCACGACCTGGTGGATCAGCGGGATGTTGGTCTGAACGTCGAACAGGGAGTCCGGAAGCTCGATGGAGCCGGCCTTCTTGCCCTTGAGGTCGACGACGTCAATCGAGGTAGCCATTTACTCAGGCCCCCTTCACTGCGTTGCGGACGAAAACGATGCGGCCACGAGCGCCGGGAACGGCGCCCTTGACGAGCAGCAGGCCCTTCTCGGCGTCGACGGCCTGGACCTTGAGGTTCAGGACGGTCACGCGCTCGCCACCCATGCGACCGGCCATGCGCATGCCCTTGAAGACACGGCTCGGGGTCGAGGAGGCGCCGATGGAGCCCGGCTTGCGGTGGTTGCGGTGCGCACCGTGAGAGGCGGAGACGCCCTTGAAGTTGTGGCGCTTCATGACACCGGCGAAGCCCTTGCCCTTGGAGGTGCCGACGACGTCGACCAGCTGGCCGGCCTCGAAGGTGGCGTCCACGGTGAGCTCCTGGCCGGCCGAGTACTCGGCGGCGTCAGCGGTGCGGACCTCGGTCAGGTGACGGCGCGGCGTGACGCCGGCCTTGTCGAAGTGGCCGCCGGCGGGCTTGTTGACCTTGCGCGGGTCGATCTGGCCGTAGGCGATCTGGACGGCGTTGTAGCCGTCGACCTCGGGGGTGCGGACCTGGGTCACGACGTTCGGCGTGATCTCGATGACGGTCACGGGGATGAGCTTGTTGTTCTCGTCCCAGACCTGGGTCATGCCGAGCTTCTTGCCGAGAAGTCCCTTGGAGGTCTTGGTGTCGATGTTGGACATAGCGGCACTCCCCCTCAGAGCTTGATCTCGATGTTGACGTCGGCGGGCAGGTCGAGACGCATGAGCGAGTCGACGGCCTTCGGCGTCGGGTCGATGATGTCGATCAGCCGCTTGTGCGTGCGCATCTCGAAGTGCTCACGGCTGTCCTTGTACTTGTGGGGCGAACGGATGACGCACACCACGTTCTTCTCGGTGGGAAGCGGCACCGGGCCGACGACGGTCGCGCCTGCACGGGTCACCGTGTCGACGATCTTGCGCGCCGAGGTGTCGATGACCTCGTGGTCATACGACTTAAGCCGAATGCGGATCTTCTGTCCCGCCATGTCTGACTCTCTCTCTTGTTATGGCGTCGTACGAGACGGATCTCTCGAACCGTTCTCGCATTGGACGCAGTGCGACGTACGCGTGGGAAACGCCACTATTCTTCTGTCAACTCACCGCACGCCTCGAGGCACAGGAGTTCCCTGCGTTTCGAGGATGTCGATTGTGAGCATGTCCTGCTGCCTGCGGCCTAACCTCCGACCACGGGCCCGAAGGCACCTGTGGCGGGTTATGCACTGCCTGGCAGTGATCCGTCCGAAGCGCACGTAAGCGCGCTCGTTCCGAAATGTTGAACCAGACAAGTTTGCCAGATTCACGGCGATGCTGCAACCCGGGCGTGTCGCGGGTGAGCGGGACGCTGTGGAAATCCCTCCACAGGCGCGTGTTCTGGGCGAGTTCTCCCCAGATTTCCGCCGCCCCCACCTGCGATCGGGCGCCCCTCGGCAGGCTGGTCGACATGACAGCACTGCACGACTCCTCCAGCCCCGCGCGACTCCACCGCCGGCGCCTCCGCACCGTCGAGCCGGGGCGGCACCCCACGCTCCAGCAGGTCGGCCGGGCGCGGTCGCGGAGGGAGCAGCTCGAACGACTGCAGCTCTTCTCCGCGACGCGGGCTCGACCGCCGGTGTTCGCGTTCTGGTCTGCGGCGCTCGTCCACGGGCTTCCCCTGCTCAACGCTCCCCGGCGAGCACCCACGTCGTCGCCGCGGGGTCATCGCAGAGCGCCGCGCACGGCGTCGTCTCACATCGGCGGAGCGAGGGGGCGACGACGGTGCCCAAGCACGGGCTGCAGGTGACGCCGGTCGCCGAGACAGTGGCGGCGCTGGCCGGGCGGACGTCGTTCCTGGAAGGGGTCGTGCTCGCCGACCATGCCCTGAACGCCGGAGAGTTCGGCGAGCGGGTGCCGCTCACGTCCCGAGCGGAGCTCGTCGGCGCAGCCGAACTGCTGATCGACCCGGCGGAGCGGCGGCGGGCGCTCGCGGTCGCGCGGTTCGCGGACGGGCGTGCAGAGTCACCGCTCGAATCGGTGAGTCGGTCGACGATGGCGCTCGCGGGGGCTCCGCCGCCGGATCTTCAGGTCCAGGCGCGCGATCTGTTCGGCGTGTTAGGGCGGCTCGACTTCTGCTGGCCCGGACTCGGGATCGCCGGCGAGGCGGACGGGGCAGAGAAGCTGCAGCATCTGGTGTTCCGGCGGTTCCCCGAGGTTCGGCAGGAGCTGGCGGCGCGGGCGGAGCGAGACCGACGGATCGAGCAGACCGGGCTGCGGGTCATCCGCTGGCGCTGGGCCACCGGGCGGCGCTTCGATCTGATGCGGGAGTTCCTGCTGCGCGAGGGCATGCCGCTCGACCCACGGTCGCGGGTCCGCGAGCTCGGGCTGGGGCCGTGAACGCGGAAAGCGGGACCGGCGTTCGCCGGTCCCGCTCCGAACGGCGCCTCGCGCCGCCGCTCTCGTGGTTCCAAGACCGCCTAGGCGGTGTCCGAACTCTTCGTCCGTGCTCCGGTCAGCGGCTTGGTCTGGTTTGCGAGGTCCATGCTCACCATAGGCAGTCTCCCTTCGTCGACGGACCCGTTCGGTTGAAACGGTGCGTCAATTCTGCGCCCGACCCGGCGAGAGGTAAACCCCTGGTGACGAACCATCCGGAAATACAGGCCCCGGAACAGCGGTACACGGAAACACGAACCCCGGAAACGCCGAAGAGGGCCGGGCCCGAAGGCCCGACCCTCTCACAAGGAAGTCGCGGGGACTTACTTGTTGATCTTGGTCACCGTACCGGCGCCCACGGTGCGGCCACCCTCACGGATGGCGAAGCCGAGGCCCTCCTCCATGGCGATCGGCTGGATGAGCTCGACCGACATGTCGGTGGTGTCGCCGGGCATGACCATCTCGGTGCCCTCGGGCAGCGAGATGACGCCGGTGACGTCGGTGGTACGGAAGTAGAACTGCGGGCGGTAGTTCGTGTAGAAGGGGTTGTGACGGCCACCCTCCTCCTTCGAGAGGATGTAGGCGGTGCCCTCGAAGTTGGTGTGCGGCGTGACGGAACCCGGCTTCACGACGACCTGGCCGCGCTCCACGTCCTCGCGCTTGGTGCCGCGGAGGAGCAGACCACAGTTCTCGCCGGCCCAGGCCTCGTCGAGCTGCTTGTGGAACATCTCGATACCCGTGACCGTGGTCTTCTGCGTCGGGCGGATGCCGACGATCTCGACCTCGGAGTTGATGGCGAGGGTGCCACGCTCGGCGCGACCGGTGACGACGGTGCCACGACCGGTGATCGTGAAGACGTCCTCGATCGGCATCAGGAACGGCTTGTCCTTGTCGCGCACCGGGTCCGGGATGGACTCGTCGACGGCGTCCATGAGGTCGAGGACCGACTGGACCCACTTCTCGTCGCCCTCGAGAGCCTTGAGGCCCGAGACGCGCACGACCGGGGCGTTGTCGCCGTCGAAGTCCTGGCTGGAGAGCAGCTCGCGGACCTCGAGCTCGACGAGCTCCAGGATCTCCTCGTCGTCGACCATGTCGGACTTGTTCAGCGCGACGAGCAGGTACGGAACGCCGACCTGCTTGGCCAGCAGCACGTGCTCGCGGGTCTGAGCCATCGGACCGTCGGTGGCGGCGACCACGAGGATCGCGCCGTCCATCTGAGCGGCACCGGTGATCATGTTCTTGATGTAGTCGGCGTGACCCGGGGCGTCGACGTGCGCGTAGTGGCGCTTCGGGGTCTCGTACTCGACGTGCGAGATGTTGATCGTGATACCACGCTGACGCTCTTCCGGCGCCGAGTCGATCGACGCGAAGTCGCGCTGCACGTTGGTCGCCGACGGGTACTTGTCAGCAAGCACCTTGGAGATCGCCGCGGTGAGCGTCGTCTTGCCGTGGTCGACGTGACCGATGGTTCCGATGTTCACGTGCGGCTTAGTCCGCTCGAACTTGGCCTTAGCCACTGTGGTCCTCCTCAGGACTCTCGTGCAGACACCCCGGTCGACGGATTTCGACCGGAGGGTCTACGGGATTGGTTTCTTATGTTACGGGATGTTGCCTGGGAGCAGCGACCGAGGTCACTCGCCCTTGCTCTTCTGGACGATCTCGTCGGCGACAGCCTTCGGGACCTCCGCGTAGCTGTCGAACTGCATCGAGTACACCGCGCGGCCCGAGGTCTTGGACCGCAGGTCGCCGATGTAGCCGAACATCTCGGACAGCGGGACGTTGGCGCGCACGACCTTGACGCCGCTCGCGTCCTCCATGGACTGGATCTGTCCACGGCGGGAGTTGAGGTCGCCGATGACGTCGCCCATGTACTCCTCCGGCGTACGCACCTCGACCGCCATGAGCGGCTCGAGGAGCACCGGGTTCGCCTTGCGAGCAGCCTCCTTGTAGGCCATCGAGCCGGCGATCTTGAACGCCATCTCCGAGGAGTCGACGTCGTGCGACGCACCGTCGACGAGTATCGCCTTGACACCCACCGTCGGGAAGCCGGCGAGCACGCCGACCTGCATCGCGTCCTGGATGCCCGCGTCGACCGAGGGGATGTACTCGCGCGGGACGCGACCGCCGGTGACGGCGTTCACGAACTCGTACGAGGTCTCCGGGGTCACCTCGAGCGGCTCCAGGGTGATCTGCACCTTAGCGAACTGACCGGAACCACCGGTCTGCTTCTTGTGGGTGTAGTCGTACTTCTCCACCGTGCGGCGAAGGGTCTCGCGGTAGGCCACCTGGGGCTTGCCGACGTTCGCCTCGACGTTGAACTCGCGCTTCATGCGGTCCACGAGGATGTCGAGGTGCAGCTCGCCCATGCCCTTGATGACCGTCTGACCGGTCTCCTGGTTCTGCTCGGTGCGGAACGTCGGGTCTTCCTCGGCGAGCTTCTGGATGGCCGTGCCGAGCTTCTCCTGGTCGGCCTTGGTCTTCGGCTCGATGGCGACCTCGATCACGGGCTCCGGGAAGGTCATCGACTCGAGCACGACCTGGTGGTCCGGGTCGCTCAGGGTGTCGCCCGTGGTGGTGTCCTTGAGGCCGATCACCGCATAGATGTTGCCTGCGGTGACGTAGTCGACCGGGTTCTCCTTGTTGGCGTGCATCTGGAAGATCTTGCCGATGCGCTCCTTCTTGCCCTTGGTCGAGTTCACGACCGCGGCGCCCGAGTCGACACGACCCGAGTACACGCGCACGTAGGTCAGACGGCCGAAGAACGGGTGGACGGCGACCTTGAACGCGAGGGCCGAGAAGGGCTCGGTGGCGTCGGCGTGGCGCAGGATGACCTGCTCCTCGTCGCGCGGGTTGTGCGCCTCGATGGCGGGCACGTCGAGCGGCGACGGGAGGTAGTCGATCACGGCGTCGAGCATCGGCTGGACACCGCGGTTCTTGAACGCCGAGCCGCAGAGGACCGGGTAGATCTCGTTGTTCACGGTGAGCTTGCGGATCGCGGCCTTGATCTCCGGGATGGTGATCTCCTCGCCGCCGAAGAACTTCTCGAGCAGCGCGTCGTCGGTCTCGGCGACGGTCTCGAGCAGGCGGTTGCGGTACTCCTCGGCCTTCTCCTGAAGGTCGGCGGGGATCTCCTGCACCTCGTACTTGGCGCCCATGGTCACGTCGCCCTTGGCGTCGCCCGGCCAGACCAGCGCGCGCATCTCGACCAGGTCGACGACGCCGACGAAGTCGGACTCGGCGCCGATCGGGAGCTGCATCACCAGCGGCTTGGCGCCGAGGCGGGACACGATGGTGTCGACGGTGAAGTAGAAGTCGGCGCCCAGCTTGTCCATCTTGTTGACGAAGCAGATACGCGGGACGACGTACTTGTCGGCCTGACGCCACACGGTCTCCGACTGGGGCTCGACGCCCTCCTTCGCGTCGAAGACGGCGACGGCACCGTCGAGCACGCGGAGCGAGCGCTCCACCTCGACGGTGAAGTCGACGTGACCCGGGGTGTCGATGATGTTGATCTGGTTCTTGTTCCAGAAGCAGGTGACCGCGGCGGACGTGATGGTGATGCCGCGCTCCTTCTCCTGCTCCATCCAGTCGGTGGTCGAGGCGCCGTCGTGCGTCTCACCGATCTTGTGGTTGACGCCCGTGTAGAACAGGATGCGCTCGGTCGTGGTGGTCTTGCCGGCATCGATGTGGGCCATGATGCCGATGTTGCGGACCTTATGCAGGTCGGTGAGCACGTCCTGTGCCACAGGGTTCCTCCGGAAAGTAGAGAGTGGAAGGGGTGCCGCCCGGGCGCGGCACTGCGAGGAGCGCAGCGCCCGGACGACGAAGAGTTTCTACCAGCGGTAGTGGGCGAAGGCCTTGTTCGACTCGGCCATCTTGTGCGTGTCCTCGCGGCGCTTGACAGCGGCGCCCAGACCGTTGGACGCGTCGAGGATCTCGTTGGTGAGACGCTCGGTCATCGTCTTCTCGCGACGGCCCTTGGCGTAGCTGGTGAGCCAGCGCAGCGCCAGGGTGTTCGCGCGGTGCGGCTTGACCTCGACCGGCACCTGGTAGGTCGAGCCGCCGACGCGGCGGCTGCGGACCTCGAGGGTCGGGCGGATGTTGTCGAGCGCCTTCTTGAGCGTGGCGACGGCGTCCTGGCCGTTCTTCGAGGAGACACCCTCGAGCGCGTCGTAGACGATGCGCTCGGCGAGGCCCTTCTTGCCGTCGAGGAGGATCTTGTTGACGAGCTGGCTGACGACCGGCGAGCCGTAGACCGGGTCGGCGACGACGGGGCGCTTCGGAGCGGGACCCTTGCGAGGCATTACTTCTTCTCCATCTTCGCGCCGTAGCGGCTGCGAGCCTGCTTGCGGTTCTTGACGGCCTGGGTGTCGAGGGCGCCGCGGACGATCTTGTAGCGGACGCCGGGCAGGTCCTTCACACGGCCGCCGCGGACGAGCACCATCGAGTGCTCCTGCAGGTTGTGGCCCTCACCGGGGATGTACGCGGTGACCTCGGTCCCGTTCGAGAGCTTGACGCGGGCGACCTTGCGGAGCGCCGAGTTCGGCTTCTTGGGGGTGGTGGTGTAGACACGGGTGCACACGCCGCGCTGCTGGGGGTTGGACTTCAGGGCGGGAGCCTTGGTCTTGGTGACCTTCGGCGTCCGGCCCTTCCGAACCAACTGCTGAATGGTTGGCACTGAACTTCTCCTTATATGGACTGCACGGTGACAGTTGTTGCTCTTTCCCCGCACCCCGAGCGACCCGCTTCGCGGGCGATCAGGAGTTGGGAAGTATCGGACCGATGGCCGATATGCCGTGGGGGCGGTGATTCCGTGCGGTCTCTCCGCCCATCGGATGAGTACGTGCCGGCCCGCTCGGTGTCGGCTCTCGCGAGCACACAACAAGCGCGCGTCAGAGCGCACACCCGATAAATACTATCGTCCGCGCGGTGGGCGGTCAAATGAACGAGGGCGTGCTAGCGGCCTGTCCGCGCACAGCGAAAGGGCATCCGGGCGACAGCGGATACCGGCGCACGCGGAGGAGGGCGAAAGGGGTCTCCGGTCAGATTCCACATCTCAGGCCGGGATACGCTCCCTGCATGCGCAGCATTCAGGAGATCATCACCGAGACCATCGCGGTCAAGAACCGCATCATCGACGACGCGCGGCTGCTGACAGTCGGCGACGAGATCGCCGCGGCCATGGTGCGCTCGTACCGGGCCGGCGGACGGGCGTACTTCTGCGGCAACGGCGGGAGCGCCGCCGACGCCCAGCACTTCGCCGCGGAGCTGAGCGGCCACTTCATCTTCGACCGCCCGCCGCTCGCCGCCGAGGCACTGCACGGCAACGCCTCGCACCTGACCGCCGTGGCGAACGACTACGACTACGAGAGCGTGTTCGCCCGTGCCCTCGAAGGCTCCATCCGCGCCGGCGACGTGCTGGTGGCGATCAGCACCTCCGGCAACTCCGAGAGCATCGTGCGGGCCGCCAGGACGGCGAAGGAGAAAGGCGCCACCGTCGTCGCCTTCACCGGGGAGTCGGGAGGGGCGCTGCGCGAGTACGCCGACCTGCTGCTGAATGTACCCTCGTCCGATACCGGCCGCGTCCAGGAGTCGCACATCGTCTTCATCCACGCGATCTCGGAACGCGTCGAGCATGACCTCTTCGCGGCCGTCTGACGACTGGTGCCTCTTCCTCGACCGGGACGGAGTGATCAACCGCCGGATCGTGGGGGACTACGTGCGCACCGCACGGCAGTGGGAATACCTCCCGGGCGCCCTCCACGCCCTCCGGCTGCTCTCCGGCTGGGCGCCCCGGATCGTCATCGTCACCAACCAGCGCGGAGTCGGTCGAGGGCTGGTCTCACCCGACGACCTGGACCGCATCCACTCGCGGTTCCTCCACGACGTCTCGCTGGCCGGAGCGCGCGTCGACGCGATCCGCGTATGCCCGCATCTGGAGACCGATGGGTGCACCTGCCGCAAACCTCTCCCGGGGCTCGCCCTGTCCTGGCTCGCGGTGAATCGTGAGGTGAATCCGGCCCGCTCGATCATGGTCGGTGACTCCTTGTCCGACATGGAGATGGCGGAGAACCTCGCCGCCGTCACGGGCGGCTGCGCCCGGGTGCTGATCGATGATCGCTCCGACCCCGCTGCTGCCGGGATCGCCGCCGACCACCGCTTCCCCACCCTCCTCGACTACGCACTGGACGTGACGACGTGAACTCCACCCCGACCACCGTGCGCGGGCGCGCCCCGCTCCGCCTCGGACTCGCCGGAGGCGGCACGGATGTGTCGCCGTACTCCGACACCTACGGCGGCCGCATCCTGAACGCGACCATCGACAAATACGCGTACGCCTACGCGACGCTGATCGACTCGGGCGTGGAATTCCACTCCCCGACCGGCAGACGGCGGGCTACGCCGAGACCGACGACGTCGACGCGCTGCTCGACGGATTCGGACTCCACGTCGCCGCCTACAAGCGGATGATGGACGAGTTCAACGGGGGCGCGCGCCTGCCGGTGCGGCTCTCCACCCAGGTCGACGCGCCGCCGGGATCGGGGCTCGGCTCCTCGTCCACGCTCGTCGTCGCTCTCGTGACCGCGCTGGCCGAGCTCTTGCAGACGTCGCTGGGCCAGTACGAGATCGCGCGTCTCGCGTGGGAGATCGAGCGCGAGGACCTCGCGCTCGCGGGCGGCTGGCAGGACCAGTACGCGGCGACGTTCGGCGGATTCAACTACATGGAGTCACGTCCTGGCGGGCGGATCGTCGTCAACCCGCTGCGCGTGCGACGCGAGGTGATGACCGAGCTGGAGGCGTCCCTGCTCCTGTACTTCGGCGGGGTCTCGCGCAGCTCGGCCGCCGTCATCGTCGAGCAGCAACGGAACGTCGTGGCCGGCGACAACGGGGCGATCGAGGCGACGCATCTGCTGAAGGCGGAGGCCGAGGCGATGAAGGATCACCTGCTCATGGGCGACCTCCCCGCCCTCGCCACGACGATGCGCGGCACCTGGGAGGCCAAGAAGCGCCTCGCCTCGCAGATCAGCACCCCCGCCATCGAGAACGCGTACCGGATCGCCGACCGGCACGGCATGCTCGCCGGAAAAGTGTCGGGCGCCGGAGGCGGCGGTTTCATCCTGCTCCTCGTCGATCCCGCGCGGCGATTCGAGCTGGCCCGCAGCCTGGAGTCGGAGTGCGGCGGCCAGGTCATGACCTGCCACTTCACGAAGCACGGCGCCGAGAGCTGGCGCGCCCCGAGACCGGAGCGCCGATGATGCAGCTCGCGATCCTCGCGGGTGGTCTCGGCACCCGGCTGAGCGGGGCGATCCCGGCCGGCCTCCCCAAGCCCCTCGCCCCGGTCGCCGGGAGGCCCTTCCTGGATCACCTGCTCGACTGGGCGATCGAGCGCGGCGCCGACGACATCGTTCTGCTCTCCGGTCACGGGTCGCAGGCGATCAGAGACCAGGTCGGCCGGGATCACCGCGGCGTCCCGGTGCGCCACAGTGTGGAGGCCGTCCCCCTCGGCACCGGCGGCGCGCTCGTCAACGCACGGTCGCTGCTGGCGGAGGAGTTCGTGCTCGTCAACGGCGACACCTTCGTCGATGCCGACCTCGTCGCCCTGCGCGAGGGCCTCCACTCCTCCTCGGTCGTCATGGGCCTCGTCGAGGTGCCCGACACCGGGCGCTTCGGGCGCGTCGAGGTGATGGACGGCGTCGTGACGGGGTTCCTCGAGAAGGGTGCCGGAGGCCCGGGCCTCATCAACGCGGGCGTCTACGCCCTGCGCCGGTCGGTGGTCGACAGCCTGCCGCCGGGTGCGTCGTCCTTCGAGCGGGACTTCCTCGAGCCGCGACTCGCCGAGGTGTCGCCGGGCTACCTTCGCTGCGGCCCCACCTTCTTCGACATCGGCGTCCCGGCGGACTATCGGGCCGCGGACCGGCACTTCACGGAGGACAGAGCATGACGATCGCTCCGGAGCGCGCCACGCTCGGCGGCCTGCGTCTCGACCGCGCCGACCTGGACCAAGCCGTCCTCCGCATCCTCGACCTCGTCGCGAGCGGGGCCGGCGGGATCGTCGTGCCGTCCAACGTGGCGACCTCGCGTCACCTCCGAACGGTCGGCTTCCCGCGGCTCGAGCAGGAGGCTGCCTTCTGGCCCATCGACGGCGTGCCGCTCACCTGGCTGCTCCGAATCGCGGGGAAGGGCGCGTTCCCGCGCGTCGCGGGGACGGATCTGATGAACGCACTGATCGCCCATCCCGGCACCGACGACCTCCGGATCGCCATCATCGGCGCGGCGTCCGACGCGGCGGAGCGGTTCTACCGCGAAGCCGGTCACGCCAACGTCCGCGGAGGCGACCTCCCGATAGCCGAGGCCGGCAGCCCGCTGCTCGTCGACGCCGGCGACGCGTTCGCCACCGAGTTCCGTCCGCATATCGTCTTCACCTGCCTCGGCTTCCCGAAGCAGGAGCACCTGATGCTGGATCTTCACGAGCGCCATCCCGAGGTGGTCTTCATCGGCGCCGGCGCGGCTGCTCAGATCAACACCGGGCAGTTCCCCCGGGCGCCGCGGTTCATGCGCACGGTCGGGCTCGAGTGGGTGTGGCGGATGATGCAGGACCCGTCACGGCTGGTGAAGCGCTACCTGCTCCAGGACCTCCCCTGGCTGCTGGGAATGGTGCCCGTCGCGCTCCGCGAACGGTTCCGGCGCGACTGAGCCGGCCCGCTTCACGCCCCCGCCTGCGCCCCCGGCCCGCTGTCCGAGATCAGCGGGGTGAAGAGCGCGCCGCTGCCGTCGAACGTGAGGATGCCGTGGAAGTCGAAGCTCCACGGGTCGGTGTAGCCCTGGCCGGTCGCCCCGTCGGACTTGCGGGTCAGCGTGGCCTCCGCCGAGATGCTGCCCGTCGTGCTGTCGACCGTCCAGCCGCCCGTCGTCCACACCGGGTCGATCGTGACGTCCGGGCGGGTGTGGAGCTGCCAGCGCACGTCGCTGATGTCATCGGCGGCGCTGTCCGAGAAGGTGCCGAACGGGCAGTGGGCCGGCACCGCGTCGTGCGAGGCGACGCAGCCGTCCAGCCAGGTGTTGATCGCGGTGCGCGCCGCCGCCTGGCCGCCGTCGGAGAGCCGGGCGGTGAACACGGTGGGTGAGATGGCGCTGCCGGGCAGGGTGGAGGTGATCGCGCTCATCGGCACGTCGAAGTTCGCGCTCTTCGAGACGAGCTCCACCGGGTAGGTGCCGGGGAGCGCGCGGAGCGTGATGTCCGTCGCGAGCGGCATGTTCTGGGGCTTCACGCCGGCGACCGTGTACTGGATGCCCGCCGGGCCCTCCACCATGAGGTCGACCGTGTCGGGCTCCATTCGGCCGAGACGCCAGAACGGGAGCCAGGGCAGGCCGCCGGCCTTCTCCACCACGAACGAGCGATCATACGTACGATCACCCTGCGTGATCTGCGCCTGGACCGTCGTGGTGGCGCCGCGGGTGACCGGGGCCTGGACGGTGAACGAGCTGACGCGGTCGGTGATCTTCGCGTACGCGGCGTCGTTGAGCAGCACGTCCCCGCTGTTGGCACGGATTCCGGCCAGCTTCATCGCCGCCTCCGCGCGGCCGTGCTCGAGCTCGCCCAGGTACTGCGCGACCAGTGTGCGCGGGAGGTTCTGCAACGCGACGACCGCCGACAGCGAGACGGTGACCCCGGCGGCAGTGACCAGGAGCGTGACTGCGGCGATGAGGGCGACGATCCAGCGGCCCGCGCGCGAGCGGCGAGGGACGGCGGGTGCGGGAGCCGGAGCAGGTGCGGGTGCCAGAGCGGGTTCGGGTGCGGGTGCGGAGAGAGCGGCTTCGTCCGAGAGGGCAGGGGCTGGAGCGTCGGACATCGGAACCTCTCTGTCGGGTTCCCGCAGTGTATCGGCCAGGGGTGGACCGCCGCGTCCACCCGTTCGGGTCACCCCGGCGCGCTACTCGTCGTCCGGCCGCTCCCACGGCCAGCGCGGCCTCCCGCGCTGCCGGAAGCGGCCCACGAGGACGAGCTGGTAGAGCAGCATGATCAGGAAGGCCGAGGCGCCGACGGCGATGGAGTACAGGCTTCCGAGCTGCCCGGCCGCGAACAGCACGAAGTGCAGGACGTCGCCGGTCGCGAGCGAGCCCGCCACTCCCCGGCCAGGCAGTAGGCGAGGTAGCACGCCACACCCGCGCCGAGTGCGCTCAGCGGGGCGATGCGTTGCTGGTCGCCCGGCACGCGGATCCCGGTGAGGATCAGGAGGACGAGGAGCACGGCCACAGCTACGCCCGTCATCACCGGCCCGACCAGCGGCCCGGCGGACGGGTCCGGGATCACCTCGGTGTCCGTCCCGAGCGAGATCAGGCCGAACACCGCGACGAGGACGGCCAGGTAGAGGCCCGCGGCGAAGCAGGCGACGACGATGGCGTAGGAACGCTCCTCACGCATGGGAGCCCCCTCGGAAGCGGTTCGGAAGGTCGGTCAGTACCCCTGAGCGTACGCGTTGGCGGCCTGGTTCTGCGCGTCCGCGAGCTGCTGCTCGTAGTCCGCCTGCGCCTCGGCGTTGCGCGCCTTCAGCTTGCGTCCGCGCGCGGCGAGCCAGGCTCCCGTCCACACCGACATCTCCCGGGCGATGACGCCGGCGAGGACCGCGAACGGGTTGACCCAGACACGGCTGAGGATGAGCGCCTGCTCCTCGGCGTTGCGCGACAGGTAGTGCGCGTCCGAGAGCTCGGCGCCGATGTAGACGAGATAGACGAAGACCGCGACGAACAGGCCGCCGAGGATGTACGCCCACCAGCGCGCCCGGTTGATGATCTGGATGAGCACGACCATCCCGACGAAGAACGCCACGATCGGCGCCCAGCCGGAGAGCTGCGACGTGAAGTACTGGGTGAGCACCGGCAGGAACTCGCTGCTCGGCGTCAGCATCGCGCCGACGACGACGACGGCGACCGCCCACAGGACGGCGAACGCGACGGTGCCGACCAGGGCGATGAGGATGCCGATGCCGCGGTTGCTCTTGCGCTTGGGCGGCTCCGGACGCTGCAGGAAGATCGGCGCGACCGGCTGCGGCAGGTACGGCGGCGGGGCCTGCGCGGGCGCAACGGGCGCGGCGGTGGCCTCGCTCTGCGGTGCGGCGGGCGGCTGCTGCTGCGCGGTCGCCTGCTGCGCGATCGCCTGCTGTGCGGTCGCCTGCTGTGCGGCCTCCCCGCGATGATGACCGGCGTGGCGGACTGCGCCGGAGACGCGGTGTCCACGGTCGCGTCGCCCGCGGCGGTGGCGCCGGGCTCGCTGGAGGATCGCGCGACGGCCGCCGCGACGTCGTCGGGCGAAGAGGTCACGGGCTCCGGCTCGATCGCCGCAGTCGGCGGCGTGGAGGCGGGAGCGGCAGGCACCTCCGCAGCGTTCTCGTCGGCGGACCGGTTGAGGTGACCGCGCGCGGATACCGGCGCGGACGGCGGGGTCGTCATCTCCGGGTCCGTGTCGTGCGGTTCGCCGGCGGATGCCGGGGCGGCCTCGGCCTGCGGGGCGGCTTCTGCCTGCGGAGCAGGTTCGGCGGCGGCCGACTCGGCCGGGGCGGTCGCAGGCGGGGAAGCAGGTTCGATCGACCCCGCTTCGTCCCGCTTGTCGGCGGGTTCCGGTGTCGTGTCGCTCATGCTGGCACTCCTCGCTGCGCCCCCGGTGGGCACCCTGTCGATGTGGTGCCCACTGTAGCAACGGGGGACGGCGGGGCGAGGGAGGTGCGGCGGGAGGGCGGCTACTTGGAGGGAGCGGGGGTCGGCGTGGAGGTGGGCCGGCTCGGCGTCACGACGAAGATGAGGCCGGACACCGTCGTGGACTCAACGCCCGCACCGGGCTTGCCCGCGGTCCCGCCGGACGAAGCGGTGGAGGTGCTGATCCCGCTGACGAGGAACAGCCGCTCTCCGGTCTGGATGCCGTTCACGAAAGCGAGCGCCTGCGCGTACGTGCCCTTCACCGTGAGAGTGACCGCCAGCGACGAGAAGTTCACCGACGTGAGCTTGGAGCTCGTGACCGGAGGCATCCCCGCGACAGGCGTCGGAGCGGCCGTCGGAGTGGGCGCCGGCGTCGCTCCGGGTGACGGGGTCGCGGTCGGGGACGGAGTCGCGGCGCCCCCGGTCGGCGCGGGCGGCGAAACCGGCTCGTAGGGCTTCGCGTCCGCGACGGCGATTCCGGCGACGGTCACGCCTGCCGCCGAGCCGAGCGCGTCCACCTCGTCGACGAACGCGGGGATCGCCGAGTCGCTCGGCACCGAGGCGGAGAGGTCGCTCAGTTGGGCGTTGAGTGCGTCGATGTCGGCGTAGTCCTTCTTGAGCGAGGCGAGGGTCGCCTCCTGCTTGGCGTTGAGCGCCTGGACGTCCGCACGCTGCGACTCCGCGGTCGCCGCGGCTGCGAGCTGAGGGGCGATGCCAAGGAACCAGCCGAGGCCCAGAGCGACGACCATCAGCAGCACAGAGCCGACGATCCAGATCTTGTTCTTGTCCACGGTCACTTCCCCGCTTTCTGCGAGAAGCGGTTCGAGAACGCCTTCTCGTCGACATGCATGGTGATGGTCACGGTGTAGACGCCGTTCTGATCCAGGTTCACCGAACCCGGCAGGGCGTCGGCGTACCCCGGCAACGTCTTGAGTGCGAGGAGCCAGGACGGAACCGCAGGGAGCGACGGGCTCTGCGCCGTGAACACGATGGTCGCGACCCGGGGCCCCTGCAACGAGGCGCTCGACTGCGGGTACAGCTCGATGGGCGTCGAAGAGTCGACGTTGACGCCCGTGATCGTGACGTTCGGCGGCAGCGTCGCCTGAACCTTCTCCAGGTACGGCGTCCAGGCGATCTCCGTGGAGGCGCCGACCTCCTGGGCAGTCTTGATGAGGTCCACCTGGTCCTGCACGGTGCGGACCTTCGCATATGTCAGCTGCTGCTTGAGCAGCCCCTGTGTCGTGGCCTGCTCTGTGGCCAAGTCGTGCTGTGCGGTAGCTGCGGTCGAAGTCGCCCAGAGGATGCCGAGCACCACGACGGCGATGACGGCTACAACACCCAGTCCGAGTCTGCCTCGGAGCGCGGCGGCCTTGCGGTCGGCCATGACTTCGGGAGGAAGGAGGTGGACGCGCGGCTCGGCCCCGATCAGGATGCCGTCGTGCCGTGGGGCGCGCTCGGTCGAGGCAGCGGTTCCGGCCTTGTCCTTCGCCTTCTTCCTGCCCGCCCCGCGCGCGGGAGTCTCGGCTTCGGCCGCCTGTTCGACATCGCCCTTCGCCTCACGACCAGAACGCTTGCCGGCCCTGCGGCCCGTCTCCGGCTTCTCCGCTGTCTGAGTCATGCTGCGCTCCCCACCGCGAGTCCGAGTGCCGTGCTGATCGAGAGGCGGTCGCGGGCGAGCTCCCCGCCTGCGACCTTGGATGAGACCTTGACCGCTGCCAGCGCGTCGCCCACCGAGACCGGGAGCCCGGTGACCCGCGAGAGGTTCTCCGGAAGGCCGGTCAGATGCGAACCGCCCCCGCTCAGCACGATCTGGCCGATCGGCTGGTCGGGACGGGTGTTCGCGAAGAACGAGACGGTGTTGCGGAGGCTGTTCAGCAGCTCGCCAGTCGCCCGGTAGATGATCTCGACGGCCGGGTGGTCGGCGGGCTCCGGGTTCACGGCCAGCCCCAGCCGGCGTTTGGTCTCCTGCGCCTGAGCCAGGTCGATGCCGAGCCCGGACTGCAGGGCGCGGGACGCGTCCTCGCCGCCGGCCGGGATGATGCGGACGAACTGCGGCACTCCGTCCGCGGCCATCACGACGCTGGTGGTGTTGGCGCCGATGTCGATCAGGACCACACCGCCGCGGATGCCGGGCCGCGAGATGAGCACCCGGCTGACGGCGAACGGGATGAGGTCGACGTCCACGACGGTCAGTCCCGCGAGCTTCGCAGCCGACACCTTGTTCGCGACCGCCTCCTTCACCGCCGCGACGAGGAGCCCGCGGATGCCGGGCCCGTGGTCGGTGACCGCCTCGGCGATGGGGTAGAAGTCGAGCAGCGCATCGGCGACCGGGACCGGGAGCATCTCCTGCACCTGGAACGGCAGCGACTCGCGGATGTGTTTCAGGGGCGCCCGCGGCACGGTCAGCTCGCGAGCGAAGACCCGCTGGTTGCCCACGCCGAGCACCACCTTCTTGGAGGTGAAGCCGCCCGACTTCCAGAGGCGCTTCAGCGCCTCGGCGACGGTGTTCGGCTCGATCACCTCGCCGCGCTGGACCGCGCCCTCGGGCAGCGGCGTCTGGTGGTAACGCAGCACGGTCGGCCGGGGCTTGTCGGCGTCGGCGACTTCGACGGCGCGGATGACGTCGTTGCCGACATCCACTCCCACGATTCTGGAGGCCATCTTCATTCCCTTCTCACCGCGCCGGACTAGCCGAGCCCGATCAACGACAGATATCCGGCGGCGATCGCGCCGCCGGCGACGACACCGACCCAGGCGCCCGTCAGCATCCACGGGCCGAACGGGATGCCGCTGCGCCGGGTCGCCTTCCGCGCGAGCAGAAGCACGACGCTGAACAGTCCCCCCAGCACGAACGCGGCGAACGCGCCGACGACCAGCTCGCCCCAGCCCAGGAAGCCGAGGTAAAGGCCGAGCACGCCGGCGAGCTTGACGTCGCCGAAGCCCATCCCGCCGGGGTAGGCGAGGGCCAGCGCGAGATAGAGGAGGTACATCGCCGCCGCCCCGACCGCCGCGCGCCCGAGTGCGCCGATGTCGCCTGTCAGGATGGCCGCCGCTCCGAGGAGCAGCGCGCCCACGATGTACGCCGGCAGGACGATGCTGTTCGGCAGCCGGTGGACATCCAGGTCGATGAGGGCCAGCGCGATGCTGATCGCGCCGAGGTAGAGGAACGCGATGGTGACGAGCACCGATGCGAGAGTGTGGGCGTCCAGTGCGACGGGCGTGCCCCAGCGGGCGAGCGCCCAGACCGTGATCCCGGCGAAGACGAGTCCGGTCCCGAGCTCTACCAGCGGGTAGCGCGGCGAGATGGAGGCGCTGCAGTCGCGACAGCGGCCGCGCAGCACGAGCCAGGAGATCACCGGGATGTTGTCGTACCCGCGGATGCGCGCGCCGCACGAGCCGCACGCGCTCGGCGGCGCGACGATCGAGCGGCCGGCGGGGACGCGGAAGACGACCACGTTCAGGAACGAGCCGATGAGGGAGCCGAAAAGGCCGAGGACGACGATGGGCATGTCAACCTGCCAGATCACGGTTGGAGATCATGGCGCCGGGCTGGGCGCTGGTCAGGGGCGGGATCGGCGCGCCGGAACTGAGGTCGTAGCCCGCGATTCCCACCTGCGCGAAGGTGTACACCGGGTTGTTGATGACAGTGCTGTATGTGCCCGCGTAGAGCTGGCCGTTCCACGTCAGGTTGTTCTTGGAGACCAGCGCGCAGGGCGTGTAGAGCATCGCCTGCACGGCGTTCGTGGTGGAGATGACGTCGGACGCCGACAGGTTGTTCTTCGCGACGAAGTCGTCCTGGTGCGTCGGGTCGGTCAGCGGGGGCGTCTTGTTGCACGTGGGCTGGTGATCCGGCGTGTTGTCCGGCGTGATGAACCAGAGGCGGTGCACCGCAGAGCTGGACGAGGTGAATGAGAGCCCGTTCGTCCCGCTGAAGTTGAACTGGTTGGCGAAGATCACGACATCGCTGGTGAGGGAGACGGTCGTGTTGTTGTTCGCGGTGGGGCCGCCGACGCAGCCGAGCATGTTGATGATCACCGGGCTGCCCGGCGCCGTGCCGCCGAGGTTGCCGTTCGTGAACGAGCACTGAGTCGACGTCGTCGCGGTCACCACCTGGAACGGGTTTCCGTTCGAGTCGCGCCAGTCGCTCGGGGTGTAGGTCACGTCGACCCATGGGGCCATCGGAGGCGCGACGCTGGTCTGGGTGTAGGTGCCGGTGACCGTCGACCCCGGCGGGTTCGGCGAGACCGAGGCAGCCGTGAGGTTGCCGACGATCTGGCCACTGCCCAGCGTGGCCGTGTTTTGGACCACGACGTTGCCGTTGACGGTGCAGGACCCTCCGAAGGTCAGGTTGCCGTTCGGGGATGCGCCGCCCACCGTCAGATTGCCGTTGAACACCGAGTTGTTCTTGTTGCAGACCAGGTTGCCGTTCTGGACGACGAGACCAGCGCTCTCGGAGAGGTCGAAGCCCGAGTTGGCCTCGACCTGGCCGCCGCCATAGAGATCGATGGATGTTCCGGACGGTTTGACTCCGGGGACCAGCCAGTTGTAGATCGCCTCGACCTGACGGGAGTTGCCGGTCGTGTTGCCCGAGATACCCCATGCCTGGGGGCTACCCGTGGAGACGATCCGGACCCGGCTCGCGCTGGAGGTCGGACAACCCGCCTGCCAGCCCGAGCCCGCGTCGAACTGGACTGCCGCCGAGTAGGTCAGTGAGCCGGTCGAGGTGTACACACCAGGGGTCGGCTGCGCGGCGCAGTTGCCGCTGATGTAGAGCCCTGCGCGCGCCGCAGCGATCCCGGCATCGGCGGACGCGTGGGACTGCACGCCGGCTCGCGTCGACGAGCTGAATCCGTAAGCGGAGACGACGGACGACGCGATGAGCGTGGTGAGGATGATGCCGACGATCATCACGCCGAGGACCGCGATGAGCGCAGAGCCCCGGTCGGAGCCAAGGCGGGAGCGCACGAATCTCGAGATCAGTAGCATGCGGGGGTTCCAGACGATCCTGCACGGCTGACGGCCGTGCTGCTGATGGTGACGTTGCCGGCGCCCGTCGACTGGCCGTTGAAGCCGATCGTGAGCTGCGGGGTGGAGCCGCTGAAGATCCCGGTGCCGTTGGTCGGCGTGATGCCTGTTGCGAGAAGAGTCCATTGCGACAGGGTCGTGGAGGTCGGTGTCGTGATCGCGCTCGGCGACATCGTATAGCGGATACTCCCCCCATTCGCAGACGAGTAGTACCACGCGACGCAGACCCAGGTGAGGGTGGCGCCGCCCTGCGCGGTGCGCGCGACCAGCATCTGGTCCGTGCCTGTCGGGTTGGTGAGCAGGAAGTCTGAGGAGTTGCGGATTCCACGCTCGACCGATGCCGCGGCGAGCTGGGCGGACGTCGACGTTGCGGTCATCGAGTCGACCGTTTTGGAGGTCTGACTGAGGCTGCTGATCATCGCGCCGACGACCGCGAGCACGAGAACCAGGAGCATCGCGGCGATGACGAGTTCGACGAGGGTGAACCCGTCGTCGCGTCGCGGATCGGTCGGCTGCGTCATGTCAGGGGCCCGTTACGAAGACCAAGGTGTTCGCGGTCGCAAGGACCGCGTTGGTGTCGGTGCGGGTGACGCTCACCGAGACTTTCACGGTGATCGGGTATCCGGATGCCGGGCAGCTCGTGCCGATGGTGCGTACGGCCTTCAGCGGAACGTTGTGCGATGTCGTGGTGATGGTGCCGGCGACGACGGACGCGCAGGACGTGGCCCCCTGACCTGCTCGATCTGCTGGTTCGCGAGCTGAGTCGCGGTCGCGACGGTCGCGTTCTGGACCGAGAGGCGGAGGCCCTGCACGAGGATCGGGATGATGGCGACCGCGATCACGGCGAGGAGGAACATGGCGACGAGAACCTCGGCTATGCCGAAGCCGCCCTCGTCGGCGGCGGAGCGGGCCCCGAGGCCTCGCACGTTCTTGTTCATGTACCACCTCCCTTCGGGTCGGATCGGGTGGACGAGAACAGGGATGGGCCGGCAAGTGACTGCCGGCCCACCCGAGTGGCAGTGATTACGGGCAGGCCGGCCCAGCCGCTGCCGCGGTCGCATCCGTGATTTGGAACGACTTGCCCGAGGCACTGGTCCCAGAGATGCAGAAGGTCTGCGGGTTCGCAGTGGTGTTCGGCTTGTAGAGGACGGCGGTGGTGCCGGTCGTGTTGGCGACGGCAGCGACCGTGGCCGGTAGCACCCCGTTGTTCTGTGTCTGAGCCGCGACGACTGCGGTCTTGAAGTTGGTCAGGTCGGACTTGGTGGCGCTGTCCTGGGCGTTGGCCTGGATGCCCAGGTAAACCGGGATCGCGATCGCGGCAAGGATGCCGATGATGATCACGACCACGAGCAGCTCGATGAGGGTGAAGCCCTTCTCGTTCTCCTCGAGGAGCCCCTGGCGGCGGCGGTTCAGCTTGCCCATGATTCGGAAGTACATTGCAGTGTCCGTTCGGTCGGGAATGATGCGGGGTGGGCGGAGGAGGTGCCCCGCTCGCTGACGATGTTATGGGGCCGGAAACGGCCCCCAGAATCCCTTGAGTGGGGGGTTTAACGCCTGATCATGACCCCAAACCGAGGGGGCATTGCGGCGTGTCGATGGCGCGCCGCTAACGCACGTGACCCGTGCAGGGTACGGCTCGCGCGGAGCTACTTGATGAGGGTGGTGATCTGGAAGATCGGCATGTACAGCGCGATCACCATGCCACCGATCACGACGCCGAGGAAGGCGATCATGAGCGGCTCGATCATGGCCGTGAGCTGCTCGGTCGTGGACTGGACCTCCTCGTCGTAGAACTCCGCGATCTTCTCCAGCATGATCTCCAGCGAGCCGGAGTCCTCGCCCACGGCGATCATCTGGGTGACCATCGACGGGAAGACGGGATGGTCGAGCAGCGGGCGCGCGATGGACTCGCCCTGGCGGACGGACTCCGCCACGGCCAGCAGGGCGCGTTCGATGACCCAGTTGCCGCTGGTCTCACCGACGATGCGGATGGCCTGCAGGATGGGCACGCCGGCGCCGATCATGTTGGCGAAGTTCCGGCTGAAGCGCGCGATCGCGATCTTGGTGAGGAGCTTGCCGAAGACGGGCAGCTTGAGCTTGATCGGGTCGACGACGCGTCTGACCTTCTCCTCGTGCTTGTTCTTGGCCCACCACCACGCCGCGGCGATCCCGAGTACGAGCAGCAGGGGGCCGAGCCACACCATCGCGTGGGAGAGGATCACGAGGATCTCGGTCGGCAGCGGGAGCTGGCCGCCGAGACTCTTGAACATGTTGTCGAAGACCGGGACGATGAACAGCAGCATGCCGACGACGGAGAGCAGCGACATGATCAGCACGATCACCGGGTAGGTCAGCGCCGACTTGATCGTGCCGCGGAGCTTGACCTCCTTCTCGAAGTTCGTCGCGACCGAGTCGAGCGCGCCGTCCAGGAAGCCGCCGGTCTCGCCCGCGCGGACCATGTTGACCATCAGCGGCGGGAACACCACGTGATACTTCCGGAAGGCCTCGGACAGCGCCGTGCCGGCCTCCACCTGCTCGGTGACCTCGACCAGGATCTTCGCCAGCTTCTTGTTGTCGGTCTGCTCGGACAGCACGTTGAGCGCCTTGAGCAGCGACAGGCCGGCGCCGATCATCGTGCTCATCTGCCGGCTCATGATGGCCAGGTCCTTGAGCTTGACGCCGGAGCCGAAACTGAGGTTGATCTCCCGGTTCAGGCCTGCCGCGTCGGCCTCCGCGATGCTGACGGGCGAGAGGCCCATCGTGCGCAGGCGCGAAGCGACGGCGGACTCGCTGGAGGCGTCGACCCGGCCCTTGACGATCTTGCCGGTGGCATCGCGGCCGCGGTACGCGTACGCCGTCACGGTGGCCATCAGCGCACCACCCGGGAGTAGGAGTCGCCGTAATCCGGTCCGCTCGCGGCGAAGGCCCGGGCGGCATGATCGGTGGACGACTCGACGCGCTGGATGAGGCGCTTGAGGCCCTCGGTGTCATGCGCCTTCTCGTTCGCCGCCGCGTGGGTGATCGTGCCGCTGTTGACCAGGTCGGCGAGATGCTGGTCCATCGTGTGCATGCCCGAGCCGCGGCCCGCCTGCATCATCGAACCGATCTGGTACGTCTTGCCCTCGCGGATCAGGTTCGCGATGGCGGGGGTCATGATGAGCACCTCGGTGGCGACGGCGCGGCCCCGTCCGGAGGCCTTCTTGACCAGCGTCTGGCAGATGACGCCCTGGAGCGTCGCGGCGAGCTGTGCGCGCACCTGCTGCTGCTGGTGCGGCGGGAACACGTCGATGACGCGGTCGATGGTCTGCGGCGCGTCCTGGGTGTGCAGCGTCGCGAACACCAGGTGGCCGGTCTCGGCGGCGGTCAGCGCGACGGAGATGGTCTCCAGGTCGCGCAGCTCGCCGATCAGGATGACGTCGGGGTCCTGGCGGAGCACGTGCTTGAGGGCGTTGCCGAAGCTGTGCGTGTCGTGGCCGACCTCGCGCTGGTTCACGATCGACTTCTTGTGCACGTGCATGAACTCGATCGGGTCTTCGACCGTCACGATGTGGTCCGCCCGTGTGGAGTTGACGAGGTCGATGAGGGCGGCGAGGGTGGTCGACTTGCCCGAACCCGTCGGTCCGGTGACGAGGACGAGACCGCGCGGGAGCTGCGCGAGGTGCGACACGCTCTCGGGGACGCCGAGTTCGGCGAGGCCCTTGATCTCGGTCGGGATGAGACGGAACGCCGCCCCCACCGCGCCGCGCTGCTGGTACACGTTCACGCGGAAGCGGGAGTTGGCTGAGATGGTGAACGCGAAGTCCAGCTCCAGCTCGCGCTCGAAGGTGGCCTCCTGCCGCTCGTCGAGCAGGCTGAAGAGCGCCTCCCTGGTGCGCTCGTGGCCCCACGGCGCGGCGGCCCCGGCGGGGGTCAGCGAGCCGTCCACGCGGATCATCGGCGGCGAGCCGACAGTGACATGGAGGTCGGAGGCCCGGGCCGCGACGACGGCGCGCAGGGCCGCGACGAGCTCCTGGTCGGCGGCGGCGAGTGCCCCGCGCTCGGCCGGGGTCAGCGTGTGCAGGTCGTCGTCGGCTTCCTGGAGCACAGCCGCGGCCGGGGGCGGCGGGGCCGCGACCGTCTGCACCGGCGGCGTCGTCGGAGGGGCATAGGAGGCGACCGGCGCGGGAGCCGCGGGCGGCTCGTACGCGGGCGGCTCGTACGCGGGCGGGTCGTACGCGGGCGGGTCGTAGGTCGCGGCGGGAGGCTGGTGGGCCGGGATCGGCGGCTCGTACGCCGGCGGCTCATAGCCGCTGACCGGAGCGACGTACGCGGGCTGCTCCGGCACGGTCGGTGCGACCCCGTACGCCGTGGTCGGCGTGTACTCGTACGTCGGCGCGGGCTGCTGGTGCAGGGGCTCCGGGGTCGGCTGCGCGGGCTCCGGCGGCAGGAACGAACTCGGGAGCGGCTCCGCGAAGGCGTCGAACGCTCCGGACACCGGGCGCGCCCATCCGGGCGCCTCGAGCGGTGTCACGGGGATCTCGTAGATCGGGCGGCCCTCTGCCGCCTTCTCCACGCTCCAGCCGTCGTTCGTCGGGTCCGTTGCCATGTGCGCCTCCTAGGCCACCACTCGAATGATCTCGTCGACGGAGGTCAGGCCGAGCTTGACCTTCTCCCACCCGTCCTCGCGAAGCGTGAGCATCCCCTGCTCCCGTGCCGTCCGCCCGATCTCGGCGCTCGACGCGCGCTCGACCGTGAGGCGTTCGATGTCCTCGGTCACCGCCATCACCTCGTGCACCGCGAGCCGGCCCCGGTAGCCGGTGTTCGAGCAGGCGGTGCAGCCGACCGGCCCGAACATCGTCGGCGCCTCGGCGTCGGGCGCAACAGAGAAGCGCAGCCGACGGAGGTCATCCGGGTCGTAGGCGATCGGTTGCTTGCAGCGCTCGCAGAGCCGTCGGGCCAGACGCTGAGCGACCACGCAGTCGAGCGCCGAGCCGACGAGGAACGGCTCGATGTCCATCTCGGTCAGGCGGGTGACGGCGCTGGGCGCGTCGTTGGTGTGCAGCGTGGAGAGCACGAGGTGGCCGGTCAGCGACGCCTCGATGGCGATCTGGGCTGTCTCGTGGTCGCGGATCTCGCCGAGGAGGACGACATCCGGGTCGCTACGGAGGATGCTGCGCAGCGCGCTGGCGAAGGTGAGGCCCGCCTTCGGGTTCACCTGCACCTGGTTGATCCCCGCCATCCGGTACTCGACCGGGTCCTCGACGGTGATCACGTTGATCTCCGGCTTCGACACGGCGTTCAGCGTCGTGTAGAGCGTGGTCGACTTGCCCGAACCGGTCGGCCCGGTGACCAGGATCATGCCGTACGGCTTGGTGTACGCGTTCCGGAACGTCTCGAGGTTGCGATCGAGCAGGTTGAGGTCCCGGAGCGTGAGCGACGTGTTCGTGTTGTCGAGGATCCGCATGACGACCTTCTCGCCCCACACCGTGGGCAGGGTCGCGACGCGCAGGTCGATCTGGCGGCCGCCGTGGACGACCGACATGCGGCCGTCCTGGGGCTTCCGACGCTCGGCGATGTTGATGTCGCTCATGATCTTCAGGCGCGAGATGACGCCGTTCTGCACGGCCTTCGGTGCGCTCTGCATCTCGTGCAGCACGCCGTCGATCCGGTAGCGGACGCGCAGGTTGTCCTCGCCCGGCTCGATGTGGATGTCGGAGGCGCGGTCCTGGATGGCCTGACTGACGATCAGGTTCACGAAGCGGACGATCGGCGCCTCGTCCTCGGGCGAGTCCTCGACCGAGGACGACATGCCCTGGTCGGGCGCCGTCTCCTCCTCGAACGTGGTCGAGAGGTCGTTGAGCTCGTCGTCCGCCCGGATGTGGCGCTCGATTGCGGCCAGCAGATCGAGCGGCTCGGCGACGACGACCTCCACCGGCATCCGCGCGGCCGTCCGCACGTCGTCGATGGCGAACACGTCGCCCGGCTCGGCCATCGCCAGGAGCAGCGCTCCGCTGTTGAAACCGATCGGCAGCACATTGTGCCGCTTGCAGATCGCGCCGTTCACCAGCGCGACGGCCGCGCGGTCGACCGGGTAGTCGACCAGCTCGACGAAGGGCGCGCCGGCCTGGGCCGCGCGGGCGCGCGCGAGCTGCAGCGGTGTGATGGCACCGCGCTCGACCAGATCGCGCACGACGGACTCCTCCGACGCGGGCTCGCTCACCGAGTCCAAGTACTCGATGGGCAGGTGGCCGTGAAGGATGAGGATCTCTGTCATGGACGCCACGGGGGACCTCCTCGGATAGCAGGCCTGCCGACGTCGGGTCACCGGCAGAGCGTCGCCGTCCCCCGGGCGAGTCTCCGGGCGGGGCGAAGCCTTGTCACCCTAACTTCCGATGAGGGCCGCTCAACAGTCCCGCTTGCGGGTGCCCCGTCAACGGGGGCCAGGAGTCCGGGGGCCGGATTCAGCGGCGCCGGAGGTCGCCGCGACGACTCGCGAGGTAGACGAGGACGCCGGCCAGCACAGCGCAGCCCATCGTCGTCATCCAGAACGGGAGGGTGCCCGCGGCGTGACCGGAGACGGCCTGGACGATGCCGACGACGAAGCTCACGACGGCGACGACGAGCGCAACCGCCGCGAAGCCGACCATCGAGCGGCCGACCGTGTCGGTGTACTCCAGAAGCTGTCTCCACACGGGTTCTATTGTCCCGTACGCGGACGGCCGAACACGACGAAGGCCCCCGGGTGTTGTAGTTGTACCGCTAACGGTCTCAAATACTAAGTGCTCCTGTCCTCCACGACCCATTCGTAAGCCTCGCTCAGGGTGCCGAGGAACTTTTCACCATTCGCTCCGGATACACGGAAGAAGTCGTCTCTGTCGCCGGAGAGCCAGATTTCATAGAGGCCATCACCCGGGGGCACGAAGTTGAAGGTTCGTAAGGCCCAGCTGGCCCGATCCTTCGGGAGCTTGATCAGCTCCTCCGCCCTTCCCGCGAATAGCCCAGCTCTACCATTCTTCGGATGTACTGCTTGTGATTCACGGAATCTCGCTCAAAAACCACCTGGTCGCACGTGCCAATACACCCCGACCGCGGTCTGGAACGTGGAGAGTGCGATCATCAACGAGCTCAAGATCGGCCCATGCGCCTCCCGGATGTAAACACGCATCCCGTCCGCGCCCAGACCACTGACCTCTTCCGACGCCGCGAGGGCCTGCAACCCCTGCGCCAACTCGTGGACCGCTTCCATCCTCTCGGCAAGCCCGCTCTGCAACCCGGGCGAGGACGCCTGCCAGGCATCCGCCGAAAACTCCACCACACCCATCTGTTTCACATTCGCCGCTGCCGCTTCGGACACCTTACATATCAATCTGGCAATTTACATCAGAGATTGCAGAGAAGGGACCAACGGCGGGAAACGACGAAGGCCCCCGGCAGACGCCGGGGGCCTTCGTGTTACGAGCTACCTACACGCTTAGTTGTAGGTGCCCGGGGTGTAGTCGTCCGAGCTGAAGCTGTCGAAGTCGACGAAGCTCAGGTCGTTCTCGCTGAACGCGGAGTCGTCGGTGAAGATGCGGTTGGGGTACCGCTCCGCCTTCGCCTCCTCCGTCGCCTCCACCGAGACGTTCCGGTAGCGGGACAGGCCCGTGCCGGCCGGGATGAGCTTTCCGATGATGACGTTCTCCTTGAGACCGATCAGCGGGTCGGACTTGCCCTCCATGGCCGCCTGCGTCAGGACGCGGGTGGTCTCCTGGAAGGACGCGGCCGACAGCCACGACTCGGTCGCCAGCGAGGCCTTGGTGATACCCATGACCTCCTGGCGGGCGGACGCCGTCTTCTTGCCCTCGGTCAGCGCCGCGCGGTTGATCTCGTTGTACCGCGAACGGTCGACGAGCTCACCCGGCAGCAGGTCGGTGTCGCCGTGGTCGACGACAGTGACCTTGCGGAGCATCTGACGGACGATGACCTCGATGTGCTTGTCGTGGATCGGCACGCCCTGCGAGCGGTAGACGCCCTGGACGCCGCCCACCAGGTGCTTCTGCACCTCGCGGACGCCCTTCACCCGGAGGACTTCCTTCGGGTCGACGGTGCCGACGATGAGCTGCTGGCCGAGCTCGACGCGCTGGCCGTCCTCCACCAGGAGGGTCGAGCGCTTCAGCACCGGGTAGACGTGCGGCTCGTCGCCGTTGTCCGGGGTCAGGATGACCTTGCGGGACTTGTCCGTCTCCTCGATGACGATGCGGCCGGCGGCCTCGGCGATCGGGGACGCACCCTTGGGGGTACGCGCCTCGAACAGCTCCTGCACGCGCGGCAGACCCTGGGTGATGTCGTCCGCGGAGGCCGAACCACCGGTGTGGAAGGTACGCATCGTGAGCTGCGTTCCGGGCTCACCGATCGACTGGGCCGCGATGATGCCGACCGCCTCGCCGATGTCCACCAGCTTGCCGGTCGCGAGCGAACGGCCGTAGCAGGCGGCGCAGACGCCGACCGCCGACTCGCAGGTGAGCACCGAGCGGACCTTGATGTCGGTCACGCCGGCCGCCACCAGCTTGTCGATGAGCACGTCGCCGACGTCCTCGCCGGCCTTCGCCACGACGTCGCCGTTCGAGCCGACGGCGTCGGCCGCGAGCGTGCGGGCGAACACCGAGTTCTCCACGTTCGGGTCGCGGGTGAGGACGCCGTCGGCGCCCACGGTCGCGATCGGGAGGTCGAGGCCCTTGGTCGTGCCGCAGTCGTCCTCGCGGATGATGACATCCTGCGAGACGTCCACCAGACGACGGGTCAGGTAGCCCGAGTCGGCCGTACGGAGGGCCGTGTCGGCCAGACCCTTACGGGCACCGTGCGTCGCGATGAAGTACTCCGCCACCGACAGCCCCTCGCGGTACGAGGAGATGATCGGACGAGGGATGATCTCACCCTTCGGGTTGTTCACCAGACCACGCATACCGGCGATGTTGCGCACCTGCAGCCAGTTACCACGGGCACCGGAGGTGACCATGCGGTTGATGGTGTTGTCGACCGGGAAGTTGGCGCGCATGGCCTCGGCCACCTCGTTGGTCGCCTCGGTCCAGATCTTCACCAGCTCCTGGCGACGCTCGAGGTCGGTCGTGAGACCCTTCTCGAACTCCGCCGTGATCTTCGCGGCCTTCTTCTCGTAGCCGGCCACGATCTGCGCCTTGTTCGGCGGGGTCAGGATGTCGCTCAGCGACACCGTGACGCCCGAGCGGGTGCCCCAGTAGAAGCCGGCGTCCTTGATCCGGTCGAGCGCCGCGGCGACCTCCACCTTGGGGTAGCGCTCCGCCAGGGCGTTGACGATCGACGAGATCTGGCCCTTGTCGGCGACCTCCTCCACGTACGGGTAGTCCGCCGGCAGCGCCTCGTTGAAGAGGGCGCGGCCGAGCGTGGTCTCCACGATCGCGGTGGTGGGCTGCGTGCCGGTGTCGGCTGCGTCGGAGGGCACGTAGTCGTTCAGACGGATCTTCACCTTGGCGTTGAGGTGCAGCGAGCCCTGGTCCTTCGCGAGGATCGCCTCGGAGACCGAGGAGAACGCGCGACCCTCGCCCACAGCGCCCTCGCGGACGGTGGTGAGGTGGTGCAGACCGATGATCATGTCCTGCGAGGGCAGGGTGACCGGGCGGCCGTCGGACGGCTTCAGGATGTTGTTCGAGGCGAGCATCAGGATGCGGGCCTCGGCCTGGGCCTCCACCGACAGGGGCAGGTGCACGGCCATCTGGTCGCCGTCGAAGTCCGCGTTGAAGGCGGCGCACACCAGCGGGTGGAGCTGGATGGCCTTGCCTTCGACGAGCTGCGGCTCGAAGGCCTGGATGCCGAGACGGTGCAGGGTGGGAGCGCGGTTCAGGAGGACCGGGCGCTCGCGGATGATCTCCTCGAGCACGTCCCAGACCTGCGGGCGCGAACGCTCCACCATGCGCTTGGCGGCCTTGATGTTCTGAGCGTGGCTCAGGTCGATCAGGCGCTTGATCACGAACGGCTTGAACAGCTCAAGCGCCATCTGCTTGGGCAGACCGCACTGGTGCAGCTTGAGCTGCGGACCCACGATGATGACCGAACGGCCCGAGTAGTCCACGCGCTTGCCGAGCAGGTTCTGGCGGAACCGGCCCTGCTTGCCCTTCAGCATGTCGCTGAGGGACTTGAGCGCGCGGTTGCCGGTGCCCGTGACCGGGCGGCCGCGGCGACCGTTGTCGAACAGCGCGTCGACGGCCTCCTGGAGCATGCGCTTCTCGTTGTTCACGATGATCTCGGGAGCACCGAGGTCGAGCAGGCGGCGGAGACGGTTGTTGCGGTTGATCACACGGCGGTACAGGTCGTTCAGGTCGGAGGTCGCGAAGCGGCCACCGTCGAGCTGGACCATCGGGCGCAGCTCCGGCGGGATGACCGGGACGACGTCCAGGACCATCGCGGCCGGCGAGTTGCCGGTCGCCAGGAACGACGACACCACGCGCAGGCGCTTGATGGCGCGGATCTTCTTCTGGCCCTTGCCGTTGGCGATCTGCTCGCGGAGCAGCTCGGCCTCGGCGGCCAGGTCGAAGGCCAGCAGACGGCGCTTGATCGCCTCGGCGCCCATGAACGCCTCGAAGTACAGGCCGTAGCGGTCGACGAGCTCGTTGAAGTCCGCGTCCTCCGGCTTGAGGTCGCCGACCTTGAGGGTGCGGAACGACTCCCACACGCGCTCCAGGCGGGCGATGTCCTCGTCGTAGGACTTGCGGATCTGGCCCATCTCCTTCTCGGAGGTGTCCTTGACGCGACGCTTCTGGTCGGCCTTGGCACCTTCCTCCTCGAGGGCGGCGAGATCGGTCTCCAGACGCTGAAGACGGTCGGCGACGCGGGCGTCGCGCTGGTCGGCCAGCGTCTTGATCTCCAGGCGCAGCTCGTTCTCCAGGCCGGGGAGGTCGGCGTGACGGCCGTCCTCATCCACCTGGATCACCATGTAGGCGGCGAAGTAGATGACCTTCTCGAGGTCCTTCGGCGCCATGTCGAGCAGGTAGCCGAGGCGGCTGGGCACACCCTTGAAGTACCAGATGTGCGTGACCGGCGCGGCGAGCTCGATGTGGCCCATGCGCTCACGGCGGACGGAGGACTTGGTGACCTCCACGCCGCAGCGCTCGCACACGATGCCCTTGAACCGGACGCGCTTGTACTTGCCGCACGAGCACTCCCAGTCGCGGGACGGGCCGAAGATCTGCTCTCCGAAGAGGCCGTCCTTCTCGGGCTTCAGCGTGCGGTAGTTGATGGTCTCCGGCTTCTTGACCTCGCCGTAGCTCCAGCGACGGATGTCGTCAGCGGTGGCCAGGCCGATACGCAGCTCGTCAAATGTTGTCGATTCGAGCAATGTTTACTCTCTCCTAGAAAAGATTCGTCAGTTGGGTCTGGCTACCGGGTCAGATTTCGTCGATCGACGACGACTCGAACCGGGAGGAGATGTTGATGCCGAGCTCTTCCGCAGCGCGGAAGGCCTCGTCGTCGGCGTCGCGCAGGCTGACAGTCTGCCCGTCGGCCGAGAGGACCTCCACGTTCAGGCAGAGCGACTGCATCTCCTTGATGAGGACCTTGAAGGACTCCGGGATGCCCGGCTCCTGGATGTTCTCACCCTTGACGATGGCCTCGTAGACCTTGACGCGGCCGAGGATGTCATCCGACTTGATGGTCAGGAGCTCCTGGAGCGCGTACGCGGCTCCATAGGCCTCGAGGGCCCAGACCTCCATCTCACCGAAGCGCTGGCCACCGAACTGCGCCTTACCACCGAGCGGCTGCTGGGTGATCATCGAGTACGGTCCGGTCGAACGCGCGTGGATCTTGTCGTCGACCAGGTGGTGCAGCTTCAGGATGTACATGTAGCCGACCGACACCGGGTCCGGGTAGGGCTCGCCGGAGCGGCCGTCGAAGAGCTGCGTCTTGCCGGAGGACCCGATCAGGCGGTCGCCGTCGCGCGTCGGGAGGGTGGCGTCGAGCAGGCCGGCGATCTCCTCCTCCTTCGCACCGTCGAACACCGGGGTCGCGACCTTGGTGTTGGGGGCTGCGCTGAACGCGGCCTCCGGCAGGTCGGCGGCCCACTTGGGCTTGCCCTTGATCTCCCAGCCGTTCTTGGCGATCCAGCCGAGGTGGATCTCCAGGACCTGACCGAAGTTCATGCGGCCAGGAACACCCAGCGGGTTCAGGATGACGTCGACCGGCGTGCCGTCCGCGAGGAACGGCATGTCCTCGACGGGCAGGATCTTGGAGATGACGCCCTTGTTGCCGTGACGGCCGGCGAGCTTGTCGCCCGCGGTGATCTTGCGCTTCTGGGCGATGTAGACCACGACGCGCTGGTTGACGCCGGAGCCGAGCTCGTCGTCGCCGTCCTGCGAGTCGAAGACCTTGACACCGATGATCGTGCCCTCTTCACCGTGGGGAACCTTGAGCGAGGTGTCGCGCACCTCGCGGCTCTTCTCGTTGAAGATCGCGCGGAGCAGGCGCTCCTCGGCCGACAGCTCGGTCTCGCCCTTCGGCGTGACCTTGCCGACCAGGATGTCGCCGGGGCGCACCTCGGCGCCGATGCGGATGATGCCGCGCTCGTCGAGGTCGGCCAGGAGGTCCGGGCTGACGTTCGGCAGGTCGCGGGTGATCTCCTCCTTGCCGAGCTTGGTGTCGCGGGCGTCGACCTCGTACTCCTCGATGTGGATCGAGGAGAGGGTGTCGTCCTTCACCAGGTTCTGGCTGAGGATGATCGCGTCCTCGAAGTTGTGACCCTCCCACGGCATGAACGCGACGAGCAGGTTCTTGCCGAGCGCGAGCTCGCCGTTCTCGGTCGCGGGGCCGTCTGCGACGACCTCCCCGGCCTCGATGCGGTCGCCCTCGTCCACGACCACGCGGTGGTTGTAGGACGTGCCCTGGTTGGAGCGGTCGAACTTGCGCAGGTAGTAGGACTTGACCGTGCCGTCGTCAGCCTGGACCGTGACAGCGTCGGCCGAGACCTCGGTGACCACACCGGACTTCTCCGCGGTGACCACGTCACCGGCGTCGATGGCCGCGTAGCCCTCCATACCGGTTCCGACGACCGGGCTCTCCGAGCGGAGCAGCGGCACCGCCTGGCGCTGCATGTTCGCACCCATGAGGGCTCGGTTGGCGTCGTCGTGCTCGAGGAACGGGATGAGCGAGGTGCCCACCGAGACCATCTGGCGCGGGGAGACGTCCATGTAGCCGATCTCGTCGGCGGGGATCAGGTCGACCTCGCCGCCCTTCTGACGGGCGAGGACGCGCTCCTCGGTGAAGTGGCCGCTCGGGTCGAGCGGGGCGTTGGCCTGCGCGATGACGAAGTCGTCCTCCTCGGAGGCGGTCAGGTAGTCGATCTTGTCGGTGACCCGGCCCTCGACGACCTTGCGGTACGGCGTCTCGATGAAGCCGAAGGAGTTGATCCGCGCGAACGACGCGAGCGAGCCGATCAGACCGATGTTCGGGCCTTCCGGCGTCTCGATCGGGCACATGCGGCCGTAGTGCGACGGGTGCACGTCGCGGACCTCGACGCCTGCGCGCTCACGGCTCAGACCGCCGGGGCCCAGCGCCGACAGGCGGCGCTTGTGGGTCAGGCCCGCGAGCGGGTTGTTCTGGTCCATGAACTGCGAGAGCTGCGAGGTGCCGAAGAACTCCTTGATCGCCGCGACGACGGGTCGCACGTTGATCAGGGTCTGCGGGGTGATCGCCTCGATGTCCTGCGTGGTCATGCGCTCGCGGACGACGCGCTCCATGCGCGAGAGACCGGTGCGGACCTGGTTCTGGATGAGCTCGCCGACGGCGCGGATGCGACGGTTGCCGAAGTGGTCGATGTCGTCGGTGTCGAGGCGGATGTTCGTCTCGACGCCGTTGCGGAGGCCCTTGAACGTGGTCTGGCCGTCGTGCAGGGAGACCAGGTACTTGATCGTCGCGATGATGTCCTGGACGGTCAGCACCGAGTCCGTCAGCGGGGCCTCGAGGCCGAGCTTGCGGTTGATCTTGTAACGGCCGACCTTGGCGAGGTCGTAGCGCTTCGGGTTGAAGTAGAAGTTGTCCAGCAGCGCACGCGCGGCCTCGGCGGCGACCTGCTCGCCCGGACGCAGCTTGCGGTAGATGTCCTTCAGCGCCTCCTCCTTGGTGAGGATGGCGTCCTTCTCGAGGGTCAGCTCGATCGACTGGAAGCCGGCGAACTCGGCGAGGATCTCCTCGCTGGTGAGCCCGAGGGCCTTCAGGAACACGGTGACCGACTGCTTGCGCTTGCGGTCGATGCGGACACCGACCTGGTCGCGCTTGTCGATCTCGAACTCGAGCCACGCACCGCGGCTCGGGATGATGCGCGCCGAGTAGATGTCCTTGTCGGAGGTCTTGTCGGCGGCGGCCTCGAAGTAGACGCCCGGCGAGCGGACGAGCTGGGAGACGACGACACGCTCGGTGCCGTTGATGATGAACGTGCCCTTCTCGGTCATGAGCGGGAAGTCGCCCATGAAGACCGTCTGGGTCTTGATCTCACCGGTGAGGTGGTTCATGAACTCGGCCTCGACGTAGAGCGGGGCGGAGTAGGTCTTGCCCTTCTCCTTGCACTCGTCGATCGAGTACTTCTTCTCCTCCAGGAACGGGTTCGTGAAGGAGAGCTGCATGGTCTCGCCGAGGTCCTCGATGGGAGAGATCTCCTCGAAGATCTCCTCGAGGCCCGTGTTGGCGGGCAGATCCTGACGGCCCTGCGCCTCGGCTTCGGCGACGCGTGCATTCCACGCGTCGTTTCCGACCAGCCAGTCGAAGCTCTCCGTCTGCAATGCGAGCAGATCGGGGACGGTGAGGGTGTCCGTGATCTTGGCGAACGAAAGACGAGATGCGGCTCGTCCGTTCTTGGGTGTCTTGTCGGTGTTGGTTGCGTTGCGCGCAGCAGCCAAGGAAATAACCTCCGTGGGCCCCGTCGGGCGAGTTACTGTCGGTCGAGATGTGGTGTTGTGAGGGACGAGGACTCCCAGACACGTCGCGTGACGCCGTATCTGACCCGGTGAACCGGGCCCAGACGCGCGCGGGGGAAAAGTCAGAGCCGACCGCAATATGAAGGCAAGAGTGTGCGTGGGAGCGCAAAGAACCACTATATGTCAAACTGACGCGCCGTGTCCAGTCTTTTCTTGACCGGAGGCGCAGTCTCGGTGTATAACCACGCGGACTGCCGGATATTCCCGCTGTCCGGCGGCGGATTCCGCGGCCGGTCGCGCGCTACTTCAACCGCGGAGGCAGCGAGTCGACGGTCGCGATGACCGCCTCCTCGCGGGACCGCGGCCGCCAGCCGAGCACGGTGCGGGCCTTCGCGGAGGACCCGTTGCGGTAGACGCCGATGTCGGGCAGCGAGCCGCGCACCCGCCGGCTGAACGGGGCCGCGGCTTTGAGCACCCACGACGGCATGACGCGGGTCTGCACACGATCCCCGGCCGGCGAGCCGAGGTGGCCGCGGATGATGAGGGCCAGCTCGGGCGCGCCCAGTGCGTCGCCGGCCGTGGCGAGGAACCTCTCGCCCGCGGCCTCCGGTCTGGTCATGGCGAGCAGGTGCAGGTCGGCGACATCGCGCACGTCCACGACGCCGAAGTACACGTCGGGCAGGCGCGGGAGGCGGCCCTCCTTCACGAGTCTCACCAACTCGACGGAGCTGGAGTAGTCGGGGCCGAGCACCGGGCCGAGGATGCCGACCGGGTTGACCGTGGCGAGCTCCAGGGAGCCGCCCTCCTTGGCGATGAAGTCCCACGCCGCGTGCTCGGCGAGCGTCTTGGAGCGGACATACGCGCTGATCGGGCGGCCGCTGTCCAGCTCGGTCCAGTCCGCCTCGGTGAACGGCTCGCGGCTCGGCGCGTGGCCGTAGCCGATCGCGGCGAAGGAGGAGGTGAGCACGACCCGCTCCACGCCGGCGTCGCGGGCCGCGCGCAGCACGCGCAGGGCGCCCTCCCTGGCGGGCCGCACCAGCTCGTCGGGGTCCTTCGGCTCGGTCATCGGGAACGGGGAGGCCACGTGGAGGACGAACCGGCAACCGTCGACGGCGTCGGCCCAGCCTGCGTCGTCCAGGAGGTCGGCGACGGCGAACTCCAGCCGGTCCCCCGCGTCCTCGCTGTTCCCTTCTCCCAGGTCGGCTCCCGCCGCCAGCTGCGACCGCACGTCCGCGGCGCGCTGCGGCGACCGGATCGTGGTCCGGACGTCGTAACCCGCCTCCAGCAGGGCGAGCACGCAGTGCGCACCCACGAATCCCGAACCACCGGTGACCAGTACGCGATCGCTCATGAGCCCCATCCTCCCCCAGCGGAGTCGTCGGCGCGACCGGCCGTCACCGGCGCACGAGCGCGATCGCCTGAGCTCGGGAGGAGACCCCGAGCTTGGCGAAGATCGCGTTGATGTGGGTCTTGACCGTCGAGCCGCCGACGAAGAGGGCGGCCGCGATCTCGCCGTTGCTGAGCCCGTCGGCGACGAGCCCGAGCACCTCGGCCTCGCGACGGGTGAGCGTGGGAAACCGCTCCACGAGTGCGCCGGCGGGGTCGGCCGGGCGGGCGGGTGGCGCCGAGGTGAGCGAGCCGATGATGCGAGCGCCCACCTCCGGGGCGAAGGTCGCCTGGCCGCGCGCGACCGCCCGCACGGCGGAGGCCAGCTCGGCGCGCCCGGCATCCTTGGTGAGGTAGCCGCGGGCGCCCGCGCGCAGCGCGGTCAGAATCGACTCGTCGTCGGCGAAGGTCGTCAGCACGAGCACCGCGGAGCCCGGCGCCTCGCGCACGATCCGCTCGGTGGCGCCGACGCCGTCGAGCACCGGCATCCGGAGGTCCATCAGCACGACGTCGGGACGTTCGGCCACGGCGAGCGCCACCGCTTCGGCGCCGTCGGCCGCGGCGCCCACCACCTCCACGTCGGGCAGCAGGCCGAGCACGGTGACCAGCCCGTCGCGGATGATCGCCTGGTCGTCGGCGACGACGACGCGGATGCGGTCGCCTGCAGTCGTCTCGGCGCTCATGCCGTCCTCGCCGCTCATGCCAGTCGCGCCTCCGCGGTCACGGTGAACCGGCCGCCGTCCGCGGTCGCGGCCACGGAGCCGCCGAGCGGGAGCGCGGAGAAGCGTTCGCGCATCCCCTCGAACCGTGTCCGCCGCCCGAGGTCGCGAGCGCGGCGCCGCGCGACGTGGCGGCGGGCGACGTGGCGGCGGGCGACGTGGCGGCCGGCGACGCGATCAGCGGCGAGGAGACGGTGAGCAGCACCCGTTCATCCTGCCAGTCGAGCACCGCGTCGACCGGCGCGCCCGGCGCGTGCTTGCGCGCGTTGCTCAGGGACTCCTGGAGGGCCCGCTGCAGCGCCGTCGCCTGGTCGGAGCCGAGTGGGCGCGGTGTCCCGGACTCGTGGAGCGCTGCGCTGCCGCCGAGCGTGCGATGCGCGGCGACCAGGTCGTCGAGCGTCGCCCGGAAGTCGGCGGCGACGACGGTCGTCGTCGCGGTCCCCTCGGGGTCGCGCAGGGCGGCGACCGCACGCCGCGCGTCGGCGAGGCCGTCCGCGGCGAGCCCGCGTGCCGCCACCACACGTTCCCGAGCGGCGGCGGCGTCGCCGGCCTCCAGCAGCGCGTCCACCGCGTCGAGCTGGATGACCAGGCCGCCGAGGCTGTGCGCGAGCACGTCGTGGAGGTCGCGGGCGATCGCCACCCGCGCGGCTTCCTCGCGTATGGCGAGCTCCCGCTCCCGCAGCAGCGCGCCCTGCTGCTCGGTGAGGCGGAACTGCCTGCGGCTGAGGCCGGCGAAAGCCGCCAGCACGATCCCGGCCATCTCGCCCAGCACCGCGGCGACCGGCGAGCCGAACGGGAGGGCGCCCACCGCGACCAGCGCAGCGGCGAGCGCGGCGACGGCACCGCCGAGCGGCAGCGGCCACGTCGGGTCGCCCACCAGATAGAGGACCGCCACGGCGGCGGGAACGATCGCGATCCCGTCGGTGGCCGGCGCGACGAACGCTCCGGTCACCGCCGACAGCAGGCACAGCACGAGCGCCGCGCGCCGCCAGCCGACGAAGGTGAAGACCGACCGCACGAGCCACGTCGCCACCGCGAACAGCGCCACCGCGAGCACCCACGCCGGGCGATCCGCGGAGTGGGCGCGCACCAGCGACCAGCCGACGGCGCCCGCACCGAAGATGTTCAGTACGAGCGCCAGCAGCCCCGGTCTGCTCCAGAAGTTCACGAGACCATCATGCGGCGAGCGCGGCGTGCCGATCGAGACGCGCCGAGAAGACGGCGGTCCGGGCGGCGCGGTTGGCGGCGAAGACCAGGAAGATGACCCCTGTCGCGGTCGCCAGGTGCGAGCCGGCCGTCGAGGCCAGCGCGTCCACACCGACGCGGACGGCGATGACCAGCACCCACAGCACCATCCCGAGCACGCCGGTCCGCGACTCGTACGTCGCGATGTAGCGGGCGTCGTTTCCCAGCTGGACGGGGGACTGGAGCGGGCGGAAGTGCGCAAGCCCGCCCATCCAGGCGCCGACGGCCAGGGACAGCACGAGCTCGCCGGCCACCACCGCCAGATCGAGCGGGCTGAGCGATGTCGGCTTCACCTGCTGGACGATCAGCACGACGCCGACCACCGACATGATCGCCGGGAAGCGCCACATCTTGGCGATGGACACCGGACGCCAGGTCAGCTGCCGGTAGCCCACCCAGGCGATCAGCAGCAGGATGAGGATCGCGTTGGTCAGCGTCTGCACGTTCATGGTCCGAGTCCTTCCGGCCGGGGAGGTCCGGCACTCCTCAAGAATCGCGATCCGGCGCCCGTGCCGGGACCGCCCGGCGGCGGAGAGCGGGTGGAGATCCGGGTGGAGATCGGGTGGAGGCCGCGGACTACGCTGGACGCCGTGCCACAGAACCCGCCGCTCCCCTCGGTCGTCCTCGCCGAGAGCGGCTACCTCGCCGCGATCGAGCCGGACCGGTTCGTGCCGGGCGCCTTCCAGCTCGTGGTCGACGGGACGCCGCAGTCGCACGTCGACCTGGACGACCCCAGCAAGCTGTTCTTCGAGTACATCCAGCGGATGGGCAACGTCATCGACCTCATCGGCGAGCCGGGCCAGCCGATCACGGCCGTGCACCTCGGCGCCGGCGCACTGACCCTGCCGCGCTACATCGCCTACACCCGGCCGGGGTCGCGGCAGCAGGTGGTGGAGTTGGAGAGCCGCCTGGTGGACCTGGTGCGCGAGAACCTTCCGCTGCCCCGCTACGCGCAGATCCGCGTCCGGCACGGCGACGCGCGGGAGGTCGTCGGCAAGCTGCCGGCAGGGCTGCGCGGAGAGGTCGACCTCCTGGTCATCGACATCTTCAGCGGGTCGCGGACCCCGGCGCACGTGACGAGCGTGGAGTTCTACCGCTCGGCGGTGTCGCTGCTGAAGCCGGACGGCATCGTGCTCGTCAATGTGGCAGACGGGCCGCCGCTGACGTTCGCGCGCAGCCAGGTTTCGACGCTCGGCGCGGTCGTGGAGAACGTCGCGGCGCTGGCGGAGACGCAGGTGCTGAAGGGGCGCCGGTTCGGCAATGTCGTGCTGGTCGGGTCGAACTCGCCGCTGCCGCTGGAGTGGCTGCCGCGCCTGCTCGCGAGCGGGCCGCATCCGGCGAAGGCCGTGGCCGGCGAGGAGTTGCGCCTGTTCGCCGCGAACGCCCCCATCGTGACCGACGCCACGAGCGTGCCGTCTCCCCCGCCGGCCCGCAGCATCTTCCAGAGCGGCACGCGCCGCGACTGACGCGCCGAGCACGTCGCCGCGGAGGGCTCGGTGCGTCAGGCGTGGCGGAAGTGGACGGGCTGGCTGGGGCGGAGCTGCGCGAAGGCGTCGAGGGAGCGCGCGGCGACCACGGCGATCACCGGGTAGCCTCCCGTCACCGGGTGGTCGGCCAGCAGGACGGTCGGGCGGCCGTCCGGCGACACCTGCACCGCGCCCGCGACCATCGGCTCGCTCGGGAGTTCGTCGCGCACGGCGCGTTCGAGCAGCAGCGGCGGGGCCGGCTCCACGCCGCGCGCGTGCGCCGGGAGACGCGGCGGGTCGAGCCGCAGCCCCACGCGGTCGCCGTCGGCGCTCGCCCGCCACTCCACCGAGAAGAAAGCGTCCACCGCCGCCGGTGTGAACCAGTCCGCACGAGGACCGCGGTGGGCGCGGACCTCCACCGGGCCGTCGCCGAGGTCGGCGGTCGGGACGAAGTCGATCGCGGGCACCGACGCGACGGGCTCGGCGCCGAACGGGACGAGGTCGCCCTCCGCGAGCGGCGCCGGGCCGAGGCCGGAGAGGGTGTCGCGGGACCGGGAGCCCAGCACGGCCTCCACGGCGATGCCGCCGCGCACCGCCAGGTAGCTGCGGACGCCCGCGGCCGGCGGCGCGATCCGGAGTTCGGCGCCCTCCGACGCGTGCACCGCGGTGTCCGGGTCGACCAGGTGACCGTCGAGGATCACCCGGGTCGCGGCTCCCGTGACCGCGAACCACGCCGCCGACTCGAACCGCGCAGCGAATCCGCCGAGCACCAGTTCCAGCCCGGCCGCGTCCGCCGGGTTGCCGACCAGCCGATTGGCGAGGCCGAGCGCGCCGCGATCGAGCGCGCCGGACGGGCTCACGCCGACCGCCGCGAGGCCCGGCCGGCCCAGGTCCTCGACCAGCGCCAGCGGACCGGGCCGGAGGACGCAGAGGCCGGTCACGCCTTCACCGCCGTGAACCGCACCACCACGCCGGGCCGCAGCAGAGCGGGCGGGTCGGCCGCCGCGTCCCAGAGCGTCGCGTCGGTGCGGCCGATGAGCTGCCAGCCGCCCGGGCTCGACCGCGGGTAGACCCCGCTGAACTCGCCCGCGAGGCCGACCGAGCCGGCCGGCACCGCGGTGCGCGGGGTCGCCCGGCGCGGGACGACGAGGCGGTCGTGGTCGGTGACGAGGTACGCGAAGCCCGGCGCGAAGCCGCCGAACGCCACACGCCAGCGGGAGCCGGTGTGCCGCTCCACCACCTCGGCGGGCGTGACGCCGAGGAGTCCGGCCACCTCCGCGAGGTCGTCGCCGTCGTAGCGGACGGGTAGTTCCACGACCTCGTCGTCGGCGGCCTCCGCCGGCTCCGGGACGGTGCGCTCGGCCCAGCCGCTCGCGGAGGCCGGGCTCAGGACGTGCGGGTCGAGCACGATCGCGATCGTGCGCGCGGCGGGGATCAGGTCGAGCACGCCGGCCGGACGCGTGCGCTGGAGGGCGGAAAGCATCCCGAGCACCTCGTCCAGCGAGCCGAACTCCACAAGGAGGGCGCTGTCGCCATAGGGGATCACCCGGCCGGTCACACGAACGGCCTCACCGCGATGCCGGCCTCGTCCAGTGCGCGGCGGACGGCTTCGGCCATCCGCACGGCGCCCGCGGTGTCGCCGTGCACGCACAGGGAGTCGGCGGCGACCGCGACCACCGCGCCATCGGCGGCCTCCACCACGCCCTCGCGCACCATCCGCACCGCGCGGGCGGCGATGGCGGCCACGTCGGAGAGCACGGCACCCGGCTCCGTGCGCGGGACGAGCGTGCCGTCGGAGCGGTAGCCGCGGTCGACGAAGGCCTCGCGGACGAACCGGAGTCCGCGCGCGCCGGCCGCGCGCTCGACGGCCGAGCCCGGGAGGCCGAGCAGCGGCAGCGAGGAGTCGAACGCGGCCACGGCCTCCGCCACCGCCGCGGCCTGCGCCTCGTCGTGGACGATGCGGTTGTAGAGCGCGCCGTGCGGCTTCACGTAGCGCACTTCGGTTCCCGCGACGCGCGCCATCCCGGCGAGCGCCGCGAGCTGGTAGAGCACTTCATCGCGCAGCTCGCCGGCCGGGACGTCCATGCTGCGCCGGCCGAAGCCCGCGAGGTCGCGGTAGGACACGTGCGCGCCGACGGCGACGCCGTTCTCGGCGGCCAGCCGGCAGGTGGCGAGCATCGTCGACGGGTCGCCGCCGTGGAAGCCGCACGCGACGTTCGCGCTGGTGACCAGCCGGAGCATCGCGGCGTCGTCGCCCATGCTCCAGGCGCCGAAGGACTCGCCGAGGTCGCTGTTGAGGTCGACGCTGGTGCGGTCGGCGCTGGGCTCCATCCGCCTATTCTGCGATATCGGCGCCGACACCCGCACGTCTGCCGGCCGCGCGTGCGCGGTGCGCACGCACCTTCGCCCGGTTGCCGCAGCGCTGCATCGAGCACCAGCGCCGGTTGCCGCTGCGCGAGGTGTCCAGGTAGACCAGGCCGCAGTCGTCGGCGGAGCACTCGCGGATGCGGCCGTCGGCGTCCGGGCCGAACAGCCGCACGGCGTCGCGCGCGACCGTGCCCAGGGCCTGGTGCGGGCGGGCCAGGGTGCGTCCGGCCTGGCGCCCACCACCGGCCAGCACCGGCGGAATGTCGGGGGTCGCGGCGAACAGGTTCACCACGTCCACGTCCGCCGGGGACAGCGTCTCCGCGCGGCTGGCCTGCCGGGCGAGCCGGCCGATCGCCGCGCGCAGCATCTCGGCATCGCGGAACTCGCGTTCGCCGGTCGTCGCGGACACCTCGGGGAAGCGGGACTGCAGCCACGCGCCGAGCTGGTCGGCGTCGTCCACCGAACGCCACTGCGGGTCGTCGGCCGCACCCTCGACGCCGCCGAGGACGTCGGCGCCGCCGGTGTACGCGAAGTCGAGAGCGAGGGCACCGGAGTCGAACCACCAGCGCAGGCCGTCCGCATCATCCATCCACTGCCCTGTCTCACGGGGCAGGAGGGCGTCGGTAGGCACCGAACCAACTTAGTGGGTTTCCGCGGCCTCCTCGAATCGCCGTCCGTTCCTCACTTCCTCCCGCTCCCGCGCGGTGTGTTGCGGGAGAAAGTGAGGAAGCGATGGCTGCGCGGGGGGGGGGGGGGGGGAGGGAGGGAGGGAGGGAGGGAGGGAGGGAGGGAGGGAGGGGAGGGAGGTGGGATACTGGGCGGATGACTGCGATGCGTCCGGATCCGCGTGCGACGCTCGAGGGGGCCACGGTCCGGCTACGGGCGCTCAGCCTCGACGACCTGCCCGACCTCCACGACGCGATCGGGCACCGTGCGGTGTTCGAGGGGGCTGGGGCGGCGGGCTCGCCGCGTACCGGGACACCTACGAGGAGTGGCGCGAGTTCATCCTCGGCTACCTCGCCTGGGAGACCGCCAACGTCACCGCGGTCTGCCTGCGCGACGGTGACCGGGTCGTCGGGACGACGACGCTCGGCGACTTCGACCTCGCGAACGGCTCGGCGCACATCGGCTGGACAGCGTACGCGCCGGAGGTCTGGGGCACGCGCGTCAACGCCGAGACCAAGCGCCTCCTGCTCGGCACGGCGTTCGACCACGGGTTCGAGCGGGTGAAGCTGCAGGCGGACGTGCTCAACGAGCGCTCGCGGGCCGCGATCCTGCGGCTCGGGGCGACCTTCGAGGGCGTGCTGCGGCACACCCAGCCGCGGGCCGACGGCACCTGGCGCGACACCGCGGTGTACTCGGTGCTGCGCGAGGAGTGGCCGGCCGTTCGGGACGGGCTCGACGCCCGGCTCGCGGCCCAGACCGCCTAGCCGAGCCGCAGGTCAGTCGGCGTCGAGAACTTCTGTCGCGGCTGCCGCGGCCATCCGCCGTTGCGCCGACGAGACCTCCCGGTGCACCCAGGAGATGAGGTTCGCCGAGTCGAACCGCCGGCTGCAGGCCCCGCAGGCGAGGGCGCGCGCCGGCTTCCGGTAGCGGTAGTGCGTGTGGCCCTGCGGACACGTCCCCACCCACGGCGCGAGGTCGTCCGCGATCGCACCGCCGTGCAGCCGCTTGCCCTCGTAACCGAGGTCGAGCGCGATCGCCCGCCAGCGCGGACCGTGCCCGGCGCGGGAGCCCGCCAGGGCGTGCGCCACCTCGTGCAACAGGATCTGGTGGATGTCGTCGTCCTCGTAGCGGGCGGCCAGGTAGCGGGAGACCGTGATCCGCTTGGCGGTGTAGTTGCACAGCCCCGCGCGGGTCTTCGCGTTGTCGAAGTCGAAGCTCCACACGGCAGGGTCGAGATGGAGGGTGATGAGGGCCTCCGCCCACCGGCGCACGCGCTCCAACTCTGCCATCAGCGTCGGCTCCCTGGTCGGCTCATGCCAGGAATCCTACGCCGGGGAGCCGACGCCGTTGCCGACGCCGTCTCCGCCGCCGGCGTCGCCCTCACCGGCGCCCGCGGCGGCGCGCTGCGCCTCCAGGAACCGCTGCACGACGGCCACCGCCGTGAGCGCACCCTCGATCTCCGCCGGGGAGGCGCCGAGCTTCTCGCGCAGGAACACGGCCGCCGTCATGTCGGACAGCGCGGCCTCGTACTCCTTCAGGTCGAAGTGCACCTTGCCGCGGTTCTGCACCGCGAACGCTTCCAGCGCCGTCCACTCGCGCCCGCGCGCCTCGTCGACGCAGCCGGTGAGCTCCACGATCGCCTCGTCGAACTTGCCCTGGTACTGCAGCACCTGGCCGCGGCGGATGCGCGCGCCGAGGAGCTGCTCGCGGTCGCCGGTGAAGCGCGCCTGGCGCACCGCCTCGTTGGCGACCGTGTAGGCCTCGTCCAGCCGGCCGAGCAGCCGGAGCAGGACGGTCTTCTCGTTGAGCGCGCTCAAGCTGCGCAGGCTGCCGAGCTCCTCGAGCCGCTCGTCGGCGGCGCGGAGGTCGACACGCTCGCGCAGGGTGGACGGATCGTATCCGAGGATGATGCTCAGGGTCGGCTCCCAGGTCGTGCGGTTCACGTCCAGCGTAGTCGGCAAACCTGCGTTGACCCGGTCACCGCGCGTTCGGAGCCGTCAGTCGACGACGCGCACGTCCTTCCAGAACGCGACGTAGTTGCTGTAGTCCTTGCCCACGCGGTCGAACGAGCTCGGGTACGGCGTGGGGTAGCTCCACGCGCGGTCCTGGAGCACCGTGCCGCCGTCCTTCACGGAGAAGTACTGGCACTCGCCCTTCCACGGACACGTGTACGGAGTGGCCGACTCCACCAGGTGCTCCGAGTTGACGCTCTGCGGCGGGAAGTACCAGTTGCCCTCGATGCGGATGAGGTCCTCAGTCGGGGCCTCGGCGATGACGGTGTCGTTCAGTACTGCTTTCATGAATGCAAACCTCCTGATCGCAGTGAACACCCGGTTCGACCGGATCATTCCGACGGCCGGGAGTTCATACCGACCGCTCAGGCGGCCCGCAGCACCCGGACGTCGAAGACCGTGCCGAGCCTGCCGGACGCGGCGAGCGCGGCCGCGTCCGCGCCGGCGGCGATGCGCTCCTGGCCCGAGACCGAGGCGGTGAGCAGGTGGGCGACGGCGCCGCGCAGGCCGGTGAAAGCGGCGCAGGCGGCTGCGGCCTCCGGCGAGCTGTAGTCGATCCCGAGCGCGGCGAGGGCGTCCACCACCGCGCCGGCGCCCAGGAGGTCCTCCACCGCGAAACGGGTGCCCCCGGAGGCCGAGGATCCGCCGGCGGCGACGACTGCCACCATCGCACGGCGGCCGAGGCGCACCTGCTCGGCGAGGATCCACTGCGCGACCGCCGCGGCGTCGGCGAGGCCCGCGGCGACGACCGCACCCGCCCCGGGGAGCGCAGCGGCCTCCGCGATCGGCCGGTCTTCGATCACGTCCACCCAGACCACCACATCGGCGTCCGCCGCGACGGCGGCCGCCCCGTCCTCGGCCCAGTCGAAGCGCACCTGGTACTTGGCCTGGCGGTGGGCGGCGGGGACGGTCGAGGGGTCGGTCTGCGAGCTCACCGCCTCAGCGTAGCCCGGCGCCGAAGGCGGTCGTCGCGTGTTGCGCCGGGTGACGCGGACCGTCGGCGCGACGCGCGGTGGAGGGCCGCTGCTCGCCCGGCGTGCGCCTCAGCTGGTGGCGGATCAGCTCGAAGTCGTGCCGGGTGAGCTCGATCAGTCCGGCGCGGAGCTGGTAGCCCCAGTCGCGCGTGTCCCGCGTGAAGTCGAGGGAGGCCAGCAGCGGCCGGATCGGCGTCGCGACGGCGTCGTGGTCCCAGTCGACCCGGCGCCGCCACGGCAGGAAGTCGCCGCCGGCGCCGCGCATCTGCTGCCCCTGCGTGGCCTGGAAGACGTCGGCGTCGGCCAGCCTCCCGACCGCCGTGAACTGCTTGAGCGGCTCGCCGTCGAAGGACTCGCGCGGCGAGTAGAACACGAACCCGTCGGAGGGTCCCATCCGCTCCAGGGGCGCGCGGGCACCGTGGTTCACCTGCGCGAAGCCGCCGGCCACGCCGCGGAGCACGTGATCGTGGTGCACCACGCCCAGCCAGTACCGGATCGCCATGCTCCCGTTGTAGCGCACACGTCGGACATCGCGGGCCGCGACGGGCTGCGGTGTCGAATCCCGGGCCCCCCGCTCGACGTCTTCACGAGTGCCCGCTACGGAAGGACGACGGATGCGCTACCTCCTCCTGCTCAGCACGGACGGCCCCGCCCCCGCGGAGTCGATCCAGCGCTACACGGTCGAGCTGATCCGCGCCGGGGTGCTCCTGGTGGGCGAGGTCCTCGCGGACGACGACGGCACGCACGTCGAACTGACCTTCGGCGGCCCGCGCACGAACGCGGGCCTGCAGCCGTTCTCCTCCGTCCGGCCGGCCGCCGTGTGGATCGTGCAGACCTCCGATCGCGCCGAAGCCGTCGAATGGGCGCGACGGCTCCCGCTCGGTCGTGGCAGAGTCGAGGTGCGCCGCATCCTGACCGGGGCGGCCGAGACGTGAGCGCGGGAGGAGCGGTCGTGGTGGAACGGGAGCGCACGACCACCGACCGGGCGGCCGTGGACGCCGTGGAGGCCGTGTGGCGCATCGAGTCCGGCAAGCTCGTCGCCGCCCTCGCGCGCTGGACGGGCGACGTGGGGCTCGCCGAGGAACTCGCGCAGGACGCGCTGGTGGCCGCGCTCGAGCAGTGGCCGGAGGCCGGCATCCCGCGCAACCCGGGCGCCTGGCTGACCACCGTCGCCAAGCGCCGCGCGATCGACGGCTGGCGCCGCCGCGAACGACTCGACGAGCGCTACGCGGCGCTCGCCCGCGACCTGGAGCAGCGGGAGGACGACGACCCGGCCGCGGTCGTGGAGGAGGAGATCCAGGACGACCTGCTGCGCCTCGTGTTCGTCGCCTGCCACCCCGTGCTCGCCCCGTCGGCGCGGGTCGCCCTGACGCTCAAACTGCTCGGCGGCCTCACCACCGAGGAGATCGCGCGCGCCTTCCTCGTCCCCGTCCCGACCATCGCGCAGCGCATCGTGCGCGCCAAGCGGACGCTGACCTCCGCTCACGTCCCGTTCGAGGTGCCCGACCGCGTCGAGTACCCCGAGCGGCTGGCGTCGGTGCTGGAGGTCGTCTACCTGATCTTCAACGAGGGCTACTCCGCCACCGCGGGCGACGACTGGATGCGCCCCGACCTCTGCCAGGAGGCCCTCCGCCTCGGCCGCGTGCTCGCCGAGCTCACCCCGCGCGAGCCGGAGGTGCACGGCCTGGTGGCGCTGATGGAGTTCCAGGCCTCCCGCCTCCCGGCGCGCGCCACCGCCGATGGCGAGCCGATCCTGCTGCAGGACCAGGACCGCACCCGCTGGGACCGCATCCTGATCGGCCGCGGGGTCGCCGCCCTGGCCCGCGCCGACCGGCTGGTCGGCTTCCGCGGCCGCGGCCCCTACGCGCTGCAGGCCGCGATCGCCGCCTGCCACGCGACCGCCGCCGCGCCGGAGGACACCGACTGGGAGGAGATCGTCGCGCTCTACGGCGCGCTCGCCGCCCTCCACCCGTCGGCGGTCGTGGAGCTGAACCGGGCGGTCGCCCTGTCGATGGCGTACGGCCCGGAGGCCGGTCTCGACGTGGTGGACCGGCTCGTGCTCTCCGGCGAGTTGGCGTCGTACCACCTGCTGCCCTCGGTCCGGGCCGACTTCCTGCTGAAGCTGGGCCGGACCGCGGAGGCGCAGGCGGAGTTCCTGCGCGCGGCCGCGATGACCGGCAACGAACGCGAGCGCGCGCTGCTGCTGGCGCGGGCGGACGAAGCCGCGGCGGGGTGACGGACGGGGACGGACGTCCGGGAGCGCTCCGACAATGTGTGGCCCGACACGGAGGATGGGTGACACTGACGCGGAGGATGCGTGACACTGGGGTGCGTGAGAGTCCTCCTCAAGCTGATCCTGGACTGCGACCCTGATGCGGCCTGGCGTGCCCTGCAGAGCCCCACGGCCTTCCGCGAGGTGGCGCTGCCGTGGGTGGACTTCCGGTCGGACGAGCCCGCGGGCTTCCCGACCGTGTGGGACACGGCGGAGCACCGGGTGAGCGTCCGCGCCCTCGGCGCCGTCACCGTCGGAACGCAGGCGATCCGTCTCGACACGCTCCGCTCGACCGACCCGCGCGAGCGCGCCACGCGCATCCTGCGCGACAGCGGCGGCGGGGTCGGGGGCGTGCTGTCCGCGATCCCGCACCTCGACCACCGGATGGCCATCGCCCCCGACCCTGCGGGGCCCGGGCCGGACGGCCGGCTCCGCACGCTGTACCGCGACCGCCTGGTGGTGCGCGCCGGCGTCGTGACCCCGCTCGCCTGGTACGGACTGTGGGCGTTCTGGCAGTGGCGCGGGCTGCGCCTGCGGCGCCTCGCCCCCACCTGGGCATACGATCCCCCCACGCCCGAACCGGTTTCAGCCACGACGGAGGCAGCAGCATGAGCACCATCACCCCCGAGCCCTCCCCGAGGTCGCGGCCGGACGCGGGCGCGTCGCCACCGCCGTGCAGACCGCGGACTGGCGCCGCAGCGTGTTCGCCCTGTACGCGTCCGTGCGCCGGATCGCCGCCTCCGACCCGGCGGCGGCCCACGCGCACTGGATCTCGTGCCGCAACGACCTGTTCTCGTCGCACCCGGCTACCCCGCTGATGGACGAGGACCGGGATCGCTTCACCGGGCTGCCGGTGTCGCCGTACGACCCGGACTGGCGTTTCGAGCTGCCGATCCACCCCGCCGAGAAGGCGACGCGGATGGACGTGGAGACCGGCACGGACGGCGTCGTCCCGTTCGAACTGCTCGGCACAGTGCGCGTCCCGCTGGCGGGATCGCTCGACGTCTGGCGGCTGTCCTCCTACGGCGGCGGCCTGTTCGTCCCGGTGAAGGACGCCCTCGCCGGCCGCCGCGGCGGCACCTACGGCGGCGGCCGCTACCTGATCGACACGATCAAGGGCTCCGACCTCGGGATGACAGCCGACGACTACGAGAGCACGATCGTCCTCGACTTCAACTTCGCCTACAACCCGTCCTGCGCGTACGACCCGGCGTGGGCGTGCCCGCTCGCGCAGGCGGGCAACACGCTCAGCGCGGAGGTGCCGGTCGGCGAGCGGTACGGCGGCGAGTGAGGGGTCAGGCCTCCACCAGCGTCAACCGCTGCGTCGGCCGCGTCATCGCCACATAGAGCGATGCCGCCCCGCGGACCGACTCCGCGGCGAGCGCCGCCGGGTCGGCCAGGACCACCGCGTCGAACTCAAGGCCCTTCGCCTCGTAGCCCGTCAGCACCGAGATCGGCCGCGTGAGCCCGGCGGCTCCCCGCGCTGCCGCATCGCCGAACCGCGAGCGGACCGCCGCCGCGACAGCCTCCACCTCGGCGGCCGTCGCGATGACGGCGAGCGTCCCCTCGGCGTCCACGGACCGGTCGTGCGCCACCGCCTCGGCGACCGCGGCGGGGAGACCGGACTCCTCCGCCGCCACCCGACGGATCGGCCAGTCGCCTTCCCGCACCGCGCGCGTCGGCGTGATCGGCAGCCCCGCCGCCGCCGCGATCCGCTCGGCCTCGCGGGTGATCTGGGCGGGCGTGCGGTAGTTGACCGTCAGCTCCTCCAGGCGCCAGGCGTCCTTGAACACCGGGCTCAGCGCATCGTCCCAGCTCGTCGCGCCCGCGGCCGACGCCACCTGGGCGATGTCCCCGACGATCGTGAACGACTTCATCGGGCAGCGGCGCACCAGCACGCGCCACTGCATCGCGGACAGCTCCTGCGCTTCGTCCACCACGACGTGCCCGTAGGTCCACGACCGGTCGGCGAGCGCGCGCTCGGCGGTCGTGCCGCGGTCCTCCTGCTCGGCGAAGCCGTCCGCGAGCTGCTCGGCGCTGACCAGTCCCTGCACACCCATGTTGCGGATCGCCGCGCGCGCGTTCTCGAGGTCGCGCTTGCGCTGCCGGTCGCGCTCGCGGGAGGCCTGGTCGGCGCGGCCGGGGAAGTCGCCGAGCAGTTCGGCGGCCTCGTCCAGGAGCGGCACGTCGGAGACCGTGAACGGCGCGTTCCGGTCGCGCAGCAGCGCCTCCCGCTGCGCAGGCGTCCACCGTGGCGTCAACTCGGCCAGCCACGCGGGACGCGCGTACAGGTCCTGCAGCAGCTTCTGCGGGGTGAGCGGCAGCCACGCGGTGTTCAGCAGCACCCGGACGTCGTACGACGTGCGCAGGTCCTCGCGCAGCACCCGGAGGTCCGCCTCGTCGATCGTGGAACCGCCGGCCCTGAGCTGGGCCGCGAGCTGGTCGGTGAGCTCGCCGAGCGCCTGCTTCACGAACGTGACCCGGGCGACGTTGTGCGGCTTGCCGGTGCGCTGCGCCTTCCCGAGCGCGCGCTGCACGAGGTCGGGATGGACGACGAGACGCTCGTTGTCGACCACGATCGTCTGCGGCTCGGCCGGCGCCTTCTGCCGGGATTTCACGGCGCGGGAGAGCAGCCGCGCCATCTGGATGGAGCCCTTCAGGCGCGCGGCCTCCGGCTCGTCCTCGGCCGTGGTGTCCACGCCGGGGAACAGCTCGCCCAGCGTCTGCATGACGACGCCGGTCTCGCCGAGCGACGGGAGGACAGCCTCGATGTAGCGCAGGAACGCGGGGGACGGGCCGACGACGAGCACGCCGGAGGCGCTGAGCCGCTGCCGGTTCGCGTACAGCAGGTAGGCGGCGCGGTGCAGCGCGACCGCGGTCTTCCCTGTGCCGGGACCGCCCTGCACGACGAGCGCGCCACGGAGGTCGGAGCGGATGATGCGATCCTGCTCGGCCTGGATGGTCGCGACGATGTCGTGCATGCGGCCGGTGCGCTGCGCGGTCAGGGCGGCCAGCAGCGCGCCCTCGCCCTGCACATGCTCGCCGGACGCGTCGCCGTCGAGCAGCGCCTCGTCGAAGACCTCGTCGTCGATCCGGACCACCTGGCGGCCGTTCATGGTGAGATGGCGGCGGGCGCGCACGCCCATCCGCTCGGTCGCGGTGGCCTGGTAGAAGGCGCTCGCCTGCTGCGCGCGCCAGTCCACGAGCAGCGAGCGCTGGTCGTCGTCGCGCAGGCCCACGCGGCCGATGTAGCGGTGGTCGGTGCCGTCGACCGGCTCCTCCAGCAGGAGCCTGCCGAAGACGAGCCGGGCGTCCACGTCGCGGAGCTGCACGAGCTGGTCCTCGTAGAGGCGGGCGAAGGCGTCCCGTTCGCTGCGCGCCTGGTGGTTGCTCCCCACGCTCTCGCGGCGCACCCGCGTCAGCCGCTCCTCCGTCTCCGCCCGGAGCGTGTCGAGACGCTCGTACAGGCCGGAGACCACGGTGCGCTCACGATCGAGCTCGGATTCCTGCACGCGCGAACCACCTTCCGGGATTACGGGCCGAAAGTCTACGACCTCCGGCTATGAATCCGCTCCCAGCAATCATCCGGCGCGCACCCGGTAGACTAGACGGACCAGCACGACTGGCCTGCCGGCATCGCCGGTGTGCGCGAGCGCCGGGCGGGGCCCCCGCCGCGCACCATCCCTCTTCTTTCCGGCGAAGACGTCGCCCTTCCGCGACGCCGCCGGACCCGCCCTCATGGGCGAAACCTGCCAGAAAGGCACCAGTGACCAACCAGACTTTCGCCGACTTCGGCGTGCCCGCTCCCCTCGTCGCCGTCCTCGCGGCCGACGGCAAGACGGAGCCGTTCCCCATCCAGGCCGACACCCTGCCCGACACGCTCGCCGGACGCGACGTGCTCGGGCGCGGCAAGACCGGCTCGGGCAAGACGATCGCGTTCGCGCTGCCGATGGCCGCGCGCCTCGCGGCGTCGACGCCCGCGTCGGCCGGCGGCCGTCCCGCCCGCGGAAACCGCCGGCCCCGCGGCCTCGTGCTCGCGCCGACCCGTGAGCTCGCCACCCAGATCGACGCCACCCTCAAGCCGCTCGCGGGCGCGCTCGGGCTGACCACGACCACGATCTTCGGCGGGGTGTCGCAGAGCCGGCAGGTGACCGCTCTGCAGGCCGGCGTCGACATCATCGTCGCCTGCCCCGGTCGCCTCGAAGACCTGATGAAGCAGGGCATCGTCCACCTCGACCAGGTGCAGATCACCGTGCTGGACGAGGCCGACCACATGGCTGACCTCGGCTTCCTGCCCACCGTCACGCGCATCCTCAACGCGACCCCCGCCCGCGGCCAGCGCCTGCTCTTCTCGGCGACCCTGGACAACGGCGTCGACAAGCTGGTGAAGAAGTTCCTCACCAACGAGGTGCTGCACTCGGTGGACGAGGCGACCAGCCACGTGGAGGCCATGACCCACCACGTCTTCGAGGTCGCCGATCAGGACGCCAAGAAGGACCTCATCCACGCGCTCGCCTCCGGGCGCGGCCGCCGCATCCTGTTCATGCGCACCAAGCACCAGGCCAAGCGCCTCGCCAAGCAGCTCACGTCGGCG